>CAJUED010000059.1 GCA_910585075.1 uncultured Lachnospiraceae bacterium
TTGCCAAAGGCTTTGAACCATTGCTTTTGACGCCTATCGCATTTGGTATGCTGCTGGTTAATATCTATCCGGATATCATGATGAGCATTGAAGACTCTGCAAACGGTTCCGGCGGCTTACTGTATTATTTTTATCTCTTAGACGAATGGGCAATATTGCCGTCCCTGATTTTCATGGGTGTCGGCGCTATGACGGACTTCGGTCCCCTGATTGCAAACCCTAAGAGCTTTTTACTTGGTGCTGCAGCACAGTTCGGTATCTTTGCAGCATATTTCGGAGCAATTGCAATGGGCTTTAATGATAAGGCCGCAGCAGCAATCTCCATCATTGGTGGTGCAGATGGTCCTACCTCCATTTTCCTTGCAGGGAAATTAGGACAGACCGCTCTGCTTGGGCCTATCGCGGTGGCTGCTTACTCCTACATGTCACTGGTACCCATTATACAGCCGCCTATCATGAAATTATTGACGACAGAACAGGAAAGGAAAATCAAGATGGGTCAGCTTCGTCCTGTATCCAAATTGGAAAAGATCCTTTTCCCGATTATCGTTACTATTGTTGTCTGCATGATTCTTCCTACAACAGCTCCACTTGTTGGTATGTTGATGCTGGGTAACCTGTTCAGGGAGTCCGGAGTGGTAAGACAGTTGACAGACACTGCTTCCAATGCACTTATGTATATTGTGGTTATCTTACTTGGAACATCCGTAGGTGCAACCACCAGTGCAGAGGCGTTCTTGAATCTTGATACACTTAAGATTGTAGCTCTGGGTCTGATTGCTTTTGCATTCGGTACTGCGGCCGGTGTCCTTTTCGGCAAGCTGATGTGCATTGCAACCAAGGGTAAGGTAAATCCTTTGATTGGTTCTGCCGGTGTATCTGCAGTTCCCATGGCAGCCAGAGTATCACAGAAGGTGGGTGCGGAGGCAGATCCTACCAACTTCCTGCTTATGCATGCAATGGGACCTAACGTGGCAGGTGTTATTGGTACTGCAGTAGCAGCCGGTACTTTCATGGCAGTATTTGGTGTATTCTAAACAGGAATAATTTAAGGAGGAAATAGAAATGGCAGAACAGGTTAAAAAACCGATTGGTATCATGGAAACAGTTCTTCGTGATGCGCATCAATCTCTGATTGCAACAAGAATGCCTACCGAAATGATGCTTCCAATCGTTGAAAAAATGGATAAAGTAGGTTACCACGCAGTTGAGTGCTGGGGCGGCGCTACATTTGATGCTTCCCTTCGTTTCTTAAAAGAAGATCCCTGGGACAGACTTAGAAAATTAAGGGATGGATTTAAGAACACCAAGCTTCAGATGCTGTTCAGAGGCCAGAACATTTTGGGTTACAGGCCTTACGCAGATGACGTGGTGGACAATTTCGTTGAAAAGTCTATTGCAAACGGTATTGATATTATCCGTATTTTTGACTGCTTAAATGACCTGAGAAACTTACAGGCGGCAGTTAACGCTACAAATAAAGTGAAAGCACGTGAGGGCAGAGGCCATGCGCAGGTTGCGCTTTCCTATACCTTAGGTGATGCTTACACCATGGAATACTGGATGGATATGGCGAAGAAGATTGAGGAAATGGGCGCTGATTCTATCTGTATCAAGGATATGGCAGGACTTCTTGTTCCTTACAAGGCTTCCGAAATGATTTCCGCAATGAAATCAGCAACCAAGCTTCCGATTCAGCTGCATACGCACTACACATCAGGTGTTGCAAGCATGACATATCTGAAGGCTGTAGAGGCAGGCGTGGATGTAATTGACTGTGCAATCTCTCCTTTTGCTATGGGTACTTCACAGCCGGCAACAGAGGTTATGGTTGAGACCTTTAAGGGAACACCTTATGATACAGGTTATGATCAGAATCTCTTATCTGAAATTGCTGATTACTTCAGACCTTACAGAGACGAGTGCCTTGCAAGCGGACTTCTTAATCCCAAGGTTATGGGTGTTGATATTAAGACATTGCTGTATCAGGTACCCGGCGGTATGCTCTCTAACATGGTGAGCCAGCTGAAAGAGCAGAATGCAGAGGATAAGTACTATGATGTGCTTAAAGAAATCCCTCAGGTAAGAAAAGACCTGGGCGAGCCTCCTCTGGTTACTCCTTCATCCCAGATTGTTGGTACACAGGCAGTATTTAACGTGCTTATGGGCGAGAGATATAAGATGGCTACCAAGGAAACCAAGGCGGTTCTTCGCGGTGAGTACGGCCAGACCGTTAAGCCTATGAGCCAGGAAGTTATCGACAAGGTTATTCCTGGTGAGAAGAGAATTACCTGCCGTCCCGCAGACCTGATTGAAAACGAGATGGATAAGTTAGAAGCAGAAATGAAGGAATGGAAACAGCAGGATGAGGACGTATTATCCTATGCATTGTTCCCTCAGGTTGCAACCGACTTCTTCAAATATCGTCAGGCACAGCAGGAAAAGGTGGATATGACCCAGGCTGATACAAAGAATGCCGCATATCCGGTTTAATTTTAAGTAATTTTTATGACTTAGGTATTAAAAAAGAGTGTTTTGAGACAGGATTCCTATTACAATATAGTGAGTCCTGTCTTTTTTTGAGATTCCATTCGGTGTGCTTGAAAATTGTGAAAGTTGCAGTATAATGAATATGAAAGGAAGTAAAACCCAGGTTGATTTGTGCATTATTGCACAAATGATGGATAAAATCAGAATTAAGAGGCTTTAATGGAAATGGAGGGTTTTGGAAATGATAATTGAACAGATTCTGGCACAGCTGGATGATTTGTTTTCACAGCACAAGGTGGATCAGGTGGAGGATTTTCTGCTTGGCAGGATAGACGAGGCGTCGGCGGAGGGAGATACAGGTTCTCTTATTACTCTTTTGAATGAGATTATTGGACATTATCGGGAAACCGGCGAATTTGACAAGGCAATTTCCTGTTGCAGACAGGTGCTTATTTTGATGGATGAGGCGGGACTAAAGGGGAGTGTGGCCTATGCCACGACTTTGCTGAATGTGGCCAATGCCTGCAGGGCGGCCGGGCTTTTGCGGGAATCTATGATTTATTTTCAGGAGGTAAAGGCAGTTTACGAAAAGAAGCTGTCCTCCACGGATTTCCGGTATGCCAGCCTGTATAATAATATGAGTCTTTTGTTTCAGGAGATGGGAGATTATGAAAGCGCCTGCGACTGCCTGGAGCGTGCCCTTGGGATTGCGGTTCTGTACAGTGAAGCGAGAATTGAGGTGGCGGTAACTCATACCAATCTGGCAACCTCACAGTTAAAGCTGGGACGTTATGAGGAAGCGATTGAAAATCTGAAAAAGGCCTTTTCTATTTTTGAGATGGACGAGTACAGGGATTATCATTACAGCGGCGCCCTTTCCGCTATGGGCGAAGCCCAATATATGGCAGGAAATTTGGAGGAATCCGCCCGCTACTATAAGATGGCCTTAAGAGAGATAGAGCGGAATGTAGGAAGAAGTAAGGCCTATGAGATTACGTTGCAGAATTTAAACGCTGTGACAGCCAAAATGCAGAGCCTTCCGGTGAGAACCAGACAGTTTACCAGCGGTATGGAATTATGCCAGGCTTTCTACGAGGAATATGGAAAGCCCATGATCCGTCAGAAATTTCCGGAGTATGAGCAAATGATAGCGGTGGGACTTGTGGGAGAAGGTTCGGAATGTTTTGGATTTGACGACCAGGTTTCAAGGGATCATGACTTTGGACCGGGATTCTGTATGTGGCTTACCGATACGCTCTATGATGAAATCGGTGAGGAACTGCAAAAGGCTTATGAAGAACTTCCCTCCACCTATATGGGAATCACCCGCTTTACCACGGCAAAGGCGCAAAAGAGGGTAGGGGTATTTCGGATAGGAGATTTCTATGAGAATCTGCTTGGCCTTCGGGATGTGCCTACTACCCAGAATCAATGGCTTTTTTTAGAGGATTACAGGCTTGCAACGGCGGTAAACGGCAAGGTATTTCGAGATGATTTGGGAGAGTTTACCAGAATCAGGAAAGGAATACTTGCTTATTACCCGGAGGAGGTAAGGATTAAAAAGATAGCCAGAGAGGCGGCGCTTATGGCGCAGTCGGGACAGTATAATTATTCCAGAATGTTTGGACGAGGGGAAAAGGTTACGGCGGCTATTGCCCTTGCAGAGTTTATGAAACATACCATGGCTATGGTTTATCTTTTAAATTGTACCTACGCACCTTTTTACAAATGGATGCATAAGGGAATGAACAGGCTTAGGATTCTGCCTGAAATAAGAGATATTTTAAATGCGCTGGTGGATTTTCCCAGTGGAGACGAGAGGATTCCTCAGACGATAGAAATGATAGTGGCCCTTATCATTGCCGAAATGAAAAAGCAGGGACTTACCAGCGGGGAAGACAATTATTTGGATCACCATACGGACAAAATATTAAAGAGCATCCCGCAGAAGGAGCATGCAGACGACTCTTTTAAGACTGCCCTTGTAAATGAATTGGTTTCTCTGGAGTGGAAGGCTTTTGATAAGGTGGAAAATGAGGGGGGCAGGGCCGACTGCCAGGATGACTGGAATACTTTTTCCATTATGCGTAAGAGCCAGTACTATACATGGACAGAGGAAATGCTAAAGAGCTATATTCAGGATTTCCACAGAGCCAATGACAAAGGTTGGAACCTGATTACGGAAAAATATGGACGTATGATGGAGAGCACGGCGCCGTTGCGATACGCACAGATAAAGGATTCTCTGCCATCGCTTCCTGATGTGAAGAAGGAAATTATAGAGGAAATTGTGAAGATTCAGGTGGGCTGGATGGAGGAATTTGCCTCTCAGTATCCTAAGGCGGCGCAGAACGCAAGAAGCATCCATACGTCGGAGGATACCCCTTTTAATACCTCCTACGAAACTTATTTAAGAGGCGAGTTGTCTACCTACTCGGATGAAACGTTAGATTTATATGGACGGTTTATTGCGCAGCTCTGCCGGGAGGAGAAAAATCTTGCTCAAATGACTATGGCGAATACGGCTGCGCTCTACGGATATGCATCGCTGGATGATTTGGAAGCGAAGCTATAAGCATAGTTTCAAACACATTCTGACAGGTCAGGGAGAAAAAATGCCCTGCCAGAATACAAATAAAGCTGCGATGGTGCGCGGCATGGGGGAAAAATGAAAAATAAAATACAAAAGTCTTATGAGATTGATATGTGTAACGGACCATTGTTTGGTAAGATTATGCTTTTTACACTGCCGCTTATGCTTTCCGGGATTCTGCAGCTTCTTTTCAATGCTGCGGACGTGATTGTGGTAGGAAGGTTTGCAGGAAATGAAGCCCTTGCGGCGGTTGGCTCCACAGGAGCGCTGACCAATCTGCTGGTCAACATGTTTATTGGTCTTTCCGTTGGCTCCAATGTGCTGGTGGCGAGATATTATGGGGCAAAGCAGGAGGAGGAGGTAAGCCAGACAGTGCATACCTCCATGCTGGTTAGTGGAGTGGGTGGTATTATACTTACGTTGATAGGGATTGTGGCGGCAAAGCCTTTACTGACCTTGATGGATACACCTGAGGATGTCATAGGACTATCTGTGCTCTACATGCGTATTTATTTCCTGGGAATGCCGGTCATGCTGTTGTTTAATTTTGGCAGCGCTATTTTGAGAGCCATAGGAGATACCAGGAGGCCGCTCTTTTATTTAATAATAGCAGGCGTTATAAATGTCGCATTGAATCTGTTTTTTGTAATTCAGTGCCATTTAGGAGTGGCCGGAGTTGCCCTGGCAACGGTGATTTCCCAGTGTGTATCTACGTTTTTGATTGTCCGGTGTCTGATGAAAAGTGAGGGATGCTTTCAATTATGCCTTGGTAAACTACAGATGAGTTGGGACAAGTTTAAGAAAATAGCGGCAATTGGTTTCCCGGCAGGTATACAAGGCTCGCTCTTTTCCATCTCTAATGTACTAATCCAGTCTTCCGTCAACTCCTTTGGCTCCGTAGCCATGGCGGGAAATACGGCGGGAAGCAATGTGGAGGGGTTTGTGTATACTGCAATGAACTCTGTCCATCAGACGGCGGTAAGCTTCACAGGACAGAATTTAGGTGGAAGACAGTATGACAGAATCAAAAAGATTTTGATAGAGTGTCTTTTATTTGTGACAGCAATTGGGCTTATCATGGGAAATGGGGCCGTGCTTTTGGGACATCAGATTCTGGGCCTTTATTCCTCGGATCCGGAAGTAATTACTTATGGAATACATAGGCTTGAGATTATTTGTACTTTCTATTGTATTTGCGGTATTATGGATGTTTTGGTGGGAAGTATAAGAGGGCTGGGCTATGCGATCATACCTATGTTTGTATCTCTTATGGGAGCTTGTGTTTTCAGGGTTATCTGGGTGTATACGATCTTTTCCTGGAGCAGGACGCTTCGAACCCTTTATATTTCCTATCCGGTCTCCTGGGCTCTTACCGCAATGGTGCATTTGATATGTTTTATTTTGGTATACCGGAGATTGAAGAAGGATGGCTCCTTTGCGGTAGGAATATAATCAGTAGGAAGAAATGAAAGTAAGAAGCGAAAACACAAATGGAGAAAGCAAAAAATAGCAATGCATAAGTAAAAGAGTAAAGAATATGCAAGTTAAGCGCAGGTGAAAGGAAACAGCTTTGTGATGAAACAGAAAAAATATGACGCGGTTATATTTGATTTGGATGGAACGCTGCTGAATACATTGGAGGATTTAAGGGAAAGTGTGAATTATGGACTGGCGCACTATGGTCTTCCAAAGCGGAGTCTTGAGGAAATCAGGCATTTTGTGGGAAACGGTGTGCAGCGGCTGATAGAGCTTGCCGTACCCGAGGGTACGGACCGGCAGCTGCAGGATGAAATTTTTAAGACTTTCAAGGAGCACTACAAAATCCATTGCAATGATAAGACCCGCCTTTATCCTGGAATTCCGGAACTGCTTTCGGAGCTTAAGGAAAGAGGATTTATGATGGCAATTGTTTCCAATAAGCTTCAGGAGGGTGTGGACGCTTTGTGGGAACAGTATTTCAAGGCATATCTGGAAATAAATGCGGCCATTGGAGCAAGGGACGGAATTCGGAAAAAACCGGCACCGGATACCGTAATGGAAGCACTGCGCATTCTGGATGTCCCCAGAGAACGGGCTGTGTATGTGGGGGACTCGGAAGTGGATATTGCAACCGCCCAAAATAGCAGAATGGACTGCCTTACCGTAACCTGGGGATTTCGAACCAGACAGGAGCAGGAACAGGCAGGGGCCGTTACATTTGTAGAGAGGCCGGAGGATATGATATCTCTCTTATATTCGGATTTACAGGAGGGAGTCAAATAGCAAATACGGTCACGTCTTTTAAGTCAGTTTATTGATACAAATTCCGTCACATTGTGTTGGACGGTATATTTAAAAACGGATAAATCATAATCGCTTAGAACATTTTCAAATATGTTCCGGCATATGTGTACGCATAAACACATGTTTGGATGATTATGATTTTATCCGTTTTTTTTGCTGAATATATTGACAATAATGTATATATATGATATATACATTATATAAACATATAACGGATATGAAAATGGCGAGGTGAGGAATGAATATTATAATCAGCAATTCCAGTGACAAACCCATTTATGAGCAGATTACCATCCAGATTAAAACCATGGTGATGAGTGGGCAGCTAAAGGAAGGAGATCCACTTCCCTCCATGCGGACACTGGCGAAGGAGCTTCGCATCAGTGTTATCACTACGAAACGAGCCTATGAGGATTTGGAAAAGGACGGTTTCATAACTACCGTAGTGGGAAAGGGAAGTTTTGTAAAAGCCGCGGATATAAGGCTGGTCAGAGAGGAAAAACTAAAGGAGATTGAGGACTTTCTGGCAAAGGCTGTTATGATTGCGCAGCAAAGCAATATCAGCAGAGAAGAAATTGAGGAAATGATTGAAATTATGTATCAGGAGGAAGATACACCGGCAGGGTGAAAGAAAGGATAGAGCATATGGAAAATGCAATTACAGTTAGGAATTTAACCAAACAATATAAAGATTTTACATTAAAGGATGTTAGTTTTCAAATTCCGGTGGGAGCTATAGTGGGACTGATAGGGGAAAACGGTGCGGGAAAGAGCACTGCCATACGGTCAATTCTTGGACTGACTCCTATAGATCAGGGAGAGATAGAAGTGCTTGGCTATAATGTGAGAACAGGGGAGAAGGAGACCGCATGGCGGGAACAGATTGGAGTTGTCTTTGACGAGTGCAATTTTCCTCATAGCCTGAAGGTGAAATATATTCAAAAGATTATGAGAGAAATCTACACTACCTGGGACGATGTGAAATTTACGGAATACTTAAACCGTTTTGCGCTTCCTGTTGATAAGAAGATAAAGGATTTGTCCAAGGGAATGAAAATGAAACTTTCCATTGCGGTGGCTTTATCCCACGACAGCAGAGTACTTATTTTAGATGAGGCTACCAGCGGATTGGATCCGGTGGTGAGAAATGAAATTCTTGATATTTTCAGAGAATATATTGAAGATGGAGAACATACGGTATTTATTTCTTCACACATAACATCAGATATTGAAAAAATAGCAGATTATATCATGCTGTTGCACAATGGAAAACTACTGTTATATGAAAATAAAGACGAGCTTCTCTATCAATATGGCATTGTGAAATGTACAAGGAAGCAGGCGGAGCAGATTCCAAAGGACATTATCATTGGAACAGACAGTAACGCCTTTGAGACAAGCGTACTTGTAAAGAGCAGGGAGCGCCTGAAAGAAAGCGGCTTCTGGAGGGAAGGGGAACAGGAGAAGAATTTTGCTCTGGACAGGGCCAATATAGAAGATTTACTTTTGTATATTGTAAAGTCAGAAATAAAAAATTAAAAATGAAAATCAAAGATTAAACAGGGGGAATAATTTATGAAAGGTCTTATTTTAAAAGATTTATACACATTGTCGTCATATGGAAAGCAATACGGGGTCATATTTGGAGCAATGATTTTGTATTCAATAGCGATGCGTTCTCCGTCTTTCGCCATGATTTATTTTGTAATTATGGGAAGCAGTATGGTGCTGAGCAGTATGTCCATGGATGAGGCGGTTTCCTTTAACAGATTTGCACTTACCACGCCAATTAATCTTCGGATGATTGTAAAGGCAAAGTATATCATTTTTTTGATAACAATTGGTATGGGAGCTTTAGCCGGGATTTTGATGGAGGTTATTATGCATGTGATTCCATCTCAAACGAAGGTTTGGATTTCCTTTGGGAAGGAGGGATTTGCGGCAACAGTGACGGTTTTTATTTTGGCTAATACGTTTTCGCTGCCGACTATGTTTAAGCTTGGCGTTGAAAAAGCAAGATATGTGTATATCTTTTCTATGCTTGTTGTGGGGGGACTGATTGCACTTGGAAGCGTGGCAGGTGAAAAAATAGGTTTGGAAGTTCATAAAGTGGAAGAACTGATTTCTTCTGACATGTTTGTTGTAATCTGTATTGTGATTGGAATGGCAGCTTTGGCCATATCCTACCGAATAGCGGTGAAGATATCGGAAAATAAGGAGTGGTGATAGCAAACACTGACAAAGTCAGCTTATTGCTCAAACACTGTAAATTTCCACCCGGAAAACTATCCGGGTGGAAATTTCTGTGTAGAAATTTAAATTTTCATTGGCATTAGGAGAAAAAATTGCTATAGTAGTAGATAGTGGTTTACGGTCAAATGCTGGTACACTGTAAGTTGGCCTATTGAGCGGATAGTTTTAGGGATATATAAAGCATCTGTTCTTAAATTACATATTAGTTATTCTATTTGCAAATAAAATAACATATAAAAATACGTTTATTAAAGGGTGATATAATTATGGACAAGTATTTGGTCGGGAAAATTTCCGAAAAACAGGAAATCAAGGTACAGGTGCCAGGTTCAAAAAGCATCACGAACCGTGCGTTACTAATTGCAGCTTTGTCTGATTGTCGGTGTACGCTGCATGGAGTGTTGTTCAGCGATGACTCCAGAGCTTTTTTGGACTGCCTTATAAAGCTTGGATTTGATGTGGAAGTTGATGAAGAAAAGAAAGATGTAACCCTGCAGGGAACCGGGGGCAGGATACCCAATTCCCATGTGTCTGTTGATGTGAGAAGTGCAGGTACGGCCGCCAGGTTTTTGACAGTGATGCTTGCCCTGGCGGGAGGGGAATATGAAATGCATGCTTCTCCACAAATGTGTAAACGTCCTATGCGTCCGCTTTTGGATGAATTGGAAAGAGCAGGGGTTTCTTTTGAATTTTTGGGCGAAAGTGGACACTTTCCATTTGTTATGAAGTCAGAGAATATCTCTTTAAAGGAGGTAACGATTGATACAGGAATCAGCAGCCAGTTTGCCAGTGCCCTCATTATGTCGGGTGTGATGCTTCCTGACGGACTTAAAGTTGTTTTGGAAGGGGACAGAACGGAAGGATCTTATATCAGAATGACAATTGCCGTGATGGAGCAGTTTGGTATTCAGGTTGTCCGGGAAGGAAGAACCTGCCTGATACCCCACATGGATTCCTTTGGGCGCAGGGAGTATCAGATAGAGCCTGATGTTTCCGGGGCCTGTTATTTTTACGGGATGGCACCGCTTTTAGGGACGGATGTCCTGGTGAAAAATGTACATATGGATTCCCTGCAGGGAGATATTAAGTTCATAAAGCTTTTGCAGCAAATGGGCTGTGGGCTTAAGGATGAACCTGAAGGGGTGTGGATTTTGGGAAAAGGACTTTCAGGTTATGAGGGGCAGGATATTTCCATGAAAGATTTTTCGGATCAGACCATGACAATGGCAGCTTTAGCCCCTTTTGCAAAAGGGCCTACCTTAATCCGCAATATTGGACATATACGGTTCCAGGAAACGGACAGGATAAAGGGGATTTTGACGGAACTTGGCCGGATGGGGATAGACTGTGCGGAAGTACCGGAGGTGGATGGAATCAGGATTACGCCCGGGGAGATAAAAGAATGTGAGGTTGAAACCTATGAGGATCACCGTATGGCCATGGCATTTACGCTGGTCGGACTGCGGACCGGGAAAATCACGATTAAGAATCCTCAGTGCTGCCGCAAAACATTTGAGAACTATTTTGATTTGATTGAGACTTTGTATGAATGAGATTTTACTTAAAGTCCGTAAGAAAAGTTTTGATTTGAAACAGGGGGTTGTAAGTGACAGAATTGGAAAGAAATAAGAAAGTTGAAGAAGAAAGAGAAAAGGTTCTGTTGGTGGGTGTGGATGACGGCTCTGCCAGCGAGGAGTTTGAGCGCTCTATGGAAGAACTGAAAAATCTTGCAAAGGCTTGTTTTATGGAGCCGGTGGGTGTGGTTACCCAGAAGATGGAGAGCGTGAATAAGGGCTTGTATGTGGGAACGGGAAAAGTACAGGAAATCAGAGAGGCGGCCGAACTTTTAGAGGCCGATGTGATTATATTTGATGACGCCTTAAGCCCCTCCCAGCTTCGCAATCTGCAAAAGGAGCTGAAAAAGCCAATTCTGGACAGAACAACTCTCATTTTGGATATTTTTGAAACCCGTGCAAGGACCAGGGAAGCAAAGCTTCAGGTAGAATCGGCAAAACTGAAGTATCTTCTTCCCAGGCTTGTAGGCATGCACGAAGCTCTGACCAGGCAGGGAGGCGCCAGCGGAAGCATGAGCAGCCGAGGCGCAGGCGAAAAGAAACTGGAGCTTGACAGAAGAAGGATTGAACGGCGCATAGGAGAGCTGTCAAGGGAGCTTGAGGAGGTTTCAAAGGAAAGGCGGGTGCAGCGCAAAAGACGTGTGGACGCAAGAATTCCCCTGGTTGCCCTGGTTGGTTATACCAATGCCGGAAAGTCCACGGTCCTAAATGCCATGGTGGATGCTTATGGAGGAGAGGACGAGAAAAAGGTACTTGAAAAGGATATGCTTTTTGCCACACTGGATACTGCCGTGAGAAGGATATGTACCGGAAACAATCAGGATTTTTTGCTGTCAGATACGGTGGGCTTTATTCATAAACTGCCCCATGGACTTGTAAAGGCCTTTCACGCCACCCTTGAGGAGGTAGAAAGTGCGGATTTGCTGATCCACGTGGTGGATTATTCCGACCCTCATTACAGAGAACATATGAAGACCACACAGGAGACTTTGGCAGAACTTCACACCGGAGGGATTCCGGTTATCATGGTGTTTAATAAAGTAGATAAGAGCAATGATTTTCTCCCTTATCCTCAGAAGGTTTCTGAAGATAAGGTTTATCTGTGTGCAAAGGAGGCTTCTTCCATCAGATTTTTGGCGGATGTGATTCTGGAGAAGATTTACGCGGAATATGTGAGTGCGGAATTTTTAATTCCTTACGATAAAGGAGGCGTTTTATCCTATTTTATGGAGCATGCCCAGGTTGAGTGCACGGAATATGAGGAGGAAGGCACCAGAATAAAAGTGAAATGCCATAAGGCGGATAAAGACAAATATGAGATATATTTAATGTAAAATGTGAAGTGCTTAAGGTTATAGGAGAACACAGTGGTGGGAGTAGAGTGCCGAATGCTTCTGAAAGCTGATGATATATGTGAAAGGAATTAATTTATAATGGAAAAAGAAAGATTAAATAAATATTTAGCATCCTGTGGACTGTGTTCAAGACGGGAAGCAGATCGGCTCATTGAGGAGGGCAGGGTAAGTGTAAACGGGGAAAGGGCCATAGCCGGAATGCAGGTAAACGGCAACGACCGGATTATGGTAAACGGAAAGCCGGTGCATGGAAAAGACGAGAAAGTGGTGTTGGCATATTATAAGCCGGTGGGCGTTACCTGTACGGAAAAGGACAGGTTTGCGGACAAAAAGATTACGGATATGGTTAAGTTCCCGGTGCGGGTGACTTATGCCGGCCGGTTGGATAAAGATTCGGAAGGACTGATGCTGCTGACCAACGACGGAGAGCTGATCAATGCCATGATGCGGGGCAGCGGAGGACATGAAAAAGAATATATGGTCAGAGTAAACAAAGAGATTACGGAAGATTTTATTAAAGGTATGTCCGATGGGGTTTATCTTTCTGAACTTTCTGTCACCACCAAACCCTGCAAAGTAACGAAAACAGGTAAATTTACATTCAAAATTACACTAACACAAGGGCTGAACAGGCAAATTAAAAGAATGGTGAGAGAATTTGGCTATCATGTATACAGGATAAAACGGGTTCGAATTGAAAATATTGTGTTGGGAGATTTGAAATCCGGACAGTTCAGAAGGCTGAAAGAGGATGAATTACATATGTTATATAAATTATGTCTTGGAAAAAGAGTGGAAAAAACCTGATAAAACCGTACATTTTTGCCAAATACATAAAACCTGTTTTTTAAGGGAAAATATTCATAATTATTATGTAAACTTAATGTTATCAAATAAAAAATCAGCAGAAAATACTAAAAAACGTATATTTTTGAAAGAAAACAGATTCTATTTTCTAGGTACATGAAAGCGAAATGCAGGATATTGCAGGAAAACTTGCAAGAAAATGGAGGCAAAATAGTGGAAAATCAAAAAAAAAGAATCGAAGAATTGATAAAGCTCCTAAATGAGGCATCAGAGGCGTATTATAATGGGCAGGACGAGATCATGTCCAATTATGAATGGGATACTTTCTTTGATGAGCTTACCGGTCTGGAGGCTGAGACCGGATATATCCTTCCTGACAGCCCCACACAAAAGACAGGAGCGGAAACCGGCAGCGGAGAGAGGGAGGCTCATGAATTTCCTGCACTGTCGCTGGCAAAGACTAAGGAAGTGTCCGAATTACAGAAATGGGCGGAGGAGAGGCCTGTATGGGTTTCCTGGAAACTGGACGGCCTGACCCTTGTCCTTACCTATGATGGGGGGAAACTTACCAGAATACTTACCAGAGGAAACGGGACCACCGGGACAAACATTACTTATTTAAAGAATTCCATTAAGGGATTTCCGCTTAAGATAAATTATAAAGGGCATATGGTGGTGCGGGGAGAAGCAACCATTTCCTATACGGATTTTGAACTGCTCAATGATACTATGGAGGATGAAGATGAAAAATATGCCAATCCCCGTAACCTGGCTTCAGGAACTTTAAGCCTGGATGACCCGGAAAAGGTAAAGGAGAGGCGTGTTCATTTTAATGCTTTCACCTTAGTTTATATGGAAGAAGAAATAAAATCCTGGGGAAAAAGAATGGATTTCCTTGCTGGAGAGGGTTTTACCGTTGTAGACCGTGAACTGGTAAATCCGAAGGACCTGCCTGGGGCGATTGAGGCGTGGACAAAAAGGGTGGAAAGCGGGGAGATGGATTTACCCGTGGACGGACTGGTTATCTGCTATGATGATACGGAATATGCCTCCTCCGGCAGTGTTACAGGCCATCATGCCACCAAGGCGGGCATTGCCTTTAAATGGCAGGATGTGTCAGCTTTGTCGAAATTATTGTATGTGGAATGGTCCTGTGCCGCCTCCACCATCTCGCCGGTGGCAGTGTTTGAACCGGTGCAGCTGGAAGGCACTACGGTTTCACGGGCATCTCTTTGCAACATCAGTGAAATGGAGAGGCTGGGAATCGGGAAGGAATCTACTTTAGAGGTAATCAAGGCTAATAAGATTATTCCCAAGTGTATTTCGGTGAAAAATGCATCAGGAGACTTTGAAATCCCCTCAAACTGTCCTGTCTGCGGTGCCCGGACCCAGGTGCGCATCAGTCCGAAAAGTAAAACCAAAACCCTCCACTGTACAAATCCTGATTGTACTGCAAAACATGTAAAGAAATTCACCCGGTTTGTAAGTAAATCGGGGATGGATATTGACGGGCTGTCCATACAAACCATGTTAAAGTTTATGAACGAAGGTTTTCTGAAAGAATTTGCAGATATCTACCATCTTTCCGAGCATGCACAGGCCATCAAACAGATGGAAGGATTTGGAGAAAAGTCCTGCGCCAACATGATGGCGGCTATCGAAAAGAGCAGGCAGGTGCATCCTGTGAACTTTATTTACGCCCTCTGCATTCCCATGATTGGAATAGATGCGGGCAAAAAAATGATTGCCGCGGAGGGCTTCGAGGGGTTTTTAAACAGGCTGGAAAGCGGAGAAGGCTTTGAGGATACTCCCGGAATCGGCCCTGAAAAATCCGGTTCGGCCCTGGAATGGTATGAAAACAGCAAAAATCAGAAATCCTTGCAAGCGCTGCTAAAAGAGGTTACAATAGAAAAGATAGCGCCAAAGCCTGACAGGGAAGGAAAATGCGCAGGATTCACCTTTGTGATTACAGGGGATGTACATCATTATAAAAACAGAGATGCATTCAAATCCTATGTGGAAGCGGAAGGAGGAAAGGTGACAGGAAGCGTTACCTCCAAAACAAACTATCTGGTAAACAATGATGTCGCATCTAATTCCTCTAAAAACAGAAAAGCAAAAGAATTGGGGATTCCAATTATCTCAGAGGATGCATTTTTGGAAAAATTTGGCTGACTTTCCGACAGACTGACTGAAAATGCAAAAAATGAGGATTAAGACGATGAAACAAAAACGGAAAAACTGCTATAGAGCTTAAAGAAAAATTCCTGAAACAAGAGTGAAATTGCAAAAATACAAACAGGATATAATATTTTTGATAATATATAACGCATGTTATGACATGCGGCGGAAAACATGTTATGATTACGATATACGTGACGACATGTGCTAGAACGTGTATTGCCGCGTACGTTATCATCAAATGAAAGGAAACGATAAGTTATGCCTATCAAAGTACAAAGAGACCTTCCGGCAAAAGAAATATTGGAAAATGAAAATATATTCGTGATGGATGAGTACCGGGCCCTGCACCAGAATATCCGTGAACTGCAGATTTGCATTTTAAATCTGATGCCGGTCAAACAGGATACGGAGCTGCAGCTGGCGAGGGTTTTATCCAACACGCCTTTACAGATAGAGGTTACTTTCATGAAAATGAACAGCCATGTTTCCATGAATACCCCTATTCAGCACCTGAACAGGTTTTACAATACCTTTGATGAACTGAAGAAAAAGAAATTTGACGGCCTGATTATTACAGGGGCGCCGGTGGAGCAGATCCCTTTTGAGGAGGTGGACTACTGGTGGGAGCTTAAGGAAATTATGGAATGGACCAAAACTCATGTAACATCAACCCTTCATATCTGCTGGGGGGCACAGGCAGGGCTGTATTATCATTTCGGCCTTGAGAAGATACTGCTTCCCCAAAAATTGTTTGGAGTTTATAAACATAAAGTTATGAACAGGAAGATTCCGCTGGTAAGAGGGTTTGACGACTATTTCATGATCCCCCACAGCAGGCATACGGCAGTTAGGTCGGAGGATATTTATAGTTGTAAGGAGCTTACCGTCCTGGCGGAATCTGAGGAGGCGGGAGTACTTCTCTGCATGACGGAAGGGGGCAGGCAGATTTTTGTGATGGGCCATCCGGAATATGACAGGTACACCCTTCACAATGAATATGTCCGTGATAAAAATAAGGGGCTGCCCATACAGATTCCGCTTAATTATTATCCTGAAGACGACGACACGAAAAAGCCGGATTTACAGTGGCGCTCCCACAGTAATAATCTTTATTCAAACTGGCTGAATTATTATGTATATCAGGTGACGCCGTACGAGTTGTAAGAATATGGTAAACCATAATTGATTTAGACCGAATCAAAGAATGGGGAACAGGTTTGAACGTCCATTTTTTAACTGTGAAAAATAACCATGTAAATCGAAGATGGATTTAACAAAAAATTGTTGTATAAATTTAAGAAAAGTGATATATTGAAATAGGTGTTTTGAGTAATGCCAATGAAAAAAGTGGAAAGAAGGAGAAGTTTTATGGGTACGAATGAACGGATTGAAAAAAGACTGAAAAAATCTTTTATTTTAGTGTCCACACTTGCATCGGCTGTTGCGCTGCTCGGAGCGGTGGCTATGTTGATTATGTCAGACATGTATTCCCGGGCAATCAGGAGTTATGCGCAGGGAGAAGTTGGAAATGAGCTTTCTAAAGTCTCAGACCAGATTTCCGTATTAAGCTGGGGACTGATAGCGGTTGTGGTTGTGGTGGTTATCATTGCAATGACCCTTTCCATAAGGTCAGGAAAAATGATCGCGAAATCAATCGCCGAGCCTCTTAATGCGTTTAGCGAAAGACTGAAATCATTTGCAGCGGGAGATCTTTCTTCTCCGTTCCCTAAGGTGGACAGGAAGGATGAGATTGCGGAAGTAATTGACGAGGCAGGCCGGATGGCTGACAATTTAAATGCAATCATCAATGATGCCGGTGGCCTGTTAAAGCAGATGGCAAATGGAAACTATGCGATTCAGTCCAGCATCAGGGATAAATATACAGGTGATTTCTTTAAACTGATTGATGCTATGAAGCTGTTGCAGGATCAGATGAGCAATACGCTTCGTTCTATAGAGGAGGCATCCAGCCAGGTATCCGCAGGCGCCAGCAATATGGCGGAGGCTTCTCAGAGCCTTGCAGAGGGTGCAACAGAGCAGGCCGGTGCGGTTGAAGAACTTCAGGCAACGATTATCAATATTGGCGAGACCATGTCAAAGAGTGCGCAGAATGCACAGGATTCTTACATACTGGCACAGAAGTATGCGGATGAGGCTGATAAGAGCCGTGAAGAAATGAATGAAATGATGGAGGCCATGAAGCATATTAATGAAACCTCCAAAGAGATTGAGAACATTATTTCTGAAATTGAGTCCATTGCATCCCAGACAAATCTGTTATCCCTCAACGCATCTATTGAGGCAGCAAGAGCAGGGGAAGCGGGCCGTGGGTTTGCAGTTGTGGCTGATCAGATCAGACAGCTTGCTGAACAGAGTACGAAATCTGCAGCAGATACCAGAGAATTGATTGAAGGTTCCCTTAAGAAGATTGAAGAAGGAAACCACGCAGCGGAAAATGCATCCAACTCTATTGCAATTGTTGTGGATGGAATTAAAGAAGTTGCAGAGTCTTCCAAGAAGCTCAGCACAATGGCGGCAGACGAGGCAGAGACAATGCATCAGGCTGAGCTTGGTGTGACACAGATTTCTGAGGTTGTACAGAACAACTCAGCAACAGCTGAGGAATCCTCCGCTACCAGCCAGCAGTTGTCCGCACAGGCGGTTACGCTTGACGAATTGATTAATCAGTTTACCCTCAATTAACCAAATTTAGATATTGGTTACGGGTTTATTGAATTGAAAATGCATGATATGGCAGGGGATTCCCCTGCCATTTTGTATCAGCCAATATACCTGCATTTGTGATGACAGCCGATGAAAGGACAATCAGTCAAAATGAAAAATACAAAAGAACTGCTAAAAAAACATACGTATAGCAGAGAAAATATACATGTGGCCACTTCCATGGCCTGGCCGGCAATTGTAGAATCATTTTTTGTTGCGTTTGCCGGTTTGGTGGATTCGTTGATGGTAAGTTCTCTTGGCTCTTATGCGGTGGCGGCAGTAGGGCTTACCACACAGCCTAAATTTATAGGGCTTTCTTTGTTTGTGGCGCTTAATGTTTCCATTTCCGCATTGGTTGCAAGAAGGCGGGGGGAGAATAAACAGGAAGATGCTAACCGGATTTTATATACGGCTTTTATCTTTCTTATGGTAGCTGCCGTTGTTATAAGTGTGTTATTTGTGACGCTGGCAAGTCCCATTATCAGGATGTGTGGTTCCACGCCGGAAACTCATGACAGCGCTGTTCTTTATTTCCGGATTATTATGGGCGGGATGATATTTAACTGTATTCAAATGGGGATTAATTCCGCACAGCGGGGAGCCGGAAATACAAAAATCACCATGCGCACCAATGTCACCTCGAACACAATCAATATTATTGCAAATTATCTGTTGATCAATGGGCATTTTGGTTTCCCTGCCCTTGGTATAAGGGGAGCGGCGCTTGCAACTGTTTTGGGAACTGTGGTTGCATGTATTATGAGTATTTTGTCTATTTTAAAGCCTGATGGCTTTATCAGTGTCCCTTATATTCTGAATAATAAGATTAAGCCGGCATTTTCCTCTTTTGTGAATTTGGTCAGGGTAGGTTACAGCGTATTTTTTGAGCAGATTTTGATGAGAATCGGCTTTATGTTGACAGCGGTAATGGCGGCCTATCAGGGAACGGATGCTATGGCGGCCCATCAGGTAGGCATGAACATTATGGGGCTTTCTTTTGCCTTTGGAGACGGTCTGCAGGCGGCGGCAGTGGCGCTGATTGGACGCAGTCTGGGGGCCGGGGATAAGGAGCTGGCCAAAGAATATGGACGTATATGCAGAATGCTGGGAGGAACAATCGCTGTCTGCCTTGCAGTTATTTATTTCACAGGTGCTAAATTTTTAATGGAGCTGTTCTTTGAGGAGGAACATATCGTTGTAATTGGCGTTCAAATTATGTATGTGATTATATTTGTGGTGGTATTCCAGATAAGCCAGGTTATCTATATGGGGTGCCTTAGAGGAGCGGGGGACACGCTTTATACGGCAATGGCCTCCACCATCAGCGTTACGATTATCCGTACGGTAGTTTCCTACGTGGGAGGATATATGCTTGGCCTTGGAATTGTGGGTATATGGCTTGGAGTTTTAGGCGATCAGGTATCCCGTTTCATTTTTGCTTCGGTGCGCTTTAAGCAGGGGAAATGGACGGAAATTAAAATATAAGAATTTTTTACCAATATTTCCTCAATCGGTTATATTTTGGGAGTCTTGTCCATATACTATAGTATATAATTCCAGGAGGTAATGAGTGAAAGATTTTTAAATCTTTCACTCTACAAGTTTGTGTCTGCGCTGCATCCACAAACTTGCTATGCGGAAAAAGCAGCGCAGAAATGAGGAAAATTATGGCAAGAGGACAGAGGAAAACAGTTGAGGAAAAGATTGCGGAAAAGGAAGAACTTATTTCGGCCCTTCGAACAAGGCTGAAATCGGAGCAAAACGAACTGGATGCTCTCTACAAGGACAAAAGAGACAAAGACTTGGAGGGATTAAACCAGCTTTTGGAAGAATCAGGACTGAATGTGGACGAGGCTTCCGAGATATTGCAGGAATATGTGCGGCAGCATTCTTCCGAGCAGCAGTCGGCGTAAACTATGCAAATTTTTTGAGGAAATTCTATCAAAATATTGTGTATATTGAATAAATAGTGTAAACTATAAGTATATTGAGAGAAAATTTTATATTTAAACGTGAAGGAGAAAAATATGCTTGTAACATTAATACCTTTATTTGATGAAGAAATGAGCGTGCGAGCGTATTCATTATTTGCACAGAAAGCAAATTTCCTGTTAGACCCTTCTATGCAGGGAACCAGACAGAATGATGGCGCAACGCAAATACCAGGACTTGAGATTATTGAGAATATGGGGTTGGATACCCTTTCCACGGATAAGGAAGTGTTTGTGGAAGTGAATAATATTTCCATATTTTCCGATATATCCGGTCAATGCCAGGCGCCTCATGATAAGATTGTACTGTTGATTGACAGTACGGTGACGCCTGATAAAATGTACGTTGACAGACTTTGCGAGCTGAAAGGAAAGGGCTATAAGCTTGCAATGCGCAGGCTGGCGGTACGGAATTTTGAAGTTTACCGCGGAATCCTTATGTTATGTGATTATATTATGCTGGATCATAAAAATATTGATATCAGCAAAGCTAAAATATATTTTACCAAGGTGTATCCTAGAATTAAGCTGTGCGCTGAGAACATTCAGGATCAGGAAACCTTTGAAAAATTAAAAGCGGATGGCGGTTACCAGTTTTATGAAGGCAAATTCTATCGGGTGGCGGTAAATAAAGGGGAAACAGAAGTAAGTCCTTTGAAAGTGAATTACATAGAATTGCTGAATATGGTAAATGCATCTGATTTTGAGCTGACGAAAGCGGCTGATGTTATCAGCCAGGATACCGCCCTTGTGATTTCCCTGCTCAAGATGGTAAACAGGATGTCAAGGAATTCTGAAATCACTTCCATCAGACATGCGGCGGCTATGTTAGGACAGCGTGAACTGAAAAAGTGGATTAATACCGCTGTTGCAAATGAGTTGTATGCAGATAAGCCCAATGAAATTACAAGGTTATCCCTGCTCCGTGCGAAATTTGCGGAGAATCTTGCGCCGTTGTTTGAAATGAAGCTGCAGGCATCGGAACTGTTCCTGATGGGACTTTTCTCAGTGCTTGATTTGATTCTCAGCAGACCTATGGAAGAAGCACTGCAGATGGTGAAGGTTTCAAAAGAAATCAGCAGCGCACTGGTAAATCATACAGGGGCTTTCGCACCTGTCTTGGAGTTTGTAACCCAGTATGAAAGCGCTAACTGGCAGGAGATATCCAGACTGATGGTGGTAAAGAATATTGAGATGGAGCAAGTGTATGATGCATATGTTCAGTCTCTGAAGTGGTATCGTGATTTGTTTATATAAAAAAGCATCAGGTTTTGCAAAATGCCTGATGAAGGCAAACGTTGTGTGCTTTGCGGGTTATATTATTGAATAAAAGAAAGCTGCCTGTGGACAAGTGATATGCTCCCTTCTAGGTAGACAAGTGAAATAATAAAAATTTGTCATTTAGAA
>CAJUED010000060.1 GCA_910585075.1 uncultured Lachnospiraceae bacterium
ATAAGCCTACCTTGTACTTGGCGGTCTAGGTAGGCTTAAAAACTTATCTCGGAGGTCAACCACTTTGTGGGCGGTTGTTTCCTCTTTTGTATCTATAATATAACATATCCTTTTGTGCACTTCAAGAACAAATTATCGTTAATACAAACCGTCCGGAAATAATAACCTGCTGCCCTCCACTCTCTCCGTTTATCAAAGACATTCGGAGCGGATATAAGCAGTGGGCACTTCCTTTGTTAATCTATATTTACCATAAGAAGCATACAAGCACTCTATTACTTATCATCATATATATGCCTACCTCCTGTAACTATTAATAATTTTCACAGCTCTATGTTCGTTATAAGCTCTTTGTGCTGATTTTCTTGCCATTGCTTCCGCTGGTGTCTCCTGCTTATCAGCTTCTTTCTTTTGCTTACGATAACGAATCACTTCTCCGGTATGCTCTGGTGTCCGTTCTACCCCTATTTCTTTGTATGAATTTTTCAAAAAATTACGGGCAGTTTGATAATCAATCCCATTCCTTGTTAGCTCCCGTATAACTTCTCCTTCAGTAACGCCATTTTCGTCCGCTGTTTCAAGCATTCTTGAAAGCATTGTTTTTACTTTTTCTTTTACTTCCATGATATTCTACCTCCTGTTATTGGAATAATTGCAAATTTTCAGCTATTGCTTTTTGTCTTTTGGCGGTATCTTTAATTGCAAATATTTTTTCTCTCTTTTTTTCCTCTGCTTCCAGTCGTTCATCATACTGTGCCGCCAACTCCGGGTACGTTCTCTTTATTTTAGAAATTTCGCAAGTATCACTGAATCGCGTACTGCGCCTTAATCCCTTGTATCTTTCAAATGATATGCCTGTCTCGGATGTATTTTCCTTTATTCCTTTGGAGCCTAAGCCCATTTGATAATCCCATAAATCATCTTTTTGTTTTTCGGTTAATTCCCCTAAGCGTTTTTCGCGCTCCCAGCTGTTCGGCTCCGTCGAAAAAACATATTTATATAATTCCGTTATTTTTTGATTCTTCATTATTATACCTCACTTTCTGTTCTCCGCTATTGGCAAATATACGACTGGACATCCCTTGACTTTCAATCCATAAAAAATTTTCAATTCGTTCGTGATGCGTCTTTTTAGTAACAACATATCCGGATAAATACTTCTAAGCGTTGCTCGCAATGTATCAAAAGAAATATTGTATTTCTCACATAACACAGTACATATTTCCGTTTCGAGGACATATCCTTGGTGCCCGATTATTCTTAAAATTTCAGTTTTTAAAATTTCTTCAACATATTCTTTAAATACCATCTTTTTCCTCCTTCATTCCTAATTGTGGTAAATTTTCGCACTTTGGCTCTATCAGTTCTCCAAGCCGTGGAAGGTCTTTGGCGGTCAACACCTTACGTTCCGGCTGTTCTACCACTCCAAACTTAAATTCTTGTTCATTGCTCCACCTTGTATTTTCTTTATTATTCAGCCAAAATATAGTTCCGGCATTATTGCGGTTATCGCCTAATTTTTGCTCATAAAAATCTTCAATGAGAATGTACGCTTTTCTGATAAGGTCAAAATCTGCTGTAGCAATTTTTTGTCTGCCTTTGTTTTCACCCATCACTTTATAAATATTTCCTCTGCGGTCAGAACCTTTCACGTAATCAACTACAGTCTGCGGAGATAATCCTAATGCCAACGCCAGACCACTTTTGGTCGGATTGCGTTTCCACACATAATTTACTTCCTGTGTGTCCTCGTCTTGTGATAGCACCAAACAGCTCTGAAAATATGTAGTTATCCTATTTTTCACTTCCTCCCTCGTCAACACTATATCATCACGCTCCCCTAAAATGGCCTCTATCTGTTCCGGAGAATATGAAAGTCCTCCTGCTTTTTTTGCTTCTTCCCATGCCCGAACCATATATTGCCCTCTACCATCCGTTTTTTCTTCATTTTTCATATGATTTTGCTCCTTTTTTATAAATTGTGTATAGGTATACAACTTGATTATTTAAGCTCTCCTGCGGTCGTAATATGCGTGTATCTTCTTATGGCACGAACCGCACAAAGTACAAAGGTCTGTCAACACATTTTCATTGCCTAATCTGGCATAAGTAACATGATGCACCTGTACGCTTCTAATACGCTCAAGCGGTCTGCCGCACATCACGCAACCGCCATCAATGGCTATACGTTCCTGTTTCTTAGCTTCCCATTCGTCACTACGCATATAGTCTTTATACCGCTGTGTCTGCATTGGCTTTCATCTCCTTATAAATTCGTTCAAACTCTGTAATTTCTCCTAATACAAGGTTTCGGATAAATTTACACTCATTGTATTTTTTTGAAATTGCATTGCCCTCATTAACTAACATTTCCCAAAATTCATCTGTATCTTGTATATTTTCGATATGGTTTTTATGAAATTCCCACACATCTTTATACATTGAAAAATAATCCATACTTACACCTGCTTTCTGAAATTCCGTTACATAAAACCGTAAGATTTCTTACATTCATTTTGCACACTTCATTTTATTAAAGTGCTTGAAACCATTGATTTTACTGGATTTGTGCAAAATGTGCATTTCAAATGTGACATTCTAAAGTTAAACTCTTATAGGAAATTTACATTTACTTTGCACAAATTGCACATTTCTATTTTTTCTTTAGTCAAAAGGTAGCGGTTCTTGCCCCTCATATTCAACAAAATCTGTTTCCACCGTATAGCCCTTTACGATATTTTTTACGGTCTTGCCCTCCACCGTTCCACTATTCGCAAATAAGCCCTTAGTTTTAAGTTCTGCAAAGAAATTTGACTTGTTTTCTACTCCAAAGCCGTTTTCCTCACACCACTTTGAATAAACCTCGTAAATATCCTTTGCTTTGCTGTTCCTGCCTGTCTTAGTCAAACATTCGTTGATAAAATTGCCGATTTTATCGCTATCCGTTCTATAGGTGTTAGTAGCTGTCTGTACTGCTTGTGGCGGCTCTAATCCCTGCTGCCTATATAGCCGCAATCCCTCAATACACCAATTCAAGATGCCGGATAGCTCCTGTTTATCTCTCAATCTGTTTTTTAGGTCTTTGTCCTGCTCCTGCGGCTCAAAATGTCGGTCAAAACTGATAACATTTATTCTGCCGGAGCTGAAAACCGTATCATCTGTAATCGTTGGTAAATAATTTGTATTTATCACTAATTTAAACTTAGGAATAAAGCTAAATTCCCTCTGGTGTAAATGCCGTGCTGTGATAGAATCCCGGCCCAACAAAGATTTTAATAAAGCTGTATCAAATAACATTCGTTTTGGCGGCTCACTTGCATTACAGAACCTACACCCTGCTAATCGTGCTATATCTCCGCTTGCCTGTCTGCTGTCAAGATTTTGCTTTACCGCAAGGCTTTCTGGCTTCATTGTCAACGCATAATCGCCCAGCAGATATATCAGAGTTTCACAAAACGTACTTTTTCCGTTTCGTGTCGTACTTCCATAGAGAATAAAACAAGTTTCCTGCTCTGTGTTCCCGGTCAATGAAAGCCCTGCTATCTTTTGGAGATATAATATCTTCTCCCTATCGTCCTGCATAATTTCTGATAAAAATTTCTTCCATTCTTTGCAATCGGCAGCAGGATTGTATTCAGCATTGCATATCTTTGAAAGAAGCATATCAGGGCTGTGTTTCACAAACTTTGGGTTATCCTCCGTTAAATCAAGTGTACCGTTCTGCACATTCAGAAAATAGTCATTTGTATCTAACTGCTCATTATCGAAAAAGTATACATCTTTACTATCCTGTAACATATTGTTTCGGTTTCTGATATTACATAATGTTGCTACTGCTTTTAAATATTTGCCCTCTGTATCAACATTTACCGCATATCTGACAAGTGCATCTGATAAGGCTTTCGCTGATGCCCTTGCACTCAAACCCTCAATATCATCAATCCATCTTTTACCGTCATACCGCATAAAATCTTTTCTTGATGGGTTATATCTGTGCTTGTCCTTAAAAACATCTGCAAATAGCCGCCCAAAACCCTTATCGCTCGTTTCGTATTGCTCGGCGTGCAAATCCTTTAATACCCGTTCTAAAGGTCTGTCCTGCTGCCCTTGTGGTGTTATAAGGGTGTCGTGTTTTGATACGCCCTCCCTTACGGCTTCTTTAACAGTTCTTTGTTCCTGCTGTAGCATCTGTTCAAATTCTTGCTTACTGTGTCCTGCACTAAAATAATCCGTTATATCTGCTTTGGGTGTGTCCGGCATAGGTACAATGATTTTACTACTCTTTGCGACTGCTTTAATGTCATTCTGGATAATTTCAGCAACACGTTTTCCCGGCTCGTCATTGTCTACCAATATGAAAACCTCTGCTCCCTGCACCAATGTAGCAAAGTCTGACTGCCAATCATTCACACCGCCATAAGTAAAAGTTGTGTAGCCTTGTTTTATCAGCGTATCAACGTCTTTTTCGCCCTCTGGTATAAAAATAGGTCTTCCCTCTGCAATCGCCTTATTTATGGTTTGTGGACTTCCATAGATAGCTTTATAATTCTTTCTGCCTACATCATGCCCTAAACCGTATGCAAAACGCTCATTCTGCAATTTGCCATAGATGATTTTCTTGCCCTCAAGCCTAATTTTTGTAAAAGCATAAGAACCGTTAATAGAAAAGTAATTGTAAACCGCTTCAATCTTACGTTTCTCTCTGCTCTCTACATAGGCTCGCCAGTTTGGACTTCTTGGCTCTACATCATAAAAAGTATCTTTCTTTTCAAGCCCTACTACTCCTAAAATTTCATCAATAGTACACCCTGCATGGCAGTAAAACAACGTACACTTCCTGCCTTTTGTGATTGTCAATGAAGCGTGTTTATCATCATGTGCCGGGCATTGGCATTGTGTTTTATCTCCATATCGCTTTTTTATCTTAAAGTAACGCAAATTGTTTTCGTATATCTCATTAGCAGTCATTTATCCCACCGCCCTTCTAAAATTCCTCTGATATGTTCAGATTCCTCATCAAGGGCATCCATTTTTCGCTGTATATATCTGTAACAATATTCATTATTACTGTGTTCTGTTTGTAACCGTTCTAAGATTTCATACTTACGCATCAACTCTTTTTGCTGTTTTTTCAATCGGCACCTTTTCAAAATATTCATTCCGATGTACCCCCTTTATAAAGGAAACCTGTTTCCTCGTAAAACTTCTTAGGGTAAATCAAATATGAATATTGTCGGCTCTTTGGTGTCCTGTGGTATGCAATTCCCCAGTTTACCGCACCGCTTTGAAGTAATAGCCTTACCGTCTGACAATCTACCTTTAAAGCTTTGGAAGCGACTGCAACAGGGATATTTGCACATTCAAAAATAGGTTCGTTCATATGTGTCACCGCCTATTCTGCCGTCAAATCGTCAATAATTGCTTTAATTTCGGCTTTTTTATCGTCTGGTAATTCATGCCTTAACATTCTTGAAAAATTGCTATCTGCCATCCCACCATATCTTTCTGCTATTCTCCAAAACGGAACACCTTTATTCCTTGCATATTCTCGGATATCTAAATTCTTTTTTTGCATACTTTATTACTTCACCTCTCACTTATTTTGTTTTTAGAAGCTTCTATAAAAATTTAATCACTTATATCTTGTATTTAAAACCACTATATGCTACAATAATAACAATAATTTTACCAAAAATAATTGTATTTTAAATACAACTAGCAATCAGGAGTACATCTATGCAATATAATGAAAATGATTATTCAGACAATTTTAAGGAGAAACTCTTAGCCCTAATTGATAATAAGTATAGAGATTATGATAAAAAAGAAAGACGAAAACTTTTTAAGAAAGATTACTCAAGCACGTACAATATAGATGAAAAAAAGTTCAATAATACATCTAATGAATGGTTAACCGGAAGAAATTTGGCCAGCTTAGATAATTTGCTTAGGATATGTAGTTTCTTCGATTGCGACATTGAATATTTAATTACTAAGCAAGATGTTTTTTCTAAAGGAATTGCAAATGCATCAGAAGAAACGGGGTTAGCCTATACAACTATTGATGAATTAAAAAGTTTACCTATATCAGAAAAGCATATTGTAGATGCAATTTGGGGCCGGACAATTATCTCAACAAACCTTATTAAGACAATTAAAGAAATGTTGTTTTATTCACATCCACTTACCAGAAATAATTCATATATCCTACTTGATAAAAGCCTGACCGCACGTGATAAAGATTATGAACAGCTAGAAATTAAAATCAATGAAAATCAAATAATCGATATTCTATCGCAAAGACTATCAATCGAAATGCGCGAAATAATTGAAGCATTAAGTAAGGACAAAAAATTATCAGATGAAATTTTGGAAGACTATAAAAATAAATTCTTCACATATCACCGCCATGTCCTAACTGCTGAAGAACTTCCTAAATTTATAACTGATGATAATGGGAATCTGATTATAGATATTGATAGTCAAATATACAGAATAGAAGAAAAAATACTGGATCGTTTAGAAAGAAGATATAAAAAAGGTAAATCTTTTGATTATGGTATCAATATTCACAATTATTCTGATTTCAAAAAGTGTATTCAAAAATATAGAGTAGAAAAAACAAAAGAGGATTATTTATCTTGGCTTAAACATATTGATTCTGAAACAGAATAATATTTTTTACTGGGAGAAAATGACGATTGATGAAACCCACTAGCTTAGGCTCATTCTATTTATAGAAAGGAAGTGCACTAATGGCATTATTAAAATGTCCAGAATGCGAGCATGATGTATCCGACAAAGCTGCTGCTTGTCCTCATTGTGGTTATCCAATAAATAGCCCTACCAGTACAAAGCCGCGCATCAGGAACGGCAAACCTACAAAATTGCCTAACGGATATGGTTCAGTTCATAAACTGCCGGGTAGACGTTCTAAGCCATTTAGGGCTGTCAAAACTGATAAATGGATATTAGATACCACTACAGGTAAAAGCAAGCAATTACGCATTACAATCGGCTATTATGCTACCCGTGAGGAAGCTATGATTGCTCTTGCCAACTATAACGAAAATCCTTATGACATCAAAACAGATAGCATCACTTTTTCAGAAGTATACGAAAAATGGAATGAAGGATATTTTCCCACTCTTTCCAGTCCATCCAGTATTAGAACGATTACGGCTGCGTATTCTTACTGTAACGGTCTATATAATATGCGTATGAAAGATATAAAGGTATCCCATTTGGAAGGTACCGTACTTAATGCAGATGTAGGTGACAGCACAAAAAGCAGAATAAAAAGTCTTTTTAATATGATGTACAAATATGCTATAGCACATGACATTGTGGATAAAGATTATGCCGCCGTAATGTTTGCAAATGGTAATCCAATTAAAAATAGAAACGCAAAAGAGAAAGTCCCATTTACAGATGCTGAAATACAGCAACTATGGGCCAATAAGGACTCTATACCATTTATAGATATGGTACTAATAGGTATATATAGTGGGTGGCGTCCCCAAGAATTGGCCATACTGCAAATTGCAGATATTAATATCGAATCCGAAATAATGAAAGGCGGTTTAAAAACTGATGCCGGTAAAAACAGGATTGTCCCCATCCATCCGCTTATCAAACCGTTAATTGAAAACCGTATGCAGGAATCCAGTGCTTTGCATTCCGAATATTTGTTCAACGATATAAACGGCCAACAGGGTACATATATGACATATGATAAATATCGCAACAGATTTCAAAAAATCATGAGCAAATTACAAATGATACATAGCCCCCATGAAGCCCGTCACACATTTATAACAAAAGCAAAGGCCTGTAATGTTGATGAATATGTTCTAAAACTAATTGTAGGACACGCCATAGAAGATATTACCGAAAAGGTATATACACATAGAACTATTGAACAATTAAGAAATGAAATTAGAAAAATTACAAAGTAACTATAGGAACTGATATAAATTGAATGTTAAAACCAAAAACTCTATGGGGCCACATATACCATAGAGCTACCACCCGGTAACCAGCATTCAAAGTCAATTTAGGGTACGTGTTCATTATAGCATACTCCTATAAAATGAAAGAGAGGAATATCTTATGATGGAAGAATTAAACAGATTATCAGAACTTGTATTAAAAGAGCTTGGTGAGCGAAATTGCAGTGGGGTATTTTTTGCAGACATCTGTGATATTTCCAGAAATGAATTAAATGCAATCGTTAACAAAAAGAAAAAAGACATCAAATTATCCACTATTAAAAAAATTTGCGAAAATTCCAGCATAACCTATGCAGATATTTTTGATGCTCATTCAGAAATGGATAATAAACAAAAAGACGATTTTATGACTGGATTTGTTATAACAAATGGAAAGAAAACATATAAAATAAAAATATAGAGTTGCATTAATTCATTTCCACCAGTAATAAAGGACAGAAAAATCACTACACGAAATCCTATCAAAGGGCATCCCCATACAGATGCCCTTTACTCATTCCATAAACCAAACTAATACTTTTCTGATAACTAAAGGTTAATATAAAACTACGAATTAATATGATGACAAATTATTTACACATTTGTTTGTGTGCTACCGCTTGTGTGCTACCTGTGTGCTATTTGTGTGCTACGTGGCAAAATTTAAGGCTATCGCTGACATCCTCTATCAACGATAGCCCTTGTTTTTACTAGATTTTTTAGAACTTACCTGCCTTCGCTGCTTCCTCAACAGAAACTGCAACTGCAACTGTAGCTCCAACCATCGGGTTATTTCCCATTCCGATCAGACCCATCATTTCAACGTGAGCTGGTACGGAGGAAGAACCTGCGAACTGTGCATCTGAATGCATACGTCCTAAGGTATCTGTGAAACCATAGGAAGCAGGGCCGGCAGCCATATTATCAGGATGAAGTGTACGTCCTGTACCGCCGCCTGATGCAACTGAGAAGTATTTCTTTCCGGCTTCTGTTCTTTCTTTCTTGTATGTACCTGCTACAGGATGCTGGAATCTTGTAGGGTTGGTGGAGTTACCTGTGATGGAAACATCAACGTTTTCCTTCCACATGATAGCAACACCTTCAGGAACGGAGTTTGCGCCATAGCAGTTAACTTTAGCACGAAGTCCCTCTGAATAAGATTTACGCTCGATTTCCTTAACTGAATTGGTGTAAGGATCATATTCTGTCTCAACAAAGGTAAATCCATTGATTCTGGAAATAATCTTTGCTGCATCTTTTCCAAGACCGTTTAAGATAACACGTAAGGGTTTCTGACGAACCTTGTTTGCCTTCTCTGCGATACCGATTGCACCTTCAGCAGCTGCGAAGGACTCATGGCCTGCTAAGAATGCAAAACACTCTGTCTCCTCCTCAAGGAGCATCTTGCCAAGATTACCATGGCCAAGACCAACCTTACGGGTATCAGCAACAGAACCGGGGATACAGAAAGCCTGAAGGCCTTCGCCGATTGCAGCAGCAGCGTCAGCAGCTTTTCTGCAGTCTTTCTTGATTGCGATTGCAGCGCCTACCGTGTAAGCCCAGCATGCATTTTCAAAACAGATGGGCTGGATTTTCTTAACCTGCTCATATACGTCAAGGCCTGCATCCTTTGTGATTTTTTCAGCTTCTTCGATAGAAGAAATGCCGTAAGAATTTAAAACGGAATTGATTGTATCAATTCTTCTTTCATATGATTCAAATAATGCCATTTTTTACATTCCTCCTATAATTATTCTTTTCTGGGGTCAATGATCTTAACAGCATCATCTACACGACCATACTGTCCGCAGGATTTTTCATATGCAGTTGCAGGATCATCACCTTTTTTCATGAAGTCTGTCATTTTACCAAAGTTTACAAATTTATAACCAATGATTTCATTGTCAGCATCAAGAGCGATACCTGTTACATAACCTTCAGCCATCTCAAGGTAACGGGGGCCTTTCTTTAAGGTTCCGTACATTGTACCAACCTGGCTTCTGAGTCCTTTTCCTAAATCTTCCAGACCTGCACCGATGGGAAGTCCGTCTTCTGAGAACGCACTCTGGGAACGTCCGTAAACAATCTGCAGGAACAATTCTCTCATAGCCGTATTGATTGCATCACATACAAGGTCAGTATTTAATGCTTCCATTACAGTTAAGCCGGGAAGGATTTCAGATGCCATAGCAGCGGAATGTGTCATACCTGAACATCCGATGGTCTCAACCAAAGCTTCCTGAATAATGCCTTCCTTAACATTCAGGGTTAACTTACAAGCGCCCTGCTGGGGAGCACACCAGCCAACACCGTGTGTTAAGCCTGAAATGTCTTCAACCTTTTTTGCCTGAACCCATTTTGCTTCTTCCGGAATAGGAGCACAGCCATGATGAACACCCTGTGCAACTGTACACATTTCTTCAACTTCCTTTGAATAAATCATGTGAAAACTCCTTTCAATATGTAGATAGTATAAACGCAACTATATTTTCGCATATCCGACACAAAAAATCCAGTGCTTTTCACAAATTTTTCGATTATCATCAATATTTTTCGGCAATTTCTCCCTGTTTTTTATAAATGCTGCCGGCAGGGATACAGCCCCGCACCATACTGGTGGGATATACGTTGGAATTTCTTCCTATCACGGTACCCGGGTTCAAAACACTGTTACAGCCCACTTCCACGTTGTCCCCAAGCATTGCACCGAATTTCTTAAGGCCGGTCTCAACCTTTTCCTCCCCGTTTTTCACAACCACCAGGGTCTTGTCGCTTTTCACATTTGAAGTGATGGAGCCTGCACCCATGTGGGACTTAAAGCCAAGAATGCTGTCTCCTACATAATTGTAGTGGGGAACCTGTACTTTATTAAACAGGATTACGTTTTTCAACTCTGTGGAATTTCCCACAACAGCGCCCTTTCCCACAATGGCGTTTCCACGAATGAAGGCACAGTGGCGTATCTCAGCCTCCTCGTCGATAATTGCCGGGCCATTAACGTTGGCTGTGGGAGCCACTTTGGCGGATTTTGCAATCCACACGTTTTCTTTCACCTGGGTAAATTTGTCCTCCGGAAGCGTCTTTCCAAGCTCCAAAATAAAGCCACTGATTTTGGGAAGCAGCTCCCAAGGGTACTGAGCACCCTCAAAGAGACCTGCAGCAATGGTTTCCTCCAAATTGTAAAGATTTTCGATTGTAAATTCTTTCATACTTTTCCTCCTTTTGAAATATTTTCTGCCGGATTATTTTTTATAATTTGCAGCAGCTTTGTGAAACTGCTGATTTAAAGCATACTGGTTATCCATCTGTTTCACGATATTGGTTCTCCTGGAAACGAAATCATCCAGCTTTCTCATGTATTCGTCTTCTGTGATGGTCCCTTCCGCTACCATGGTAAGCCCTTTCTCCCAGCTTGCCGTAAGCGCCGGGTCTAAGAGAGGCCGTATGGAGCAGTAAACCACCTCATAAATCATTTCTCCCATCAAAGTGGGGGTTATAATCTGCGTTTTTTTATTCAGGGCCAGATATTGAATATTCACAAGCTTTTTCAAAATTTCAGCCCGGGTTGCCGAGGTACCGATACCACTGCCCTTTATCTGGGCCCTGAGTTCCTCATCTTCAATAAACTGCCCGGCGTTTTCCATTGTCAAAATCATGGTGCCCGAATTATACCGCTTTGGCGGCTTGGTTTCGCCTTCTTTCACCTGCATATCCTTGACAGACAGCGTCATCCCTTTTCTCAAATGGTTAAGTCCCTCCATAAAGGCCGGGTCAACTCCTTCGTTTCCGGTATCCCCGCCCTCCGCCTTTCTTTTTTCTTCCTTTCCGTCAGGAAGGCTTTGGGAGTTTTCCGCATAAGCGTTTTCCATATTAGAGGCTTCATTTTTTTTCTTTAAAAAAGAAAAAGCCGCCGCCTGAAGATATCCTTCCTCCTCCAGCACTTTAAAGCTTGCAAAAAAACGTTCTCCTTTTACTGATACTGCTAGGGATATTTTCCTGTAGACTGCTGGGGGAAAGAAAATACTTAAGAACCTGCGCACGATAACCTCATATACTTTGGCAGCCGTGGGATTTAAGTTATTTAACTGGTTTAATCCCTGTCCCGTTGGAATGATCGCATAGTGGTCCGTAATCTGTTTATCATTTACATACCTGGTTTTGGCTATTTGCTTGTAGCTGCCGCTCTCTAACACTTTAGCGGCATAGCTTCCTGCAATCCCGTAACCGGTCAGCCCTTTTATATTTTTATAGATTTCCTTTGAAACTGCGCTTGAGAGCACTCTGGCGTCCGTACGGGGATATGTAGTCATTTTTTTCTCGTACAGCTCCTGGGCAATTCTTAAGGTTTCATCAGGACTGATTTTGAAATATTTGGAGCAGTCGTTCTGTAATTCCGCCAGATTATATAAAAGAGGCGGGTTTTTGGTTTCCTTTTTCTTTTCAATGCTCTCCACCGTAGCTGTCACCGGCGGGGAATCCATCAGATACCGAATAAGTGCATCCGCATCCTTTTTTTCTTTAAATCCATTTTCCCTATATAGCAGAGGGGATCGGTAGTACTTTGTGTTTTCCACCGCCTTCCACTCACATTCACAGTTTTTCCCATTGATAGACAGGTTTGCAATAATACGGTAAAAAGGGGTTTTCACAAATTCCCTGATTTCACGCTCCCTGTTTACCACCATCCCGAGGACACAGGTCATCACCCTTCCCACGCTGATAACCGCCTTGTCTCTTTTAAGATAATTTTTGACCGGGTTTCCATATTTTAAGGTGAGCACTCTTGAAAAATTGATGCCCATCAGATAATCTTCTTTTGCCCGCAGATAAGCGGCAGCCCCTAAATTATCATAGGCTGAAAGGTCCTTTGCCTCCCGGATGCCGCGCAGGATTTCCTCCTCTGTCTGAGAGTCAATCCAGACTCTTTTCCGCTTTTTCCCTGTTACGTGGGCCTGCTGCTCCACAAGGCGGTAGATATATTCCCCCTCCCGCCCGGAGTCCGTGCACACATAAATGGTTTCCACATCCTCTCTGTTTAAGAGACCGCTTACGATTTTAAATTGCTTTTTTACACCCTCTATCACTTCATATTTAAATTCCGAAGGAATAAAAGGGATGGTGCTGAGGGACCACCTTTTATATTTCTCGTCATAGGCCTCCGGATAGCTCATGGTAACCAGATGCCCCACACACCAGGTAATCACACTGTCAGCCGATTCCAGATACCCATCCCTGTTACTCGCATTTATCCGCAAAGCCTTGGCAAATTCCCTTGCCACGCTGGGTTTTTCGGCTATATACAAATTTTTTCCCATCACATCTCATCCATACTGATTAGTTTCAGCTTCTGTTTTCCGCCGGTCTGTTGGCTTTTGGCCTCCTGATAAAGTTTATCCTCAAAGCCCTGAATGGAAAACAGGTAAATATAGTCTGTCCGCAGCTTTGCCTTTTCTGCGCAAAAAAGAAGCCATTCATAATCGTCATAACGCACAACAGGCTTATCCCAGCTGCAGATTCCCACAATTGTTTTTCCGGTTTCATCCTGGGCAACCACGTCAATATTGCCAAATTTGCCAATCCACTCCCCTATCTTGTCCACTTCAATAGGAAGACTTCCCCATCTGCTCCACTTTTCAATATACTGCCTGCAGACCACCTTAAAATACTCTGCAACATAGCTCTTGAAACTAAATTCTATATATTTATTATAAAATTCTCCGGGTGTCAGTCTCTCCAGGCCGCTCAAATTCGGATATAAATAGGCAAAATAAAAGTTGACAAAGTGGTTACAGATTCTGTAAATCCCCTTTTGTGCATTGACCTTGCCCTCCGTATCATAGGAATACACCTTTTCTACCAGCTCCAACTCTATCAGGTTTTTCAGATAAACGCTGATTTTCGCCCTGGAAAATCCCGTATGCCGGTACAAGTCATTAAGTTTTAGATTTCCGGCCGCAAGGGAAGCTAAAATGGTATTATACACACTCATTTCACGAAGTTCTTCCTCCACCATCCGCTGCCCTTCCCCATACAGGAAAGAATCTTTGTTTAAAATATATCTGCAAATATTTTCTTTTATGCCTATTTTATCATCAAACTGTTTCCAAAGCCCCGGCAGGCCTCCAAGTATGGCATAAGCTTCAATTCCCTGCTGCATGGAAAATCCGGGGAAATACTCCATCATGGCCTCAAAACCAAGCTCCTTAATCTTAAGCAGCCCTGAAATCGCATATGCATCATCCCCAATCTTACCTGTCATGGTGTTCTCCACCCAGCCTATTGAGGAGCTGCAAAGAACAAACATAACCCGGGCGTCCGGGCGGATGTCATGGAGATAATAATGAACCTCTTTGATAAAGTTCTCGTTGCCCTTGATAATATGCTGGAATTCATCCACTATGATTATCTTTTTCTCATCAGCCTGACGGCCTGCAGTTCTCGCTTTCGTCTGATTGGCTTCCTGCAAAACAGCGTCAAAGATTTCTGTGTATGCCGGATATCTGGAAACTTTTATCTTTTCCTTTTCCAGCTCCCTGCCCCACTGATAACGCTGTTCGCGTTCGGAAGCAGATCTCGCCCTGTAATAATGGCTGGGTTTGCCCTGCATAAACTGGCGCAGCAAGGCTGTTTTTCCTACGTTTCTGCTTCCATAGACTACCAGGATCTGACTTTCCCCGCGTTCATAATAATTATTTAAATATTTTAACTCCGAACCCCGTCCCAATATCATATCAATCTTATCCCCGTAAAAGCTGTTCCATTTCTTCCTCCGGCATTGGCATTCCAAGCAGGTATCCCTGCACATAGCCACAGCCAAGCTCTTTTAATTTGTCAAGCTGTTCTTCTCTCTCCACGCCCTCCGCTATGGTTTCAAATCCCAGCTTTCCTGCCAGACCAATAACGGACTCCACTATGATACACGCATTTTTATCCGTAGCAACGGCCCCGGTCAGGCTTTGGTCTATTTTGATAGTATCCGCAGGCAGTTTTCTTAAGCAGGACAGTGAAGAATACCCTGACCCGAAATCATCAAGAGAAATGCGGATTCCATAATCCCGAAGTACACCTATTTTCTCCGTTATAGCCTCAAAACCCTCAAACAGCATAGTTTCCGTAATCTCCAGCTCTAATTTTTCCGGTTCCACTGCGTATTTTTTTAAGATACTTAGAATCCTGTCCGTGAATCCATCCTGTATATACTGGTCCGCCGAAATATTCAGAGAAAGGATGCAGTCGCAGTCATATTTCTTTTTCCATGTGCCGAAAATACGGATGCTTTCCTCCATTACCCAGGCGTCAATTTGCGCCATAGCTCCCTTCTTTTCCGCAATGGGAATGAAATCCGAAGGGCTTACAGGCTTACCGTCCGCTCCCTGCCACCTGACCAGTGCCTCCATTCCCCGCATCTTTCGCTCCTTTACATCAAACTGTGGCTGAAAATGCAGGTGGAAATGCAGCTCCGGCAGGGCCTTTTTCAATTCATTTTCTATTTGAAGGTTTTTGGTGAATTTATCGGAAATGGTATCGTCGAAATATTCAACTATATTTCGTCCCCTTTTCCTTGCCTTTTGCATGACAGTTTCCCCATGACGGATTAAGGAAAGAGGCTCATCCCCTGCCTCCGGGTACTCTGCAACCCCTACGCTTACCGTCAAAACAAGCTCCTGTCCTGAGCTCAGGGTAAAAGGCGTTTTCAGCCGTTCTTTTATCTGTCCGCAGATGTTTTCCACGGTCCGGTTTCCCCTTGGGTCATAGATGGCAATGCCAAAGACATCCGTATTCAGATATGCTGTAAGCACATTTTCCCCCTGGAGAGAGGACAGATACTGTCCGAACTGCTCAAGCCCTTCCTCCCCCGCTAAAAGCTCCAATCCTTCCTTTTGCTGCCTTAAACCGCTTACTTGCAGGGAAAGAAGGGAAACCACAACATTTTCCTCCTCCGCCCTTTTAAGATAATCTGTCAACAGTCTGATAAAATAATTTTTATTGTAAAGGCCTGTCGGCGAATCATAATAAGCCAGATAAGCCAAGTCCTCGTTTTGATCTTTCAGTTTGGAAATGTCTTTAAAACGAATCACCTTATCCGTGGCGTTCCCGTCTTCGTCATATAAGACGGAAAATGTGCACTCCACCCACATCCCGGTATCCTTTAACCTGATAATTCCGCCACCGTCTTTTTTTTGCGCCTTTTCCGGAAAAAGAATATCCCGAAAAGGAACCACATATTTTTCTTCCGCCCTCACATAAAGCCTGGCCACGTCTTTGCCATCCTTTATCTCCACATTCGGGAAAAATAAATTCCAGTCCCCCAAAATCCTTACCTGGTTTTCCGGAAAATTCACATGAAGGAAGGCACTGCCCGGCATATCGCAGATTATCCGGTACATTTTTTCTTCCCCGGTCAGCTTCTGGTTCATTGCATCTAAAAGATCAACCCGATAACGTAACTCGTCCATATATACTTCTCCTTCTGGTGTTCGCCTCGTAGAATGCCTGCTTCTCAAGGCATTCTTCTTCCACGAAACTTTCGTGTTTCTTAGTCTGCGTTTTTGGCGGGCTTAGAAATACTCTTCGCCTCAAAGAATGCCTGCTTTCCAGGCATTCTTCTTGCACGAAGTTTTAATATTTCTTAGCCTGCGTCTTTTGCAGGCTTAGAAATATTCTTCGTGCTGTTATTTGTGGGAAATATAGCCCTGGGCCTTCAACAGTTCCGCGCAGAGAATTGCCCCGCCGGCAGCCCCCCGGACAGTATTGTGGGAAAGCCCTACGAACTTCCAGTCATATATGCTGTCCTCTCTAAGGCGTCCCACGCTGATTCCCATTCCATTTTCAAAATCAACATCCAGATTCACCTGAGGCCTGTTATCCTCCTGCAAATATTGGATAAACTGCTTGGGTGCACTGGGCAGATCAAGCTCTTGGGGAAGTCCTTTAAAGGAGACAAGTTTCTCTATCAATTCCTCTTTGGAAGGATTCTTACGGAATTTTACAAACACAGCTGCCGTATGTCCGTTTAATACGGGAACACGGATGCACTGACAGGTAATTGCAGGGGATGAAGCCGGAACAATCACGCCATCCTTTATCTCTCCCCAGATTCTAAGGGGCTCCTTCTCGCTCTTTTCCTCCTCACCTCCAATATAAGGGATGATATTTTCAACCATCTCCGGCCAATCTTTAAAAGTTTTTCCTGCGCCGGAAATAGCCTGATAAGTAGTCGCCACCACCTCATAAGGCTCAAACTCCTTCCATGCCGTAAGCACCGGCGCATAGCTCTGAATGGAACAGTTAGGCTTAACAGCTACAAATCCCTTTGTAGTTCCCAGTCTCTTTCTCTGAAACTCAATCACCTGCATATGCTCCGGGTTAATCTCCGGCACCACCATAGGTACATCCGGCGTCCAGCGGTGAGCGGAATTGTTGGAGACAACGGGCGTTTCCGTTTTCGCATATTCTTCCTCAATCCGTTTGATTTCATCCTTGGTCATATCTACCGCACTGAATACAAAATCCACCTGTGAGGCTACTTTGTCCACCTGGTTCACATTCATAACCACAAGGTCTTTCACTGCCTCCGGCATAGGCGTGATCATTTTCCAGCGCTCTCCCACAGCTTCTTTGTAAGTCTTCCCTGCGGATCTTTCGCTTGCCGCAATGGTTGTAACCTCAAACCAGGGGTGATTTTCAAGCAGAGCAATAAATCTCTGTCCTACCATACCTGTGCCGCCTAAAATTCCTACTTTTAACTTTTCGCTCATTTTATTATCCATCCTTTCTGTAATCTGCCGGCCTCAAAATGCAGACCATATCCTTTATCAGTAACTCTTATTTTTGTAAAATTATTTTTTATCTTCTTTCACCCAAATTTGTGCAAGAAATTCTTTATTTAATTTAACAGCCTCCTCCATGGCTTTCCGGCTTGGCGCCCCTGCTGTCAGCCGCCTTTCCACACAGGTCTCTAGGCTGATGGCATCATAGACATCCCCCTCAAACAGAGAGCTGAATTTCTTAAGTTCCTCTAAACTCAGCCCATCAATAGAGCTGTCTTTTTCAATACAGTAAAGCACCAGCTGGCCGATAATGCCGTGGGCGTCCCGGAAGGGAACTCCCTTTTTTACCAGATAATCCGCCGCATCCGTTGCGTTGGTGAAACCCTTCATGGCGCTTTCCTCCATGATTTTTTCATGAAATTTCATGGTGGAAAGCATCCCGTTAAATAATATAAGGCAATTTTTTACCGTTGTGATTGCGTCAAAGGTGACCTCCTTATCCTCCTGCATATCCTTATTGTATGCAAGGGGAAGCCCTTTCATGGTGGTCAGGATAGACATAAGGGCGCCGTAAACACGTCCGGTTTTCCCCCGCACCAGCTCTGCAATATCCGGGTTCTTTTTCTGGGGCATGATACTGCTCCCTGTGGAAAAGCCGTCATCTATCTCCACAAAACGATACTCATTGGAATTCCAGATAATGATTTCCTCCGAAAATCGGCTCAGATGCATCATAATCGTAGAAAGAGCCGCCAGAAATTCTATCACATAATCCCTGTCCGCAACAGAATCCATGCTGTTTAAAGTGGGCCCCTCAAAACCCATAAGGGATGATGTGTAAGAGCGGTCAAGTGGATAGGTTGTCCCTGCAAAAGCCCCTGACCCTAAAGGACAGTAATTCATCCTCTTATAAATATCCCCAAGGCGCAGCACATCTCTTTTGAACATCTCGAAATAAGCACCCATATGATGTGCCAATGTGGTAGGCTGGGCCTTCTGGAGATGGGTAAATCCTGGCATATAAGTTGTCAGGTTGTTTTCCATAATAGACAGCAGAGTTTCCAGCAAATCCTTCAAATGTTCCGCAACCTCCACAACCTCGGACCTGGTATAAAGCTTCATATCGAGAGCCACCTGGTCATTCCGGCTTCTTCCTGTGTGCAGCTTCTTGCCTGTATCTCCAATCCGTTCTATCAGATTCGCCTCCACAAAGCTGTGGATGTCCTCATATTCCTCCGTAATCGGCAGCTTACCCTCGCATACATCCCTGCGGATGCCTGTAAGCCCCTTGACAATGGCATCCTTTTCCTCACAGGTTAAAATCCCCTGCTTTTCCATCATCACAACATGGGCGATGCTGCCCTCTATATCCTGTTCGAAGAATTTTTTGTCAAAAGAGATGGATGCATTAAACTCATACACAAGCCTGTCCGTCTCTTTTGTAAAACGTCCTCCCCATAACTGAGCCATGGTCATGTACCTCCAATTATTAAATCTGAATTTGATACTACCATATCTCAATTGGCATTTCAATCTTTTCTTCTGTTTTTTTACAGACAAGCTCCGGCGCATAACAGTTCAGGCAGGCTGAACTGTTACTCCGGCGCGAGCAAATTGAATACCGGTAAGACAAGTCGAACTGATATTTTTCCTGCACAAAAATGTCGAAAGCTCATAAATTATATGTATAAGAATCAAATATCGGCGTACTTCATATTACTGCTGAAAGGAGGAACTATGAATCAGCCTGTTTTGGAATGTAAAAACATTTGTTTCTCTTATCACAACTTAAATGGCGAGACAAAGGCTTTAACGAATATATCGTTTCAGGTAAATAAAGGGGAGTTTCTTGCAATTGTGGGGCCCAGCGGGTGCGGGAAATCCACCCTGCTATCCATCATTGCAGGGCTCCTGGCCCCGGAATCCGGCGAAGTCCTGGTAAGGGACCAGGAAAAAGGGCGAATCGGATACATGCTCCAGCAGGATCATCTCCTGGAATGGCGCACCATTTGGAAAAACATACTTTTAGGCCCTGAAATCACCAAAACACTTACCCCTGAAAAGGAGGAACTGGCAGAACGGTTATTGTCCGATTACGGCCTCTCCAAATTTAAGTACAAAAAGCCGGGGGAGCTATCAGGGGGAATGAAGCAGCGCGCCGCCTTAATCCGCACCATGGTTATGGAGCCAGGCCTTCTGCTCTTGGATGAACCTTTCAGTGCACTAGATTATCAAACCCGCCTGACCGTATCTGCCGATATCGGGAAGATTATCCGTGCTTCCGGTATCACTGCTATTCTAATTACCCATGACCTGTCAGAGGCAATTTCTTTAGCGGACAGAGTGATTGTCCTTTCCAAAAGGCCTGCCCGTATTAAAAATAACATTCCTGTTCACCTCACCATAAAAGATTCTTCTCCCCTGGCGGCAAGAAATGCTCCTGAATTTCAGGACTTATTCAATCTGCTCTGGAAGGAAATCTCTGATGAATATGAAGGCTTGTAGAAATCAATTTGCGCCGGAGCACCGCAAATTAAAATTGCAAAAGTAAATCTTCTCTTTCAAATTTTTCACATTGCTATAAAAGGTGCTCCAACATGGAGGATTAAAATGACTAAGAATAATATAAACACTACTCCTAAAGAAAATTTCACTGCTGCGCAGCTGCTTTATATGAAAAATCATCACAGACATCATCATCTTGTCACCCTGCTGCGCTTATTTGTCCTTATTTTATTTCTGACCATCTGGGAGCTTTCCGGAAGGCTTGGACTGATAGATACCTTCTTTTTCAGCAGCCCCTGCATGGTAGTCGCATTTTTCCTGCAAATGCTCCAGGACGGCTCCTTCTTTGCCCATACCGGGATTACCCTGCTTGAAACCCTCTTGAGCTTTCTGCTGATTACATTGTTTTCTATCCTTACCGCCACGCTTTTATGGTATTCCAAAACCCTGTCCGAAATCACGGAACCCTTTCTGGTTGTTTTAAACAGCCTGCCTAAATCCGCTCTTGCACCGCTTTTTATAGTCTGGCTTGGCACTGGTATCAATACCATCATTGTGGCCGGTATTTCCGTTGCAATTTTTGGCTCAATCATTAATCTTTATACGGGATTTAAAAGTGTTGACCGCGAAAAGCTAAAGCTCATAAAGACCCTTGGCGGAAACCGTTTTGACGCTTTCCACAAGGTAGTGCTGCCTTCCTCCATTCCTACTATCTTAAGTAATATGAAGGTAAATATAGGGCTTGCCCTTGTGGGGGTGATCATAGGAGAATTTCTGGCAGCCAGACGGGGACTTGGATATTTGATTATTTACGGTTCACAGGTATTTCAGTTAAATATGGTGATAACTTCAATTATTATTTTGTGTGTAATCGCTATGGGCTTATATCAGTGTATACAGTGGGCGGAGCATTTTTATAAAAAAAGAGTATAAGCAAATAGGGGGGGGGGACTATCCCAAAGTTTGTGTAAACCTTCAAACTGATGTAAGATAAAATTACTC
>CAJUED010000061.1 GCA_910585075.1 uncultured Lachnospiraceae bacterium
CTCCGAGAAACTAGGGAAACTATCCAGAAATCATCAGATTATCTGTATCACCCACTTAGCGCAGATTGCCGCCATGGCGGATACGCATTTTATGATTGAAAAAAATATCGTAAAGGACAGAACCGTGACCAATATACGTGAAATCGCAGAGGATGAGAGCCTGGGCGAGCTGGCAAGGCTTTTGGGAAGCGGACAGATGACGGAAGCGGTTTTAAACAACGCCGCAGAAATGCGGGAGGAGGCGCGGAAAGTCAAGGAAGCGTAGCGGACGTGCGGCGGTGTATATTTAATAGAAAGATTTGGAAAGAAAAAAATAAAAATTGTAAAGTAAAATTTCAAGTTTTCCACATACTAAAAAAGGCATACAAGGCTGTATGTCTTTTTTTATTCAATAAGCCGCCTCGCAAAGCGCGGGGGCGTTTGATTCAATAAGCTGTCTCGCGAAGCGTGGAGACGTTTGATTCAATAAGCTGTCTCGCAAGGGCATGGAGGCGTTTGATTTTAAGATAAAGGAAGTGGAAACTTGAATATACAGTTAACGGAAAATTTAGGGGAAGTAAATTGCGGCAGAATCCGGATTTACAGAAAATTTTTGTATGTCTCACTGGCATTTGGCGTGTTGGCTGTCATGCTGTCCATATACTATTTCATGTGGCTGAGCGTTCCGTCCACAATTATGCTCAAGGTTGGCATGGACCAGAAGTTAAACTTCAATGTACCCGCCACGGGAGAACTGTACAAGGAGGCCGTTGAAGTAAGTGGAAATATCGGTACGGGAAGGCCAAAGGATGGTGGCAGCATTCATATTGATTTGGGACGTCCCGTTACTTTAAAAGCAAACCAGATTGACCAATATAAACTTCAGCTAAAACTTTTCGGTGTCATTCCTTTAAAGGAGGTTTCAGTTGAAGTCATTCAGGACATTCAGCTGAAACCCTCAGGAATCCCCATAGGTATTTATGTGAAAACTAAGGGGGTTCTGGTGGTGGGAATCGGAGAGTTTGAAGGGGAGGACGGACAGAGCGTTAATCCGGGGAAATATGTTTTTCAGGTAGGGGATTATATTCTGGAAATCAATGACGACGAGGTGGGCGGAAAGAAGGAGCTGATTGAAAAAATAAAGTACAGTGAAGGGCAGGAGCTGGTATTTAAGGTACAGCGGGGGGATATGGTGATCGAAGTAAAAGCAAAGCCCGAACTGAATCAAAACGGTGAATATAAGATGGGAATCTGGGTCAGGGACAATGCGCAGGGCGTTGGCACCATGACCTATGTTGATGAAAACGGCTGTTTCGGCGCGCTGGGCCATGGGATTAACGATGTGGATACCAGTACCTTGATGGCCTTGAAATCAGGAACCCTTTATCATACGGAAATTATCGGAATCACAAGAGGGGCCACCGGTTCTCCCGGAGAGCTGACCGGTTACATTGAATATGATGACGGCAATGTGATGGGTGACATTACAGACAATACCACCCGGGGGATTTTCGGGGTGTGTATACCGGAAATTGCAGAGGACGATACCTATGATTATCTTCCCCTGGGCCTTAAGCAGGAAATCAAAAAGGGGCCGGCCCAGATTATCTGTTCTCTGGGAAACGGAACCCATGTTTATGATGTGGAGATAACAGACATCAATCTGGAGAATGACAATATAAACAGAGGGATTGTGCTGAAAATCACAGATCCGGAGCTGCTTAACGTAACGGGAGGAATTGTACAGGGGATGAGTGGAAGCCCCATCATCCAGGATGGAAAGCTGATAGGAGCGGTGACCCATGTGCTGGTACAGGACCCGGCGAAAGGGTATGGGATATTTATTGAGGAAATGCTGATGCATTGAGAAAAGGCCGGCAGAAGGGAGTGTCCCTTTTGCCGGCTACGCTGTTTTGTGACTTGTGCGTGCCGGGATTAAACAGTATAATTGAAGAAAAAGGTATTTTAAACAGGAAGGTAAAAATTTTAAGAAAAATAAAAAGCCGCGAAAGCGGCGGAAAGAGAGGAACTCAAATTATGCTTAAATTTTCGGAACTGTATCCCCAGGCCAATGAAAAGAGACTGCGCATTTCCCTGGACGGCGCCTGGAAATTCCGGTTTGACCCGGAGGCAAAGGGAGGAAAGGAACAGTGGCAGAATGGTCTGTCAGACACCATACTGATGCCGGTACCTGGCAGCTTTGCCGATATGTTTACGGACGCCCACAGCCGTGATTACTGCGGGGACTTCTGGTATGAGACAGAATTTTTCCTGCCGGATGAGGCTGAGGAGAAGGAGTATTTCCTGCGGTTCGGCAGCCTGACCCACAGGGCGGTGGTATACTGCAATGGTATTGAGGTGGGCTCTCATGAAGGCGGCTTTCTGCCGGTAGTGGTACCGATAAGCGGGGCGGCAAAGAAGGGAGAGAGAAACCGTCTGGTGATAAAGCTGAACAATGAGCTCAATGAGGAGAGTCTTCCCTGCGGTGCGGTGCATCAGTTAAAGGATGGGCGGAAGCTGGTGAAGCCTTACTTTGACTTTTATAATTATGCCGGAATCCACAGGAGCGTTTATCTGGTCAGTGTACCTAAGGAATCCATAGAGGATTACAGCGTGCGCTATGAGTTGGAAGGGGATGATGCACTGGTCCACTACAGTGTCAGGACAAACGGCACGCATCCGGTAAAGGTGGAGCTTCGGGATAAGGAAGGCGTTCTTGTGGCAGAGGCAGAGGGTTCTACGGGGGCCCTGCGTGTTAAAAATGCCCATCTGTGGAAGGTGCGCAATGCTTATCTTTATTCCATATCCATTCTGATTATGGGTGAGGGGAAACTGATTGACAGTTACACGGAGGAAATCGGTATCCGCACCGTCAAAATAGAAGGGACAAAAATTTTACTGAACGGAGAGCCTGTGTACTTAAAGGGATATGGAAAACACGAGGACTTCGAGGTAATCGGAAGGGGCTTTAACTGGGGCGTGGCCAAACGGGATTTCGAGTGCATGAAATGGTCCGGCGCCAACTGCTTCCGTACCAGCCACTATCCATATGCGGACGAATGGTATCAGATGGCGGACGAGGAAGGTTTCCTGGTGATCGACGAGGTACCTGCGGTGGGCATGATGCGCTCCATGAGCAATTTTGCCGCGGCGGGAAGCGGCAGTAAGTATACATATTTCTTCGAGGCGCCCACGGTTCCAAAATTGAAGGCTGCCCATTTACAGGCGGTGGAAGAAATGATTGCCAGGGACAAAAACCACCCCAGTGTCATTGCATGGAGCCTGTTTAATGAACCGGAGACCATCAGCGAATATGCCCGGGAGTATTTCAAGGATATTTTTGATTATGCAAGGGAGCTTGACCCGGAGGGACGGCCTCTTACCGGAGCCCTTGAGAAAACCAGTTCTCCGGAAAAGTGCCAGTGTTGTGATTTGTGCGACTTTGTGTGCCTGAACCGTTATTATGGATGGTACATCAGCGGCGGTCCGGAAATCGTGGACGCCAGGGAAGCCTTCTTTGATGAGATGGATCGCTGGGAGAAACGGGGCCTTAACGTACCCTTTGTGTTCACGGAATTTGGTGCGGATACCCTTGGCATGGAGCACAAGCTGCCCAGCGTGATGTGGACCCAGGAATACCAGAGCGAGTACATGGAGCTCTGCTTTGAGGTCTTTGACCGGTATGACTTTATTCAGGGTGAGCTGGTGTGGAATTTCGCTGATTTCCAGGCGTCGGAGGGAATCATGCGTGTAAACGGCAACAAGAAGGGCGTCTTTACCAGAATCAGGCAGCCCAAGGACGTGGCATACCGCCTGAAAGAGCGGTGGGATAAAATTTAATATCAGATGATTGCCGTGTTGGCATTAAAGGTGTTGCGCCCGGCATAGTTAAAAACAGCGGATGAATCGCAAAAGAGTCATCCGCTGTTTGCTTTTATGCATAGGGCCGCCGGAGGAAGATTGTCATCAGAGCTGACAGGCGGCCCGCGCGGCGAGTAGGGGAAGTAACCTTCCCTGCTCGATTTCCCGCGGGCAGGAGGGAGAACCTTCCCTGCTCGATGGATGCAAAACAAATTGTTTTGCGAAGTCTGGCAGCGCCTTACTGTAAAAAGGCGGGTCAGATTCAGCCGCCCAGATTTTTAAGGAACGCCGAAATCTTTTCTTCCTGATATGCGCCTGCATAGGCGCCGTCAATCAGATTCTTTAAGCCTTTTTCCGTGAATTCGGCCCAACTTTCCTTCTCGTGCTTTACAAGGATGGGATAGTAGAACACGCCGTTCTTCTTTGCAGCGTCATGGTCTCCAGGGGCGTCGCCGCACATAAGCACATGGTCAGGGGCATAGCCTTTTTTGAGCAGCTCACCGATACAGAAGGCTTTGCTGCCCGCATCCTGAGCAAGAACAATGTCCGTATGCTCAAGGAGCCCGTAGAGTTCCCACTCGTCAAGGACAGCCCCTAAATTTGCACTGGATACAATGGCCACATCCGCATACTGCTGGGCATAGGCAAGGGCTTCCTTCACGCCTTCAAAGGGTAATTTTTCAGATTCGGGAAGGGCGTTGATGGAGGTGTTGACCGCAAGGCTCCAGCTCAAAGCCTTTTTCAAAATAACGCTGTCAGGATTTTGTTCTATGGCGCGCTTTACGGCGTCGTTGGACAGTTCCGGGCTTTCCTTGGCCCATTTCACCAGCGTATTAAGATCTTCAATTTCGGTATGTTTTTCATTGATTTCCTGTAAAGCCATGGATAATCCCTTGAAGCGGTTGATGCCGCGGGTCATGGTGTAGAGGTTGATTTCGTTCCAGCGGGTCAGGATTTCCTCCTGCCATTTTTCCAGTCCCCATTCTGTTACCATACAGGGACCAAAGCAGCGGATGTGCTTTACATCCATGGTGTCCATGGCGCAGCCGTCGCTGTCTACACAGACCAGAAAGTCTTTTTGTTTTTGATAATCAGTAAGATTTTTTGCCATATTCGCCTCCTGTTTTCTTTTTAGGTTCCGTGTTGTGCAAGGTCAAAATAGTAAAACAAAGTAAATGCGCCTGGTGATGGGCAAAATTTTGACCGACCTTAATGATTCCAGTTTAAGGGAAAATTCACAAAACATCCAGAGAAAATATCATGTTTTTTTAGCATTATTTTAAACAAAGTAGCGAAAGGCTCCGAGTCAATTCCCGGAGCCGTGTGCAACTTTTTCATGAAAATTGCGGAAGATTTCCATCTGCTGGCTGTGAGTGGCGGTATCCCTGTAAACTTTTGGGGTGACGCCTGTGGTGCGTTTAAAAATCCGGACGAAATAGTTCAGATCGGCAATACCACACTGCTGGGCAATGGATTTGATTGGCGAGCTGGTGTTCAGGAGCAGATGCCGGGCGTAGGTGATTCGCTGCTGATTGACATAATCGGTCAGCGTCATGCCCACCTCCTTCCGAAACAGGGATGACAGGTAACTGGGAGTGACGCTCAGACGGCCGGCTAGTGCCTTTAAACTTAAGTCGGCGCTTAAATCCGTGGTGATATAAGTGATCACTTTCTGAATGGGAAGGGAATAGCCGGTTAAGCTGTACTGTTTGACCAGCCTGCAGTATCCAAGGGCCAGCTTGCGCTGAAAGTCCCGACATTGCTCAAGACTGACCAGTTGTTCAATCTGCTGTATGCTCCGATTGGAAAAGCTGTCAATATGAATGGGAGGTACCCCGGCTATCTCGGCGGATTTGCGCATCAGCGTATTAAGGGTGATGGCCAGATCCTTTTTGTCCCTGAGCCGGTTGGTCAGCCTGGGAGGCATGCCGGAATCGATCAGCTTTCGGACACCTTCCATGGCCATGGCTTCATTGCCGTGGCCAACCGCAGTGAGAATGAGATTTTCCGCCTCGTAGCGTTCTTCGATATATTGGAGATTTAAAAAGGGCTGCTCCGGAATACGGGAAATGCCACCGTAATGGAGACGGAGGTTTTCCAGATCGCCCTCACTTTTAAAGTGCAGCTGATAAGGTTTTTTATCGAAAATGAAATTGGCGATTACCGTCATCAGATTTTCATAGTGCGAAGGCGACGGAACTACGGGTATGTTCTGGTAATGGTTGCGCAGAGGCTCCATGAGACGGGGGGAGAGATTCATGCTGCAAAACAGATTTTCAAAACGTTCTCCATAAATGGACTCGAACAGAACAGGCCCAACCACCAGAAAAGCTCTGTTTGCAGCAGTATGCTCCCCGGTAGAAAAATATTTTCTTTTTTCCGGCGGCAGACTGAGAAACGCGTAGTTGCACTGGAAGAAATCCACATAGTGGTACAGGGCATTATCGCTAAGGTGTGTAAAATTCTGATTCAGTTTTTGGGACAAATTCTCTATGCCCAGAATTTTCGCTCTCAGGCCAAAATCAAACCAGTCCCAGTCATGACAAGGGAAAGTGATGCAATGGTAAGGAATTCCGTCCGAGTCAAGGAGCTCCCGGATAAAATCAAATACTGTTTTTTCCATATAAATAAACAATTTCTGCCGAAAATTTATTCCTGAGGCAGTCCTTTCTTTTTTTGAAAATACTTTATTAGAAAAATTCTTTTTCTTGAAGTGTTTTTGCCGGAAATATTTTTCTTAAGAAATATCTTTAACTTAAAAAACATCTTAATCTTAAGAAGCATCTTTTCTTATTATAGCAATTCAACGTTTTAAAGGCAACGAAGTTTTGCATGGAATGTATAAGACAGGATATAAACGGTGATAATAGTTGAATATAAACAAAAAGAGAAAATGAATTATAAAAAAAATAGAAATAATTACAATAAAAATGTTAAGAAAACATAAAATACCTTAAAAAATCCATAAAAAACACAAAATTCTCACTGTCTAAATGTAAAAATTGACTGTAAAATAAACCATAACAAAATGTCGCGCATTCTGTAAAAGGATGAAAGGAGAAAATAAGTTATGGCAAGTAAACCTTTGGAAGAAAAAGGCGTGCATCGCGCGAAAATGTGGGAAATTGCGTTTTATGCGTTAAATAACACTTCCACAAATGCCTACATGATGTTGGTTGGATCTATTTCCTATTTCCTTGTAGGTATCGTTGGTATTGGCGCTGTGTTGGCCGGTTCTATTGTTACCATTATGAGAATCTGGGACGGCGTCACAGACCCTTTTGTAGGTATGGTGGTGGATAATACCAACACGAAGTTTGGTAAGAACAGACCGTTCATTGTAATCGGGCAGGTTATTTTGTTTGGAATGACGTTCTGTATGTTCCGCTTTATCCCTCTTATTCCTACGGGAGGACGCTTTATTGCATTTATTATACTTTATATGGTTTACATAGTTGGTTATACCTGCCAGTGCGTGGTTACCAAATCAGCTCAGAGCTGTTTGACCAACGACCCGGAACAGAGACCTATTTTTTCAATGTTTGACTCTGTTTACAACATTTTACTGATGAGTTTGTTCTGGCCTGTATTTTTGTCCAGTACATTGCTGCCGAAGTTTACATTAACCAGCGCAGATGCGGCTGATAAGATTGCAGCACTGGTGGCAAAGAGCCCCAATCTGGCCAATGTGATCACGGAATCAGACGGCGTTCAGGTATTGTCCGGTTTCTACAATCCGGAAATGTGGTGCTATATGCAATTGGTGGTAGGCGCTCTCGCTGCAGTATTTGCAGTATGTGCTATTATCGGCCTGTCACGTAAGGATAATGTGAAGTACTTTGGTACCGGTAAAGCAGCGAAGGTTTCCTTCAAGGATTATGCGGACGTACTTGCACACAACCGTGGAATCCAGATGCTGGTTGTTGCCGCTTCCTCCGATAAGCTGGCTATGAGCTGTACTTCCAGTGCGGCGGTTACAGTGGCACTGTATGGTATTATCTTTGGTGATTATGCCCTGAACGGTTCCGTATCCGCCATTACATCCATTCCGATTGCTTTGATTGGTATTTTTGGTATCGGTAAGATTGCACGTAAGATGGGACAGAAGAAATGTTTGGTGGTAGGTACCTATGGAGCCTTGGCTACGGCGGTTGTTCTGGCCGTACTGATTGCCTTTGCCCATGGCGCAGGGGCTGCATGGCCTACGTTCTCACTGACGAAACCCGAGACCTATGCGAATCTGTTTAAAGGAGCAAACTGGAGTCTGTTTGGTCTGGCGTACATTGTGGTATACATTTTAATGAAAGGTTTTTCACAACTTTCAGGCAATATCGTTATCCCCATGACTGCTGACTGTGCAGACTACGAAGTTTACCGCTCAGGACGTTACGTGCCCGGTCTGATGGGAACATTATTCTCCTTCGTGGATAAGCTGATATCTTCCCTGGCGGCTACCATTGTTGCTATGGTTTACGCTGCAATTGGCTATACAAGCACCCTTCCTACACAGGAAGACCCTTACAGCACAGGGGTTTTGGTATGTACCATTATCTGTTTCCTGGGAATGCCTGCAATTGGCTGGATTCTGAATGTGGTTGCTATGAAGTTCTATCCGCTGACCAAAGAGAAGATGGCTGAGATTCAGGAGGAAGTTGCCCTTATTAAAGCCAGAGCAGAGAAGAATGCGTAAAAATCTGCGGACGGATTTGTAAGCTGTTGAAGATGATAGTTATATCTTCGTGAAAGTTAACCCCGCAGGTATCAGCCTGCGGGGTTTTAATTCAGTCAAATAAAAAATGCGGTGGAGCCGAAACAGGAGAGAAAATGGCAAAAGGGAAGTATAAAAATAAGCGTTCCGGGGCAGAAAAAGAACAGAAAAAAGAAGTGGCTGCTCCGGTCATGAGTCGGGAGGAAGTGCTTGGTAATGATGAAAAGTCCCTGACAGATTTGGATTATGAACTGCAGGCGGCACAGCGTGCGGCGGGAATGAAGGAGAACACCTATGGCGTCTGGGGACCAATCTGGCGTTTTATGAGGTGGTATGACAGTAAAAAAGTTCCCCATACCTTTAAGCGAAAGACTTATCTTCTGCTGATGCTGTTTACCGGTTGGTTCGGCGGGCACCGTTGGTATCAGGGAAGGCGCATATTAGCGCTTTTTGAGACCCTTTTTTTCTGGACGGGAATTCCTCTTATTTTGTTAGTAACGGATTTTATGGAAGTATTTCCAATGAAAGCGGACGAAAACGGGTATATTACCATGAAATAGTGATAAGCCGGTGAGCGAAGCGCGACAGCTTTTGCCGGACTTTGTATAAAAGAAAACAGAAAGTGAGGTAAAACGTTATGGTTGACATGAAAGCGAATCCCTTTTTTCTGTCTGATGAAGACTGTAAATGGGTGGAGGAGACGATTGCAGGGATGACCCTGGATGAGAAGATTGGACAGCTGTTTTTCAACATGGGTTCCAGCAGGGATGAAGAATACCTGAAAATGACAGTGAACAAATATCATATCGGAGGTATCCGTTACAATCCTGGTACGGCGGATGATGTTTATGAGCAGAACCGTATTTTACAGGAGAACAGCAAGATTCCTCTGATTATTGCCTGCAACACGGAAAACGGCGGAGACGGCGCATGCGTGGACGGCACCACAATCGGAAGCCAGACCAAGATTGGCGCTACCCGCAATGTACAGTATGCCTATAATCTGGGCTATATGTCCAACAAGGAAGCGGCTGCTATCGGGTGTAACCTTTCCTTTGCACCGGTCAGCGATATTCTGTATAACTGGGAGAACCCTGTTATCGGTATCCGTACTTACGGCAATGACGTGGATAGAGTAACCGAAATGACCAAAGCCTACATGGACGGCGCCCATGCAAATCCGGGATTTTGCTGTGCGGCAAAGCATTTCCCAGGTGACGGACTGGATTTCCGTGATCAGCATGTGGCAAACAGCGTGAATGATTTCAGCTGCGAGGAGTGGGATGAAACCTTTGGCAAGGTTTACAAAAATCTGATTGACAATGGTCTGGAAGCCATTATGGCAGGACACATTATGCAGCCTGCATACACAAGGCATTTCAATCCGGAGATTGCGGATGATGATATTATGCCTGCAACTTTATCTCCGGAACTGATAAACGGGCTGCTTCGCACAAAGCTTGGTTTTAACGGTATGGTGCTGACGGATGCTTCCCACATGGTGGGCCTGACCTGCCGCATGAAGCGTAAAGATTTGATGCCCGCGGCCATTGCAGCCGGTATTGACATGTTCCTTTTCTTTAATGATATGGACGAAGACTTTGAGGCAATGAAACAGGGGTATCTGGATGGAAGGATTACCGAGGAGCGCTTAAGCGACGCCCTTCACCGTATCCTGGCCCTGAAGGCACATATGGGACTGCACAAAAAGGCAAAGACAGAGCTGGTACCTCCCAAGGCGCAGGTTCATGAAATCGTGGGCTGCCCGGAGCACAAGGCAATGCAGAAAGAGATTGCCGATAAGTCCATAACATTGGTGAAATATAAAGATAAAGACGTGCTTCCTCTTACCCCGGAGAAGTATAAACGCATTATGATCGTGTATGTGAAGGGCTTAGAGGCGCCGGGGCTTGGTTCGCTTCTCAACAAGAATAAGGTATCTCCGGCTGACAAGCTGAAAGAAAAACTGGAAGCCCAGGGCTTTGACGTATTTATCTATGAGAGTCCTATCCAGAAGCTTATGAAGGAGGCGGAAGCAGGCGGAAAGCCTAACATTAATCTTTACTTTGCAGGGAAAGATACCATCAAAGACTTTACGGAAAAGCAGGATTTGATCATTACCATAGTGGATATTGCAGGCGGGTTCCAGCCTGTGGCAAGGCCTTCCTTCGGTATGACCAAGGGCGGCGGAGAGATTCCCTGGTATGTTCATGAACTTCCGGTTGTCGTTATCGGAACCAAGCAGCCTTTTGTGCTGGCGGATATTCCTCAGGCACGGACTTACATCAATACCTATGATGTGCTGGACAGCACGTTAGATGCGCTGGTGGATAAGCTGATGAAGGGTGAGGAAGCCTTCGTTGGACAGGATCCGGTGGATTCCTTCTGCGGCGTGTGGGATACCAGGTTGTAAGATGTTGGCAAAGGGACGCACTGAGAGAATTAATATTCAGTCGTCGCCGCGCTTTCGCTCTATAAAAACGCAACAGACGCTAGGTTCGGAAGAACCTCACCAAGCGCTGGCGTTTTTATAAGGGCTCCTCCTTGAATATTTATTCTCTCAGTGCTGTGTTTTGGCAAATATTTAAGTAATGCTATCTTATAAGGAAATACTTACAGCATTTGAGGGGAATGATTGAACAGGGAGAAAGGGAATTGGTATAATAGACAATAAGAAGTGAAAAGTAATGAAAAAATTTTAAGGAGGAATGATATGGGAATGCAGATGGGTTTTCGCTGGTATGGCGAAGGCAATGATGACATTAAGCTCTCTGATATTAGGCAGATTCCGGGTGTGACCAGTATTGTGTGGGCACTGCACAATAAGATGCCCGGTGAAGTCTGGGAAGTGGATGAGATTGCAGAGGTACAAAAGCAGCTTGCGCCTTATGGCTTTAATATGGATGTGGTGGAGTCGGTGAATGTTCATGATGACATTAAAATCGGTCTGCCCTCTAGGGATGGGTATATTGCAAATTATATTCAGACTATTCGCAATCTGTCCAAGTTTGGCGTTAAGGTAATCTGTTACAATTTTATGCCGGTTTTTGACTGGACACGTACGGATTTATTCCACCCGGTAGGGGATGGCTCCACAGCCCTTTATTATGAGGCAAGTAAGATTCATGACGACCCCAAGGAGATGGCGGATTATATTTTGAATAACCTTCATGGACTTACCTTCCCTGGATGGGAACCGGAACGTATGGCAAAGCTGGATGAGCTGTTTGCGGCTTACAAACCTGTAACCAAAGAAAAACTCTGGGAGAACCTGAAATATTTCTTAGAGCAGCTTATGCCCGTGTGCCATGAGTGCGATATTAAGATGGCGATTCATATGGATGATCCCCCATGGGATATTTTTGGCCTGCCCCGCCTTCTGGTGGATGCGGAATCCGTTGACAAGTTCCTTGCTATGGTGGACGATCCTTACAACTGCCTGACTCTGTGCTCAGGAAGTCTGAATGCCAATCCGAAGAATAATGTGGCGGAGATTGTGCGCAAACATTGCGACCGCATCGCTTTTGCCCACATCCGCAATGTGAAGCATTTTGAAAACGGGGATTTCTCGGAAGCAAGCCACAGAGACTGCGACGGCGACACAGGTATTGTGGATATTGTGAAGGCATATCATGACGGCGGCTATGAAGGATATATCCGTCCGGACCATGGACGTCACCTTTGGGATGAAGGTCCCGGCAATGTGCGCCCTGGCTACGGCTTGTATGACCGGGCCCTTGGAATCATGTATATGTGGGGTATCTGGGATATGCTGGATAAGCTGGAGGCTGAGAAAAAGTAGTTGGGACTTAGATTTAAACTATTTTGGGTGAAGTAACGGATTTGGAGCCTTTTATGCCCGCGCGCAGTGAAAGGCTCCATATATTAGGAAAGGAAAGAATGTTCATGAAACTTTTAGATATTAAAAATGGCATAGACGCCCAGTGGGAGGAAAAGGGCTATCAGATGCCTAAGTTTGATATTGAGGCGGTACGGAAAAAAACTTACGAGGAGCCCACATGGGTGCATTTTGGAGCCGGTAATCTGTTCCGCGCTTTCCCGGCGGCAATTTTGCAGCAGGCTCTTGACACCGGAAAATATGACAGGGGCGTTATTGTGGCTGAGGGCTTTGACTTTGAGATTATTGATAAAGCTTACGAGCCCTATGATAATTTAAGCCTCCTGGTGTGCCTTAAGTCCGATGGTGATATTGAGAAAAAGGTGATTGCCTCCGTGACGGAAAGCCTGAAGGCTGATACCCAGTTTGAGGCTGACTGGAACCGTCTTAGCGCGATTTTTAAAAATCCCAGCCTGCAGATGATTTCCTTTACCATCACGGAAAAGGGCTATGGAGTGGCTCCTGCCGATTTGGAGAGAGGCCTTGCGCCTGTGCTGATTATGGGAAAGGTGACATTACTTTTGTATGAGCGCTTCCAGGCGGGAAAGCTGCCCCTTACGGTACAGAGTATGGACAACTGCTCCCACAATGGGGATAAGGTGAAGGCGGCTGTGATTGCCTATGCCACCAAGTGGGTGGAGGAAGGCCTTGTACCTGAGGAGTTCCTTGCCTATGTGCAGGATCCTGAGAAGGTGACCTACCCTTGGAGCATGATTGATAAGATTACACCAAGACCGGATGAGAAGGTGCAGAAGATGCTGGCGCAGGACGGGTTCGAGGACAATTACACCATCCTTACCGACAAGCGCACCTATACGGCTCCTTTCGTCAATGCGGAGGAGACGGAGTATCTGGTGATTGAAGACAATTATACAAACGGACGTCCTCCTCTTGAGCTGGGCGGCGTAATGTATGTGGACAGAGAGACGGTGGATAAGGTGGAGAGAATGAAGGTCTGCACCTGCCTGAATCCTCTGCACACGGCAATGTCCATTTACGGCTGTCTGTTAGGCTATGATCTGATTTCCGCAGAAATGAATGATGAGGATATCAGAGGCCTTATCACCAAGCTGGGCCACATTGAGGCAATGCCTGTGGTGGTAGACCCAGGGGTATTAAAACCGGCGGATTTCATTGACGCGGTGCTAAATCGTCGCCTTCCCAATCCTTTCATGCCGGATGCGCCTCAGCGTATCGCAACGGATACCAGCCAGAAGCTGCCCATCCGTTTCGGCGAGACCATCAAGGCTTACAAAGAGCGCGGCCTGAATATGGATGATTTGGTACTGCTTCCTCTGGTTCTGGCAGGCTATGCCCGTTACATCCGCGGTATTGATGATGAAGGAAAGGATTTCGAGCCTTCACCTGACCCGCTGCTTGAGGAACTGCGCGCCATTGTTGCTCCTTTAGAGGTGAAGGAAGGAGAACAGGATTTCTCCTGCCTGAAAGCGCTGTACAGCCGCAAGGATGTATTTGGCGTGGACTTGTATGAGGTGGGCTTAGGCGAACGCATTGAGGGTATGGTAAAAGAACTGTATGCAGGCCCCGGCGCAGTGCGCAGCACATTGCATAAATATGTTTCGGCACGTTAAGCAAAGGAGAGAGTTATAGAGATAAATCATGTAAAAAGCGCCGGCAGTGTAAAAACTGCCGGCCTTTAGTGTACAGGGACACATACACAAAAATGCGTTAAATGGCATTATAATTCATTGATTGTGGCGGTGATTGCCATGTGGCGTATCCGCTTTGCCGGAGCGTAAACCGCCGCAAGGCAGGAGAGGGAAACCAGCAGCAGTATCGTTATGATAGCGCCAACAGGGATTTTCCATGTGCCTCCAAAATGGGTTGCAACTATTTTTATATGAATAAGGTAGTGCAATATGAGCCCCAGAGTAAGCCCCACGGCTGTGCCGCAAAAAGCATAGGTAGCGGCCTCGCCCATAATCATTTTTGTGACCTGGCGGCTCTCCATGCCCACGGCCCGCATTGCGCCATATTGCTTTATCCTTGCGGAGACGCCCATGGAAACGCTGTTCATGATATTCAAGACTGTGATGAAGGAAATAACCGCAAGAAAACCGTAGGCCGCAATTCGAAATACCCAGTAACTGCCGTATATTTCTTTTCCTTCCTCCCTGCGGTCCACAAATAAATGTTCTCCCGCCAAATCGCGGATTTCATTTACGGCGGTCTCGGGGGCATTTTTGTCCAATATAATATTTATCATCATATATCCCTGCCTGCCCATCAAACGCAGGAAGGTTTCCTCGGAGCAGACAACGATCGGAGAGCCGCTGACGCTTCCAATGCCTTCGGACGCGACGCAGGCAATTTCAAGCTGATTATCGCCGATTTGTATCCGGTCGCCTACATCCAGATGGCTGTCCTGGTTGAAAATGGTAAGACAATAGCCCGAATCTCCGTAAACCTTCGACAGGTCGCCGCTTGCGATGGATTTCCTGGTGCCCTCCAGCATAAATTCCTCATAGGAAATAAAGTCGATCATGGTTTCACTTTCGCTTGTTCCCGCAGCATTCTTAATTTTTACGGGAAGGCTGATGGCGTACATGGTTCCAAAGGCATTTTTTACCCCCGGTATCCGAGCGATTTCGCCGGCAAGCTCCCTGTCTATGGAGTTTGTATTGTCCTGGCTTGCAATAGCAATATCCGGGGAAAAATTGCTCTCCGACGGAAGGAGCTTACGGACAATATCAAAGCAGGCTGAAAACGCCAAAAACAGGATAATCGTAAGGGCAAAGGAGCCTGTCATGAGAAATAAATTCTTTTTGGCGGCGGTAGCGTGATGAATCCCCAGGGAGGTTTCCACCTTAAAAAATCGAATGGCTGTTCCGCGGCGGGACGACCTTGATGATGCGGTATTGCCGGAAACTGCCGCTACGGGAGAAACCTTAGCAGCCTGCCTGGCAGGAGAATGGGCGGCCAGGAACACAGTGACAAGGCCGACGATGATTCCGCAGAGGATACCGCTTAAGCTGATGTTAAAGAGAGGTATATCCGCCCACTCGCCTTTGACGAGAAAGCGAAGTATTACACACAAAATCCAGCAAAATAGGGTGGCAAGCAGGCACCCAATGGGAATGGCCGTCTTACACCAGTTCAGAGCCTCCAGCCTTACAAAGCGCACGATTTGCCGTTTACTTGCACCAATACACCGCATCATACCAAAAAAGCTGGTTCTCTGGGCGACGGTGCTGTTCATACAGCCTGAAATCATCAGAATACCTGCAATCAGTATCAGTACAAAGCAGATAAGCGCCAGTAAATAGACATTTTGAAAGGATTCCCTGCCGCTTGCCCCTGAGAGCCCTAAAACAACGGTATTTTCCTCTATGCTTTCGTCCGTAAGCATATATTGCTCCTTGAAACCGGCAATAGTCTTTTCAAGGCCTCTTTCTCCTGTAAAGCGGATATAATATTTAAAATTGGCAGGCAGCCTGTTTTGGCTGCAGATGTTTTGAAATACCGACAGATTTGTATAGGCGCAGCTTCCGTCTATGATTTGGTTAAATTCCGCATCATCCTCATAAAAGGCGGATACGATAAAATTGAAATCTCCTGCCTGCGTATTTAAAACAACAGAGTCCCCTACATCAATCCCCAAAAGCTCCTTTGCATTGGCGCTTAAGGCAATCTCATTGTCCTTTTCGGGATAAGTCCCCTCTATTTTGTAGCTCATAATATCTGTGAGATAAGCTTCCTGGACGCCATATAAGACAATATTTTTACCGTTTATATAGCAGTTTTGACCGGTATCAGGGTTTGTCTCGGAGACGCCGGCGTTCAGGGCGCCGTATGCGGAGGAAAATGCAATATTGGAATCCTGTCTTATTTGGGCGGCATTTTCATCCGGCACATTTTGCAGTATGACGTGATAATCCCCATGCTTGCTTATAATGTTTGTTTTCTCCATTTTCAGCCACATTTCCGCCATAGAAAAAACGGAGGTGACAAGAAATACGGCAAGGATAATACAAATACGCGTCATGCGGCTCTGGCGTTTGTGAACCCGGGCGGAAATAGGTACAAGACTGAGATAGCTTTTCATTCGCGGCACCTCCCTAAGTCGGAGAGCTGACCGTCGGATACCTGTAATACCCGGTCCGCAGTTTGGGCGATGCGGCGGTTATGGGTAATCATAATGATGGTCTGTTCGTACTTTTTGGAGGCTTCCTTCAGAAGGGCAATGACCTCGCTGCTGTTTTGGGAGTCAAGATTTCCGGTGGGCTCATCCGCCAAAATCAGGGACGGACGGGTAATCAGCGCCCGCCCGATTGCAACCCTTTGCTGCTGGCCGCCGGACAACTGGCTGGGCAGGTGGTTCCGCCTTTCTTTTAGATTGAGCACGGCGAGAAGCTCCTTTAAATATCCCTTGTCGGGCTTCTGATAATCCAGCAGCACCGGGAAAATGATATTTTGTTCTACGGTCAGCTCGGGGATAAGGTTGAAGGCTTGAAAAATAAAACCGATATTCCGCCGTCTGAAAATGGTAAGCTCGTGGTCGTTCATGGCGAAAATATCCTTTCCACCTATGATGACCTTACCGGAGGTAGGCGTATCCAGGGCGCCTATCATGTTCAGAAGGGTACTCTTGCCGGAGCCGGATTCCCCTACAATAGCTACGTATTCTCCCTTGGGAACGGAAAAGCTGACCTTTTTCAGAGCATGTACGGCGGTTTCGCCCTTTCCGTAGGTTTTAGAGAGATTGCTGACTTTTAATAAATCCATTGTATAACACCTCTTTCTGTTTTGATGTAAGCAGCAAGTCTGCTTTACGGGCTTGCGCTTGTTATTATAACCGGGAAATCCTACGGGAATATTACAGCAAGCCTACAATTTTGTAGAAATTCAAATCAGAAAGTTCATGATAAAAGAGGTTCCTATACCCGGTTGGCTGTCAACCTCGATGGTTCCGTTATGGGCTTCTACAATGGCCTTTGTCAGCGGCAGGCCAAGACCGATGCCCTGGGTATCCTTGGAAAAACGGCTTCGGTAAAACCGTTTGAAGATATGGTGCAAATCCTCCGGCGGTATGCCGCTGCCATTATCCTGAACCGTAATTTGCAGGATAGAGGCAAAGGAGCGCCACTCTATCTGAATAAGGCCGCCCTTTTCCGTGTGGTCAAGGGCGTTTTTTACAAGGTTGCCGATGGCTTCCTCCATCCAGTTAGGGTCGCACAGAAGGCAGAGCTCCTCCCCGCCAAGGAGCCTGAGTTCCTTTCCCTCCTGTTTGGCGCGGAACAGGAAATGCTCTTTAACCCGTTCCGCAAGCCGGGCTATCTTCTCCGAAGATTTTTCCGGGACAATCATGCCGGCGTCCAGCTTTGTAATTTTCAAAAGACTTTGTACCAAGGACTCGATTCTGTCAAGCTCCTGCTCGGAGCGCCTGCAGAATTCCTGAACGGTTGGAAGCTCCCCCGCCTCATCCTGTATGATGCCGTTATAAATGTTGAGGGCGGCAAGAGGGGTTTTGAGCTGATGGGAAATGTCAGATATGGTATTTTTTAAAAATTTTTTTGCTCTTTTTTCATTCTCGGCGTGGGCATTGAGGATGGCAACTAAGGAGTTTACCTCATGAAACAGCCTGTACAGCTCTCCCTCATCATTGCATTCTATGGTAATATCCCTGCTGCCTGAAAGGTATTCCGTAATCTGCAATATGGCGTTTTCCATAAGCCTGTGCTGAACCTTAAAATATCTGTAGCATAAAAGTAAGATCAGGGCGCTCATACACAGGTAGACAAGCAGGATGGGCAGCGATGCCGCCTCGGCGCATAAGGCCAGCAGGCAGAGGGAAAGAAGTGTGGCGGACAGGATACACCATAAGATACCGGTAAAGAGCCCTTTGATTTTTTGATTTGCAAATAGTTCCATTTTGATATCCGTTCCTTTTCTCCGTACAATCACAGGTGCAGTCCGTAAAATGTGACGGTAATTCCTAAGCGCTTCGGGGTGGCCGGATACTCCGGACAACTACGCTTGGGTAGGGTCTGTGAGGGCGCTTAATATACATCAGGGGTATTTTCGGCAGCGGTATTCCACTTATAACCCATGCCGCGGACCGTGACAATCCGCCTGGGCCTTCCCGGATTATCCTCGATTTTGGTCCGGAGCCTGCGGATATATACGGTAAGGGAATTGCTGTCTATATAATTTTCATCACAGTCCCACAGCCTTCCAAGAATCTGTTCCGGTGAGAGTATCCGATCGGGATTTTCCATAAACAGGCGCAGCAGCTTGTATTCACTGGCTGTCAGGTCAAGATGCTCCCCGGCCTTATAGACTTCTCCATTTAGCAGATGAAGACTTATACCGTTGGAATACAGCTCCGTATCGGGGGAGCCGAAATTCTCACTTCTGCGAAGCAGCGCATGGATTCTTGAGAGTAATACGGCCAATTTAAAAGGCTTTGTGATATAATCGTCGCCGCCAATGTCAAGCCCCATAATCATATCCGTCTCTTCGTCTGCGGCTGTGAGAAACATAATCGGTACCTTGGAGGATTGGCGGATTTTCCTGCAAAAATCAAAACCGGAGCCGTCGGGGAGGGATACGTCCAAAATAACCAGGTCGTATTTTCCTTCTGCCCATAGGGCGTCGGCCTCTAATGTGGTACGAGCTATTGCAAGCTCATAGCCCTGCTTTCTGATGGCAAAGGCCAGCCCGCCTGTTAAGCTCAAATCATCCTCCAATAGAAAAAGCCGCTTCGGCGGAGTGGGCTTGCCGAGAGCTTCCGTATAAGACATTTCCTTCATAATCTGCCTGCCTTTTCATAAAATTTTTCAACCAATATTATATATGCTGCTGTGGAGAATGGCAAGTTGGGTGCAATTTCTATTGACAAATATCCTTGAGGGCATAAAATAATGATAAGTGAAAATTCTATCGTGGTAATTGCAAAAACAAAGGAATGGTTGCAAGATTGGTGCCCCGTAGCGTGCTGCGGGGTTTTTAGTTCAGATGCAATAAGTCGACTGGCGGAGCGTGGCAGCGTTTGATACAATAGGCCGATTCGCAGAGTATAACGGCGTTTGATATCTGAAAGAAGGGGTCAGGAAATGAATCAGGAAAATGAAAAGAAAATCGTAAAAATTGCACTGCTTCAGCTGCTTCCCATAGGCAGCCTTAAGGAGCAGTTTGAAGTTGGCAAAGCAGCCTGCGAGAGGGCAAAGGAGATGGGAGCGGATATTGCCCTGTTCCCGGAAATGTGGAGCGACGGATATTTTATCCCCCAGGATCCGCAGGAGCTTGAAAAATTGTCCATTTCCGCTGACAGCGATTTTGTGAAAGGGTTTGGGGCGCTTGCCGCAGAGCTTCAAATGGCAATTGGAATCACCTTTCTGGAAAAGCATGCGCCGAAGCCGAAAAACTCCATGATACTCTTTGACCGATATGGAGAGAAAAAGCTTCATTATGCGAAGGTACATATCTGTGCATTTGATTTGGAAAAGATGCTCAGCCCGGGAGAAGACTTTTATGTGACGGATTTGGACATTGGAAGGGGGACCGTGAAGGTGGGCTCCATGATTTGCTTTGACAGGGAATTCCCGGAGAGTGCAAGGATTTTGATGTTAAAAGGGGCGGAGATTATTCTGGCCCCCAACGCCTGCCCTATGGAGATAAACCGCCTTGGGGCCCTGCGCACCCGGGCTTATGAGAACATGGTGGCGGTTGCCACCTGTAATTATCCCAAGGGACAGCCTGACTGTAACGGGCATTCCACCGTCTTTGACGGCGTTGCCTGGCACCGGGACGAGCCGGGCGTGCGGGATATGTGTATCTTTGAGGCGCCTGAGGAGGAAGGGGTTTACCTTGCGGAAATTGATTTGGAAATGTTGCGGGAGTACCGGGCGGATGAAGTGATGGGAGATAACGGCTACCGCCATCCTGGTAAATATGGAATTTTAACCCGTGAAAAGGCTGAAAATGTGGAGATATAGGAAGGCGGAGAAATAAAATATTTTTCCGATGGAGGATTTGTACCGGCTGCAAATTTTCTATCATAAAAGGAAATTTGTTGCATAAAAAACGGAGCGGAAATGAGGTAAATGATGAATATGTGGCTGCCACCTGAAATTGAAAGGGAGATAGAAGGAAAGCCCTGTACGGAAAATACAACCGGTATGTCCCAGGCAAGGGTTTTGATGTATGAGGATATGGTTTTGAAAATCCAGCCCATAAGGCCGTGGACTGGCAGGGAGGTTAAGATGCTTAGGT
>CAJUED010000062.1 GCA_910585075.1 uncultured Lachnospiraceae bacterium
TTCTAAATGACAAATTTTTATTATTTCACTTGTCTACCTAGAAGGGAGCATATCAAAGATAAAAACAACCCTGGCTTCTCTGTAAGCATGACTTTGAATGCTTGACCGCAGAAATAAAACCGCTGTGAGTTCAGAATATAAATCTGAATTCACGGCGGTTTTTCTTAACGTTCTTTGATGCAGAGGGCCACGCAGCCTTCCTCCGTATCCAAAAGGAGACTGTACTGAGGATTGCGTTTGGTAAAGAGCTGTTTCATGGCGTCGTCGCCTATCAGGTAATCCTTTTTCATGGTAAAAGCCCCATCCTCGTATTGCAGATAAGAGCTGATACGGTGGAGAATCTGCTGGGCCATCAGCTTGGTGGCGGACAGAAGGGTGTTGTTTATTTTGTCATATCCCAGTATTTTACCAATGGTACCGAGAATCAGCCGCTCCTCCATGGACAGGACAATCCATATGGGATTCTTTTCGGGGGTTATGTAATAAATAATATAATTTACGGTGCGTCCGAAGTTTTCCCCTCCATAATATTCGCTGAATATATGGGACTTTAAGCCGAAAACTTCCCACACAACTCGAATCAGGGATTCTTTCAGAGCATTGTTTACGGATTCCACCTGTATGGGATCCCATTTGCTGGAAATTTTGCCGGTGATGGCCTTGTCTTCAATCAGGATATGCCCGGTGAGCCAGCCAAGACAGACACCCAGGAACTTTTCAACAGCTTCGGTGGAGTAACCGGTGCTCTCCAGATTTTCCTCCAAAACAGGGAGGGTTTTATCCCGCATGTTGTCATGAAGCTTTTTGTGCATGGCAAAGCCCTTGTAGCCTATTCGGAACATGTAAGCTTCTTCCTCGGCAAAATGCTTTAATGTATAATTTTTAAAATATTTGATGCCCTCCTCACAGGCCCACTGGTGATTTTTGGTATCGTCGGTGAGCTTTGTGATACGCCGCACAATAGAAAATAATTTCTGGTGGGCAGTGTCAATAACCGGTACACCAATGTTAAAATCGTCATTCCATATTAATTCGTTTGCCATCTTAAACCTCCGTATTATCCTAAACCCGTTTCTGTGGGGTCTGATATAAATTTACCTGTAAAAATTCATGACAGCTTTATATTCATACGAGGAAGATTATAGCAAAAAGAGCGTAATTTGGCAACTTGATAGTCTTTATATTTATGAGTTTGTGTGTAACAGCTCAGTCTTGCTTCACTGTTATGATATCCGGCCATCCTGAATCGCTTCGCGGCGGGCCGGATACTTCAGGCCGCTGCTCTTTGGTATGGTCAGCGCAGTAAAAGCGCAGACCTGTCCGAACTGTTACGAACAATTCATATGGAATATTTGACTTTGGAAAATACAATGATACAATGGTATAAGCACAGAAAAGTTTCCGTATGATTGAGGAGTGTGTCATGGAAGAAAAAAAAGAAAAAGGAAAAAACAGTAAGAGAGTGGTCATAGCAGCGGCGGTAGTCGTATGCGCACTGCTTATAGCATTTGGCGGCATAGTGATCTGGCAAAGGGGAGCAGGCGGCCCGGCGGCTTTTGATGACTATATGGATGAGCTTTTTAAAGAAAATATTGTGGGAAATACGGTGAACCTTCATTATACCCTTGCCCATCCTGAAAATTACGGGATTCAGGACTATGAGATTTCTCTGGGGTCTTTTGTCATGGAGGATTTTGAGAAGGATTATAAGGATATGGAGGCGGTCAAAAAAAGGCTTCTTGGGTTTGACAAAAATGAGTTGACGAGGGAGCAGCAGCTTACCTATGATATCGTGCTGGATTATGTGGAGACGGAGCTTTCGGTAAAGGATTTGACGCTTTATACGGAGGTGCTTGGGCCCACTACGGGGTATCAGTCCCAGCTGCCTGTGGTTCTGGCGGAATATACTTTCCGAACCCAAAGGGATATAGAAGACTACCTTGCCTTGCTCTCTAAGGTGGATGAGATGACGGAGCAGATTATTGCATTTGAAAAGGAGAAGGCGAAGGCCGGGCTTTTTATGTCGGATTATGCGGCGGATGCGATTATCGGACAGTGCGAGGAGTTTATATCAAATCCGGAAGAAAATTATATGATAGATGTTTTTAATGATAAGATAGATGCTTTTGAGGGACTTTCCGAGGAGGAGAAGGAGAGCTATCGGGAGAAAAATCATGCTATCATTACCAGTGAGATTGTGGAAGCTTATCAGACCCTGATTGACGGCCTTACCGCTCTTAAGGGAAGCGGCACCAATGAGCTGGGGCTGTGTTATTATGAAAATGGAAAAGAGTACTATGAATATTTGCTGAGGTCAGGTACAGGCTCCGACCTTTCCGTGAAAAAGCAGAAGAAACGGATCGAAAAATTCATAACCGATTATTTCCGGTCGGTATATGAGGTGATGAGCCACTATCCGGATATTTATGATGCTTTAGAGGCCTATGAGTTTCCTGACATGGAGCCGGAGGCTATGCTCCAGGACTTGACCAAGAAAATCGAGGAGGATTTTCCCGCTCCGCCGGAGGTGGATTATACGATTAAGTATGTTCACCCTTCTATGCAGGAGGATATGAGCCCGGCTTTTTACTTGACTACCCCCATTGATGATATACAAAATAATCTGATTTATATTAACAGGAAGCATTTGGGGCAAGAGTCGGAGGGAGGAAGAAGCCTTTACACAACCCTGGCCCATGAGGGATATCCCGGGCATTTGTATCAGAATGCCTGCACGGCCTCCGGGAATCTGCCTTTGGTGCGCAGCCTGTTTTCTTTTCCGGGATATGCGGAAGGGTGGGCAACTTATGTGGAGTTTGAATATGCCTACGATTATGCCGGGGATGATGTGGCTGTGGAAAGTATGTTTGCAGGTGATAAAGAGATAGTGGCGGATGTGCTTGCAGGGAATGAGGCGGTGTCGTTGGCCCTTTTAGGGTATATTGATTTGGGTATTCATTATGACGGATGGGACAGGGAGGATATGGCGGATTATCTGGCCGATTTTGGGGTGACGGATAAGAATACGGTGGATGAATTTTTTGATATCATTGTGGAAGAACCTGGAAATTATCTCAGTTATGTGGTGGGATATCTGGAAATTTTGGATTTGAGGGAAAAGGCGGAGGAGAAACTGGGAGAGAAATTCAGTGCCAGGGAATTTCATGAGTTCCTTTTGGAGATTGGGCCGGCGCCCTTTTATGTGATTGAGGAGTATATGGAGGGGTGGATGGAAGGATGAGGATGAAGAATTTTATCCAAAGCAGTGAAAGGCAATGATTGTATATTGCATAAGAGGGTGAGGCGGCTAAATGATACCATTAAAAATAGAAACTTTGTTAGAAGGGCGTGTCATTGAACATGACCGTGTGGAGTATAAAACAGGGTGGAATCCCAATGATATTATTCATTCTATTTGTGCCTTTGCAAATGACTATGATAATACCAATGGCGGATATATCGTTATAGGAGTAAACGAGAAAAATGGTATACCGATATTTCCACTAAAAGGTGTTCCGAAGGAGAAATTAGACTCTGTACAGCAGGAAATATTTCAGTATTGCAATCAGATTATTCCACGGTACATTCCAAGAATAGAAGTGGTTGATTATAAGAGTGAAGGAACTTACTTGATATATTTGTGGTGTTCGGCAGGTGATAGTGGTCCTTACCAAGCGCCTAAATCGGTGTATGTTGAAAATGGTGAAAAAGTAGACAAAAGTTTGAAATATTGGATTAGACCGGCATCACTGACTACGGATGCAAAGCAAGATGAAATATCTGAATTGTTTGATAAATTTAATTCCGTTCCATTTGATGACCGTGTAAACAGAAAAGCCAAAATTGATAATATCAGGAGAGGATATCTTGAAGATTTTATCAGAAAGAGCAATAGTAGTCTGGTAATGGAACTGAATAGCAGTTCGTTAGAGGAATTGCTGCTTGCGCAGGAAGTTGCAAATGAGACAGATACGGAATTGGATATCAGAAATATCGGCGTATTGATGTTTGCGGAATATCCGGAGAAGCTGATTCCGGGGGCATATATTGAACTGATTCGATTTCATTCAAAAGAAGCTGAGGCGTCTGATGATTTTACGGAAAAAACATTTACAGGACCAATATGGAAACAGGTTCAGGATGCTTTGGATTATATAAAGACAACGGTGATTGAACAAAAAGTTGTAAAAGTACAAGGTCAGGCAGAAGCAGAGAGATATTTTAATTATCCATACAATGCATTGGAAGAAGCATTGGTAAATGCAGTATTTCATAAGTCCTATCGTGAGCCGGAACCGGTGGAAATTCGTATATATGTAGATAGTATTCAGATATTGAATTATCCCGGACTTGCTAAGTGGATTAATCTTGAGCGCTTTGCATCAGGTAAAGTGAAAGGAAGGAAATATCGTAACAGAAGAATCGGAGAATTATTTAAGGAGATTGATTTATCTGAAAAAAAGGGAACAGGTATTCCTAAAATATTAAGAGAACTGAAACAAAATGGTTCACCGGATCCTGAGTTTGATATGGATGAGGAGAGAACCTATTTAAACACGATTATTCGCATAAGAGACGGATTTGAAAGAGAAATGAAAATGTCCGAATCAATGTCCGAATCAATGTCCGAATCAATGTCCGAATTGGAAAGAGCAAGAATGCAGATTATTTTGCTCTATTTAGAAACAAATAGAGAAATAAATAGCTCTGTTGCAGCAAAATTGTTGAAAGTTGAGATAAAGACGGCAAGTCGTTTACTGCTGAAAGCTGAAAAACTGGATATCCTTAAAAGCGCCGGAAAAACAAAAAATAAAGTATATTTTAGAGAATGATGCAAACTTGGCGCATGTAAGAGGTGCTTTCTTCTGCCGGCCGATATAGATAGACGATATCGTTGGTTCATTAAAGATAACTGTGAAATTGTATTTTATGCCAACAATGCATATCCGGTTATAGATACTCTGTTCCCTGCATTTTGCACAAGGAATGAAAAAAATTTGTTTTTAGCGGTATTTATTTTGTCAATTGAAGGGGATTATTTCCTGTGCTATAATGAAACGATTTGGTGACAGTTCAGACAGGTCTGCGCACTTACTGCGCTGACCGTACCAAAGAGTATATTTGCGGAACGCGCAGGAAGGGAGGAATTGTATGAAAGCATTTTTGATTCTGGAAGACGGGACTGTTTTTGCGGGGACTTCGATTGGGGCCAGGAGGGAAGTGATCAGTGAGATTGTATTTAACACTTCTATGGCGGGATATTTGGAAGTGCTTACGGACCCGTCCTATGCGGGGCAGGCGATTTGTATGACTTATCCTCTGATTGGAAATTACGGGGTGTGCAGAGAGGATATGGAGTCGAAAAAGCCATGGCCCGACGGGTTTATTGTAAGGGAGTTGTCCCGTATGGCAAGTAATTTTCGGAAAGATATTACAATTCAGGAATTTTTAGAACAGTATGATATTCCCGGTATTGCAGGCATTGATACCCGGGCTCTTACCAAGATTCTTCGTGAAAAAGGCACCATGAATGGTATGATTACCACCAATGAAGCCTATAATCTCAACACAATTCTTCCTCAATTAAAATCCTACACCACAGGCAAGGTGGTCGAAAAAGTAACCTGTTCCCACAAATATGAAATAAAAGGCGTCACATCCCTTTCCGAGAATGGCCCTCTCTCCGGTCAGGCTAAGTTTGACAGGGAGGCATTTGTAAATGGCCAAAGGGAAATGCGCCCCAGCATTACAAAGGAGTTAAACGGCAAGGGGAAAAGAGTGGCCCTTCTTGATTTGGGGGCTAAAGATAATATTGCCCATTCTCTGGCCCAGAGAGGTTGTGATGTGACCATATATCCGGCTTTTACGAAGGCGGAGGAAATTCTTGCGGACAGGCCGGACGGCATTATGCTAAGCAACGGCCCCGGAGACCCTAAGGAATGTGTGGAGGTCATAGAAGAAATCAAAAAGCTTTATGAGTCGGATGTGCCGATTTTTGCCATCTGCCTGGGGCATCAGCTGATGGCTCTTGCCACCGGAGCGGATACTTTTAAAATGAAATACGGGCACCGTGGAGGCAATCACCCGGTGAAGGATTTGAGGACCGGGCGAGTTTACATTTCTTCCCAGAATCATGGGTATGTGGTGGATACGGACAGGCTGAATCCTGGGGTTGCCGTGCCTGCTTTTGTCAATGTAAATGACGGTACAAACGAGGGACTTTCCTATACGGGCAAAAATATATTTACCGTTCAGTTTCACCCTGAGGCCTGTCCCGGGCCCCAAGATTCCAGTTACCTGTTTGACAGATTCATTCAAATGATGGAGGAGGAAAAAAATGCCTAAGAATCCAAGTGTAAAAAGAGTGATGGTAATCGGCTCCGGGCCAATTGTGATTGGACAGGCAGCGGAATTTGACTATGCGGGCACCCAGGCATGCCGTTCCCTCAAGGAGGAGGGCGTGGAGGTGATTCTGGTCAATTCCAACCCGGCCACCATTATGACAGATAAAAATATTGCGGATAAAGTATACATTGAGCCTTTAAACGTCAGGGTGCTTCAGCAGATTATTGAAAAGGAAAAGCCGGACAGTATTCTGCCTACTCTAGGCGGACAGGCGGGCTTAAATCTGGGTATGGAGCTGGCGGAGTCCGGTTTTCTTGAGGTCCATGGTGTGAAGCTTCTTGGCACCACGGCCGCCACCATCAAAAAGGCGGAGGACAGGCAGGAATTTAAGGACACCATGGAAAAAATCGGAGAGCCCTGCGCCGCATCCAAGGTAGTGGAGACGGTTGAGGACGGGGTTGCCTTCACCAGAACCATCGGTTATCCGGTGGTATTGCGTCCGGCCTATACCTTAGGCGGTTCAGGAGGCGGCATTGCCCACAATCAGGAGGAGCTTGAGAGCATTCTGGAAAACGGCCTGCGCCTTTCCAGAGTAGGACAGGTTCTGGTGGAGCGCTGCATTGCGGGATGGAAGGAAATTGAGTATGAGGTTATGCGGGATGGTGCCGGGAACTGTATCACTGTCTGCAACATGGAAAACATTGACCCGGTGGGGGTGCACACAGGGGACAGTATTGTGGTGGCTCCCTCTCAGACTCTTGGGGATAAGGAATACCAGATGCTGCGGACTTCCGCCCTTAACATTATCAATGAGCTTCAGATTACAGGGGGATGTAATGTGCAGTTCGCCCTGCATCCCACCAGCTTTGAGTACTGCGTGATAGAGGTAAATCCCCGTGTGAGCCGTTCTTCCGCTCTGGCAAGCAAGGCCACAGGATATCCCATTGCAAAGGTGGCGGCCAAGATCGCCTTAGGCTATACCCTGGATGAGATAAAAAATGCCATCACAGGTAAAACCTATGCCAGCTTTGAGCCTACGCTGGATTACTGTGTGGTGAAAATGCCAAGGCTGCCTTTTGATAAGTTTATCACAGCCAAGAGAACTCTCACCACCCAGATGAAGGCTACCGGGGAGGTTATGAGCATCTGTGATAATTTTGAGGGAGCCCTTATGAAGGCCATCCGTTCTTTGGAGCAGCATGTAGACTGTCTGCTCAGCTATGATTTCAGTGCGCTCTCTTTAAAAGAGTTGGAATACAGGCTGAAAAAAGTGGATGACCAGCGGATTTATGTGATTGCGGAAGCCCTCCGCAAAGGCATGGATTATGACACCATTCATGAGATTACCATGATTGACCACTGGTTTATTGACAAGCTGGCTATCCTGGTGGAGATGGAGAGGGCCCTTTCGGACGGCCCCCTTACGGTGGAGCTTCTTAAAGAGGCAAAGCGCATTGAATTTCCGGACAGTGTCATCAGCCGATTGACAGGTATTTCTGAGGAGGAGATTAAAAAGCTGCGTTACGACAATGGGATTGTGGCGGCCTACAAGATGGTGGACACCTGCGCGGCTGAGTTCGAGGCGGCTACTCCTTATTACTATTCCGTTTATGGCAGCGAAAATGAGGCGGTAAAGACCAACCCTCCCCAAAAGGTGCTGGTGCTTGGCTCCGGCCCTATCAGAATCGGACAGGGAATCGAGTTTGATTACTGCTCCGTTCACGCCACCTGGGCCTTTGCAAAGGCGGGTTATGAGACCATTATCATCAACAACAACCCGGAGACGGTGAGCACGGATTTTGACATTGCAGATAAGCTGTATTTTGAACCCCTTACCCCTGAGGATGTGGAAAGCATTGTGAACATAGAAAAGCCTGATGGAGCCGTGGTGCAGTTTGGCGGACAGACGGCCATCAAGCTGACGGAAAGTCTTATGAAAATGGGGGTTCCCATTCTTGGCACTAAGGCGGAGGATGTGGACGCGGCCGAGGACAGGGAGCTATTTGACAAGATTCTGGAACAGACCCAGATTCCAAGGGCGGCCGGAGGAACCGTGTATACGGCGGCGCAGGCCAAGGAAGTTGCAAACAGGCTGGGATATCCTGTGCTGGTGCGGCCTTCCTATGTGCTTGGAGGCCAGGGAATGCAGATTGCCATTTCCGATGAAGAAATAGAGGAATTTATGAATATCATCAACCGTATCGCCCAGGACCATCCCATTCTGGTGGATAAGTATCTGGAAGGGAAGGAAATTGAGGTGGATGCGGTCTGTGACGGAACCGATATTCTGATACCGGGAATTATGGAGCACATCGAAAGAACCGGTGTCCACTCAGGGGACAGCATTTCCGTGTATCCCGCTTTCACCATTTCCGATAGGGTAAAGGAGAAGCTGACGGAGTACACAAGAAGGCTGGCAAAGGCCCTCCATGTGAAAGGACTTATCAATATTCAGTTCATTGCCATTGGAGAGGACGTATATGTGATTGAGGTAAACCCCCGTTCCTCCCGTACCGTGCCTTATATCAGCAAGGTGACAGGTATTCCCATTGTGGATCTTGCCACCGAGGTTATGATAGGAAAGACCATTCGGGAGCTGGGCTATGAGCCGGGGCTTTGCCCGGAGGCGGATTACTTTGCAATCAAGATGCCTGTGTTTTCCTTTGAAAAAATCAGGGGCGCAGAAATTAGCTTAGGGCCTGAAATGAAATCCACAGGCGAGTGCCTGGGAATTGGCAGAACCTTTAAGGAGGCCCTTTACAAAGCCTTCCTTGGGGCAGGGGTGGATCTTCCCAGACATAAGCAGATGATCATTACCGTAAAGGATGCGGATAAGGGCGAGGCAGTGGAGCTTGGGCGCAGGTTTGAAAAGCTTGGATACACCATCTATGCCACCAGAAGTACTGCGGCAGCCTTAAATGATGCGGGCGTAAAGGCCAGAAAGGTAAACAAGATTTCCCAGGAATCCCCCACAGTCCTTGACCTGATTTTGGGCCACAGGATTGACCTGGTCATTGACACGCCTACCCAGGGGCGGGATAAATCAAGGGACGGCTTTTTGATTCGCAGAACCGCCATTGAGACCGGGGTCAACTGTATCACCGCCATGGACACAGCCCGGGCGCTGGTGACCAGCCTGGAGAATGCAAACGATAAGTTTACGTTGATAGATGTGGCTTCTATTGGATAAAATAGATAAAAAATTTTAACAAATCCATCTCCGGACAGCCAGGAAAAGAATAGTTGCGGAAACCTTGATTTTTTACAAGGGTTCCGCTTTTTGTTTGTACACTATGATAAAACTTCGAATGGGGGAAATGAAGACTATTTCTTATATGGATTCTCATAATCCGGGCATAGGTATGTCTCGCTCCATGCCATCATCGTTTGCAGGACGGGGATAAAGCTCTCCCCAAATTCAGTTAATGAATACTCTACCTTCGGCGGGATTTCTTTATAGATTTCCCGGTGGAGGAATCCGTCGCTTTCCAGTTCCCGGAGCTGCTTGGTCAGTGTGGACTGTGTGATACCGTCAAGGCGGCGCATCAGTTCCCCGAATCGCTGGACTTTGTAAAAGGACACATACCATAAGATCAGGATTTTCCATTTGCCGCCGATCACGGACTGGAGCCTGCCCATGGGTATGCAGCGGGCAATCACATCTTTGTCATTGAATTTATTTTCAGCCATTTCATTACACCTCTTTTTCCAACAGTATATTTCGGCTGTGGGGAAAAATCAAGATACGGTTATTTTTGACAGATAGTATCCTTTTTGTAAAAGGTACGAAAAACAATACTATTACTAAAAAAAGACAGTACTTGATACTATGGAATTTTAGAGGTAACTTAGTGCGAAAGAAGATATCCACTTGAGTAAGACACGAGGAGGAATGATTAATGCACTACACAGGAACCATATGGAGGCCGCCTTATGAGGCGTCTTCCCTGCTTTTGGAAGTTACCGCAGGCTGTACGCACCACAGATGTAAATTTTGCACGCTTTATGCAGACCTGCCATTTCGGTTCAGAATGTCGCCCTCGGAGGATGTAGAGGCGGACTTGAAGGAAGCGCAGAAGAAGTACCACCGCTTTACAGGGAGGAAACCATCCCGTACTTTCCTGACAGGGGCGAACCCATTTGTGCTGAAATATGAAAGGCTGATGGAAATTGCGGGAATGGTACACAAATATTTTCCGGAGATGGAAACCATCGGCAGCTTTGCCAGGGTGACGGACATTACTCTGAAATCGGACGAGGAGCTTGCCAGCCTGCATGGAGCAGGATATGATGGACTGACAATCGGCATCGAAACAGCAGATGATGAGGCACTGCAGTTTATGGACAAAGGCTATCTTGCGGCTGATATTCTGGAGCAGTGTGGTCGTCTGGATAGGGTAGGCATCCGTTACAGCTTTTTCTATCTGACGGGAATATCCGGCGCAGGGTGTGGGGAGGATGGGGCGAGAGCTACCGCCGCGGTCTGCAACCGGCTCCACCCCATGGCGGTAGGCGCAAATATGTTGACAATTTATCCGGATTCCAGGCTGTATGGAGAAATCCGGAAAGGAAATTGGAAAGAAGAAAGCGAAATAGAAAAGTACAAAGAAGTCCGGGTGCTTTTGGAGGCTCTGGAAATCCCGACGGTTTTTGCGGCACTTGGGGCGTCCAATGCGTTCCGGATGCAGGGAACATTGCCCAGGGATAGGGGAAAGCTGTTGGATTTCCTTGACGATATTATAAAGAATGTGGGGGAGGATGAACTGCGGCATTACCGTGAGAGCGTCCACCATCTGTAAGGAGGTGTTCCGGATGCATTTTACGGGAAGGACATGGAGGCCGCATTACGAGGCAGACTCCGTCATCATCCAGGCAACCTCCGGCTGCACTTATCGGAAATGCCGTTTTTGCAGCCTTTATAAAGACGAGTGCTTCCGTATGTCCCCGATGGAGGAGTTCGAAGAAGATTTAGAGGAGATCAAAAGCTATCAGCCCTATGCAAGGCGTATCTTCTGGACGGGAGCGAATCCATTTGCCATGAGCTATGAGAATCTGAAACTGCGGGCGCTGACGGTGAGAGACTACCTCATCAAGTGTCAGACTATGGCTATGTTTGCAAGCATAAGGGATATCAGGGATAAGGAAGTGTGGCAGCTTAAGAAACTGCGGGCAATGGGGATAAACGGGCTGAGTATCGGTACAGAAAGCGGGGATGATGATACCCTTGCGCTGGCAGGTAAAGGCTATAGGGCGGCTGATATTCTTAAGCAGTGCCGGAAACTGGACGAGGCAGAGATTGAATATTATTTTGTTTACATGACCGGGCTGGCGGGGAAAGGCAGGGGATACCAGAATGCGATAAACAGCGCAAAGTTGTTCAGTCAGCTAAATCCCTATTTTATTTCGGTGGATTCCCTCACGCTGTTCCCTGACACGGAGCTGCATTGCATGGTGCAGGAGGGCAGGTTCACCCCTGCCGGAGAGAAAGAACGTCTGCAGGAGTTGCAGGTGTTTATCAGGAATTTACAGATACGGACGCATCTGTTTGCCAACTCCGGCTCAAATTTCTATCCGGTTATGGCTTATCTGCCAAAGGAGAGGGAGTCAGTAATCAGTGAGCTGCAACATGTTATAGACACAGTGAGCGAGGAGGAAATGAAGGAATACCGCAGGAATTTGAAATCTTTAGGATGACGTATTTCTAAATGCTGACAGTGAAACTCATCTTGAAGCCGATGTATCTATCATAAAATTTCCATTGCTTTGGGTGCCAGCTTGGATAAATTAATTGAAGTAGAAAGCAAGGGAAAATAGTTCTTCATCCCCTGCGCCTTTCCATACAAAAAGGCGCATAGATTTTCATTTTCTATGCGCCATAACGCTATGCTATTTATTTTATTATAGTAATAAATACTTCTCTCCGATAAACTGAAATTTATGAATGCCTTAAAAGAATATCTTTGTATATCCGCCATACTGCATATATTCCCAATGTACTTTCAAGTAAAATGCAGATAATTCCGAATCCAAAACATATCAGACAAAGTATTCCTGTTGCCACAAATACCAAAGCGCATTTTATATATAACCTTGACATTTCATGATTATATCCTTGAACATCCTTCACTTTTTCTTTTAAATTTTTATCTCCTGACCAAAAAGTAAGGGGTTCTCTGCTATTTTTGTTGTAATGCCCCATTACAAACAGAGGAAACGCACATAAAATACAGCAAACCAATCCAACGATTCCTTCCATAACTACAATTCCACCTTCCTTCAATTCTTCCTTCGCTTCTTTCCTGCATTGCTGTCAGTCGGAACTTCCGGACTTGGTAAGCGGCAGGAAAATCAAAAGCAGTATAGGGAAAGCAACGGCAATCAGTATACCATATTTCAAATTATCCCCAAACAGGGAGGAAGCGATTCCAACGGTGGTGGGCCCAAAGGAACAGCCCACATCTCCCCCAAGGGCGAGGAGGGCGAACAAAAGGGTACCGCCGCCTTTTAGCTTTGCCGCTGAAATACTGAATGTCCCTGGCCAGAGGATGCCCACGGAAAGACCGCAAAGCCCGCATCCCACAAGGCCGAGCACCGGGGAGGGAGACAGAGCAATTAAAAGATAGCTGAATAAGCACAAAAGTCCGCTGAAAAACATGAATTTATGCAAATCTATTTTTTCCCCATACTTGCCATAGATGGCTCTGGAGCTTCCCATCAGGATGGCGAAAAGCATAGGGCCTGCCAAATCGCCGATTGTCTTGCTCACATTAAGCCCTTTTTCCGCAAAGGTGGAAGCCCACTGGCTGACAGCCTGCTCACAGGCGCCGGCGCAGATCATGAGAATCAGTAAAATCCAGAAAAGCTTGTTGGTGATAAGCTCCTTAAGGGTCATCCCCTTTTCACCATCTGCAAGGAGAGGGGCAATGGGGACTTTGGCAAATAAAATAAGGTTCAGGGCGGGAACAATAGCCCACAGACCTGCCAGCACCTTCCAGTGTTCAATGCCCACAAAGGTAAAAAACAGGGTGGAGAGAAGCACTACGCCCACATGGCCCCAGCAGTAAAAGGAGTGGAGCAGACTCATGGCCGTTTCTTTATTGTCGGTAGGGCATGCCTCCACAATGGGGCTGATAAGCACTTCAATCAGGCCACCGCCTATGGCATAGATTACCACTGACGCCATCAGACCCGAAAAAGGGGTGGGCGCAAGCTCCGGCAGAAAAATCAGGCCTATGAGACCGGCGGCCGCAGTGATATGGGCAATCTGGATAGAAACCCGATAGCCAATCTTGTCGATAAAGGCAGGGGAAATCAAATCTATAAACAGCTGTAGTCCAAAGTTAAAGGTCACAAGAAATGTGATTTTGGACAGAGGGATTCCGTAGGATGACTGAAAAGTGAGAAACAACAGCGGAACAAAGTTGTTGATGATTGCCTGTACAATGTATCCCACAAAACAGGAATAAATCGTGTGTTTGTAAGTAAAGCCTTTCATTTGTAGTATGAATCCTCCATTCTTGTCATACTGACCGTTTTTTCGGTCACGTTTCCCATTATAATAGAAACATATGGTTTTGGCAAAGGTTAAATACGTAAGCTGATAAAAAGATGTGTGTGGGGACTATCTTTTTACTTTTGGGTATCGTTATAGGATGTAGAAAGTATTTTTCAAATTACAGGGGTAATTGGGGTACCAGGATTTATAGCTGTTAAAATAAGAGTGAAAGATTTATCAAATCTTCACTCCACAAGTTTGTATCTGCGATGCATCCACAAACTTGATATGCGCAAAAAGCAGCGCAGAAATAGGGTAAAAAATGAACTATTAGGAAAAGAGGTGAGGTGCTGAGGGTGGATGGGGATTTTTGGCTGGTTCAGAGGATGCGGATGGGGGATGAGAGGGCGATTGAGGAGTTTGTTTTGAAGTATTATCCGCAAATATTAAAGTATTGCAGAGGACATATGGACGATTATGGGTATGCGGAGGATATGACCCAGGAAACCTTTGTGAGGTTTTTCCGGAATTTGGACAGGTATCAGGATTATGGGAAGATGGCGAATTATCTGTATGTGATAGCGGGAAATCTGTGCCGGGATTATTACCGGAAAAAGGGAAGGATTGCAAGGGAAGTTTTGGTGGAGGCCTCGATGGCGGTTTTAAAGGGGGAAGCATCCGGGGATGCCGGTCGGGATATGAAAAATCCGGATTTGCGGATGGATGTGCGTTTTGCCCTTGAAAGCCTTCCGGAGGAGTTGCGGGAGGTAGCTGTTTTATATTTTTTGCAGGAGAGGAAGCAAAAGGACGTTGCAAGGATTCTGGGAATCAGTGTCCCGCTGGTGAAGTACAGAATACGGAAAATAAGGGAAATATTCATGGCTTATTTTGGGAAGGAGGATGTATGAGATTATCGGATGCTCAAGTCAGGAGATATCTGGAAGCCGGGGAAAGCGCAGTCCGGGATGGAGACAATTTGCGAGAAGCTATAGAGAAGACGGTTGAAAAGTCGAAGGCCGCATTTTATGAAAATGAGGCGCAGGGGATTCTCTCGTCAGCGGAATTTTTGTATCAGCAGAGCAAATATATTCATAAGTACTGGTGGGTATTACAGGCGGGCGTTCTGGCAGCGCTATGGGCGTTATTGAAATTTGCAGGGAGCAGTTTTGATGTGCGAAGGTGCATGGGGGTAGGGGCTCCGGTTTTTGCGGTACTTTTTCTGCCGGAGCTGTGGAAGAACCGGAATGCCGGAGCAATGGAGATTGAATGTGCCGCCTACTACTCTTTAAGGCAGATTTATGCGGCGAGGATTTTTCTGTTTGGACTGGTGGATTTTTTTCTGCTTTGCTTTTTTTCCATGACAATGATATTGACGGGAAGGCTCTTTGTATGGGAATTGCTGATTCATTTTTTTCTGCCTTATCTTGTAACCTGTTGTATTTGTTTTCAGACATTTATGAGCAGAAGAATGGTATCGGAAGCTCTTGCACTGGTGTCGTGCCTAGTCTGGTGTGTGATATGGAATCAGCTGGTGATGAGCGAAAGAGTGTATGAGGCAATTTCCCCTGCCATCTGGCTTTCCATGCTGATGATCTCTCTTTTTTATCTGGGATATGGCATTTACAGGGTACAGAGGAAGGAAAATGGTAACAGTGAAGCCTTGCTCCACTGTTACGGCAAATGAGTTATGGGAGGGAAAACCATTATGGAATTAAAGATTTCTAATCTGAGGAAGGAATTTAAAGGCACGGCTGTAGTGGATGATGTGTCCTGCACACTGACTACAGGGGTTTACGGGCTTCTGGGGGTAAACGGAGCCGGGAAAACCACGCTTATGCGTATGCTGTGCACACTGTTAAAGCCCACGGGAGGAAGTATTACGTGGGATGGAAAGGATATTTTTGAACTGGACGGGGCATATAGAAAGCAGCTTGGGTATCTTCCCCAGGATTTTGGATATTATCCTGATTTTACGGTATATGATTATCTCATGTATGTTGCTTCCATCAAAGGGTTACGCCCGGCGACGGCAAGGCAAAGGACGGAGAGGCTGCTTGGGCAGGTGGGGATGGGAAAGGAAAAGAAGAAAAAAATGAAAAAGCTCTCCGGCGGAATGAAGCGCCGGGTGGGAATTGCCCAGGCTATGCTGAATAACCCGTCTATCCTGATTTTAGACGAGCCCACTGCCGGTTTGGACCCCAATGAACGGATTCGTTTTCGAAACCTGATCAGCGATTTGGCAATGGAGCGGCTTGTACTTCTCTCAACCCATATCGTGTCTGATATTGAATATATTGCAAATGAAATTCTGCTGATGAAAGACGGAAAAATCTGTGTATCGGGAACTTCCGGGGAGCTGACTGCCTCGATAAAGGGAAGGGTGTGGAGTATGACGGCTTCTGGGAAAGAGGCGGAAGGCTACAGAAGGGCTTATAAAGTGGCAAACATGAAAGCTATGCCGGGCGGGGAAATCAATTTGAGAATTTTATCCCCACAAAAGCCCTGTGAAGGGGCAAAGGCCGAAGCAGCCACTTTGGAGGATGTGTTTTTACACTATTTTGGGGAAGGGACAGGTGAAGAAGATGTTTCAATATGAAGTAAAAAAGGTGTTTTCAAAAACAGGAGGTAAGACGGCGCTTTTGCTGCTCCTTATTTTGATGGGTGTCACCTGTTATTTCGCCACTCATGTTTACTATGTGGACGGAAACGGAGACAAAAGGTTTGGTCCGGCAGCAGTTTCAAAGCTGCGGGACGCACAGAAGGAGTGGGCCGGTTATCTGGATGAAGAAAAGATATGTCAGGTGATTGCGGAAAACAAAAGAATCAGATATTCTAAGGAGGCTTTGTCGGAGGAACCGCGCCAGCAGGAGATTGCCTACAGCCGGGGGCAGGGAATTCGTGAGATCAGGAATCTCTTGAATTATTCCTATGCCAGCCATTTCAGGGAGTATGATTATTATAGGGCGGATGATTTGGAGGAAAAAGACGCCCCGGAATTTTATGTAAACAGGACGGCGCTGATGAAGGAATGGCTGGATGAGGATACGGGGGAGACATTTTCCCAGCCGGAAAAGGAATATTTGCTGAAACAGTATGAAAGACTTGAGACGCCCTTTTACTATGATTATATGATGGGATGGACGAGGCTTTTTGAATTTGCGCCGACAATCGTTATGATTACCATGTTGATTTTGGGTTATCTTGTGGCAGGGATTTTTTCAGGGGAGTTTGTATGGAAAGCGGACGCCATATTCTTTTCCTCTTTATATGGAAGAAATAAGGCGGTGGCTTCTAAAATTAAGGCCGGATTTTGGATTGTGACGGCGATTTACTGGGCGGCTGTTTTGCTGTATACGGCAATTACGCTGCTGTATCTTGGAGCGGATGGGGCCGGCTGTCCTGTTCAGGCTGATACAAGCGGGTGGAAGTGCTTTTATAACATAACGGTGTGGCAGAAATATCTTTTGATCGTGGCCGGTGGTTATATTGGCTGCCTTTTTATCTCATTTTTAAGCATGCTGGTATCCGCAAAAACAAGGTCAACTGTCATGGCGGTGATGATCCCTTTTATTCTTATCTTTATTCCTTCGTTTCTTGCCAACATCAACAGTGCTGCTGTGAGCAAAATTCTGTATCTTCTGCCGGACCAGCTGCTGCAGGTGGGAAATGCGCTGAATTATTTCAGTTTGTATACATTGGGGGGAAGGGTAACCGGAGCAATACCGGTTTTGCTGGCGCTTTACGGTGTCCTTACTGTGATTCTGGCGCCCTTGGTGTATTGGGAATACCGGCGTGGGCAAATCAGGTAAACGAAGCAGCAGGGAATCTGCCCCTCGCCGTAGGGTGCCAAACGTCCGGTGGACATATCTCAGAGAGATGCTTCCTTAGTACGGACTGAAGCGGAGCAGAGGCACTTTAAACGGGCAGATTCCGTAACAGTGATAAATTTTTCTTGCATGAGTTTCCGGTTCATGTTATCTTATACCTATCAGTTGATGAGTTCCACACAGCTCATTCCGAGCGTTTCCGGTGTGGCTGTTCCGGAGAGATTTTTATCCGGGATATCAAATTTCAGGCTTTTCGCCGTAATTTCAACACAATTTCATATTTTGTAAGTGTGCAGGCGGCGAAGGGACGTTCCTTTATGTCTGACAGGGTATGCTGTCAGTGTTTGTAACCTATATGCATTTACAGAATAGGCAACAGTATGGTACATGCGGGTATATGTACTTATCAGACAAAGGAGGAGCGACAAATTGAAGAAAAGAAAAACAGCAGCTGACAGGCATCGGCGTCAGGCAAAAAATGTTCAGATAGCAAAGGGACAGGTGCGGGATGCAAACAGCCGTACTATCTTTAAAGATCCCATGCTGGTATGTAACAGCTCAGCCGTTGGCTTCACTGTTACAGAATCTGCCCATTAAAAATCGCCTACGGCGAGGGGCAGATTCTCTCTTGGCGTGGTTTATGCATTCTTACGGACTTTGCAGCAAGTGCAAAGTCCTGGGTTGGACTGTTATGCCAGGAACAGAGTTTTACGGGATAACCTTGACATTCCAATTTTGAAGGATGTAAAACCGGAGGATATTGAGGATGTTACGGAACGGTATCAGGCTTATCTGGGAATTTCTTTTGAGACGGATACGGTGAAAAAGATACGATTGCGGGGAGAAGGAGCAGAATCTCAGATATATCTTGTATCACTGATAGAGCATAAAAGTGAAGTGGACTATAACATATCCATGCAGCTTCTGCGTTACATGGTTTGCATCTGGAACGAGTACGCAAGAGAAGCGGAAAAGCAGACAAAAGGCATAACCAGAACGAAAGGTTTTAAATACCCGGCGATTCTTCCAATTGTATATTATGAGGGGAGTGAAAACTGGACCGCGGATTTGCGGCTGCGGGACAGGATTATGTTAAGGGAGATATTTGGGGAGCATGTGCCGGACTTTACCTACCAGGTAGTCAGGATTCATGACTATTCTAATGAGGAGCTTCTTGAACGGGAAGATGAAATGTCTCTGCTCATGATGATTAACAAAGTACAGACCGCAGAGGATATGGCGCTTTTCCTGCAAAGCGAACAGGATAAAATAAGTGAGATTGTGTCTAAAGCGCCTGTACATGTGCTTGATATCATTGCAACCACCATCTGGAGCCTTTGTATGAAAATGAATATGCCTGTGGACGAAGCGGTAGAATGCGTGAAAAAAGTGGAGGACAGGGATATGGGGTATTTGTTTGAAAATATGGAAAAGATGGATATTCAGGAAGAACGCAGACAGAGAAAGGCAGCGCAGAAAAAGGCAGAAGAAGCAGAACGAAGACTGGAAGAAATGGAACGAAAGGTAGAAATAGCGGAGCAGAAAGTAAGAGCAGCAGAGCAAAAGGCGGAGAAGGAACGGAAGGAGCAGAAGGAACAGTTGTTGAAAGAGGCAGAGAAACAGATAGAAAAACGGATAGAAAAGCAGATAGAAAAACAGATGGAAAACTATATCAGTCTCTGTCATGAATTTCATATGGAAAAGGACAACATCATAACACATCTGTCAGAAAAGTTTCAGATAAGCCGGACGGATGCAGAGGATAAAATACGGATGTACGGGATGATGGAAGAAACAGATTGAGGGAAAATGGAGGGGCAATAAAGTGGAGCTTCTATTAAAGATGGGCCTTAATAACGCGGTGGAACGGGTATTGCATGTGCCGGGAAATTATTCCGGGGGCATACTGGAGATGACGCTGGTGATAGACTGTGCCCTTTCGCCTGACTATGTCAGGAGTATGGCGGCGGATGTAGCGGCCACTTTGCGCTCTCACAGCGAGGTGTTTCGCAATGTGCGCCTGAATCTTTTGTACTGGAAAAGTGACAGTGATATGGAAAATCGCGTGATTCCCATTTCTTTTTTACAGACGAGCAGATGCTTTGAGGATTATGTGGTGTCAGAGGAGGAAAAATCTCTGGATGCCCTGTCGGCGGGACTAAAACTTTTTCATGCAAGATCAAAGCTGATTCTGGTGCTTGCCGATGAAAAATTACCGGTTCGGGATAAAACTGAGGTGGATAAAAATATGAAGCCTTTTCTTGGAAAAAAGAGCCTGTTTCTGTGCAGAGGCGATTCGGAAATGAAGTGGCGCAGAGGGACAGAGATTTCAGTCTGAGCCTCGAAGAAGTTATCCAATAAGTCGGCTTGCAGAGCGAGGCGGCGTTTGATACAATAAGACAGCTTACGGAGCAAGGGGCATTTGTCAGTATGGAGGAAAATGGGGAGGTGTAACCGGCATGGTAGAGAATCTGGAATATTATAAGG
>CAJUED010000063.1 GCA_910585075.1 uncultured Lachnospiraceae bacterium
GCTTACAAAATGTGAAACTCGGTTACAAAACGGGAAAGTTAGTTTACAATCGACCCAGTTATTATAAAAGGAGATTTATAATTCAGATTTGAGGTGATTCGTTACATTTGGAGGATTAAAGCTGTTTTCTACCGCAAAAAAGCCGATATAATATACAAAGTAATACGCGGGTTTCGATGTGGAACGCAAAATCCGGGATAAAGGATTATCCCTATGACGGAGGTAGAAGGAACTATGAGAGTACAGAACAAATCAATTTTTATGGGCGAGGACATGCAAAGCAGAAGGCATGGCACAAACGAAAAGAACAACCGGGCAAATATTTTTGCAGGGGACATGAACAAAGCTTTTGACCCGATTACCCAGAAGAAACAGCAGGCAAGAAAACAGGCAATGAAAATTGTGACGGATGCCTGGTCAGGGGACAGAAAGTTAGATGAGTCTCTTGATGAGAGGCGCATGAAGATAAGAGAGCATGAGGAGACCATGAAGGAGAGCGGCTCTATGCTGAAATGGATTAACGAGGAGCGGGCGTCCCTTCGGGAGGCTCATGGTCTTACGGAGGACTCTCAGGAAGAACAGGATTTAAGGCTTTTGGAGAAGCAGGCGGATAAAAAGCCTCTTACGAAGGAAGAACAGGCACGGCTTGCGGAGATTGCGGAGGCGGGAGGGCCTACGGAGTATCAGCAGCATTCCCTTGATCTGTATAAATCCGCTTCCGAATATAAGAAGACCTATGAAGCAGCCCAGAAGGGAGTGACCCAGGAAAGTGACGCGATCAAGTCCGCCAAGCTGGAACGGTTAAAACACGATCCAATGGTGAAAGCGGCAAAGAGTGCGGACGAGGTGTTAGAAGCAGCCAGCCAGGAAATCATCGGAATGCTCTATGACGAAGCCAAAGACCACATTGACGAGGAAATGGAAGAAAAGAAAGAGGCTGCGGAAGAAAAGGCGGAGAAGGAAGAAGAACAGGAAGAATTAATCGAAAAGCGGAAAGAAGAAAAGGAAAAGAAAGAAGAATTCATAGAAGAAATCTCGGAAGACATGACTACAATTTTGGACGCGGACAACATTATGGACGACGTTCAGAAGGAAATCAAAAAAATAATGGAGGAAATGAAACTTCTTGAGGAAGATATGAAGGGGGCGGCGGTGGATACCGCCGGGTGATTTCAGGCTTCCTCAAAAGAAATTTCTTTACTCGTTAAAAAATGGGAAATAAAATCATCCCACAGCTTATCCGGTGTTTTATCAGGAAGAAAAGTATGAAAAGCGGTGGCAGTGATGCAGGTGAGCGCACTGCCATCGTATTTTATGTTCAGGACAAATGCTTTAATATCGGATAAGGTGACGGCCGCGTCACCTTTTTCCAATATCTCGCCGATTCGTTCCGGTTTTAAATGGAGTACCAGCTTGAAGCCTACCGGGGTGCGTTTTCCCTTGATTAAGTCAAAGCATATATGCCGCATATTGCCCCACTGGGAAAATTCGTAGGGGGGCAGCAGATTATCATCATTGACATCCCCTGTAAAAAAGCCCTTCTCAATATGACCGTCAATCACGAAAGTGTTGTAGGTGGTAATGGAAGCTTCTGCCAACAGAAAAGAATCAAAGGTATCGGTGCCCAGTAATTTACTCATAAAATTTTTCACGTCTTTTATCTGGTAAGCTTTCATGGATACTCCTGTTTGCCTGGTCTTGCTACAAATTTCTAATTAATGTTTTCAGGTAACCGATGCTGGCCGCCATAATAGCAGGGCCAAAGGCTGAAGTGGTCCTGGCGGCCATCCGGCCGTAAGGCTGCCTGTTTCCGAATGCTATTGTGCATATTTCTCCGCCTGCTTAGCAATCAGCGCCTGGTCGTCAAAGTAGTTGATTTTCATGGAATTTTTCACGTCGGATAAAGTTTGAGAAGCGACCTCTCTGGCTTCAAGACTGCCGCGCCTTAAAATCTCATAAACAGCCGGGATATCCTTTTCCCATTCCTTCCTCTTAAGACGGATGGGAGAGAGCACTTCCTGAAGTACATTGTTTAAAAACTTCTTTACCTTCACATCTCCAAGGCCGCCTTTGGTATAGTGCGCTTTTAATTCCTCTAAATTTGCATAATCGGGAAGATATTCCGCAAACATTTCATCCTTACAATAAGCATCCAAATAGATAAATACAGGGTTGCCTTCCACCTGGCCCGGGTCGGAAACCTGGAGATGGTTAGGATCTGTGAACATGGACATTACCTTTTTGCGTACTTCTTCTTCCGTGTCAGAAAGATAAATACAATTGTTTAAGGATTTGCTCATTTTAGCCTTGCCATCAATACCCGGGAGACGGAGACAGGCTTTGTTGTCAGGAAGCAGAACCTCCGGTTCCACCAGAGTATCCCCATAGATGGAATTGAATTTGCGCACAATTTCCTTGGTCTGCTCTAACATGGGCAGCTGGTCTTCGCCTACCGGAACGGTGGTTGCCTTGAAGGCGGTGATGTCGGCTGCCTGGCTGATAGGGTAGGTAAAGAAGCCTACCGGTATGCTGGCCTCAAAATTACGCATTTGAATCTCAGATTTAACAGTAGGATTCCTCTGGAGCCTGGAGACTGTTACAAGATTCATATAGTAAAAAGATAATTCACAGAGCTCAGGAATCTGGGACTGGATGAGCAGAGTGGATTTTTCCGGGTCAAGACCGCAGGATAAGTAATCAAGGGCAACCTCAATAATATTCTGGCGCACCTTTTCAGGCTGCTCCGCATTGTCCGTAAGAGCCTGTGCATCGGCAATCATAATAAAAATTTTATCGTAGATACCGGAATTCTGCAGGGCTACCCGGCCTCTCAAGGAACCTGCATAGTGACCTACATGAAGACGGCCTGTGGGCCTGTCGCCGGTTAAAATAATTTTTGACATATTTCTTTACTCCTTTAATTACTTTTCTGTTATTGTACACGTAATATTGTATACATAGTATTGCATACATAGTATTGCATGTATAGTATTACATACATAGCGCTGTACACTTCAATATTATACACCATGGGAAGAAAATTTCCTATTTAATTTTTACGGACTTTGCAGCAAGTGGAAATCCCTGTCTGAACGGTGTTACACAGCTTGATTACTCTTTACGGTCAGAAATGCGCATTTTGTGAGAACATGATACAACAGTTCAGCCTTCGGCTTCACAGTTACGCGTATCCGGCCATCCTAAATCGCTTCGTGATGGGCCTTTATGAGTGTACCCAACGGCCGCTGGCCCCGCAAGGGAGTATCAATCCGCTTCCTGTTACAGGCAGGCCGATTTCAGAGGAAGTCACCTGTCCGCCGAATTTTTTTGCAACCGTGGTACTGAGCAGATAGGTGAGTACGGCAGGCTGCAAGCCGGTGGTATAGGAATTAATAAGGAAGAAAAGGGAATTTTTATGCAGCAATTTCGTGGTTAATTCCATAAAAGGATAAATGCTTTCTTCCATTTTCCAGATTTCCCCTTTTGGGCCCCTTCCATAGGAGGGCGGGTCCATGATAATGCCGTCATAGGTGTTGCCACGGCGTATTTCCCTTTCCACAAATTTCACGCAATCATCCACCAGCCACCGGATGGGAGCGTCTCCAAGACCTGAGGCGGCGGCGTTTTCCTTTGCCCATGTGACCATGCCTTTGGAGGCGTCCACGTGGGTGACGCTTGCCCCGGCCTTCGCCGCAGCTAAAGTGGCGCCGCCTGTGTAGGCAAATAAGTTAAGGACCTTGACAGGCCGGTCTGCTTTCCGGATAATGCCGTCAATCCAGTCCCAGTTTACAGCCTGTTCAGGGAAAAGGCCGGTGTGCTTGAAACTGAAAGGCTTCAGGCGGAAGGTAAGCTCTCTGTAATGGATGCTCCACTCCTGTGGCAAATCAAAAAATTCCCATTCACCGCCACCTTTAGAGCTGCGGTGATAGTGTCCGTTTAATTTGCTCCATTCCTTTGTACTTCTGGGCGTATTCCAAATGACCTGAGGGTCGGGGCGCAAAAGAATGTATCTGCCCCAGCGTTCCAATTTCTCGCCTTCAGAGGTGTCTATAACTTCATATTCTTTCCAATTATCCGCTGTCCACATATGAATCCTCCATGTTCGTCAATTGTCAGCAGATTAGCCGTATTTTTTACGCCTGCCAATTGAGTACAGATTAGGCGCATTTTTTATGCCTGCCAATTGAGTACGGATTAGGCGCATTTTTTACGCCTGCTAATTGAGTACGGATTGGCCGCAGCTTCTACGTCTGCCAATTGAGTGTAAATTAGCCATACCCTGTTGCTTGCGGCAAGGGATATTGACCGATATGATAAAATAATAGAGAAATGTGATGAAAAAAGCAAGGACTTTGTGATATTCTAAAGTGAAATGGATAACAGTCGTAACTGTAATGGAGTGAAAGATGTCAGACTTTAAAAACAGGTGTCCGGGGTGCAGACGTGCGAGCTGTAACGGATGCGGAATTTTTCAAAAATTAAACACAAATAAACAGGTGAAAATACAGTTCCCTGAGAGGTTTCAAATAGAACCGGAAAAGGGAGTGGGTATTTCCTTTGATGTGGGAACCACCACAGTGGCGGGAATGCTCTGGAATTTGGAAGACGGAAGCCTTTTGGATGTGGAGACAGGTGCAAATCCCCAGGCTGTCTTTGGAGCGGATGTGATAAGCAGGATTCAGGTAGCGATGGAAAGGCAGGACGGACTTCAAAGGATGCGAAGGCTTCTGCTGGAAAGGCTGGATGAGATGGCATTGCAGATGGTTGAGCGCACTCACCTGAGATGGCGCGAACATGCGGAGCAGGAGAATGGGGAGAAAAATACGCCTGGAGTGTGCGAGGGACAGACAGCGGATGTAGAAAATGCGTCCGTTGGGAGAGGAGAAAAGGAGGAAAATGGGAAAACAGGATTGCCGGGTGTAAAGAAAGTAACAATTGTGGGCAATACGGCCATGTGCGAAATTTTGCTGGGCATAAAGCCTGTAAAATTGGCAAAAGCTCCTTTTATCCCTGACTACCAGAGGACTATTAATATAGAAGGAAAAGAGCTGGGGTTTCGGTTTTTGCAAAATGCGCATATCATTATACTGCCGCCAATCGGAGGTTATGTGGGAGCGGATGCGCTGGCGGTTTACGGGTATGTGAGTGCGGCGGAGCGGAGTCCCCGAATTATGGCGGTGGATATTGGCACTAACGGGGAAATTATTCTGGAATGCAATGGAGAAAAATATGCCTGTTCCGCGGCAGCAGGGCCTGCTCTGGAGGGCGGAGCCATCAGTCAGGGAATGCGGGCTGCCAAAGGGGCAATTGATTTGATATCTTTAAATGGCGGATTTCCCATGCAGGATATTGTATGCAGAGTGATTGGCGGCGGCAGGGCAACGGGAATATGCGGCTCAGGTCTGATAGCCGCAGTGGCACTGCTCAGTAAGGTGGGGGTGATAGATTCAACCGGGTATATGAGAAGCCGGGGAGAGGCAAAGGCTGCCGGTATTTCCGGAAAAATCTGCCGGCGTATTGAAGAAAAGGACGGAAAGCATCGATTTCTCTTGACGGATGACGGAGCTCCGGTTTATCTGGAAGCGGATGATATACGGCAACTGCAGCTTTCGGCGAGCGCTATACGTTCTGGAATGGAAATTTTGTTAAAGAAGGCCCAAATAAAAGCAGGACAGCTCGACAAGCTATATTTGGCCGGTGCTTTTGGCTGTTATATAGGAATTGAAAGCGGAATTGCAATCGGGCTTTTCCCGGATATTTCCCGGGAAAAATTTGTGCAGGCCGGGAATCTGGCCGGCACAGGCGCTGCCATGGCACTTCTTTCGGAAAAAAGTTTGAGGAGTATGGAAAAGGCAAGTGGAGAGATTGTGCATGTGGAATTGGCAGAGGATGCAGATTTCAGAGAGCTGTTTTTAGAGAATATGTCTCTTGAGACCTCACCATAAGAGTTTGCTTTTTCCCATTGCAAATCAGCCTGGACATGCTATGATAGGCAAGGGGCTTGTGGGGCGTCTTTGAGGATGTACAAAATTGGAGAAAGGAAACAATGACAAATGAACAGAGATTTTTTAAAGGATAAAAAAAGGATTGTGGTGAAGATTGGCACCTCCACCATTACCCATATGGACACGGGGCATCTGAATTTGATTAAGATGGAAAAGCTGGCAAGGGTTCTGACGGATATCAGGAATCAGAACAAGGAGATAGTGCTGGTATCTTCAGGGGCCATTGGAGCAGGCAGAAAAGCGCTTGGGATTAAGGGAAGGCCCCGCTCTATTTCCGAAAAGCAGGCATGCGCTGCGGTAGGGCAGGCAAGGCTGATGATGATTTACCAGAAGCTTTTTGCGGAATACAATCAGACTATTGCCCAGATTTTAATTACCAAGCGGACCATGACCAACGAAATCAGCAGGGAAAATGCGGAAAACACCTTTCTGGAGCTGCTGGGCATGGGGGTCATTCCCATTGTAAATGAAAACGATACGGTTTCCACAGACCAGATTCAGGATGAGAACTTTGGCGACAATGACACCCTCTCCGCCACCGTTGCCCAGATGGTGCAGGCGGATATGCTGATTCTTTTGTCTGACATAGACGGTCTTTATACGGACGACCCGAGAAATAACGAAAAAGCTGAGTTTATAAGCTGTGTGGAAAAGATAGACGAGAATTTGCTTTCCATGGCAAAGGGGGCGGCCACATCCTTTGGCACAGGAGGCATGTCAACTAAAATTGCGGCGGCTAAGATTGCAGGTGAGATAGGGGTTGATATGGTGATTGCCAATGGGGATGATGTGGTGAATATCAGCAGGATACTTGAAGGGAAAGAGGTTGGGACTTTGTTTAAAGCGTAAATATGACGCCGCATTCGGCCAATACAGTGCGCTTCATTCTTTCAGATTGCGTAAATTTCCTGCAAATTGTGATACGCATCCGGAAAAAGAATTTTCAAACGGACACTGAAGAATCACCGGATGAATGGGAGAGGACGATGATAGTCTGCTCCCATCCATGCCAGTGTAATTAAATCAGATGAGATTTCGAAAAATGCCAAATCAGACAAAACAGATTTGTATTTTTTATAAAACCGTTGCCGATGCAGCAGCATTTTGAAGTTTGTCTATGCTGGTATTTAAGACAATTTATGAATAAACAGCCCGCTGCGCAGCTTGGGCTCGAACCAGGTGGATTTAGGAGGCATGAGCAGTCCCGCGTCGGCCACTTCCAGCAGTTCCGAAATGGATGTGGCGTACATGGAAAAAGCTACCGCCATATCGCTTTTTACTCTGCGCTCCAACTCATCCAGTCCGCGGATACCTCCCACAAAATCAATGCGCTTATCGATTCTGGGATCCTGGACATTTAAAATTGGCTGCAACAGATTGTCCTGCAAAATGGAAACATCCAGCCCCTTAACCGGGTCAGGAGAAAGCATGGAAAAAGGAGCGGTAAGCAGATACCAGCCATCAGGAAGGTACATGCCAAAAGTCCCCTTTTTACAGGGAGAAACCTGCCTGTCGCCCGTATATTCTACCGTAAAACCCGCTTCCTCTATTTTCGTTAAAAAAGTCTCCTTCGATAAACCGTTTAAATCTTTCACTACTCTGTTGTAAGGCATAATGTAAAGCTGGTCGTCCGGAAAAAGTACGGAAAGAAACCGGTTAAATTCTTCATCGCCTGTGTAGTCAGGATGTTCCCCGCGCCTTTTTACCCCTACCTTTACCGCAGAGGCACAGCGGTGATGACCGTCGGCTATGTAGGTACAGGGCAGAGCGGTGAACAGAGATTCCAGCGCTGCGATAACCTGCGTATCTGAAATTTTCCATACCCTGTGAGTGATTCCGTCCGGGGACGTGAAATCATAAAGGGGCAGTTCGCCTTTAGCGGCATTTACTATTTCATTGATTTCCTGTTTGGCACGATATACCAGAAAAATCGGTCCGGTATGAGCGTCCGTAGTGTCAACGTGGCGGATGCGGTCAAGCTCCTTTTCCTCCCGGGTGTTTTCATGCTTTTTAATCAATCCGTTCTGATAATCATCTATGGAAGAACAGGCGACGATTCCGGTTTGAGAGCGTCCGTCCATGGTGAGTTCATAAATGTAATAGCAGGGAGAATCCTCCGTGATAAAGGCTCCGTCTGCAATCATCCCGTCCAGCAGTTCTTTGGCCTTTGCATATACTTTGGAGTCATAGGTGTCTGTTTCATCAGGGAACTGGGTTTCGGCTCTGTCAATTTTTAAAAAGGAAAGAGGCTCTCTTTTCACTTCTATTGAGGCTTCCCTGCGATTGTAAACGTCATAAGGCAGGGCGGCTATCCGGTTTGCAAGTTCCGGCTTTGGCCTGATGCTTTGAAAAGGTGTAATCTTTGGCATAATAAAATCCTTTCTGGCGCCGTTGGATTCAATAAGCCGACGCACGGAGTGTGGCGGCGTTTGATATTATCGGCATAAATGTAATATGTAAAATTTTGATGTCTGTTAAGATTATATGTTGAAAATCCCCGGGGTGTCAATTCATTGGTTAAATATAATTGATGGGATTTTTCTGGCAATAATTTTGGTTTGAGAGTGTAAAAAAGAACTTTTAGGATGGGAAGTGGAGATGCTTTTGCTAATTTAAAAAGCAAAGAAGAACAAATTCGGTGTATTGGTTGACAATGCAGAATTAAACTTTCATAATATATAAGGATGGCGAGAAAGTCTGTATGTTTGATTACGATAAAACATTGATAGCGTTGGAAGAAAAGGAAAAGCAGGACTTAAAAAGGCAAGCAGTGGGAGGCAAATATAATTATGGAAAAAAATACAGATACGAAAAAAAGTAATGCCAATCAAACTTATCGAAAGATGGCAGAAGAAATCACCTCCGGGTATGTATTTTTGTTGTTGGTGATTTATCCTTTTTATTTCCAGAATAAATATTATAATATAGGAAATGCAAAATGGAATTTTTTTTCAATTTTAACTCTAGGATCAGGAATTCTTTTAGTTGGAAATGCTGTTTTTTATTTAACTACCTCCATCAGAAAACATGAAACTTACAAAATAAGAGCGTATTTACAAAATGGGCGGTTATCTGTTATTGATAAGTTTGTAATTTTATATACAATTATTGTTCTGGTTTCAACATTGCTTTCTCCATATAAAAGCCTGGTAATCTGGGGGACTGACGGATGGCACATGGGGGTGGTTGCGCAGGTTTGTTTTGTGCTTATTTACTATTTCGTTTCACGTTATTGGAAGTGGGACAGTTCAGCCATTGTTTGTTATCTTGGTGCGGCATTTCTGGTGTTTTTACTTGCTGTCCTTATGCGCTTTCGAATCGATCCCCTCAAGCTGTATCAGGGATTAGAGGAACAATATGTTATTAATTTTTTGACGACGATTGGGCAGGCAACATGGTATTCAAGCTATGTGGTACTTCTATTTCCAATCGGTGTGTTTGCCTTTTGGTTTTATGACAACATGCTTGTACATATTTTAACAGGGATTTTCACCATGGTTGGTTTTATGACGACCGTAACGCAAAATTCCGACAGTATCTTTGCTGCATTAGGCATATTGCTGTTTGTATTGTTCTGGGTGTCTTTGGAGTCAAATAAAAGGTGGAAACGATTTCTTGAAGTTTTGATAATATGTTTTTTCAGTTTTAAGTTTATTGGTATCTGCCAATTGATGTTTCCAACAAGAGCAGTGCCGCTTGATCCTTTTTTTGTTTTTTGTTCTCAAAGTAATTGTGTCTGGATTCTTTTAGCAGTTGCTGTTATTGCTTATTTGGGTTTCTGGCTGCTGGAAAAATTTAAACATATTGATATTTCTAAAATAAAAGTGATTCGCGTGATAGTACTTATTTTGTCGCTTACAGCAGTCCTCTTTACAGTTATTTATATTTATCTGAATACAACAGGGAAACTTCCTGAGAATATAAGAAGTAATAACAATTATCTCCTATTTAACAAGGAATGGGGGAATAATCGTGGACTATCGTGGATTGCCGCTGTGGATTCATTTTTTAAGGGCTCCCCTGTTCGAAAAATAGCAGGGTGTGGACCAGATGGCTTTTCTTTATACATTAAGAATTTTTACAGTGAAGAACTGGCACAGAAATGGGGAGAAAGTGTGGCGCTTACCTGTGCCCATAATGAATGGCTGAATGCGTTTGTAAACGTGGGGATACTGGGAGGAACGGCATATGCGGGGATTTTTATTTCAGCCGTTTTACGTTTTATGAAAAGAGCAGGCAGATATCCGGAACTTCTTGCAATTGGAATTTGTATCCTTTGCTACATGGGGCATAACTTTTTCTGTTATCAGCAAATTGTATGCACACCGATTGTGTTTATATTGATGGGAGCTGGGGAAGGTATTATCCGGCAGAAAGCAGAGCGATAGTCACAGGATATTTATCAGATTTTGAAATTTTCAAAGTTGACGGGACAGATACAGATATACTTTATCCGATAAAACAGAGGAGAGCGTTCCGACTGATTATAATTGATATAAAAAATGCATCGGTATATGCATGCCGGTGCATTTTTTATCTTAAGCAATTCAAAGAATCTGCTTATAACATTTTCAAAAATTTGATTTTAGAAAATGTAATTACTGTACGTCTACGAATACAAGTACGCCAGGAGCTGTCAGGTTAGCAACAACATGATCTGCTCTAACTTCCTTAACATCAACACTTACCCATGCGCCGCCAGCATACTGGAAAATCTGAATGTTCTGGTCAGCAGTAACACCAGGTGTGTAGAAATTAACTTCTGCATTGCTGAAACGAACAGGTGCTTTAACGTTAACAACATTAATAGCTCTGCCACCTACAGCTGCAGCCTGTGCCTTTGCAGATGCGATGAAAGCAAAGTGCGGTTTGTCAATTGAGAATGTGATGTTGGTCTGTACACCATCAATGATAACATTTCCACCCTGAGCAACAGGTGTAACATCATCAAGACCAGCTACCTTGTAAACAGAATTGCTGATATACTCACCAATCTCTTTACCTTCAGCGCTTGCAGCATAGAGTGTGCTAAGAGGAATACCGATTGCCTCAGCAGCAAGAGCTTCAGCTCTTTCTTCAGCTTTAGCATCAGAATCAGAAGACTGGCTTCCGCCGCCACCGCCTGAAGCTGAATTAGAGCTTACGCTTGCACCGTTAGAGCTTACGCTGGAAGAACCTTCCGCAGCAGTTGCCATAATTGACATAGACGCTACAATAGTGCCAGCCAAAGCAAGTGCCAATACTTTTTTCATGTTCATAGAAAAAACCTCCTTTTAATAATTTATAAAGTCCTTATATACTATACCAAAGTGGGACTTATAATACAAGAAAAAAATACGATATTTTTCATTTTTTTCCAATATTAATACAAAAATATTTAAAATAGCAAATTGATAATTAGTTGTCAATTAATTTATGGAAGGATTTGAAAAGTACAGGGAAATGACCTTGCCTATATGGATATTTGGAGAAATAAAAATGCATCGGTAGAGCCGATGCATTTTTGATGAGTGGTCTATAAAAGCTAATAATTTATTGCACTTCCACAAATACAAATACGCCAAGGCCTGTCAAGTTAGCAACAACATGGTCTTCTCTTACTTCTTTAACTTCAACGCTTGCCCATGTACCGTCAACATACTGGAAGATCTGGATGTTCTTGTCAGCGGTAACGCCAGGTGTGAAGAAGTTAACTTCTGCATTGCTGAAACGAACAGGAGCCTTAACGTCTACAACGTTGATAGCCTTGCCGCCTACAGCAGCAGCCTGTGCCTGAGCGGGTTCAACATAAGCGTAATAAGGCTTGTCAATTGTGAATGTGATGTTGGTCTGTTCGCCATCAACGATAACATTTCCGCCCTGAGCAACAGGTGTAACTTCGTTAATACCAGCTACTTTGCAAACAGAGTTGCTGATGTACTCGCCAATTTCCTTGCCGTCAGCGTTTGCAGCATAGATTGTGGTGAGTGGGATGCCGATTGCTTCAGCAGCGCGAGCCTCAGCTCTTGCTTCAGCTTCGGCCTTTAATTCATTTTCGGACTTCGAGCTTTGTGCGCCGGAAGAACAGGATCCTGTTCCCTTCCAGAAGAAATATTCACGGTTCTCCCCTGATTCAGTATAAACATCATAATACCATGCATATTCACTCTCAAAAGGCTCTCCAACACCAACAATACCCATATCTGGATATTCTGTCTGGAGCTTATCAAGAAGTTGACTGGGGGTCATTGGGGCTGCTGCAGACGCTACCATCGACATAGATGCCAGCATGGTGCCAGCTAACGCAAGTGCTAATACTTTTTTCATTTTCATTAAAAAAATCCTCCTTTGATTTTTTATCAACTATTAATTTACTATATCAAAGTAGTATACAGATTACAAGAAAAATTAATTGTTTTTTTAGAATATTTTAATAAATACAGGGAATATAAACAATAATTGGACTGTTTATTGTTTGGTACTTGAAAACAATAGATAATTCGGTAATGAAAGATGTAAAATCAACTTAATCGTCGGTTTTTAAATGTAGAAAAATGCTGTATAATGAAATAAATTATGTACAACTCCAATATATGTGCGACGATAGCACGGAAACGAGGAAACATGGAAGAAAAAACAAGATGCCCCTGGTGCTGCGATAACGGCATCAATCAAAAATACCACGACGAGGAATGGGGAATCCCGGTACACGACGACAGGAAGCAGTTTGAATTTCTGATGCTGGAAGCAATGCAGTGCGGTTTAAGCTGGAGCCTTATGTTGAAAAAAAGGGAAATTTTCAGAAAATGTTTTGATAATTTCGAATACGAGAAAATTGCCGCATATGATGAGGAAAAGGTGCAGGAAATCATAGAGGAGCCGGGCATGATCCGCTCCCGCAGGAAGATCGAGGCCATCATTAACAATGCAAAGCAATACATAAAGATTATTCAGGAGTTTGGTTCCTTTGACAAGTACCTCTGGGGTTTTTCGGATTATAAGACAATTTTGTACAAAGGGCACAAGGAGGGGCGGGCCGTTGCCAAAAACCGTCTGTCAGATATAATCAGCAAGGACTTGAAAAAGAGAGGCTTTAAGTATCTGGGTTCGGTGACGGTGTATGCTCATTTGCAGGCCTGCGGTATGATTAATGACCACCTGGAAAGCTGCTTTATGTACAAGCCGTTAATCGAAAAGTATCCGGTTGTTTATAAGGAACCGGAAGATGAAGCATAGATGCTGTTAACAAGTCCCTATGGCAGCCGATTATATAATATGAAGAAAACAAATTAAAATCATGGAGGGCAGTGAAAAAGAATGGAACGGGAGATTGACTTAAAAGAGATATCAGATGGAAAGCTTTACACTGCAAATGACATGGCAAGGTTAGGGTGTCATGAATGTGCAGGCTGCTCCAGCTGCTGTCAGGGAATGGGAAATTCCATCATTTTGGATCCCTTTGACATCTATCAGTTGGAAAGGGGGCTGGGCATTTCTTTTGAGGATTTGATGCAGGATGCGATTGAGCTTAATGTGGTGGACGGTATCATTCAGCCAAATCTAAGGATGCAGCCCGAAAAGGAATGCTGTGCTTTTTTGAGCGGAGAGGGAAGGTGCACCATACATGAATTTAGGCCAGGGTTTTGCAGGATGTTTCCACTGGGACGAATTTATGAAGGAAATGACTTCCGCTACTTTTTGCAGGTGCATGAATGTAGTTATCCGGATAAGACAAAGGTGAAAATAAAAAAGTGGCTGGAAATACCGGAAATCGGGAAATATGAAGCATACATAAGAACCTGGCATTCTGTGCTGAAGGAGGCCAGGGGAATCGTGAAAGAAACGCAGAATGACGCTGTGATAAAAAACTTGAACATGTATCTGTTAAAGCAGTTTTATATAAAACCATATGATTACTTTGCGGCAGGGGAAGGAGAAGACTTTTATCAGCAGTTTGATAGGCGGCTGGAGGAGGCAAAAGAGGTTATAAAATTATATGGATAGAATATGCAGCAGGGAGGATTTTCCTCCCCGCCTTGTTACAGATACTGGTTGAATTCAACTTTTTCTTTGTTGGGGCCAATCACGATAAAGAATTTCACGCCGTTGTCCCAGAAAGGCAGGAATTGAATTTCTTCCGAAATATCCAGTTTGTTTTCTTTAGCCAGCCGGAATGCAGCTTCTATGTCGGTGACATTTAGAGCAATGTGATCCCATGCGCCATGGACCAGCGCTGCCTGCTTGTTTTCGTAGGCTTCAATCGTCAGGTCTCCAAGTCTTAAAAAGGCCACTTTTTCGTCTGCCTTTTCATTTACGGTCTGATATACGGTCCGAAATCCCAATGTTTCATAAAAAGTAATAGTTGCGGCCATATCATTTGTGGGGAGCCCTATGTGCTGTAATCCTGTGATAAGCTGTTTAAAATTGTTTTCCATAATGTCAGTCCTTTCCTTAAGGTGTTGTCAACATCTGTGTTGGTATGTATAGTTCCGGCAATTGCAAGTGCCGAAGTATCAGTCTTGGTATGCTGCACCAATACACTTACTGACGAATACCTTCCTTAATTATAGGTTTATATGTGTATCTATTCCATATTCTTTACCCGGCGATACACCACGCCTTCACCTAAAGCGGGGAGCTGCCATCTGGCGGCGCTGTCCATTTCCCTTAAAATCCGTACAAAATCAAGAGGATCTACGATATTTCCTTTTACCATATCATAATGGGTGGGAATGGTCACAGCGGCTCCCAGCATAAGGGCCAGGGTGGCGGTCTCAGGCATATTCAGATTTCCTATGCAGTTCCGGGCAGTACGGAAGTAATCTCCTCCATTGATAGGGGCGAAAAACAAGTCCGGTGATGCAAGGGAGTGCAGATCTTCTAAAAGCTGTCCGGTTAAGTAGGTATCTCCCAAATGTAAAATCCGAATGTTTCCCAAGGTGAGCTGATAGCAAAGGGCGGTATCCTTGCCATCAGGGGTTTTCTGATGAACAGGGTGGGCTGCCTGGACGGGATATATGTTAAGGCCGGGCAGATTGATTTCTTTTTTGGCGCTGGCTTCTACAACGCGCGAACTGTCAATTCCTGCTTGGAGCAATGCTCCCACGCAATCCCCCGGTACAATAAATTTGGTGTTTGAATTGGCCTTTGCCATTCCCGTGAGGGTTTCTATGGCAAGGTGATCTCTGTGGCCGTGGGTACAGAGAACATAATCTGCCGCCGCTCTGTCCGGGGCATAGGGCGCAGGATAATAGCGCATGTCGTTTCCGTCCGCATCCTCAAGGCCGTTTAATACGGGGTCGATATATACGGTTACTTCCTTTTTGTATACATAGCCGCATTGGCCAATGTACCAGAAAATGAGCTCGTCGTCTCCGGGCGTCAGTTCCTTTATTTCCTGCAGGAGGGCATCCCCCTGTTTATACCATTTTCGTTCCATAAGCAATCCTTTCTTAATTTTTTATTTATTTTAAAAGTCTAACACATTTACAGTTTTTTTCCTATACTGATTTCACAATTATCGAAAGACAACCTGCTTGAACTGCCGTTTGAAATCACACTTTTTTCACAGTTTCAACATGACTTGAACAAATTTCCAATATAAACTATTCCTGTACGGCAACAGTCAGGCAGGTCAAATATATGGAAATATAAAAGCCAGCGGTGCAGAGACCGTAACCTCCGAATGTATTTGCAGCAGTTTTAATTGAATAAGACGTCCCGCGAAGCGTGACGGATTGTCCTGCTATGAAAATTCCTGATTTTTTGCGAATGAAATGTACGGCCTGTCCGAACTGTTGCTGAGTTATATTATTTTCAAGAGGCTGCACAGAGAATTAGAAAGGAAGAAAACCGGATGGTAAATTTTCGGCATGAGTGGAAACATGAAATCAACAGCATGGACGCAGCCATTATCAGGCAGCGGTTGATGGCTGTGACAAAGCCGGATTCCCACGCCCGGGAGCTGTATCTGCCCGATATTTTTGGGGTGCCCGCAATTAAGATATATGCCTATGGAATCAGGAGCCTGTATTTTGACAATCTGGCGGACAAAGCTCTCAGGGAAAAGATTGACGGAGTAAATATGCGTGAAAAATTCCGTATCCGTTACTACAATAACGATACCTCAGCTATCCATTTGGAGAAAAAGAGTAAATACAATCATCTTACCAGTAAGGAAAGTGCTGTGCTTTCAAAGGAGGAGGTGCAGAAGATTCTGGACGGGGACTGTAGTTTTATGGCAGGCAGTTCCGATAAACTTGTGACGGAGTTTTACAGTAAGATGCAGGCGCAGGGACTCAGGCCTAAGACGATTGTGGATTATACCAGAGAACCCTTTGTTTACGGGCCGGGAAATGTCCGGGTGACGCTGGACTATGATATCAGGATGGGGATGGAGCGGGCGGAGTTTTTAAAGCCTGAGAGTGTGACGATTCCGGCAGGGGATCCGGTTATTATACTGGAGGTAAAATGGGATGCTTTTTTGCCGGATGTTATTCGTGATGCGGTTGGGGTTGTGGGGAGAAGGGCCGGCGCTTTCTCCAAATATGCGGCCTGCCGGATTTATGGGTAAATATGTTATATGGCAAAGTAAGCTGACTTGCGGGGAACGGTGGCTGCAGTTTGTATAAGCCCTTTGTGGAGGGATTTGGTCAGAAAGGCTGTTGCTGCGCCGGTACATATTTGGGCAGTGTGCCTGTGGCCGTAATTTAAGAAAAGAAAGGATACGAGGATGAATTTTAACGACATTTTTAAATCAGGTTTTTTGGAAAATATCAACAGTGTAAGTATATTGGATATGGTGGTGGCGCTTATTTTGGCGTTTGGGCTGGGGGTGTTTATTTTCTTTATATATAAGAAAACTTTTTCCGGAGTAATGTATTCGTCAAGCTTTGGGGTGACGCTGATTGCTCTCACCATGATTACTACGGTGGTGATTCTGGCAGTTACGTCTAATGTGGTGTTGTCTCTTGGCATGGTGGGAGCTTTGTCGATTGTGCGCTTCCGGACAGCGATTAAAGAGCCTTTGGATATTGCGTTTTTGTTCTGGTCTATTGCAGTTGGGATTGTACTTGCGGCGGGAATGATTCCCCTTGCAGTGGTGGGAAGCCTTGCGATTGGGATTGTACTGCTGGTGTTTGTAAACCGAAAACCCCATCTGAATCCCTACATAGTAGTACTTTCCTGTGAAGGGCATGAAAGTGAACAGCAGGCAGTGGGCTTTTTAAAGAGCAGGGTGCAGCGTTGTGTGGTAAAAAGCAAAACCGCCCGGAAAGGCATGGTAGAGCTAAATCTGGAAATCCGAATGAAAGAGGATGATACGGACTTTGTAAATGAGCTGGCGGAGATGGAGGGCGTAAGCAGCGCCGTTCTGGTCAGCTATATTGGCGAGTACATGGGCTGAAAAAAGGAAAATTCCTTGGAAAATTCCCTGGAAATTTCCTTGGGATTTTTTGGGGAATTTGTCGGTGAGATTTGGGAGGTGGCATGTCAACACATAAATATATTGACCGAATATGCTGCGCTATACTTATAGTGGTTTTACTTCTTACGGCTGCTTTTGTAAATGCCGGGAAGTTTGGGGTTGTGCCCGTTATGGCACAGGCCGGATATGAGGGCAGACTTTTTGATACATCCAAAGTTCATACCATTGATATTGTGATGGATGACTGGGACAGTTTTCTGGACACATGCGAGAATGAGGAATATGCGGCCTGCGCAGTGGTAATAGACAATGAAGCGTATAAAAATGTGGGTATCCGTGCAAAGGGAAATACTTCCCTGCGCTCAGTATCCGCTTATGGAAATGACAGGTACAGTTTTAAGCTGGAATTTGACTGTTATGAAAATGGCAAGACTTATCATGGACTGGATAAAATCAGCCTGAACAATATCATACAGGATAACACTTACATGAAGGATTATCTGACCTATCAGATGATGGGGGATATGGGGGTGGCGGCGCCTCTTTGCAGTTATGTCTATATTACGGTAAACGGCGAGGACTGGGGACTGTATCTGGCGGTGGAAGGCGTGGAAGAAGGCTTTCTTGCCCGCAATTATGGGAACGATTATGGGAATCTTTATAAGCCTGACAGCATGGATATGGGCGGCGGCCGGGGAAACGGCGGCAAATTTGAAATGGATGACTGGGAAGGGCCTCCGGAGACGTTTGGAGCAGATGGCCGGAAGGAGCCTCCGCAAAGCCTGAATGGAGAAAACAGCGGGACGGTTCAGGAAGGAAAAGAACCTGAGCCGCCTGGGGAAAAGACACGGGAAGAAGTGAAGGATACGCCGTTTGGCAGGGAGAGGGACTTCCAGGGAGAAAAAATAGAAATGCCTGCAGTATCTGAAAAGGTGCGGGAAGGAGAAATACCTGAAAGACCGGAACAACCGCAGGAAGGAGAAATGCCCGGAAGGCCGGAACAACCGCAGGAAGGAGAAATACCCGGAAGACCGGAACGCCCTGCGGGAAACGGAAGGGGCCCGGAATTTGGAAATCCCGGCGCCATGGCCTTTGGCAGTACGGATGTGGCCCTGATCTACTCTGACGATGCCCATGACAGCTATAAAAATATTTTTGACAATGCGAAAACGGAAGTGTCGGATGGGGACAAGGATCGGCTGATTGACTCCCTGAGAAAGCTCTCGCAGGGGGAGGACATTGAAACGATTGTGGATGTGGAGGCAGTCATAAAGTATTTTGTGGTGCATAATTTTGTCTGCAATTTTGACAGCTATACCGGCTCCATGATCCATAATTATTATCTGTATGAAAAGGACGGAAAGATGTCCATGATACCCTGGGATTACAACCTTGCCTTTGGGGGTTTTGAAAATCAGGCTGATGCAGAGGAGATGGTCAATTACCCTGTTGACAGTCCGGTGTCCGGGGGAGACCTTGCGTCAAGGCCTATGATAGCGTGGATTTTTGCGGATGAAACATATACGGAAATGTACCACCAATATTTTACTCGGTGGATAGAGGAATATTTCAGCAGTGGATATTTTGAGAAAATGATTACGGATGTAAAAGAAATGATTGCCCCTTATGTGGAAAAGGACCCTACCAGGTTCTGCACTTATGAAGAATTTGAGGAAGGCAGTGAAACCTTAAAACAGTTCTGTCTGCTGCGGGCCGAGAGTGTCCGGGGACAGCTGAGCGGTCTGATACCGTCAACAGCCGAAGGACAGGCACAGGATAAAGATTCGCTGGTGGATGCATCAGACCTGTCTCTAGGTGCTATGGGACGTATGGATATGGGCGGCGGAAGACGGTAAGTCTGCCGCCTGTATTGGGAGGACGCTGAACTGCCAAGAGGGCGGCCTGTAGTCGATAGAATATTGCTTGATAGAATATTTGTAAAAAATTATTTTTTGAAAAAATTACTTTTTTTGTTGACAGGAACGGAACCATGCCCTATAATATCCTATGTGCTGTGTGAGCGGCAGGAAACCAGCGGGGTGTGGCTCAGCTTGGCTAGAGCGCCTGGTTTGGGACCAGGAGGTCGCAGGTTCGAATCCTGTCACCCCGATTGAAGGGCACATACAACAGAATATTGATTTGCGGGTGTAGTTCAATGGTAGAACACCAGCCTTCCAAGCTGGACACGTGGGTTCGATTCCCATCACCCGCTCTT
>CAJUED010000064.1 GCA_910585075.1 uncultured Lachnospiraceae bacterium
TTTTTCATCTTCCGTCTGCGCACTGCTCATTGCCTTCGCGGACATTATATCATGTCAGCAGGAAATCAAGCGCGAACAAAGTGAGCATTTGATTTCACCTGACATGATATAATGTGCTTTATAAGCACAAAAAATCTTTGAGCGTGAAGCGCGGCAGCCGCATAGCGGCTGGATTTTTGAGTGTATTATACCATGTACAGGGGAACAAATCCATAAGGGCAGTTATCTGTTATCGGTAGGAAGCGGAATCAGTCAAAGTGAAAAATGAAGATATTTTACAAGACGCAGTTAGCAATAAGCGATAAAATGGCTATGTTAAATTCAATTTTTCACAGACAAATTTGTGCTGGCGCCCAGATTTGCAGACGATTGGCAACAGGAAGGTATTGTATGAAGAAAGAAATAAGAACTGTGGTGTATGATGACGAGTTAAGGATTGAAGCATACCGGTTTGAGGGGATTGTGCAGCCCTTTCCCAGCCACTTCCACGAGCATTATGTCATAGGCTTTGTGGAAAAAGGGGAGCGGGTGCTTTCCTGCATGGGCAGGGAATATGCTATAGAAGAAGGCAGTATCGTGCTTTTCAATCCGGGGGAGAGTCATGCCTGTGTCCAGAGTGACGAAGGGACATTTGACTATCGGGGCTTCAACATTCCTAAGGAGGTTATGCTTGATTTGGCGGAGGAAGTCACCGGGAAAAAATCGGTTCCCGGCAGAAAGCGGGAACTGATTGGCTTATCGGAAAATGTTATCGTTGATGAGGAGGCAGCCTGCAATCTGCGTCTGCTTCATGAGATGGTCATGAAAGGGACGGGGGAGCTGGGGAAGGAAGAAACCCTGCTGCTTTTGATTGAGCATCTTATCCGCAATTACGGACAGCCCTTTGAAAGCTGTATCCCGGATTGCAGGCAGGAGATTGAAAAAGCCTGCAAATACATGGAAAGACATTTCACGGAGCGCCTCTATTTAGACCAAATCTGTAGCTGCGTGGGGCTCAGTAAGTCAACACTGCTGCGAGCTTTTACAAAAGAAAAAGGGGTTACGCCGTACCGTTACCTTGAGACAATCCGTATCAATGAAGCCAAAAGATTGCTGTCCGAAGGGATTCCCCCGGTGGAGGCGGCAATTCGGACAGGTTTTTCGGATCAAAGCCACTTTACAAATTATTTTAATCAGTTCATAGGACTTGCACCGGGGACTTACCGTGAAATATTCTCGGAAAAAGATGGGGATGGAAAGCAGGAGGATAAACTCTCCAAAAAACCGGAGGATAAATCCTCAAGAAAGAAGGAAGGTTAGAGAATGGATTTACAGAATGAAAAATGTGTCATGGTGATTGATGAAACTCTGCCGCTTGGCATCATAGCCAACACAGCGGCTATCATGGGAATCACGCTGGGGAAACAAAAACACGAGGTTGTAGGCGCAGATGTGTATGATAAGACGGGCAACGGCCACTTGGGAATCATTGCATTTCCGGTGCCAATCTTAAAGGGAAATCCGGATGTAATCAAGGCCATTCGTGAGAAGCTGTATGAACCGGAGTTTTCGGATTTGACGGTGGTGGACTTTTCTGATTTGGCGAAAGGGTGTAAAACCTATGATGAATTTACACGGAAGATGCAAGATACTTCCGAAACGGAACTGAATTATTTGGGGATTGCCATCTGCGGCGCGAAAAAGAAGGTCAATAAACTGACCGGAAGCATGGCATTGCTGCGATAACATAGGGGCTGATATAAGCCCCTTTTTGAGTACCGCAAAGATTTTGTTTCATTCAAACGGGATTTCATTTCATCTGGGGAAAATACGCGGAGTATTTGTCGATATAAGTAAAAGGAAAACCCTTCGGAGGTCTTCCAATATCAGGAAATCAGGAGAAGGAGGTGCATGGAACGGAGTAAAAGAACAGCAGAATTTGCCCGGACTTATTATAAGGGGGCATGGACGGTTTTGAACGACAGAGAAGCCGCCGGAGAAATAACAGACAACAGAGGAGGACTTGAAAAATGAATGTGAATGGAATCGAAACAGCAGGTTACCGGGTGCCGGGGTATGATACAAGAAGGGCACAGCGAAATGCACCAGGAAGGGACTATGCTGCTCAGGCAAGTAACACAGTTCAGACAACGCAAATGCCCAGCGGTACATTTGAGTTACATATTTCAAATGCTAAGGATGGAAAGGCAATCGGCTCAAAGTGCGGAAATGACTATTCCCTTACGGTTTACCAGCCGAAAGACTTTGACCCTGCAAATCCGGTATATAAAGTGAAGGTATGGGATAAAAGCGGAAATGTAACGGAGCGCATGGTGGATGTGTCAAAGGTGGATACAAAGGACTGTGATTATATTGATATGTTTGCGTATTCCAGCCATCTGTCGGCAAGTGGGGAATGCCCCGGCGCACAGTCTGCCTTTATAAGGGCAGGAGCAAACCAGCATGGTTTCGACAATAAAACCTATGATGAGTTGTTTGGAATGTCAGACTGGCTCAGCGTTGTGAAGGATGCCATGGAGACACAGTATAATGCCGGGAACCTGAAAGGGTATCTGGACTATAAGCGGTTTTGGGATTTCCTGAACAAGTAATTCTTGCAATGTGCTTGCAATTCGCAGGCAAAGTGGGTATGATATATGCAGGAGGCGATTGATATGGCAAGAACATCAAATGTATTCGCACGTGTGGAGCCTGAAATTAAGGAGCAGGCGGAGCAGGTACTTGAACAGCTGGGGATTCCTATGTCAAATGCAGTTGGGATGTTTTTAAGACAGGTCGTGCTTCAGCGCGGTATACCATTTGAAATGAAACTCCCGCAGGAAGTACCGGTTGCATATGGTTCACTTACCAAGGAACAGTTTGATTTGGAAATAGAAAAAGGGATGGCGGACATACAGGAAGACAGGGTCTATTCGGCAGATGCTGTTGAAGCGGAGATGAAGCGGGATTTCGGTATATGAGCTGGAAGATTGTATATACGGCGGGCGCAAGGCGGGATTTGAGAAGCCTGTATGAATATATTGCAAATAACTTGTGTGTGCCGGAAACAGCAGCAGGACAGGCCAAAAGGATTATGGAGAAAATCCGAACCCTTGCTGAAATGCCGATGCGCTATCGTCTCTATGCCGATGAACCGTGGCACAGTCAGGGACTGAGGTTTTTCCCTGTAGACAATTATCTTGTTTTTTATTTGCCGAAGGAAAATAGTAACACTGTGTATATTGTCCGTATCATGTATGGCGGCAGGGATGTCCGCAGACAATTAAAAGAATCAAAAATTGAATATTAATTTTTAGGGAAGAATCTGTTTGTTTAAAGTTGAATCAGGAAGAAGGGCAGGTGTAACAGTTCAGCCTTTGGCTTCACTGTTACAGAATCTGCCCATTTAAAGTCGCCGTGCGGCGAGGAGCAGATTCTCTCTCGGATTAGTTTACGCTTTCTTACGGACTTTGCAGCAAGTGCAAAGTCCTAGGCTGAACTGTTACGGGCAGGTTCCTCCTTGGATTAGTTCATGTTGACAGGCAGGGAAGATTCTTCCCTGCCTGTATCAATCCTTACATATTTGATAGCATTTTATATATCATTCACATTTCTCCAGCACAGCCTTAATTTTCTCCACCTTCTGATTGTCGAAAAACCACTTGCACATATCCACATAACCCAGCACGGAGCGGCCCATGTATTCTTCGTCGATTTCAGTCAGGTCAAGAAGGCCCTTTAATGCGTCCACAACCTCAGGCTCCTCTTTCAGCTGCCACATGGGCGTTTCAAGGGTGTAGGTCTTGCGAAGGGGCTCTGCCAGCTTATAGGACACGGTATAGGTGCCTGGCTGCAGATAACACAGACCGTCTCTCACATCCCCGAACATGGGATTGGCCTTGTCCTCAAAAATTTCCTGGGGAGCCGACGGCAACTGCAAAACAGCGCTGCCTCCAAAGGGAACGGTTACGGAGAGTGTCACATGCTCTCTGTCCGCCAGCTCCCAGCTGCATGCATATTCGCCGGAGGCGGAATTGTAGGAAGCTTCTATGGTGCGGAGCCGCCAGTTGAGCACCGGTGCAAACCTTACCTGCCTGAATCCGGGGGCTTCGTCCATACTGTTGATACCGGCTGCATGACGGAACATCCATTCCAAAACAGAGCCGTAGGAATAATGGTTCATGCTGTTCATGCTTGTGCCTGAGATAGTACCGTCGGGAAGCAGGCTGTTCCAGCGTTCCCAGACTGTGGTGGCGCCCAGTTTCACTTCATACAGCCATCCGGGATATTCTTCGTTCAGCAGCAGGCTGTAAGCCAGAGCGTCCATACCGTTGTCGGAGAGGATGTTGCTCATCAGCGGCGTACCCACAAAGCCTGTTCTCAGTTTGCCGTGGCTGAACTGGAATAACTGTAAGAGCTGCTTCTTTACCAGTTCCTCGTTTGGCGAGAGATGGTATTTCAGGGTCAGCAGCAGGGCGGTCTGGGTTTTGATGCAGCACCGTCCGGTAGGGCTGTAAAATTCTTCTTTTACAATTGCAAACTGTTCTTCCGACAATTTGGCGTAGCGTTCTTCTTCCGCCTTATATCCAAGCACATGGGCGGCTTTTGCCACAAGGCCGGCACTGATTGCGTAGTAAAGATTTGCGATAAAGGCTTCGTCTGTTCCCCCAAGGACCTGTTCCGAACCTGCTTCCGGGTGGTCAAGAGCCAGCCAGTCGCCGAAATGGAACACATCACGCCAGCCGTGGTTGTCGCCGTCCACTTTGGTGATATAGTCAACCCAGCTTCTCATGCTTTCAAACTGGTCTTCCAGTATGCTCTTGTCCCCAAAGAAAAGATACATGTTCCAGGGGATGATGCAGGAAGCGTCCCCCCAGACACAGGCGGAATCTGTCACCCCTGAGGAGGGAATCACATGAGGCACCGCCCCGTCAAGAACGCTCTGCTCCTTTGCCATATCATACAGATATTTTGCATAGAAAGAATAGGAGTCCGTCAGGTACATTGCCGTAGGAGAGAATACCTGGGCGTCGCCGGTCCATCCCATACGCTCGTCACGCTGTGGACAGTCAGTGGGCACGTCCACAAAATTGCTCTTAAGGCCCCAGCGCACATTTTCAATGAAACGGTTAATTAACTTGCTGCCGGTTTTCATAAGGCCGATTTCCTGGAAATCGCTGTACAGAGCCAGTCCCTTGAAATCCTCCTTTTTCAGCCCGGGAATGCCCTGTATCTTTACATAACGGTATCCATAAAATGTAAAATAAGGAATGATGACTTTTTCCTTACCGTCGGAAATGTAAATATATTCAGATTTTGCACTTCTTAAATTCTCGTTATAAAAATTGCCGCCCTGGAGAATTTCTCCGGTTTGGATGTGGATTTTGGTTCCCGCAGGCTCGTGGACTTTGAGGGTAAAAATACCCGTAGATTCCTGTCCCATATCAAAAACCAGCTCTCCGGCGGGGGTATGGATCAGTTCCACAGGGTCAAAGGTTTCATGGACTGTGACAGGCAGACTCATCCGCTCCGTGAGGGCGCCCTTAGGAGGCTCACAGAATTTGGCCTTTACGATTTCCATATCAGCCAGGGTATCATCCCGCATTTCACCGTCATACAAATTGGAAAAGGTGATGTTACTGCGCCTTACGGACCAGCTCTCATCGGTTCCAATGGTCTCCTCAGAGCCATCCGCATATTGAATCCGCAGCTCCCCAATCAGCTTCCATTCATTTCCATAAAAGCCTACATCCTGCAGCGCGGCAAAGCCGAATCTGGCCTTATACCAGCCGTTACCCAGAAGGATGGACAGCTTCCCGGATTCCTTAAGGAGATTTGTCATATCATAAGTTTGATATTGAACCCATTCGTTATAGTCGTTGCTGTAAGGGGTAAGATATTCCTCCCCAATGCGTTCCTCCCGGCAGGATGCTCCTTCGCCGGTCTGATAGAAAGCTTCATAAAGCCCCAGGCCGCAGACATAAAGCCTGGCACTTTTCACCGGCTTTGCCACCTCTATGGTCTTTTCAAAATAGGGATGACGCTTCTCGGTGCTGTTACAGGTAATCCATTTACCGGCCCATTCCTCCTGCATCTTTGAAGTTTCAAACCATTGAACCTCCCCGACAGCTTCTTCCCCTGCATCACTGCGGACCGTCACCGTCCAGTAATAGCGGGTGCGTGGTTTTAAGTCAAGGGAAACCGGAAAAGCGAGACTGTCCGCACCGGCATCAAAACCGGAATCAAACAGAATATCCTTCATTCCCTCGTCCGCCGCAACCTGCACTCTGGCAGATTCCTGTTTTTTCCCCTTTGCGTCTTTTACCTTCCAGGAAAAGACCGTGCGCGGCATCCGAAATCCCAGGGGATTGGTCAGACGGTTTACCTTCAGGTCATAAATTTGCATTATAATCCTCCATTCTTGCCAGCAACCCGCAAATTTGGGCGCCAGCACAAATTTGTGATTGAAAAATCTATGATTTTTCAATCTATTACCCTCCTTTTTGCTCAATAAGTACCCCCAAATTTTTTCCGCAGGCAATGAAGGCCGTGGAAATCACATACCTCACACATCAAAGCTGTATGGCGTTTCGCTGTCCGGCAAATGGAATGCCCATTATAATAGTGAAGTGAAACAATGAGGCCAAAGGGCAAACTGCTATGGCTCGTCAGCTTATTATGAGGTTATTGATTCGATACATGTACTTATATGGTTCATTATATATGATTGGTATGGGTTCTGTCTCGAAATTATTTATTTTTTTCATATATGTAGATTTATGAATAAATGTAAAGAAAAAATCACAAAATGTAAGGAAAATACTTTACAAATATTGCAATTAAGATAAAATATATGTTAAGATAATGAATAATATTAAGTAGAGCCCTCGTAAAAATGAAGCTGGGAGACTGAACGGTCACAAGCTTTCTAAAAGTGATTTGGGAGGGGAAATCTGCGAATAGGTATAGGTAATAAGGCATAGTAAAGATAATCGGAGGTGTGATTATGGCACAGACAAGCGTAAACTTTCGAATGGATGCGGAACTGAAAGAGTCAGTAGAAGAAATCTGCAAAAAAATGGGAATGAACCTGACAACGGCAATCACTATTTTTTGTACAAAAGTGGCACAGGAGCGGAGGATTCCGTTTGAGATTACAGCGGACCCGGACCCGTTTTACAGGGAAAGCAATATCAACTATTTGGAAAAGAAAATGGAAGATTATAAAGCTGGGCGATTGAAGCTGGCAGAACATGATTTGTTTGAGGAATAAAGGATATGCAGATAAAGAGAATACAATGGGATTGTGATGCATGGAATGAATATTGTGATTGGCAGCAGACGAACAAATCCGTCCTGAAACGGATTAATCAATTACTGAAAGATATAGTAAGAACACCATTTGAGGGACTCGGCAAACCGGAACCGCTGAAAGGTAATTTAAGTGGATTTTGGAGCCGCCGTATTGATGAAAAACACAGAATCGTTTATGCGGTTGAACATGATTCCGTAGTGATTATTTCATGCAAAGGGCATTACGATTAGCCGCCTGGCGGTAGTCAGTTATTCGGACGGTATTGTGGAAATACACTTAAGAAGCCGAAACACCTGCTCCGCCGTATCCCTCAGATTGTTTTTTGCGTTTTCCCCGTCCATAGCTTCCTCCAAAGTTGAGATGCCGCGCAGGATCGGGAAAAAGGCGTCAATCCCCTTTTCATGGCACAAGGAGGCCTCCCTGGTAACGCTTCCGGCGAAGGCAATCACCGGCTTATGATATTTTTTTGCAAGCTGCGCAACCCCCACAGGGGCTTTTCCCATGGCGGTCTGTCCGTCAAGCCGTCCTTCCCCGGTGACAACCACATCCGCATTCTTGATATAATCCTCAAGTCTTGTCTCCTCCAGCACAATCCGAATCCCGGATTCTAATACTGCATTTGTAAAAGTGAGAAAGGCAAATCCCAAACCGCCTGCGGCTCCCGCTCCGGGTGCATCCGGATTGGCGTGGGGAAAATGTTCCCGGGCAATGGAGGCATAATGGGCAAGCCATTTGTCCATCTTTGCAATCATGGAAGGAGTGGCCCCTTTTTGCGGGCCGTAAAACGCACTGCATCCTTCCTTGCCGCAGAGCCCGTTGGTTACATCACAGGCAATTCGAAATTCGCATTCCCGCAGCTGGGGTAACACATTTCCCGTACCAATGGAGGCAAGGTCTTTCAGGCCATATGCCCCAAAGGGAACCGGATTGCCATGACGGTCTAAAAAATCAAATCCAAGTGCCTGAAGCATGCCAACGCCGCCGTCGTTGGTGGCGCTTCCCCCAATTCCAACGATAAACCGCCGACAACCTTTCATAATGGCATCTTTGATTACTTTGCCAACGCCGTAAGTGGTGGTGACAAGAGGGTTCCGTTTATCTGCCGGCACAAGAGTAAGCCCGGCTGCCCCGGACATTTCAATGACCGCCGTTTTCGTATCGTCATCAGGTCGGTGGATAAGGCCGTAGGCACAGCTGACCGGAGTCCCAAGGGGCCCGGTGACGGTTACTTTCTGCATGGTGCCGCTCATGCCATGTACCAGAGCATCTACCGTTCCTTCCCCGCCATCGGCCAATGGCCGGACCCACACCTGGGCATCTTTATCCGCCAAATGAATCCCCTCACAAATCGCCTGACCAGCCTCCAGGGAAGTAAGACTTCCTTTTAAAGAATCAATTGCAACAACTACTCTCATATTTTACCCCATTTCTGCACTGCATTTTATACATGACGAAGTTGTGTAAACAGTGCGGACACAACATCTTTGATTTAGGACAGTTCGTAAAAAACAGCTCCGCCCCCTAATCTTTCCGGCATATCCGGCGCTGGCAGAACAATATCAATGATCGTCCCCTCCCCCTGCATACTTTCAATGGTAAGTCCATAATCAGCTCCAAAATAGCTTCGAATCCTCTGACACACATTCCGAATTCCAATGGAGCGGCGGCCGGTATCATTTTGCTCATAGACGGCGTCATTGGTACACTCCCGGTTCAGGGCCTTTAGACGCCCAGGCTCTATACCGTCCCCGTTATCCGCAATCAAAAGGTGGAGTTTTCCGTCTTCCAGGTGGCTGGTGATGCTGATATAGCAGTCAGCCTCATGGCAGGAAAATCCATGTTCAATGCTGTTTTCCACCAGCGGCTGCAGGAGAAACACAGGAATTGGCATTTTTAGCAGGGAGGATGGAATATTACAGTCAAAGGTAAACTTCCCGGGGAAGCGTATATTTTGTATAGTCATGTACCGGTTGACCTGCTGTAATTCCTCCTCCAGCAGAGCCACCGGAAACTTTTCCAGATTGTAACGGAGCAAATCTGACATACAAAGGGAAATGGTTTCAATTTCAGGTACATTGTGAATGTTGGCCAGGGACCTTATGACATTCAGGGTGTTGTAGAGAAAATGGTGATTGATCTGAAATTGAAGCATCTGAATCCGCATTTTCTGCTCATTGATCTGGAGCTGATAATTCTGCTGTATGCTGGTGGTAAGGCGAAGGCTCAGCTGGTTAAAGCTGCCCACAAGTTTACGCAGCTCCTGATTAGAGCCGCAGGCCTGCTCGTCAATACGCCCGCCGTCCTCGGGATTTAAGGAGTCAATCTGATGGCACAGCCTGAAAATAGAACGGGTCAGGTTTCTGGAAAGAAAAATGGCAAGAAACATGCCCAAAACCAGACACAGCATAAAAATGCGGGCATAATTCAGGAAATTATCACGGTAAATCTGATAAGCCATGTGGTTGTCTACAAACTGAACCAGATGCCAGTTTGTGGTCTGATTGACACAGCCATTGACCTTGTAACGGGCACGGCCAATTTCAAGCTCGTCTTCAATAATAACACCTTTTCCGGTAAGGGATTCGTTGAAGGAGGCAAGAGCAGAGAGGAGTTCGGAATACTTTTCCGGTTCCTCCATCAGGGCCGAGCTGGAGGAAAAGGCAAGCTGGTTGTCCGTGTTGTAAATCAGCAGAATATTTTCCGTATTCTGGGCGGAAACCAGAATGTTTTCAATGGGTTTAAAGTTAATCTCACAGTAGCAGGCTCCGATTTCCTTGTAATCATTCTTATCCCGCAGAATTTTTATCATGGGCAGGATGGTCTTTTCCATACCCCTGTAAGAAACAGTTTGAAGGGGGGCAAAGTAAGTATAATTGGGAGACTGCATGGCGATAGGCTTCCACTTGTCAATGTTTTCGCTCATGGTCTTGGTGTGGAGGGCGGTCAGGGTGTTGTACTCAAAGGTGTAACCATAGCGATTTTTAAAAATACAGGATTCCAGAGTGGAATTGAGCTGGTTGGTCTGGCTGAAACAATCCCGGAAAGTGGTGGAATCCTGAGCATAAGATAAATAGTCGTCCCGGTAATTTGTATTCATGATCCGCCGGATGTCTTCACTTAAGATTGGTATGTTTGAAACTTTGCTGGCGCCCTGCAGAAGGGTATCCAGGGTCAGATTTGCCTGAGAAGTAATGGTGGTCAGGGAGGAGCTGTACTCGGAAATAACCCTGTCAGTGGATTCACTGACCGCAAAAAGCCCCAGCAGAACGGAAGGGAAAATCACAAGGGAAAGGGAAGCAATAAAAATTTGTGTGCGGTAAGACATATAATGTATTTTTTTCATAAGGATACTCCTTTGGAATAATCATTCCGGCAGATTGCAGAATTTGTAAATAAAGTTTTTGATCAAAGAAATAAGTTGTCGGACTTATTTCCCAGTCTTTTCTTTTATTCTTGCATTTTTCTGAAATTATAGCACACAGAAAGAAGAAAAAATAGAAAAAATCTAAGGAAAAGCCTATTTATTGTCAAAGTAAATTTCTATTTTTGTGGGACAGGTTTTATTATAATAATAAAATATTAAATATGAAATTAACTGAAGGAGGGTGATTGGAATGAACAGGGCAGAACGTGTACTGGCAGTAATGAAAGGTGAAGCGGTGGATTGTGTTCCGGCGGGCTTCTGGTTTCATTATAAGCCGGATTACTCTGTACAGGAAATGGTAGATGCCCATATCAAATTGTATCGCGAGACTGGTATGGACGTTATCAAAATCATGCAGGATTACGCTTATCCCATCTGCGGGGAAATTACCTGTGCGGAGGATTGGTATAAGATTAGCGTCAAAGGAACAGATTCCGAGGAATTTGACAAGATGGTGTCAGTGATCAAAGGAATCCGGAAAGAGGCGGGAGATGATGTCCTGCTGTTCCAGACAATGTTTGGTCCTTTTAAAGCAGCCTGCATTGCTTTTGGGGATGATACCCTGATGAAATACAGCAAGGAAGCGCCTGAGGCAGTTCTTGCAGGCGTGCAGATCATTGCAGATGCTCTGGAACAGTGGGCAAAAGGTTATCTGGAAGCGGGGGCGGACGGCATTTACTATTCCGCACAGTTTGGAGAAATCGGAAGATTTGAGCAGGAAGAATGGGCAAAGCTGGTAAGGCCTTCTGACTTGCAGATTTTGAATGTGGCGGAAAGGACGCCGGGAAAATACAATATTTTACATATTTGCGGCGAGCCTGAGTACGATTTCCGTACCCACGTGGATTGGTTTAAGGATTACCCGGCCGACCTGGTAAACTGGTCTGTGAAGGACAACGGATACGGCCTTGAAAAGGGCAGGGAAACCTTCGGAAAGGCAATCCTTGGAGGAATGAACAACAAAGGAAATGTGTTAAACGGTCCGGTAGAAGCAATTGAGGAAGAAGTGAAGTCCATTCTGGACAGCTTTGGCACAAAAGGGATTATGATTGGGGCTGACTGCACCATCCAGGGGCAGAATATCAGACTTGATTATATAAAAGCTGCTGTGGAAGCAGCACATAACTATCAGAAATAGGAGGAAAAAGTATGAAAAAGAAATTGGCAATGGCATTGTGTGTGGCAATGACAATGACAGCGCTGGCTGGCTGCGGTTCATCAGGCGGTGGCAGCACAGCATCAGAGGGTTCAAGCACAGAGACAAAGCAGGAAGAAGAAGCTCCGGCCCAGGAAGAAAGCGGCGACGCATCAGGAGAGGAAGCAGCGGCTTCTTCAGGAGATGTAATGACACTTGAATTCTTCCAGCAAAAGAGCGAGGAAGGCCCTCAGAAGGGTTATCAGGCAATCATTGACAAGTTTAACGCTGAGAACTCAGACGTTCAGATTGAAATGAACACAGTTCCGGATGCAGGCACGGTACTTACATCTAGAATTTCCTCAGGCGATATTCCTGTAATCTTTTCCGACTATCCTACACAGGTTCAGTTCAGACAGAAGGTTGCAAACGGATATGTACAGGATTTGTCCGATCAGGATTTCTTAAAGAATGTAAATGAAGCGGCCCTTGATATGACGAAGCAGGAAGACGGCGGTTACTATGCGCTTCCTTACAGCCGTAACTATATGGGCGTTTATTACAATCAGACAATTTTTGAAGAAAACGGCGTGGAAGTTCCCACCACATGGGATGAGTTCGTACAGGTATGCGAGACCTTAAAGGCAGCAGGCGTTACTCCCATGGGTCTTATGGGCAAGGATCCCGGCCGTGTAGGCCATACCTTCCAGTGCCAGACAGTAGCATGGTCACCTAACGGAATTGAGACCATTGCAAAAGTGGCTGCAGGAGAAGGACAGATTGAAGGGGATGCAGAGTTTACGGCAGAATTTGAGAAGATGGCAACTTTACTGTCTTACTCCAATGACGACGCTCTTGCACTTTCCGATACCCAGTGCTGGGAGAATTTTGCAAACGGTCAGTATGCAATGTGTATCACAGGTTCCTATGCAAGAGGAACAATTGCTTCCTTGAATCCTGATGCAAAACTGGGCGTATTCCCGCTTCCTAACGACACACTTGACACTACCCGTTGTCTGGCAGGTATTGACGCGGCAGTCTGTGTATCCGCAAAAGCTTCCGATGAGGAAAAAGCTGCTGCATACAGATTCCTTGCTTACCTTGCAGAGCCTGAAAACGCACAGTTATTCTGTGACAGTGACGGCGCTCCTTCCTGTATCAACGGCGTTGTAAACGACGACGAGGGAATTGCTCCCATGATCGAGCTTATCAATGCAGGTCAGGTACATGACTGGATGGCTTCCACCATCAACAACAACGTGGTTACAGACCTTTACAATGTAGTACAGGGCTTCTGGGCTGAGAAGGATGTTGAGAAGGTTCTGAAGGATATGGACGCGTCCATTGCAGTGACATCTGCGGAATAATATTTCGGAGATACAAATCAGTATGAAGGTACTGACATAATGAATTAAAGGTGGCGGCGGGAGCAAAACTTCCGCCGCCAATTCTTAACAGAAAAACAGGACGCAAATCTGTCGCCGTCCGGCAAAACAGATTAAGAAGCGGTCCTGCCAAATTTCCGGAAAGGATGGTGCTATGAATAATACAAAACAGATAAAAAAAGTACCCGGAAAATATGTTTATTTTGGCTTTACAATCATCCCGGTTGTGCTCTACACATTTTTTTATGTGGTATCCGTGATCAACGGTGTAAAATACAGCTTTACAAACTGGGACGGCATGGCGCCGGAATATGAGTTTGTGGGCCTGAAAAATTATATATTGCTTTTAAAAAACCCAAACTTCTGGAATTCCATGAAGACTACGGTAAACTATAGTGTCAGGCTTGTGGTGGGAGTTATTGTGACATCGCTCCTTCTGGCAATTTCCCTGAACTCGCTGAAACGTTTTAAAACTTTTGTGAAGTCCATTTTCTTCGTTCCTGCCATGATTGGCGGCGTGACCATTGCCCTTATCTGGGATCAGCTTTTTTATCGGATGGTTCCCCTGATTGGTCAGGCACTTGGGATTGAGTGGCTCTCCCAAAGCCTTATGATGACCGGCAAGACGGCCCTTCCGGCGGTAGTGTTTGTGCAGACCTGGCAGGCGGTTGCCATGCCTACGGTTATCTTTATTGCGGGACTTCAACAGATACCGGATGAGCAGTATGAGTCGGCAAAAATCGACGGCGCCACTGCATTTCAGAGATTCCGCTACATCACAATGCCCTACCTGCTGCCTACGGTGACGGTCAATCTGGTGCTTACCATCAAGCAGGGCTTTACCTCTTTCGACTATCCTTACGCACTGACCGGAGGAGGACCGGTTCGGGCTACGGAGGTAATCGGTATTTTGATTTACAACGACGCCTTTAAGAACCTGCGGTTTTCCGTTGCAAATGCGGAGGCCTGCATCCTGTTTGTACTGGTGGCGATTTTCTCGCTTACCCAGCTGAAACTGACCAGTAAGGGAGGTGCCAACGAATGAGAGTAAAAAGTGATACAATGGTATGGAATTTTTTCCGTAACATTCTGATAGCATGCGGACTGATTTTGATTTTATTTCCTCTTTACCTGGTGCTTATCAACTCCTTTAAAAGCCTTGAGGAAGCGGGAAGAAACTTTTTTGCCTTGCCCTCCAGCTTAAGACCGGATAATTTCATTGAGTTGTTTACAAACAGTAATTACTGGATTTTCCTGCGCAACTCCCTGAAAATAACGGTAATATCCATTGCACTGATCCTTATTTTTGTGCCCTCGGTTTCATATGCTATTGCAAGAAACTTTGAAAAGAAATATTATAAGACAGTGTACTTTTATTTGCTGATGGGATTGTTTATCCCCTCTCAGGTTATCATGCTTCCGGTTACGAAGATGATGACAAAAATGAATATGTTAAATCATCAGGGACTTATCATGCTGTATGCGGCATTCAGTTTGACTCAGGGTGTGTTTTTGTTTGTAAACTATATAAGAGGACTGCCCTACGAGATTGAAGAATCCGCACAGATTGACGGCTGCAGCGTATTCCAGACATATATAAGGATTGTGCTGCCCCTTGTAAAGCCCATGATTTCCACACTGCTGATTATGGATACACTATGGATATGGAATGACTTTATGCTGCCTTTGCTCATGCTGAACAGGACACAGAATATCTGGACACTTCCGCTGTTTCAGTACAACTTTAAGACAGAGTATTCGTTCAATTACACGTTGGCATTTTCGGCCTACCTGCTGGCAATGCTTCCAATGCTGATTATTTACTGCCTGGGACAGAAGTATATTATTAAAGGACTGACAGCGGGTTCCGTGAAAGGTTAATTTGAACATCTGAAGGAGGTATTATTGGGTGTTTAAGATACTGGTAGTGGAGGATGAACTGTACGCGCGCGAGTCTCTGATCAAGCAGATCAGAGAATACGATACACAGGAAGAGTTTCTGATTTTACAAGCTTCTAACGGAAAAGAAGGAGAAACGCTTTTTGAGAAACATCAACCTGAACTGGTGATAACGGATATCCGTATGCCTAAGATGAATGGACTTGAATTGCTGAAAAAAATACGGGAAAAAGATTTGAGAACCCAGGTTGTTATTGTCAGTGCTTACTCGGATTTTGAGTATGCCCGGACCGCCCTTACCAATGGAGCGGCCGACTATCTGTTAAAGCCTATTGAGAATGCGGCTCTTAATGAGTGTCTCGATAAGTTTGTGCGCAGGAACCGGGATGAAAAGAAAGAGGCGCTGATTACCGGACAGGATATTGTCACACAATTTATCGCTAACAGCATCAGAAAAGAAAGCTACTCCAGCTTTGTGGAAGAAAGCATGTTCCGGAAAGTATATCATGCTTATCAGATCACGGCGGTGAGATTTTACGACAAAAAACCGGAGAGGCAGGAGTTTTTAGCGGAGATAGAAAGAATTTACAGCAATGCTTTCTGGACCAGCTTCCGCTTTTTGGAAACAGATTTTGACATTTGGGCATTGGTGACGGAACCGGACCAGGATGATCTGTTTTTTCGGAGAAAGCTTTGCAGACGGATGAGCGAAAAGGGATATCCCGGGAGCATGGGCGTAAGCGAAGTGTACCGGGAAGCCGGAAAGGTGGGGAGCGCCTACCGGGAAGCCAGGGCTGCACTGAAATATAAGATATACGGTGAGGGGATTTATTTTGCGGAACAGATAAAAAAGGATTCCCCGGCGGTATATTATCTGTCCAAGGACAGGGAAAATGCATTTCGGGAATCCCTGCAGAATGGAAATGAAAAGAGTACGGAAAACATTATTCAGGAAATTTTTGAAGAACTGAAAAAGCCGGGAATGGTGAAGGCGGAATGTCTGGAGCTTTTGTATTCCAGATTGACCAATCTGTTTTCACAGGCTATCGGAGAGAACCGGCAGGAAGGGGAAACTCTTGAGAGGAGTCATGCAGGTATTCTGCGGTTTTCTTCTCTGGATGAAATGGAGCATTTTCTGTTAAACATCAACAGAAATATATGTCGGATGAGTACGAAGCCTAAAATTGGGAACAGAAAGGAAATTGTGTCGGTTCTCACGGAGTATGCACTGGAGCATTATAATCAGGATATTTCCCTGAAGGAATTGGCGGAGACGGTTCTTTTTATGAATCAGGACTATTTAAGTCATATGTTTGCGGAGAAAAAGGGTATCAGTTTTTCGGCCTTTCTGCGGCAGATTCGAATGGAACACGCAAAGGAGTTTTTAGAAAAGGGAAATTTCTCTGTTACCGAGGTAGCCACCATGACAGGCTACAATGACACCTCGCAGTTTATACGGGTTTTCAAGCAGGAGACGGGAATGACGCCTAAAAAGTATCAGACCAGTGCGAAAGAAAAAGAGTAGTTCAAAGACTTGCCGCTGGTGTCCGAGGGTGACACGGAAGCGTTTAAATTCGCATGTGAAGTGGTAAGCAACCGCTCAGAATATGGTAGTAAAGCGGGAAAAGGTGGAAGAAAAAATAAAACAGGAGGCGGAGATATGGAGCGGGAGAGAATGGAGGATTTAAACAGCTGGCTTTCAGACCACAGGGAAGAAATGACAGAGGATATTGCCGGGCTGGTGGCCATTGCAAGTGTGGCGGAAAAAAAGGGTGAAAAAGAAGACGCACCTTTTGGAGAAAAATGCCGGGAAGTGCTGGATAAGATGCTCTCCTACGCTGCCCGGGACAAAATAGCCGCCTTTGACCATGAGGGCTACTGCGGCAGCCTTACGGTGGGAGCAGGAGAGGCGGAAATCGGAATCTGGAGCCATCTGGATGTTGTCCCTGCCGGTGAAGACTGGGTGTACAGTCCTTTTCAGATGCAGATAAAGGACGGATGCCTGATTGGAAGGGGCGTGCAGGACAATAAGGGTCCGGCTGTTGCAGTGTACTATACTTTAAAATACTGCGAGGAAAAAGGGCTGCTGAAGAATATCCGCATCAGGCAGATTTTTGGATGCCAGGAAGAAAGCGGTATGGGTGATGTGGCCTATTATCTGGAACATAATAAAGCACCGGAGTATTCTTTTGTGGCGGATTGCGGTTTCCCGGTAAGCTGTGGGGAGAAGGGCATCTGCAGGATTACCCTTGAGGGACAGGAAAAAATGGATTCTCTTTGTGCGCTGCAGGGAGGCGTGGTGTGCAACAGCGTGCCCGATACGGCAACAGCGGAGCTGATGGTTGCGGGAGAAAAAATAGCTGTCAGCGCGGAGGGAATCGGCGGACATGCAGCCTTTCCGGTCAACACGGTAAATGCCATTGGCGTTCTGGCAGAAAAAATGCAGGAATATGCGCTTCCTGAACCTTTAGAGAAGGCGGTTGCCTTTTTGTATCAGGCAGGCAGCAATGGATATGGAGAGAAAATCGGTATCGCCTGTGAAGATGAGGTTTCCGGAAAACTGACCTGTAATGCAGGGGTACTTTCCCTGGAAGATGGCAAAATCAGGCTAATCCTTGATATCCGCTACCCGGTTACTGTGACGGTGGAGGATTTCCTGCCAAAGCTTAAGGCAGAGGCGGCAAAAGCGGGATTTGTGGTGACAGAGTGCAGCGACAGCAAGCCCTATTATATGGATAAGGCCCATCCTTTTGTGGGACTTTTGATGGATGCCTGGAAAGAAGAAACAGGCCTTAACGGGGAACCTTACGTAATGGGAGGCGGAACCTACGCCCGTCACATCCCCAATGCGGTGGCCTTTGGCACAGGGATGGACAGGGATTTGTCAGGTTTAGAGCTGCCTGCAGGACATGGAAACTGCCATGGGGCCGACGAAACGGAGGTGCTGGATAATCTTCTGGCGGCGATTAAGATTTATGTGAACGCGTTATGTAAGATTGATGGCTGGTTTGGTGAGAAACAGTGATAATATCAGTAAAGGTATTAACGAAAAGAAAGTTATGTGCGGAAAATAAGTTTTCAACACAATAATTTAAATTGACAATTAAATTTGCAGATTGTATATAAATTGGAGGATAATAATATGAAGATGATAAAAATAAACGAAACTATACCTGAGGTATCGGCGATTGGATTAGGATGTATGCGGCTTACCGGTTTGGAGAGCGGCAAAGCGGTTGCGGAGCTTATAGATGCTTGTATGGAAGCGGGAATCAACTTTTTTGACCACGCCGATATTTATGCCGGAGGAGAAGCGGAAGCGGAGTTTGGCAAGGTGCTGACGCCGGAGCTGCGCAGCAAGATGGTAATCCAGACCAAATGCGCCATCCGTCCCGGCGTCTGCTATGATTTTTCCAAAGAGCATATTTTAAAATCTGTGGACGGAAGCTTACAGAGACTTAACACAGATTATATCGACATTTTGCTGCTTCACCGCCCGGATGCCCTGATGGAGCCCGAGGAAGTTGCGGAAGCTTTTGATATCCTGAAAAAGGCCGGAAAGGTGCGCTGCTTTGGAGTCAGCAACCATAATCCCATGCAGATCGAGCTGTTAAACAGCTGCCTGTCAGAGCCCCTCTGCGTGAACCAGATTCAGTTTTCCGTTGCCCACTGTCCTACAATTGACGGCGGCTTAAATGTAAATATTCACAATGATGCCGGCTGCAACCGGGATGGCAGCGTGATCGAATACTGCAGACTGAAAAAAATGACTGTCCAGGCCTGGTCTCCTTTCCAGTACGGTATGTTTGAGGGTGTATTTTTCGGAAATGAAAAATTCCCGGAACTGAATCAGGTGATGAACCGCTTAGCGGAAAAATATCAGGTGACACCTAACGCTATTGCGGTTGCGTGGATCATGCGCCATCCGGCAAATATCCAGACCATTGTGGGCAGTACCAGTGCAAAACGTGTACAGGATACCTGTAAAGCATCGGATGTGTGCCTGACAAGGGATGAGTGGTATGAGATGTACCTTTCAGCAGGCAAGCTGCTGCCTTAATGTAAGGAGCTGACAGGCTAGTACTCTGTCCTGAAAACCCTTGTGCAAATATTTCGGTCTATTTCTCCGAT
>CAJUED010000065.1 GCA_910585075.1 uncultured Lachnospiraceae bacterium
GCCGGAAACGCTGTATTTTCAGGCGTTCCCGGCTTTTAGAAAATCATTATATCATCTACACTCGCAAACCCGCGCTAACGCGCTCTCTGTCCGATTTCATCGGACGTTTGCTCGTTAATGCCGCAGGAAAAACAAATGCCTGCTTCGCAGTCGCTTGTTTTTCCATTGCGGCTATTATATCATGAATCGCAGATTTATGTCCGTTTTCAGGCCATATCTTTTTTGTACATTTTCATTGTTTTGTCTATTGACCATTAGTCATTTTTATTTATAATACTAATCATAAAATGACTGATAGTCATAATCCAAAAAATCTTGAAAACCTGAAAAGTGTATAACTGTTTACACCGCACCTCAGGAAACTTGAAAATGGAGGAAAAGAGGAACGCTATGGAAAAATTTGGAAAAAAAGTAGTACAGCTCAGGATACCAATTTTAATTGTTGGTCTGCTGCTCCTGATTCCCTCTTTTGTGGGATATGTGAGCACCAAGGTCAACTACGATATCCTCTCTTATCTGCCAAAGGACATTGAGACCATGGTGGGCCAGGATATTCTGGTGGAGGAATTTGGCACAGGTGCCTTTTCCATGTTTGTGGTACAGGAAATGGAACCAAAAGAATGTGCCGGTCTCAAAGAAGAAATTGAAAACATCGAGCATGTGGAGAAGGTCATCTGGTATAATTCCGTGATGGACATTTCCGTGCCCATGGAGCTTTTACCCGGTGAAATCTATGAAGCCTTCAACAGCGGCGACACCACCATGATGGCAATCATATTTAATGAAACCACATCCGCTGACGGCACCATGGAGGCCATAGCGGAAATCCGCAGGGTGGCCGATAAGAACTGCTTTTTAAGCGGCATGTCGGCAGTGGTCACAGACACCAAAAACCTTTCCGAAAAGGAAGCGCCCATTTACGTATGCATTGCAGTGCTCCTTTCCTGTCTGGTTTTGTCCCTTACCATGGACTCCTTCCTGATTCCCTTCCTGTTTAATCTTGGCAGTAACGTTTTTATGGGAGAGATTTCCTACATTACCAAAGCTCTCAGCGCCGTGCTGCAGCTTGGGGTCACCATGGACTATTCCATTTTCCTGTGGCACAGCTACCAGGAAAACCAAAATAGAAATGTTAAGGAAAATGACAGTCCGGTCAGGGCCTTTTCGCAAAAACAGGATACGGCAAAGAGATGTACCGGCACAAAGGAACAAGCCATGGCCCGGGCAATCAGCGAGACCATCACCTCGGTGGTGAGCAGCTCCATGACAACGGTAGCCGGTTTCATTGCCCTGTGTTTCATGAGCTTTACCCTTGGAATGGATTTGGGCATTGTGATGGCAAAAGGCGTGGTTTTCGGCGTGATCACATGCGTTACCATCCTTCCCTCCCTGATTCTGGTATTTGACAAAGCTCTGGAAAAGACCAGGCATAAAGCTCTGCTTCCGGACATGAACGGAACAGGCGCCTTTATCACGAAGCATTACAAATTATTTATGATACTCTTTGTGGCGATTTTGTTTCCCGCCATTATAGGTTACCGAAACACCAAGGTCTACTACAATCTGGATGAGACCCTTCCAAAAGACCTTCCAAGCATTGTGGCAAATGATAAGCTGAATGAATCCTTCGATATGAATGCCACTCACATGCTTTTATTAAGTGCTGACCTTCCGGCTAAGGATGTGCGCCATATGACAGATGAGATGAAAGGGGTGGACGGTGTAAACTGGGTCCTTGGATTAAATGCTCTTAAGAGCGATTTCATTCCTGAAGAATTGATTCCCTCCGATTTGACCGACTCTCTCATCAATGAAAACTGGCAGCTTCTGCTGGTGGGTTCTCAGTATAAGGTTGCCTCGGATGAGGTGAATACCCAGTGCGAGACCTTAAGCGCCATCTGCAAAAAATACGACAAACAGGGCATGCTGGTGGGGGAAGCCCCCTGTACAAAAGATCTGATTGAAATCACGGACAAGGATTTCAGCACCGTCAGCGTGGTATCCATCGGCGTTATTTTTATCATCATTTTGCTGGTGTTCCGCTCCGTGCCACTGCCCATCATACTGGTGTCCGTTATCGAGATGGCAATCTTTGTGAATATGGGAATCCCTTATTATACGGGAACGGAAATACCCTTTATTGCATCTGTGGTCATCGGCACCATCCAGCTGGGCGCAACTGTGGACTACGCCATTTTAATGACCACCAGATACAGAAAAGAGCGGTTTGCCAATTTGCCCAAAAAAGAGGCGGTTGCAGACGCCTGCCAGAGCAGCGTGAAATCCATTATGGTCAGCGCCCTGTCCTTCTTCGCTGCAACCTTCGGTGTGGGCCTTTACTCTAATATTGATATGATTAGTTCCCTCTGTACCCTGATGGCCAGAGGCGCCCTGATCAGTATGGCGGCGGTTATTCTCGTACTGCCTTCCATGTTTATGGTATTTGATAAAATTATTATACGAAGCAACACGAAACATAAAGTGGTAAAAAAGAAAATAGAACAGGAGGTTGTTTCCATATGAAAACAATGAAAACCATAAAAGCTATGAAAACGATGAAGATAAGCAAGCAAAAACAGCATACGGCATACACCGTACATTCTTATATAAATCATAAAAAGGCTATGTGCCTCCTTTTAAGCACGGCCCTGGTCATCAGCCTTGCAGGCTGCGGAAAGGAGGAAGCCCCCGCTTCCTCCATAACAGAGGATAACCAGGAGACGGTTTTAACCCAGGTATTAAACGCGCAGGTAAGCTCCTCCCACAGCAGCCAGGCGGGCAAGGAGGAAACCGTTTACGTGCTTGCAGATGCAAAGGGCAGCGTCAACCAGGTAATCGTCAGCGACTGGCTGAAAAACAGCGACGGCGGACATTCTCTTGCTGACTGCTCCGACCTGACGGATATCCGTAATGTCAAAGGTTATGAAACCTACGAGACCGATGAAAATGGCAATATTCTCTGGAACGCGGAAGGCTCCGATATTTATTACCAGGGAACCACCGACAAAGAAGTTCCCGTTCAGGTCCGGCTTTCCTACCAGTTGGATGGGAAAGAGATAGCCCCCGAGGAATTGGCCGGCAAAAGCGGCAGGGTAACCATCCGCATGGATTATGAAAACAGTGAGACCAGAAAGGTGGACATTGGCGGCAAGGAGCAGGAAATCAAGGTTCCCTTCGCCATGATATCCGGTTTGATACTGCCACAGGATACCTTTTCCAATATTGAAGTGACCAACGCAAGGCTTCTCTCCGAGGGAAACAATTCCGTGATTGTGGGTGTGGCTTTTCCCGGGCTTCGGGAAAGCATTGACATGGACGGCCTGAAAGACAAACTGGAAGATAAATTGGAGGATGAAAAGGGAAATGAGGATCTACAGGATTTGGAAATCCCCGACTATATTGAAATCACAGCGGATGCTGAAAACTTTGAGCTGGGGATGACCATGACCATTGCCATGAGCGACATTCTTTCCGATATTGAGCTGACAGATTCCTTTGACCTTTCCGGTATCCAGGATTCCATGGATGATTTGCAGGATGCCACTGGCCAGTTAAAGGACGGTACTGTGGAACTGAAAGACGGAACCGGAGAATTGAAGGAGGGCAGCGAAGAACTCCTCTCTGGAACCCAGGAGCTCTGGGACGGCACCGTGAAGCTCAAAGACGGCACGCAGGAATTATCGGATAAGTCAAAGCTTTTGGACGACGGAGCCCAAAAACTGGACGAAGGCGCTCTGGCGCTTTATGACGGAACCGTCTCTTTGAAAGACGGAGCAGATAAATTAAACTCCGGTGCCGGAGAACTGCTAGATGGCGGCAAAAAGCTGGCAGAGGGGACCGGAAGTCTGGCCACAGGAGCAAAGAGCTTAAACGACGGGGCCCATCTTGTGAAAGACGGCGTCAATCAGGTGGCCGGACAGATGAACGTACTGAAAGCCGGTATTGGCACACCTGTGTCCTCTCCCACTGAGTTTGACCCTTCCAATCCCACTACCCTGTTACAGGTTTCCTACCTCTTAAACCAGTCCCTGAAAGCTGCAAGCGCGGCAGACGGATTATCGACGGAAGCTTACAATGCCATACTGTCTCAGCTTACCCAGCAAAAAGAGCAGGCTAAGGCCAGCCTGGACGCCGCACAGGCCAATTTATCCGCGGCTCAAAACCGCACGGCGCAGGCACAGTCACAGTTAGTGGAAGCCTGTCAGGTAGATACAAAAGAGGTGGAAGTTGTAACCGACATTTATACGGAAGAAGAACAGCATGAAGTAACCGTTGATGCTCCCGTATACATGACAACGAAAGTCGTAACGGAAAGCATCATCCCGTCAGATGAGGAAGACGGTGAAGATACGGTGGAGACAACTGAGGACGAAAGCACGGAGACCTATACGGAATCTTATACGGAAACTTTCACCACAACCAAAGAAGTAGTCGACACGGAAACCATTCAGGTACAGTCGATGGATGTGGATTATCTGCAACAGACCATAGATTCTTACCAGTCCGCCCTTGAGGATACGGCTGTATATCAGGCCCAGGTAGAGGTTTATTCCGTACAGGTGGCCGACATTGACAATAGCATTGCCCAAATGGAGGAATTGATGCGGCAGCAGCAAGCTCTCAGTCAGAAATGGGGAACATCCATCTATTTGGGAGCCGTTATGGAACAGAAGCTTACGGAGGTCTCCGCTCAGTTAAATTCTCAGGCAAGCGTAGGGGGAATGGCGACTCTGGTAAAAGGCGTAAGCGATCTGGCGGACGGAACAGAAACTGCTCTGGCAGGCGCAACGGAACTGAACAAGGGCGCTAATGAATTAAAAGACGGAATCGACACCTTAAAAAGCGGCACCAGAGAACTGGCTGACGGCGCTGGCAGCTTAAACGACGGCGCTGCAACCTTAAAAGATGGCACATGGGAATTAAAAGATGGAACCGGGCAGCTGATAGAGGGCGCAGACACTCTGAATGACGGCGCTGCAGAATTGAAAGACGGGGCCAGCGCTTTAACTGACGGTGTACTTACACTGGATGAAGGCGTGGGGACACTGGACGAGGGAGCACTTACACTGGTAGACGGCATGTTCGAGTTCGACGAGGAAGGCATCAGCAAGCTCACCGACCTTTTTGGAGATGACGTACAGGATGTCATTGACCGGTTAGAGGCAGTATCAAATGCCGGCAAGGAGTACAGCACCTTCACAAAGCTTCCTGAAAATGTGGATGGCAGCGCGAAATTTATTATAAAAACAGATGCTATCAAATAAATCAGCAGAAAACATGTATTAAGCATATCATCTGCGGGCGGTAAGCAGGGGAGATTCTTCCCCTGCCCGCTGCGTGGGCTGCAGGCTGCAAAGCAGCAAATTTTCCACGCAGTTTTGCGTGTATGCGGCCCTATGCATTATAACAGGGCCGTGCAGACCCACGGCCCCTTAGCTTACTATAGTAAGAAATATTAGAAATCGCCTTACGGGCCTGCAAAAGCTGGCACATATGCTTTTGCAAGAGCCAGTAAGCGCAATTTATTGTATCTTTACTATATTTCGTTATTTTCAACACTTAACGAATAAAATTCATCCTGTCAAAAGGCTCTTTCTCCGGTACCCCATACTTTTCTTTCCCAAGGGCAATGCTCTTAATCAAAAATGACATATTATGGGCAAGGGTACGCATCATTTGCAGCCCCTCCGTATCCTGATTTGCCTCTCCGGGGGCTGTCCCGTGGATTCCGTTCCAGTACTGTCCGGAAGCAATCGGCATCCCCGAAATTCCAAAAAACTTATTCAGTTCGTCGTATGTTGCCGTAAGGCCACCGCGCCTTGCCGCCGCCACAGCCGCTCCCACCTTCATGGTCTTGTCAAAGGATGTGCTGTAGAAAAGCCGTGTGAGAAAAGCAACCAACGTAGCGTTTGCGGAAGCATAATAAACCGGACTGCCCACCACAAGTCCGTCGCATTCCTCAAATTTGACGGCTGCCTCATTTACCATATCCTGAAATACGCATTTCCCGATTTCACTACATCTCCCGCAGCCAATACAGCCTCTGATGTCCTTGTTTCCGATATGCAGAATCTCTGTCTCAATCCCTTCCTCTGCGAACACCTTTTCCATCTCATGCAACGCAATATAAGTGTTTCCCGCCGGCCTGGGACTTCCGTTGATCATCAATACTTTCATTCTCAAATCCTCCTTCGCCAATCATTAGAAACTTATGGTAAGCAACATTAGAAATTGCCTTTTCGGGCTTACAAAAGCTCTCATATGGTTTTTGCAAGGATTGGAAAGAGCAATTTATTATGTTGTTTACCATATATATGTACGATACAGTAAAGTATACTATAAAATGGAAGATTTGAAAATCTTTTTGGAATTGTAAATGATATTCCCCAGACCACCATCGGCCCGCTCGCCCTGACCGGCAGGGGTCTTTGCCATCAAAAGCCCCTCATGGCCCATAAATGCAAAAGGTACTTTATCAGACTTCCCATTCAGAATATCCTCACACACCGAAATAACCCCATCAAGAATCTCCTTCTCAATCACTTTAGGCCCGTGGGAAAGATACACTCTGTCGTACTCCCCTTCATGCTCCTTCAGCGCCATGAGACTTTCCCGGTATTCCTCCACGCTCAAAGCCTCCTCGTCCCACAGGAAAACAGAAGGATTACAGCCGTCCCCAAATAAAATGCTTCTCTCCGTCACGTTTAAGATACAGGTCATTCCCTTTGTATGCCCGGGCACAGCCACCGCCTTTAGGATAACGCCACCCAGGTCAAATTCCTGTCCGTCCACAAGCGGGAGAGACGCCTTCGTCCGCACCGGGCAGAAGTCTTCCTCCCCCATGCCTTCCGGCAGGCCGCCCAGACAAAATGAAACATAATCCTTTTTCATGTCCATAGTTGCGTGGTTTTTTGCCAGCTCCCAGTCTTTTTCGCTTAAATATACCTTTTCAAACCCGGCGTCACCCCCTGCATGGTCACAATGACCGTGGGTCAAAATAACACTCACTGGGAGCTGTGTCAACGACTGTACAAATCCCTTCAAATCCCCGGCTCCCGTGCCGGAGTCGATTAAAACAGCCTCCTTTTCCCCTTCCACTAGAAAAGAATGCACCCCTGTAATGTCCGTTATGCCTGTGGTTGACGGACTTACCTTTTCCACTGTAAAAAATTCCATATCCGATCACCTTCTCCTTCCCATTACTTAAAATGTATCTGCCATTTACACATTTTCCATCATAAAAAGTGTACAATGTTTCAGAATTTTTTTCTCATGCTTCTGACATTATACACCTTTTTTGTTTTCTTTTTTCAGTTGTCAAAGGAAAAATTATGTGGCCGGGTGCAATAAAACCGGATGGAAATATCATGCAAACGGGATTTTTTATTTCCCGTAAACTATACAAACAGCAGACTTTTGGATATAATACAATCAGATAATATAAAATGCCTGAAAGAAAGGAGTTCTTTATAATGTTAGCAGCAGTAAAAGGATATTACAATGGTACTCATATTGTAATCAATGAAGACATCAAATTAAACACTGGCCAGGAAGTAATTGTGACGATACTTGATACACAAAATTCATCTGAAAAAAATATTGATTTAAAAAAATATATGGGCAGAGGTGATAAAATGTTTTATACCGATGCACAGGATTATATAAAGGAGATGCGTGGTAATGACAGAATATAACAAAATTTTTTTAGATACGGCTCCCCTTATTTATTTTCTTGACGCAGATATAAATTACGCAGAAAAAGTCGAAAAAATTTTCGAAAGGATTATTAAGCATAAAAGTTTAATGGTAACCTCTGCCATTACATACACAGAATATTTGACCTTTCCATACCGAACAGGAAATACAGAGAAAGTAAATGTTTTTTTCGAGTTTCTATCAGACTGTAATATACAAATATTTCCAATCGATATAAACATAGCTAAAAAAGCAGCTCTGATTCGTGCCAAATATAAGGATTTTAAGACGATGGACTGTCTCCAATTAGCAACCGCCTGTCTGTTGCAATGCGATTTATTCCTTACCAATGATAAACAATTACTTCAATTTGGTGAACTGACATGCGTTACTGTAGATAATTTTTAGATTCTACTCCCCTTTCTCCACATTCCCCTCCGCCAGCCGCAGTGCAAACACCACCGGCATGATCAATATCCCGCAGAAGAAATTACTGACCCCATGGATGCAGTCCCAGGGAAGGCCTGCCACCACCCAGGCAACCGTCTGTTTAAAGCTCAGCCCGTACAATACCGCCTGCACAGGAGCGTACAGGGTTCCAAATAAAAAGCCATGCGCCGCACACACCGCCATGTACATAAAGACCTGTATCTTCTTTGGCATCTGTTTCGGAAGCAGCATCACAGCTCCCCAAAGTACTGTCCATAAATATAAATAGGGAATCCACCAGGCGGCAAATCCACAAAAGATACCATTTAAAATCACATAAATATAAATGGGATACAGCGCCTTTTTCCTGTAGACAATGGTATATGCAATTGTAAGTACTCCCAGCAGGTGAATGTTGGGCAGCATTTCCATCACCATCTTAGAGGCATACATAACACCGCCCAGCATTCCAAATACTGCCATTTCCCTGACTGTCAGCTTCATATCTTCTCCCTGTAATCATTCATATTATGTCCACGTCATGCCATCGGGGCATCTCACTGCCACTGCTTTATTCCATCTTAAAAGAATAACTGCTCCCTTCCTCTATCTCCGTGGAGTCAACCCCTGACGTGGCGTATTCTCCATTGACATAAAAAGCCCAGTACACACCGTCCGTATCATAATCGGCACTTACGCCGTTCACTGTCTTCACATAAAGTCCATACTCACTTTCATCCCCGGAAATCAGTCCAATCTCCGTAAGGGCATCCCCAACGGTTTCCTGGTCGGTATGAATCTCGAATTTCACTTCGGCGCCCTCTTTGTCCGCCACAGTTAAATCAAACTGCTTACTTCCTTCCCCCAGCACACTGCCGTCTTCCCAGACATTCTGTTCCCCCCCGGATGCATCTGCCACCGTGCTCTCGTCTTTCCCTGTGCCCTTACAGCCGGTCAGCTGAAAAGCCATAGCCGCTGCCAGTACCATACAGACAATCATTGATGATAATCTTTTGTTCCATTTTGCTTTCATAATTTTTCTCCTCTTTCTCTTTCTTTTTCTATAATATAATCCACTGCTGCCCGCTACATCACAATAGCCGCCACCAACGGAATGGTCACCACAGACAGAATCGTTGTCAACGCAACCCCCTTTGAGGCCATCTCATAATCTCCGTCATACTGCTGCGCCAGCATGGCTGTCATACTTCCCACCGGAGTTGCCAGCATGACCATGCACACCCCGCATATGATCTCATTGCTCACAAACTGCCGTATCATAAGTACTCCCGCCACCGGAACAATGATCAGCTTAATCAGGGAGAACAAGAGCAGCCTTACATCCGTAAACAATTTCTTTAAATCTATTGTGGCAAGGGACGCACCGATAATCATCATGCTAAGAGGCGCTGTCAGATTGCTTAAATTCGTCACGGTTGTCTTTACAAAATCAGGGATTGGAATGCTGAACAGATAAATAATCATGGATAGAATACAGGCAACAACACCAATGTTCAGCACCTTTCCTACAAGCCCGGACTTTTTGTCTGTCCCTGCGACCTTTCCCCTGACCCTCTCTCCGGCTTCATCTGTGGATTTTCCGCCACTCTCTCCTTCAGGCTTTTTCCGTAGAGAAGACGCCTCTTTGCTTTCCATGGATATGGCGGATATCCCATACGTGTAAATCAGGACATTATACGGAACCATGAAAAGAGAAGCATATAGCAGCGCGCCGTTTCCATATAAAGCGCTGATTACCGGGAATCCCATAAATCCAATATTGGAAAAAACCGTCATCGCACGGTAGGCTCCCCAACTCCTTTTCTCCACCCGCAAAAGCCGCGGCAGAAGCGAAGCAAGCACCAACAGCAACGCATACATAACAATCACAATGACAATGGTCTGCGCCAGCTCCCTTCCTTGGATTTTTTCTTCTCCCATACAACCCGTCAGCACCAGCGCCGGGTTTGCAATATTGACTACGATTGCGGAGAGCTTCTTGCTCACCTCATCCGTTATCACTGATTTTTTGTAACAGAAATAGCCTATCGCCATTAAAATAAAAAGCACAAGCATCTGCTGTAAAAGTAACATAAAAATTTCCATCCTTTGCTTCTATATATTATATTTTTCGCTTCGTTCCCATAGTTAATATGGCCAATTGCCAATCCCTGCAAAAGCCGCTCCGGCTCGTTGCCATGAGTGTCCCAGACCGTGAACCATACGCCTGAAAACGCCAATTGGACACATGCGCCGCTGTCAGACATTTTATTTCACTTGGCCATAGCACATGACAGTTGCATGAATCTTACCTTTCTTGCTGACGCCCTGCTGCCCCAAATACTCAAACTTCCCATATCCCCTAACGCTTATTATATCCCCTTTTCTAAGAATCTGGCTATTGTTTTCGCAGAATCTCCCGCCCACAAATACCTTTTTCTGTCTGAAAAGCTCAATCGCTTCACTGCGGGAGAGCCTGTACACCTTTGCCAGCACACCGTCGATCCGTTCGGAGGATATCTGTATCTTAAGCTCCGTCCTGTCCAAATCGGAAGAATCGGGAATCTCCTTCGCCCTGCCACACCTCACGGAAGTATGCTTTATCTTGTTTAAATTTTCTATAATAAAATCAGCCATCCCCTGGGTACAAAAAATGTATCCGGTATTTTCCCTAAGCCAGATATCCCCAAGGGTGCTTCTCTCAATTCCAAGATTCATAAGGGCCCCAAGAAAGTCCCTGTGGGTCAGGTCATCTGCAAACTTAGCCGCCAGAGGTTTCGCCTCGATACAGGCAATTGGAAATTCTTCCTCATAGCCAAGCTCATCCTCACTGCCAAACCGCACCATCACCCGTTCACAGAGCTCACTTCCCCCAAAGACTTTGTGGGGAACATAGGACAGCTCCTTTTCCATATCATAAAAACAGGCCTGATCGGCCAGCGCCAGGAAGCCTGTAAAAGTATACTGATTCTTATCATAACACTTACGGGCAAGATCCCGAAAACGCTTTTTCAATAGTTCTTCTGTTTCCATCTGCATTCACCTATATTTTTATTAACCAATTATCCATAATGTGATACTATATATAATAGCCATAAAGGAAAAACAAGCAAACGACGCTGCGCTTCGCGAGACTCTTATTGCCTCAAACGCTGTCATGCTTTGTAAGCCGGCTTATTTGAGTGAAGATTATAAAAGTAAATCTTTCAAAGACAAATTTGCAGGCTACTGGCAGGAATGGAGATTATAATGAATTTAAAAGACGCTGTCAAAAGTATCATCAAGCCTCATAAAAACGATAAATTCACGTCCCTTTACACTAAATGGGGGGAAAATTTGAACCCAACCAATCCTCTGCCTGAATATCCCCGCCCCCAAATGCGGCGGGAGAGCTTTCTTTCCCTGAACGGATACTGGGATTACGCCATCACCGATAAGAACACTGCTCCCACTGAATTTGACGGGAAAATTCTGGTTCCCTTTTCTCCCGAAGCCGCCCTCTCAGGCGTAAACAGACAGCTCCGGCCTTCTGAATTTCTCTGGTACCGCACCCTGCTTCCTGATTCATGTAAAAATCCTTCCCCGAACATGCGCCTTATCCTTCATTTTGGCGCAGTGGACTATGAAGCGGAACTTTTCATAAATGGGAATACCGTCCTTACCCATACCGGCGGATATCTGCCCTTTCATGCGGATGTTACCGACTATTTAAACGGCCATTGTAATGAACTCCTGCTAAAGGTTAAGGATACCACAGGTCTTGGAAGTGAAGCAAGAGGAAAACAGACCCTTTCCCGGGGCGGCATCTTTTACACTGCTCAAAGCGGTATCTGGCAGAGCGTATGGCTGGAACAGGTTCCCGTCTCTTACATAGAAAATCTGTGGTTTGAGACAGACTATGACAATCGCAGGGTAACCGCCCATATTTCCGCCCACGCTGCCGGGACGGCGCCTTCCTTCTCCTTATCCCTTTTATGCAAAGGACAGGAAATTCTCTACAAATCCTTTGCCCCAAAAACTCCGGACACCGATGCCAAAACAGGCGGAACAGCTAAAAAAGACAAACTCCTTTCCGGCTCTCTTTCCTTCACCGTTCCTGAGGAATCTTTTCACAGCTGGAGCCCGGAAGACCCTTTTTTATACGATATAAAGCTTACCTTCTGTGAGGATACGGTACAAAGCTATTTTGCCATGCGCCATTTTTCCATAGAAATACCGAAAGAGGCACCCAATAAAATACCTGTATTTTGCTTAAATCACAAGCCTTATTTCCTGATGGGCGTTCTAGATCAGGGCTACTGGCCGGACGGACTCTACACCGCCCCTTCGGATGAAGCTCTCATTTATGACATCACTGCCATGAAATCTCTTGGCTTTAATATGTTGCGCAAACATATCAAGGTGGAATCTGCCAGATGGTACTACCACTGCGACCGGCTTGGCATGATTGTCTGCCAGGACATGGTAAACGGCGGCAGCCGCTATCATATGCCGGTCATCAGCTACCTTCCCACCCTGTTTCCCCGGCTCTCCGCCCACCTTAAGGACTCTCATTACGCCATGCTCTCACGAAAAGATATGGCCGCCCGCAGGCAATGGGAAAAAGAATCCTTGGAGACGGTTAACTATCTGAAATTTTTCCCTTCCATCGCCATATGGGTGCCCTTTAACGAAGGCTGGGGCCAGTTTGACACCGTCCGCATCACAAACCTCATACGAAAGGCGGACAAAAGCCGTCTGATTGATTCCGCCAGCGGCTGGTTTGACCAGAACTGCGGCGACTTTGTCAGTGTCCACAATTATTTCCGTCCCCTCACCGTTTCCGTGAAAAACTGGGGCAGCCGGGCCTTCTTTTTGTCCGAGTACGGAGGCTACGCCTGCCATTTAAAGGGTCATTCCAGCGTGGAAAGAATCTTTGGCTACAAACGTTATGATTCCCTTTCGGAATTTAGGGAAGCCTACCACAATCTGATTGAAAACTCCCTCCTTCCCCTGAAATCCCAGGGGCTTAGCGGTGCTGTGTACACACAGCTTTCCGATGTGGAGGAGGAAGTCAACGGTATATTGTCCTACGACAGAAAGGTCAATAAGCTGGCCTAATTTGGCCCCATCATTCTTTCCAGCTTGCGTCTCACATGGATGTAGGCAGGAATCAGAAAAGCGTCCGCCGACACCCAGGCAAGGGGGCCGGCAAAACATGCCCCTGTAAATCCCAGCGCAGGAACCAGCACAAGACCGGTCAGGGTCCTTGCCACCATCTCAAACACCCCTGCCAGAATAGCAAAGGTACTAAATCCCATTCCCTGTATCATAAAACGGATGATATTCACCAGTGCCAGGGGAATGAAAAACGTGCTGTTAATCACCAGAAGCTTTCTTGCGTTCGCCAGAATTTCTCCTTCTGATGCATCTACAAAAAATGATGCCAGATTATCACCAAAGAAGTACATCACCACCAGGGCAACCAGTGAATAACATGCTCCCAATAAAATGCAGGATTTCAGGCCGCTGTCAAGCCGCTCCAGTTTTTTTGCTCCCACATTCTGCCCGCCATAGGTGGCCATGGTGGAACCCATAGCATCAAAGGGACAGCTGAAAAACATACTTACCTTACTGCCTGCCGTCACCGTAGCAACCGCCAGAGAGCCCAGTGTGTTAACCGAGGTCTGCAAGATGATTCCGCCGATAGCCGTAATGGAATATTGCAGCCCCATAGGAATCCCCATGCCGCAGAGCACCTTCATCCTCTCCCAGTCAGCCCTCCATTCTTCCCTTGTAATATGTAAAATCTCAAACTTCTTTTTCATATAGTAAAGGCATAAAAGCCCGGAAATCAGCTGTGATACCACCGTCGCCACACCTGCCCCGGCCACACCCATCTTAAACACAACAATACACAGAACATCCAGCCCGATATTCAGTCCTGATGAGAGCAGCAAAAATACCAACGGCGTTTTTGAGTCTCCCATAGAGCGGATGATGCCGGACAAAATATTGTAAAGATAAGTGGCGGGAATCCCAATAAAAATAATCAAAATATAGCTGTAAGCATCCTCAAGAATATCCGCCGGAGTGTTCATCCATACAAGGATATTTCTGCAAAGCAGGCTTACCACCACTGTCATAACCGTCGCAAATGCTATGGAGAGCCACACACTGTTTGCAACAAACTCCCGCATCCCCACGTAATCCTTGGCGCCAAATTTCTGGGCCACAGGAATGGCAAAGCCGCTGCACACACCGCTACAGAAACCGATGATCATAAAGTTGACCGAACCGGTCGAGCCTACTCCTGCCAGAGCCTTCACTCCCAGAAACTGCCCAACGATAACCGTGTCAACCACACTGTAAAACTGCTGGCACAGAAAACCAAGCAAAAGCGGTATGGAAAACTCCAAAATTAATTTCATGGGAGAACCCACTGTCATATCTCTTGTTGAATTCTTCGCCATATCCTTATCCTCCTTCAAAGTCAGTGTCATATCACCGCAAGTCAATAACCCCGCTGCAAGCAACGGGGCATGGACCCTCGCGGCATTCGTCAAATCAGCTTGCTGATTTTATGCTCGTGCAAGCACGACACTTGACTCATTGCTCGCGGGAATCACATAAGAGTATAATCACATTCCCCTGAAAAGGATAGAATCATTTTTCACAAAAAAAGTAAAAATCTCTCCGCAAGAAAAGTGTTTTTTACCATAAGTTACGTCCCCTTTCCGGTTCTTCCCCTATGTCCTGCGCAGAGACTTATTATGTCAAACGCTGCCACTCCCTGCAGGCCGTAATGCTGCAACGCAGCAAATTTCTATATGCGGCCCTGTGCATAAAGACAGGCGGATGCAACACTCCGCACCCGCCCGAATATATTAGTCAACAATATAATAAATTACTCTTTCCGGCTCTTGGAAAAGCATATATGCCAGCTTTTGCAAACACAAAAAGACAATTTCGTATGTTGCTGACCATAAAGCTCATATGATTTCTATACTGCAAAAGGGTTCTCTGACTTGTAAAGCATTCCCTTCGGCCTGTTGAATCCGATTTCCTCAGCCTCCACGCCGATATACTTAAATACCTCAAACAGCGCTTTTCCGTAATGGCCAAAAGCAACTGCTCCATGATGAGGATAATTGCCCTCAATCAGCACATGACGGTAGAATCTTCCCATCTCGGGAATTGCAAATACACCGATGCCGCCAAAGGATTTGGTTGCCACAGGCAGAACCTCACCGTGGGCAATGTATGCCCGCAGCTTGCAGTCAGCTGTAGACTGTAAACGGTAGAAAGTAATGTCCCCGGGAACAATATCTCCTTCCAAAGTTCCGTTGGTAACTTCCACAGGAAGGGATCTTGCCATAATCATCTGATTCTTCATGCTGCATGCGGACAGCTTCTTAGAGCAGGTATTTCCGCAGTGGAATCCCATGAAGGTATCCTTATGGGTATAATCAAATTTACCCTTAATCGCCTCATCATACATGTCATCCGGTACCGTATTGTTGATGTCAAGCAGGGTAACAATGTCATCGCTCACTGCTGTGCCGATAAACTCGCTTAAGCATCCGTAGATATCCACTTCACAGGAAACCGGGATTCCCATACCGGTAAGACGGCTGTTTACATAGCAGGGAACGAAACCAAACTGTGTCTGGAAAGCAGGCCAGCATTTTCCGGCAATTGCAACATACTCACGGTACCCCTTATGTACCTCCACCCAGTCAAGGAGCGTCAGCTCATACTGAGCCAGCTTGCTTAAGATTTCAGGTTTCTTGTTGCCCTCGCCCAGTTCTTCCTCCATCTCCTTCACCTTTGCAGGGATTCTCTCATCCCCTTCGTGCTTGTTGAAAGCTTCAAACAGATCAAGCTCGGAGTTTTCTTCAATCTCCACGCCCAAATCGTAAAGGGGCTTAATGGGCGCATTACATGCCAGGAAATTAAGAGGTCTGGGGCCGAAGCTGATAATCTTGAGGCTCTTTAATCCCACAATAGCCCTTGCAATGGGAACAAATTCGTTAATCATATCCGCGCATTCCGCCGCCGTACCTACAGGATACTCCGGAATATACGCTCTCACATTACGCAGCTTTAAATTGTAGCTTGCGTTTAACATACCGCAGTAAGCGTCGCCACGGCCCCCTACCAGGTCGTTCTGGGATTCCTCGGCAGCTGCTACAAACATAGACGGTCCGTCAAAATGCTTTGCAAGCAGGGTCTCGGAAATTTCCGGTCCAAAGTTCCCAAGATATACGCAAAGGGCATTACAGCCTTCCTTCTTAATATCCTCAAGGGCCTGCACCATATGGATTTCGCTTTCTACAATACAGATAGGACATTCATAAATGTCGGCCGCATCATATTTTGCCTTGTAAGCCTCCACCAGGGCTTTTCTTCTGTTGACGGACAGCTCCTCCGGGAAACAATCGCGGCTTACCGCAACGATTCCGATTTTTACTTTTGGTAAATTGTTCATTTTTGTAATCCTCCTTCTATTTTTTATGCTTTATATTTTGCATCACGTTTCGGCTTCTTTAAGTAATCAGCTTCCTGCAAAAACTGCTTCGCCCGGCCTATTCATCAACGCAAAGATTTTTTCCTACAAGTCCCATAGGGCTTCCTTCCGGCAGACCGCCCTCCGGATGTCCCAAAAGCCATTTGTTCTTGGCTGTCAGATGACCGTCCTCGCCGCCCTCATGTCCTTTTTCCAAATCAAGATTGGTACCCTTAGGCAGCACAATCGTCACCTTAAAGCCCTCACCCTTCACACCGCATGGTGCATAGTGCAGGGTAGTTGCATAGATTTCCACCGCAGTCCCCTTTGGCAGTAAAAAGGCCTCGGCCTTAGCCGTATCATAAGTGAAATCATCCGTAATGTCCTGCTGACTGCCCAGAATCAAAATAGCGTCTGTGGCAGCTACGTTAATCTCTGAGCTCTTGTGATATTCCAGAGCGTTCAGCTTGGAATTGTGGCCATTGCAGTACCCTACCTGAATGGGCAGTTCCCCAAAGGTTTTCACCGTCAGCTCCGCCGCCACCGGGAGAGCCTCAAGCGCCGCAAGCCCCGGAACATACTCCACATCCTCGGGAAGGGGCGTTTCTTCCTCCATAGCTTTTACAAAACCGGAAAAGTCAATGTCCTTTATCACCTTTCCGTACTTTCTGAAATTTTCATCCGTTACATTATAAATTTTCATTCTTCCCTCCATTCTGAAGTGTTTTTCAACCTTCCCACTTACTAATCCTACATGCCGCGTAACCCTTTAGACAGAGCAGCTTGTCTGAACTGTTACCAAATTTGCGAGCTCAACTTTACGTACGTCCACATCTATTTGATGATATCAAACAGCGGCTTGCATGCCGGATAAATCTCTTTAAACTGCTGGTACCTTGCTTCATATTTCTCCACCAGCTCCGCCTCAGGTTCCACCGTGTCCACAATCTTAACGATTTTTGCGGCCGCGGCTTCCACATTTTCGTACTCACCGCAGGCGACTGCCGCCAGCATGGCGCCGCCAAGAGCCGGGCCTTCCTCGCTTTCAATCACATCCACTTTTAAATTCAAGATATTGGCAATCATCTTTTTCCAGAGAGGGCTCTTTGCACCGCCGCCGCAAATCTTCGTCCGCTCCAAATGAATCCCAAGAGATTTGGCAACCTCCAGAGAATCCCGCAGGGCAAAAGCCACGCCCTCAAGCACCGCCTGGGTCATATCCGCCCTTGTGGTATCCATGGTCATACCGATAAAAGTTCCCCTTGCATTGGGATTGTTGTGGGGCGAGCGCTCTCCCATCAGATAAGGCAGGAAGTATACATGATTTTCTCCCAACTTTGTAATCTCCTCCTGCTCTTTTCCATACTCCTTAGTCCCGATAATGTCCTCCATCCACCACTTATTGCAGGACGCCGCGCTGAGCATACAGCCCATCAAATGATAATAACCGTCCGCATGGGCAAAAGCGTGGAGGGCATTGTACTTATCCACCCCGAATTTTCTGGAGGATATAAAAATGGTTCCGCTGGTACCAAGGGAAATGTTGCACATGCCTTCTCCTACCGTACCGGTTCCCACAGCTGCCGCCGCATTGTCACCTGCCCCTGCCGCCACCTTCACATGCTCCGAAAGGCCAAGTTCCTGTGCAATCTCCTTCTTCAACGTGCCCACGCACTCAAAGCTTTCAAAAAGCCTGGGAAGCATTTCTTCACTGATACCACAAATCTCACACATTTCTTTGGACCATCTGCGGTTCTTCACATCAAGGAGCAGCATGCCGGAAGCATCCGACAAATCCGTGCAGTGCACGCCCGTCAGCCTGTAGGCAATGTAATCCTTGGGAAGCATGATTTTGGCAATCCTTGCAAAGTTTTCCGGTTCCTTATTTTTCACCCACAAAATCTTGGGCGCCGTGAAGCCTGTGAATGAAATGTTCGCCGTGTACTCTGACAGCTTTTCCTTTCCAATCACATTGTTCAGATAATCGCACTCCTCATAGGTTCTGCCATCGTTCCACAAAATGGCAGGACGGATCACCTCATCCTTCTCATCTAAGATAACCAATCCATGCATCTGTCCCCCGAAGCTGATACCTGCAACCTGACTTTTGTCCACACCTTCCGTCAGCTCCTTAATCCCTTCCATAGTCTGGGCAAACCAGTCCTCAGGCTTTTGCTCCGACCAGCCTGGGTTAGGAAAGAACAAAGGATACTCTCTGGATACGATTTTCCGTATCTTTCCCTCCCCGTCCATAAGCAACAGTTTCACCGCACTGGTTCCCAAATCAACACCAATATACAGCATGATACCCCTCCCTATTAAGTCAAGTCTTTTTTCCTTATTTTTCAAGGATTTTTTAGTTTC
>CAJUED010000066.1 GCA_910585075.1 uncultured Lachnospiraceae bacterium
TCTGTTTGTATCTGATTTTCCCCTCTGGACGGGAATCTCGGTTTACTATTGAGGTGATAATATAGTCTGCCTTTTTCCGCTCTCGTATATTACCTCTAACCTCCCCAACTGCCAAGTTAATAATCCAGTGCGGGGAAAAATGACACACCCGCCCATTCCCACGCCAAATACTATTTATAGAAAGTCATAGGGTGGTGTAACTTTTACATAGCAGTTTTACCCAACCTTGCGATTATAAAAGTAAAAACAGCAGGATATTCTCCTGCCATTCTTTCCCACTATGTATATTTATCTTTTTCCATTCGGTTTCCAGTACACCTTTACTACCCTGCCGCAGTTAGGACATTTCAACGACACAATGATCCAGCCGGAACCCATCTGTCCAATTCCACACCATTTCAACAGGGCACCATCCATTCTTTTAATATCTCAATACCGTAACTTTGTAACGATACCCATTATTCTCCAGAAATTCTTCACCCCAGAACACCACTGCCTGATCCCTTACAATCTTTATCTGATTTAGGCTTTCATAATTATCATTATACAGTACAACAGGCTGACCATCGACTTTCCCGTCCACAATACGCGCACCGCTAATTTGATACATGGAATAATTGACCCATTCTACCAAAAACATATGATCTCCGTTTGCACATACATATGTGAAGGGATCATAAGTTCCCTCGTTACCCGATATCAGTTTTGTTTTTACCGGCTGCGAACGGATATCCTTAATCAGATAAATATCTCCGCTCTCCTCCTGAACGAACAGTCCCGCCCGCGTATACCTTATAGGGCAGGCAGGGGTCTTGGAATATTCCGGCAACGCTTCCACGGTGGCTGTATCCGACAGGAGCAGCCAGTTATAGGACATAGAACTGCCAAAAGTACTGAGCTGCTCCCGCACATATATCTCAGTGCCGTCGGCATTTGGACAGACTGTTCTCCATGCGCGTCCATTTCCCTTCATCTGAAACGAGACTACTATATACCCAAAGTCGTCCTTCTGGTCAGTTTCCATTTCATAGCGGGTCACCTGCCACTCCTTATAATTGTCTCCGGTATCGCCATTCTGCCAGGAAAAAAGCATAGTGCCGTCATCGCTCCAGATATAAGAAAAGGTCTCCTCCTGATCCTCCCATCTGTGAAGAATCTGTCGGATCCCCTGACTCGGGCAAAGGACAATCAGATTCATCTCCTCCCCATCCTGTACTTCATAGGAAAGATACCTTCCACCTGGAGCGATCGATACATTTGCCAGAGAACAGTCATCCACAAAAATACTGCTTAAGACAATATCTTCCCTTGTGTCAATAGTCTGATAGACATATCTGCCATCTTCTTTTTTTAGCAGGTAGAGCACATCCGTCTCCGGATCTCCCCAAGCCAAACAGATCACATTCTCTGCATAACCGCCGCCAATATACTGCTGCATATGATCAAAACGAAATTTTTCCGACTCCATTACCTGATTCTCCAATGGGGGAAGGACAATGGTTTTATCCTGTTCTCCGGCACTGCAGCCACTTAAAACTGCTGCCATCAGAATCCCTCCCCCAAAAACAATACAGCATTTATGTTTTCTTCGATTCATATATCCACTCCTTTCGCCTCTCTTTAGACCTTCTCAATCCACTGCCGGAAAGCAGATGGTAAATACAGTTTCTTTACCGGGAATACTGTCCGCTTTAATGTATCCCTGATGTTCCTCCATGATCCTGGCAGCAATAGAAAGTCCAAGTCCGGAGCTTCCCATCTCTCTTGACAGCCCCTTATCCGCCCGGTAAAATGGTTCAAAAATCGTTTTCAGCTCATCTTTTCGGATTCCCTGCCCCTGATTAGATACCGTGATCTGAACCTGCCCGTCCTGTCTTGTGATCTGAATAGGAATCGGCTTTCCTGGTTCTCCGTATTTGATGGCATTGTCAATCACATTGATCAGTACCTGCCGAATCTTATCTTCCTTCCCAACCACAGGGAGACATTCTTTTGTCCTTTTCAGTGTCAACGTATTATCATATCGGTTTGCTTTGATCTTCATGGTTTCCGTTACATTCTCTACAATCTCTGTCAGGTTCAGCCGTCTCGTATCTTCTGCATCCGCCTTATCCTGTAGTTCCAACAGCTGTACCACCATCCGGTGAAGCCGGGTACTTTCTTTCAGTATGTGTCCTGTTCCGGTATAAAACAACTCTTCATCCCCGGGTCCGTTTTTCTCCATCAGCTGCGCATACCCGGAAATAGTGGTAAGGGGGGTCTTTAATTCATGTGTCACATTATTGTAAAATTCCTGCCGGCCGCTCCACAGCGTGAGAATGCGATCCTTGTCCTCCCGGATCTTTTGAAACTGTTCCTCTGTTACCTGAAGCATTTCCATATAATTTGAACACAACTCCCCAATCTCATCCTTGCGCCCCTGAAGCTGCAGTTTATCCAGAATCATGCTGCCTTGTCTGCCGTCAGACAGATGGGAGGAAATCTCATTGGCAGCCTGACTCAGCCTGCGGATGGGTAACAATATCCGATAGATGGTAAACCAGATGATCAGGCAGATCAGGGTAAAAACTACCACGGCGATCCAGACCATTCTCTCAATGGTATCCGACTGTCCCCTATACAATTCCCCATAATCAAAAACGCTGCTGATAATACCGATAAACTGCCCGTTAAGGTTCACCGGCATGGAAAAATACACCTCACATTGACCGCTGCTTCCATAGTGGACTAAAAAGGCGCTTTCCTGTTCTTTAGCCCGTATAAAGTCCTCCTGCTCCTTCCGTAATTCAAAAGCCTTTAAATCTCCTTCCAGCAACGTTCCCTCAGGACCACAAAGAAAAATCTCCCTATATCCGGCATTACTTAACTGCTTTTCGATCTCGTTCTTATACATTTTAAAGCTGATGGCATCCATCCTGCTGTTCTTTAACAGCAACGTCTGCCGCACATAGAGCAGGCTGTTATCGCGCACCCGCTGCATCTCCTCCGTGATCTGTTTCTCGATTTGATGCTGCATCTGTATTCCCACAAAATAAACAACCAGAAGCATCCCGGCAATCCCAGGCAGCAGAATCCAAAGGCTGATACGAAATAAAATACTGTGAAAAAAACTACGTTTCTTCCGGTGCATACTTATACCCCACTCCAAATACTGTGATAATGGCTTCTCCTGCATGAAGTTTCTTCCGAAGCCGCTGTATGTGCATATCCACCGTTCTGGTATCCCCCACATAATCATAGCCCCAGACAGCATCCAGCAGCCTTTCCCTGGTAAAGACCTGCCTTGGATGGCGGGCCATCCACAGCAGCAGATCGAATTCTTTAGGCGTCAGTTCCACCAGCTCTCCCTCCTGGACAACAGTCCGCTCACTTTCATAAATCTGACCATTAGGAATACTAATCTGCTCTCTCTTTTCCAGCCCCAGCGTCTTCCGAAACCGCCGTAGAACTGTCCGAATGCGGATATTGACCTCCCTTAAGTCAAAAGGCTTGGTGATATAGTCATCGGCCCCACAGGACATCCCGTACACCTTATCTTCAATGGCTCCCCGTGCCGTCAACATAATCACAGGAATATCGTATTTATCCATCATCATCTTTAACAAATCCACTCCGCTAAAGTCGGGAAGCATCCAGTCCAGAAGCACCAACTGCGGTTCGAACTCTTCCATCACCAGCATTCCCTCTGCTCCGGAATAAGCACATTTTACGGAAAATCCTTCCCGGCACAAGTCATATTTTAAGAGATCCGCAATGGGCTTTTCATCTTCTATGATGAGTATCCGCGTTTCACCAGCATCTATTTCTCCCAATCGTTCCATCCTTACACCTTCCTGCCCGCCTTAGCGGGTCTTCAGTTTAATATTTGAAAGCACTTTTCTCAAAGTATATCTGATACCACAACAGAAAGCTATAAACCGTCCATATTTTTCTGCTGTGATCCTCTTTTCCTGTCCTATGCTCCTCCAACAGCTTTAGAAGATACTCGCTGTGAAAATAAACCGCGGCCGTTTCACTGGCAAATACTTCTTTAACCTGTAGATACCAGTCCTCCTCCCTCAACCAGTTGCGGATGGGAATAGGAAACCCCAGTTTCCTTCTGTTAGATGCCTGCTTTGGCATAACACTTTGAGCAGCCTTTCTCAATGCATATTTGGTGACGCCATGACGAAATTTCATCCGACTGGGCAGCCGTCTTGCCATTTCATAGACATCCAGATCCAGAAAAGGTACTCTGATCTCCAGGGAATGAGCCATGCCCATCCGGTCCGTCTTCTTTAAAATATCTCCCGGAAGCCAGTATGCCAGATCAATGCTCTGCATTTGGTCAGAATCCTTCAGGTATCCAATACTGTCATAGGTCCGTCGCAGCAATTCTGCCGATTCTGCTCCCCTACTGTGTTTCAGCAGCTCCTCCTTTTCCTTCCGCCTAAAAATATAGGCATTCCCTATGTACCGCTGCCTCAGGGGCAGTGCTCCCCGCATCAGGTAACCCCTTCCCTTCGGATGTCCGGGAAGCCTTCCGGCGAACGCCGCAGCTTTTTTACGGATTCCTTCTGGAATCCACTGGATGTACCACAGCATATCCGGCTCCAAATAGATATTATATCCGCCGAACAGTTCATCCGCCCCTTCCCCAGACAAGACTGTTTTCACCTTTTCAGACGCTGTCTCTGAAAGGAAATAAAGAGCCACTGCGGAAGCATCTCCCAAAGGTTCGTCCAGATAGTAGACAACCTTCGGAAGCGCTTCCCAAAATTCCTCTTTTGTGATATATCTGTAATAATTTTCAACTTGAAGATTCTCCGCCAGCTTTCTTGCAAAGGCAGTCTCGTCATACATGCTCCCTTCGTTTCGGAATCCCACGGTAAAAGTTTCGTCACACCCGGAAACAGACGCCAAAAAACCAGAATCCACCCCGCCGGATAAAAAGCTCCCCACCTTCACATCACCGACAAGGTGGCGCTCTACCGACTGTTTCATGACCTGCCGCACTTCCCTGACTTTTTCTTTTTGTCTTCCTTTGCGGGCTGGCAAAAGCTCCGGCTTAAAATATCGTACCACTTGAAGTCTTTGGTCTTTATAAGTAAGGTAGTGTCCCGGCAGCAACTGGTATATCCCCTGAAAAAAGGTTTCCGGCAGAACAGAATACTGGAAAGAGAGGTACTGTTCCAATGCCTCCTCATTGACCTTTCTACGATAACCCGGATATTCCAGAATGCTTTTAATCTCGGAGGCAAATATCAGAACATGATCCACTACCGCATAATAGAAAGGCTTTATGCCGAAGAAGTCCCGGGCAGCAAACAGTTCCTCCTTTTCCTCGTCCCAGATGGCGAAACTGAACATCCCGCGGAGTTTCTCAATTAGCCCTGTACCATACTCCTCATACCCGTGGAGCAGCACCTCCGAATCAGACAGACTTTTGAATATATGCTTTTTTCGGATCAATTCCTCCCGCATCGCCTGATAGTTATAAATCTCACCATTAAATACTAGCACTTTACTTCCAGTCTCATTATACATAGGCTGCATGCCCTGGTCCAAATCAATAATACTCAGACGCTGAAATCCAATGGCTGCCTTTCTGGAGAAATAGGCGTCACTCCCGTCAGGCCCGCGGTGCCGGATAACCCGCATCATACGCTCCAACACCTGCTCCTTCTCCACAGTATCTCCAATGAACCCACATATTCCACACATAGCACTTTCTCCTTTGTCCCTTATTTCTATGGGGATATTGTAGCGTATGAATATATCAAGTATTCTATGAAATTGTATCAGAAATGTAAAAGTTCACCCAGCAGGCGTTCTGCCAGCAGTTCCCAAGTATTGTTAAATGTACCGTGGACAATTTTCGTTTTGTTTAATTTATATTAAACATGAAAGAGCGTTCATTGTTTTCCAACAAACGCTCTCCTGTCTTAATGGAAATCTCTTTACTAATCCTCTGTTGATACTGCAAAGGTATCTACTATTAACGGCAATAAAACTCCCCAGCCTTCTTCCGCCTCAATAGGATAGCAATAGTTAACTCCCCATACATCATTTTCAAATTCATTAAGCCTGACTTTGTATATAACCTCATTTTCCTGCTTGGTCATATCAATATTTTCCGATGTATAGCCATCACTTTCCAATTTCTCCTTAACTTGATCTGCAGTTTTGTCTTCATAATGAACTATCCAAAGTTGAACCTGACCATTTAACACAATCTGCCCGTCAAACGCACCTGACCATGCATCGGGTGCGTGCTGCTGCCAGTCTCCATCTGTTAAATAAATGGAATATCCTTCTCCTGCAAAAAGTGTGGCAGGCATTTCATCCATTTCACCCTCTCTCAAAATCTTAAGAACAATTTTATCCTCTTTCTCCACTTTCTCCTCAGAAGATTCAGGCGCTGTCGTGTTTTCCAATATGCCATTATCAGCAGGGGAATCCTCAACAGACATAATATTTTCATTTTCTGACTGACCAGATACATCCTCTGCATTTTCTTTTGTTATCGAGCAGCCTGCCATTGTTCCAATACTGATTGTTAAAACAATTGTACATATCAATCTGGAAATCCCATTTTTCTTCGATTTTTTTATAAAAAATTTTTTCATAGTTTTCTTTCCTCCATAAAAATGTGTCGATAAAATAGCTCTTTTAGTCCACCACTTCAAAACTGGCGTCACTCCCATCAGGTCCGCGATACCAAATTACCCGCATCATACGAACCAGCATCTGCCCCCTCTCCACAATATCTCCAAGGAACTTACATATTCTACCCATAACACATTCTCCTTTATCCCTTATTTCTATGAGAAAATTGTAGCGAGCAAATATATCAAGGATTCAATAAAATTATATCAGAAATGTAAAAATATAACTTATATCTCGTTTCTGATACTCTTTTACCGCAATTATTTTTGGCACTCAAAAGTATAAAGCAACAGTCGCAAGTACGATGTTAAACACTAATTTCCCCGCTTTCCAAGTAATTTCCGTTATCAGGCCTCCCAGCCTGCCTGTATTTTCGGCAAGGGCGGCTATGGCTTCCTCGGTGTCCTTGTTGATGTATCCGTTTTCAAGGGCGGCAGCAAGGTTCCTACCATGCATTGTTAGTCGCATTGCGAATAACAACTTTGCAGAAACCATTAAAAGTATACATGATATGTTCCTTGTATGCTTCTGTGCTAGCCATAGAAAACTCCCCTTTCTTCCACATGGGACATTACATAATTTACATTCACTTTTATAATTCAAAGGGCAACAGTATTTTAGACTGTCGCCCTTGAATGATTTTCCGATAAACTGGATAGATTGTTGACTAACATTGCCTAACCCAACTTGGGATAACGTTAGGTTTCAGAATCTGCGGGTGTAAGGATTGGCTTTCCGTCTTTATCAACCAAAACAGCCACTCCGCAACCACTTGTCATACTAGACGAAATCAACAGATAATTAACCCCTGTCTGTGTGTCAACAATAATCTTACGGACGTTACTCACTCCTTGTGAATAAGTTTCTACAAATCTTTCCTGTGCCATATTCAGCGCTCCTTTCAAAATAGCATCTTTATTATAATATATTTAGTTCCAAATGTAAAGTATTTCTTACTATTTGATTGAAAAATATTCTTGCCTTTTTTACGATAGGCAAGAATATTTTTAGCTATTCAATTCTTTTATAAATCAAGATGGCGACAAACTCAACTGCAAGAACTATATTGTAAATCCATTGAAAGCAAACGCCCACAGTAATGTATGTTAATTCCATGTTAGCTAACATTTTGCAAACGAAATTTACAAGAATAATAAATAAAATCGTAGAAATGATGCTTGCCTTTCCGATAATAGCCTTTCCTCTTTCATCGCGTGACGATTTTTTAAAAAGCAATATGATCAAAGCAATTGTGATAACCTCTCCAAACCATGCACCCACGATAAGCAGCGTCTTATTGCTGACAATCTCATTGAATATCTGAATCATTTTTCTTCCTCCTTAAAATCAAATAGTTCCTCAATCGAAACGTCAAATACTCTTGCGATACTATAAGCTAATAGCATAGACGGATTATATCGGTTTCTTTCAAGCTGCATAATGGTTTGCCGTGATACACCTACTAAATCAGCAAGTTCTTGTTGGGTCATTCTTTTTGTAGCTCTGTACACATGAATTTTACTTTCAAATTGATATTTCTTTTTACCTGCCATCGCTTCGCCACCTTTCGTTATTTTTAATGCGATTAAGCAAATATGAGTATAACATATTCCTTGCATTTTGTTAAATAAATTATACAGATAAATGTATTTGGAGGGATTCCGCGGCCATCGGCATTGTGGGAAAATCCAAACCTATTAGAAATCCAAACTCTCAGCCATAAATCCTTTATTCAAGGCATTTTCTGATAGAAAAGTTTGGATTTTGTTTTGATTTTCCTATGTCAAAATAAGTGAAATATTGTTCTTTAACTCTATTTCAATCTGGCTATCTCATGGAATTGTGTGTAACTCTGTTTGCAGAACGTGAGAAAGCTGCACTTTATCTTTTCCATATGCTGTGAATAAAGTTATCCATGATTCCATAGCCTGTTATACACACTTCCATAATGCTTGTCTTTTGGTCTTTGGTTCGGAATAGTGTAGTTCTGGCAATCTATCTCTTGTTTTTGGTTTCTGCTTCTTTACCCTACATGAGCATTGTCAGATTTCATAAAATAACTATTTTCAGGGAATGAAACTCTAAACCTTTTGGCAAAACTATACTTTTGAATAGAAGTTCATCGTTCTGATAAAAAGAGAGATTCACCAGCTACTCCGCCATGCCACCTTCCATTCCGCTTCGCTTCATATCGGGTGCGGGCTTTGCCCTCATCTCCAGAGGATAGTATGACTGCTTTAATCACTATCAGACTTTCATATCGCTGGCCAGCAATATATGTATGGCTCCAAGACGGAGACCAGAAATGCTGTGATTCCGTTCAAAAAATAAGGGGACAAGTCAGCGCAACCCCTTGATTTTACTGGGTTTCCCTAACTTGTCCCTATTATAACACTGGCATCAAAGTATCCGGCTCCGGTGCGTTCCAGACTGGTATAGAACTGTTGCTTTGCCGTCTCCTCATTATGGGGTCCCATCCATGCGCACAGCTTGGTCGCCAGCGTAAAACTCTCACGGGGATAACGATCCACAAGCGCCTCTTTCGCCGCCCGCTCGGAGTCTCCGCTGTCATATACATACGCCGTGTCAAAGTAAGTCAGTCCGGCTTCCATAAACAGGTCAACCATCTGTTTCACCTGCTCCATATCCATCTTGCCGGAAGGCAGCTTTGGCAGACGCATCAGGCCAAAGCCAAGTTTCGGGGTATTTTCTCCAAAATATTGTTCCATAAAAATCCTCCATTCCGGAGCGTTTACGCGACGAGGCAATGTAAGGCTTCGCTTTCAGCAAATTTCAAATTTGCCGCAAGCTGGAGCTTGCGTTGCCGTCAAACAATTTGTGACGCTCCGGCACAAATTGACGCATCGGCAATACTATGTATTATTTTCCAAAATAGATGGCAATTTCTTTCATCCTTCTGCTTTGCGCCGTATGGATAGGACATCTTCTGTCACAGTGCCCACAGCCGATACACTCACCTGCCTTTATTTCATTATATTTGTTCTCATCCTAGAAAACAATTTCACTTTCAGGGATATATAATAAGAAAAACTTATCCTAAAAACATTCCCGGAAAATTTGCCGCGCCGCTTTCACATATGTGACGGTAATACACCGGATGCAGCACCGCAAGCCCTTCGCCATGATTACAGTTGGTATAGGCGCCCAGCTGGTGTTCCATCATATGGCACTCAAAGTCCGTCTTTTTACCCAGCTTAATAATACGGTTTTCCGCCATAGCTGCCTCCCACATCAGATTACTCCGCGCAGTATAATCTTCCGGGTTCTTAATGGCTGAGCGCAGATCCCGAATCACACCCCGCATCAGCGCTTCCGCAATATCATCGGACACGTTGGGCTCATCCGGTTTGCTGAAATAAATTTCCATGATATGGGAAAGGGTGTCAAAACCGCCGGAAACCATCTGCCTTACCGGAACACTATAGGTATAGGCAGGGTCTAACAGCGCCAGTTTCGGATTACACTTCGGATAATCCCGTCCCGTCTTAATCTTTAATTTTTCATTGGTGATAACTGCCCCTCCGTTCATTTCACTTCCTGTACCGGCTACGGTCACAACAACGCAAAGAGGTACCGGTTCAAAATCAATGATTCCAGGCCTCTCCCAGAAATCCTTCCAGATATCTCCCTCATACCTGGCAGCCAGGGAAACGGCCTTACAGCAGTCCATAACGCTGCCGCCGCCAATGCCCAGAATCACATCTACATGGTTCTCCTTTGCAAGCCCGGCGCCTTCCAGCACCTTATCATATGTGGGGTTTGCCATGATGCCTGAAAACTCCGTTACGTTTTTTCCTTCCGAATTCAGGATTCCCATTATCTCATCATAAATGCCGTTTTTCTTTACAGAGCCGCCACCATAGGCCAGCATCACGTTATTGCCATATTTTTTTAAAAAGCATGCGAGATATTCCCTTACACAGCCTTCGCCCAGAATGGCTTTTGTTCCATTTTCAAAAATAAAATTGTTCATCTTTATCCCCCTGTCTAAAGTTCTTTTTCTGTTTCTTATAAACTAAGTATAAAAAAAGCGAGACTATTACAGAAGTCTCATTTTGTTCATCAGTTTACACCTGCAGGTTATAACTTTTATGGATTTTCCTGTATAACCGCCTGTGCCGTCTCAAGGAAACATAAGAAATAAAGATTTCACATAAATATTCGAGCTCATATATCCGAGCGCCTAGTGTTGGCCGGATGTATGAGCTCTTTTATATTCTGCGTAAAAAAGTTTCGTATTGAATTTTAATCCAACTTGCCGTAATCCTCATCTGTTACGGCTTCGCACCATTCCGTTTTTCCTTCCTCCCCATACACTTCCTGAATCAGTGGAAATGTACTCCAGGCCTTTGGCCATCCGCAGTAAAATGCCAGTTGTGTTGCAAGCTCCACCACTTCCTGTTTGGTTACACCATGCTCTTTGCCCAGATTCAAATGAGACTTTAGCTGCGGATACAGTCCTGCCGAAAACAGCGCCGCAATTGTAATAAGACTTCTGTCCCTGGCCGAGAGCTGCTCCTCCCTTGACCATACCTGTCCAAACAGGACATCCTCGTTTAATTCTGCAAACTTAGGTGCCAGGCCGCTTAATTTATCTCTGCCTGCTGTCTGTTTTTTGCCATAATCATCCTCCATTTTCTATTTATGTAAAAGCTCATACTTTACAAAAGCCAGCTCTTTACTGTCCGGAGACCATGAATTTACATTGATGGAACCCTGTCCCCCAAAGAAGGAACATATTTTTTTGCGCTCGCTCCCGTCATAATTCATAATCCACAGCTCTACCTGCATATTGGGAAGATGCTCCTCCGGGTCAAGTCCCTTACTGCTGTATGCAATATTCACCACCCTCTTTTGATCCGGAGAGACATGGGCAAACCAGTTGTTCTGCTCCTCGAAGGTCATCTGCCTCTGCCCGGAGCCGTCCCGGTTCATTTTCCAAATCTGCATAAGGCCGGAGCGGGTGCTGTTAAACCAGATTTCCTTTCCGTCAGGAGAATATTCCGGGCCGTCGTTAAAGCCGTTTTCCTTCGTCAGCTGACGTTCTTCCCCTCCTGACGCGTCAATCTCATAAATGTCTACCGCCATCTTCCCCTCATGGCTGCGGAATGCGCAGTAGGAAAGACTTCCTCCGTCAGGCGACCAGCCGTGCAGAAAGCTTGGCGCATTTTCCGTCACCTGCCTGGGCCCACCGCCCTTCGCGGGCAGAATATAAATCTGGGACATCCAGCCGCTCTCACTGTGACTGACCGCCAGATTCTGACCGTCAGGCGAAAGAACATGGTCGTTATTACAGTTGTCGCAAAAGCCTGAGTCGATCAAGCTTTCGGCATCCTCGGAAATCCGGTATTGATAAATCCGCCCTTCCGAGTTATACAGCAAAGTATCCCCCTCCGGACACCAGTTGGGCGCTTCGATTACTTTATGGTATCTGTGAAGCTCCTTCACCTCGCCGCTTTCCACGTCCAGGGTGCACAGGATGCTAACCGTATTGTCCCTGACGGATGTAAGGCCCGCCAATGTTTCCCTGGCATTACAGATATCTTCAAAAATATCGCCCTCGCTTGAATCCTGATCCAAATACTGTATCACCTCACTGGCCCGTGCAAACTGAAAGCACGCCGCCATATCAACCAGGCCTGTACCGACAGCCGTTTCCCTGTAATCTTCTTCTTTTTCTATTTCTGCGGACAAACTATCCGGGGTTGGATTGCAGCGTTTAAAGTCTTTATAATGAAGTGCTTTTATGTATTTTTGATTTCTCCACAAAAAGCTTTCAGGATCTTCTCCCCCGGCTAACAGCCAGCCCACATCAGGCTCTGCATACACATTGCCATTACAGCTCCGTAACAGCCATTCATAAGCGGATACACCGTCAATTTTTCCCTTTATCTCATTTTTCCCATTATGCAGTAACACATCCGCCCCGGATACTTTAAGTTCCTTTGCCAGACTGCACAGGAAATCAGCATAATCCTGATAAACGGTTTGATTGATTTCCTCAGGGCAGCCCAGCACAAACTGACGAATCTGATATTTTTCCGCGAATATTTTCAGCTTTCCCACAGCAGATTCAAAATCTTCTTTTATCAGAATATGGCAGGATTCCACCCTAAGCCCGGCATTTTCTATCCCTCCGGCAAATGCCTCATATTCTTCCATCTCCCAGAACTGGGGACACTCCTTTAGCGGTTCCCCCAGCACAATACATGGTTCCGCAAACCGAATCCCGCAATCCGCCAACCGATTAAAAACTCCTGATGGGTTTTCCCGAACCTGATTTCCAATTCCAAACAGCTGAACTCCAAATCTCATAATGTGATTCCTTTCTTCTCCATAAATAAAAATCTATATCATCCGGATGATAACCAAATCTCATATCCATATCGAACCGGTCAACCCTCTGCATATCTCCTTGCCCGCTGAAGAATCCGGTCCACTGCTGCCTCGGCATGTATGGGCAGATTTTCACTTTGTCCCGGTGCTCCGCCTTCCGCATCTTCCGTTCCCGTATAAAAGGCCTCCAGAGCGTATTTTGCAAGCAGTCCTGAAACACGTCCTCTCTCTATAGAATCCTCAGCCCCCAGGACGATGACCACCAGATTATGCTCCATGGCTCCATCATCTGCTGCCAAGGACGTAACCAGACAGGCTCCGGCTTTGTTGGTGGTTCCGGTCTTTAAACCGGTGACTTCGGGCATATTGCGCAAAAGCGGATTGGTATTTTGCACTTCAATCTCACGGAATGAAAGGGTGGCTTTCTCCTGAGAAGTGATATCCGTAATCTGGGGATAGACCTTTAAAATGTAAGATACCAGCTGAAACATATCCTCTGCGCTCATACTGTTCTGCCGCTTTGCCGGAATGACATCTTCCGTGTAGGAGGGCAGGCCATTGCTGTTGAAGAAAACCGTCTGGGAAAGTCCCATATCCCGGGCTTTCTGATTCATCATTTCAACAAAAGCCTCCTCCGAACCGGCAACCGCCTCCGCCAGGCATAATGCGCATTCATTGCTGGAGGGCAGAAGAGCTCCCAGCAAAAGTTCCCGGACAGTAAGTTCTTCCCCTGCTTCCATGGGAATCACTCCATCCCCTGAGACGGACAGCGCCTGAACTTCCTCAGAGACGGTAACCATTTCCTCAAAGGTAAGCCGCCCTGCGGAAATAGCGTCCATGGTCAGAAGGTATGTCATGAGCTTGGTTGTGCTGGCAATAGGATAAGGCAAATCGGACTGATACCGGTAGTAAAGCTCTCCGGTAGTGGCATCTCCCACCAGCACACTGTTGACTCCATAAAAGTAACCGGCCTGTTCCAGAGCGGAAGGCGAAATACGAAAAGGCTCCTGTGTGTGAATCCTCAGGGTTCCCTCGGCAGGGACGCTGATATTCACATCCAGAATCATGGCCATATCCGCCGCCATCATGAAACAATCATAATCGCCGGAGGGTAATTTCATAAGCAGCGTATAGTAAAATACGGTCTGTCCCTTCACCTTAAGCTCATTTCTTCTCAGGGAAATATCCGGGTTCTCACTGTCTTCCCAGGGAAGATTTTCCACTCCCACAGGCACATAGGCATTTCCCGGTTCCAGGGAAATGGTATTGCCCGAAATCTCCAAAGAGAAGGCTTTGTCCGTGTCCTTAAGAAGCATGGCCATATCCCGCAAAGAGACATAGGTGTTGTAATCGTAACCGTAATCCAGGGTTTTTATATCACATGAGGCCCCGGTATCCGTCTGTCCCTGGCAGATTCCGGGGATTTCAAAGCTTGCCTGCGCCTTCACAGGCCAAATACAGCACAACAAAATCACATTCAATAGAAAGAAGCTTATTTTCTGCCGGATTGTCTTCATAGATCCTTCCTTTCCATTTATTTGCCGGGAAATAAGGCAATATGCCTTTTCCCAAAAAATTATTGATTTGAGGGTTCCTTCAAAGTGTAGAGCAGGGAATCATAATCTGAAAGGGAACCGGAAGATACGGAGCCGGTTTCCTCGGACAAAATCAGCCGGGAATCCTTTCGAATATAATACTCCACCTTGGTACTGACAAACCCGCCGTCCTCAAACTGCCGGGTCAGAATGCCATCCGCTGTCTCATAACTGCCCATACCGTCATACTGTGCCTGCAGCTCCTCCAGGGAAGGAAGCAGCTCAGGTCCAAAGGCCATCAGATAAGAAACTGTGGACATCCCAAAGGTTTCCTGCACCAGCTCCTCCATGGCCTCCCCATCCGTGCTGCCCGTATAACCGGCCATGCGCAGTCTCTCAGCCAGCAGCTCCTGAAAAGCCAGGGCAAACGCCTCATAGGCAGCCTGATTACAGGCATCATAGCTTTCCGGCAGGACACGGCACTGAAAAGTCCCCTTCGAATGGGCGGTCTCCTCCAGGGTCAGCTCAACCTGAACACTCAGCCCCTGCATGCATGACTCCATATCCTCCAGGGAAACAGAAACAGCTTCTATATCCTGAAGCCAGCTGAAGGCTGTGACGGCTGCCGGCTCTGTCATATCCAAATTTGCAGTCCACTGTCCCGAAATCTCCCTGTCCTTTGACACAAAAAAGTGCAGATAGGCCAAAAGAGCGGTGGCGGCGCTTAAGGTCAGAATCAACAGTACAATTACCGCATTTTTTATGGCTTTTCTCATAGATATCCCCCATGTCTCGCTACCCGCAAGTGTAATGCATACTACATATGCAATGTATACGCTGTATGCAATGGCGTCAGCACAAATTTGTATAATTGCAAACTCTTTGCTTCTCAGGCATACACTTCCTTCATAAATACAATATATCTTTTCTCGCTATTTTAGTCAATAACCCTGCGGCAAGGGCAAATGGTGCGGTGCAGGCCTCAGCCCCTGTCAGTCTGCTCAAATTTGATAGTGTCCTTTCCTTAAAATACACTTCTACAAGTTTTTCCACTTTGATACCGTGATACCTTGTCTCATTAAATGCAATCTGTAACTCTGAAGCAGACTATTTTCAACACAAAGTACTCTATCTCCCCCGCATATTCCCTATCATACTTTCTTCAACATAATAAACTATTCCATCAAAATATCCAACTTCATAGACATTATCGTCTTGATAAAAAACCGTTATGTATCTATTATTGTCCGAATGGATCTCATCAAAACAAGATTTGTTGAGAACGGCTTCAACTTCTTCCCTCGTCATTCCAATATTGATCTTTCCGTTTCTGGTTCCATACGCACTATAATGAATAGCAGCCAGTTCATGCTTATCATCAAAGCAAAATGTAAAATACTGGTCTTCTGTTACAATTTCATATACCTTTTCTTCATCTGAAATTCCATCCACTATTTTATAATCAATATCCAGTCCATCCAAAAATCCCATTACTTCTTCCGGTGACGACCCAAATTCAACTCCTTTAAATTGAAGTTGTGGTTCCCTGGCCTTTTCACAAAATTCAATCCTTTGAAACAGATCGGAATAACCCACTGTGACCGGCTCCTCGTATACACCGCCATTCATCTGTCCGGGTGTCCGTAGAATATCTCCATAAAGCATATACGTATGGCTTTTACTCCCTTCCCCTTCTACTTCGTAACCACAGGCCAATAAACTCCCATCGTTTTTTTCTACAAACGTTACGTATGGATAAGCACATGTATAAGGACTTATGCTATAACTTAACCGTTCCTCCAAAGTATCAAATCTTGCTTCATCCATCCAAACCATTTTTACATCTTCCAACACCATGACAGGTTCTTCAATAAAATCTTTATCCTGGCTGTCATATCCACAACTGCCAAATGTATTATTCCCCCATGTCCACAATGTCCCATCTTCTTTAATTGCTGCAATACAAAAATCACCACAGGTTACATATGTTGCATCGTCAAGCATTTTTTCCGGCTTTGCGTAGCTTACGCCTTTTGTATTTTCTATATTTTTAGCAGAAGTAGTTATTATCTCTCCCCACCACCAGACAGAACCATCATTTTTAAGTGCAATTATCCCTCTCCTGCTGGCTCGGGCATATGTAACATCCTGCATCAGACAAACTGGTTCCGTTGTAACAGTTATAGCCGGATTCTCCATATAATCTTCCGATACGTCTATACCCATTACTCCATTTAAGTTTGCGCCAATGCCATATAATTCTCCCTTTTCCGTCAGAAAGATAACAAAATAACCGCCAAAATCCACATGGATAACATTTTCCGCTATCTTTTGAGGAGTCATTTCAATTCTGTATTCACCATCAGCATCTCTGCCATATTGTTGACCATTACCAAGTTGTCCATATTCATTATCCCCATAGCCCCATAGGACGTTGTCCGAATCAATATAATAGTGATTTGGATATTGACACTCATTTCTAATGAAATAATTCCCTATATTAAATTTTTCACTGCCAAGATGAAGATTATCTATACTTTCCACCAGATAAACAGCGGGCTCGTTCCTGTCATCATCTACTTCCGCAGCATTAGTTTTTACATTTTCTTCTTCAGCTTTTTGTTTATTTGCCTGATTACCGCAGGCAGACAGCAATAACATATTTGCCAAAACACTGATTAATATGATAATAAATCTGATAACCTTTTTATTTTTCATGATTTTTTTCTCCCCTATCCGGTATTGATATTCCGGTATTTTTCCGAAGGAAACCGCCCCTGATATTTTATTGCATATAAATATTCATACATCCCATTATAATCCTGACGTTCCGCATTGTCTATGTCTCACTCAGAGCATAAAAGGTTCCTTCCATATTCCAACACTTCAATCCGCTTCAGTGCAGTCCGCATTTCTTCCGGTTCTGCCTATATATCCTTGATGCGGAACGCAAGCACAGTGATACGGCTATCCCGACCATAAAAGCTGATAAAACTATTACAACTGCCGGACACCATATCATGGCATCAAACGTCTTTCCCGCAAACCTGTATATTTCATTATGGGTATAAAAATCCTTGCTGCCTGAAAGTCTGAGCGGCATAAAATTGGCAAATACATGATTGACTTCAAAACTGATCATCTTCTCCATGATAAAAAGCAATATCCAATAAAAGCTGACTACCACGATTCCTGCCATGATCCTCTCCATCAAAACTGAAATCAGAATTGTCATGGAAACCACAAAAATAAGCGCTATATAACCACGGATGCAGTTCCACATAAACTGCTCCGCATATGTGATATGGAATACAGAGAAAAAGGTATCTTCACTGCTCTGTATATACTCACCGCCTCCCGAAAAACCAAAGGGAATCATTTTTATAAAAAAATAGGAAATAACCGCCACAAAATATAATATGCTTCCCACTCCGAAAGCCGTGGTTATCCTCGCTAAATCAAGCCTCTTTTTCCCATTTTTTGTAGATTGGCCAAGTTCCTTCATCTTAGTCTGTGCATCGTCAGCAAAGAGCGGCATAATAATAATGGATATCATGATTAAACAAAGAGGTATAAAGCTGCCCATGTCATGGTTTAAGTTCTTCCATCCTTCCGAGAAACCTGCTTTCAATCCGGTAAGTTCCCCTGCTTTCTCCATAAACCTGTCTTTTTCACTTTCCGTATAATTAAAATTGCTGCTTTCATCCAGCCTCCGTTTTATCGTCCTTAAGCGGTTCTCAAAAAATGAGTTGATTTCCTCATCCGATAAGTCTCCCGCTTTCTTATCCGGATAATTCAGGGCCACCAGCTTTTCTATATTTGTTTCATTCACAAAGACTGCTTCACCGGAACGCTTAAGCATCACGATTGCTTCCTCCATGCTCCTGCTCTCCTCATTTTCTTTTCCATGCTTTAAATTTTCCCATCCACTTGCCACAAACCCGTCCCTGTTCCACAATTCATAGCTCTTTACTGACTGATAGCTGCTACTTGCTGACAATATAAGGACAGCAGCACAAAAGACAATAAGCAGTTCTGTTTTCAATATTCTTTTGCTTTCTACCTTCACAATAGATTTCACGGTATCACTCCATGCCGCCAATAGCCTGCAAATTTGGGCCACAGGCACAAATTTGTCTGTGAAAATTATGGGTGAATTTAGATTATCTCTTTAGAAGTTCTTATATGTCGGTATAG
>CAJUED010000067.1 GCA_910585075.1 uncultured Lachnospiraceae bacterium
ACAATGTCCTTGTAACAAACTGGGACAGTAATAATGTGGAAGATATTCTGATGCCCTGCATGTTTGAAGATATATACCGGATATACACCGGAGAAATTTTAAAGACGGAAAATGGGAGAATACCTGCGGACATATATGAAAAGATCATGACTGCCTGTTTTCCGGTGTCAGTAGAGCAGTTACGGGAAAAATGCGGATATGACGAGGACAGTAACAGCTATGAGTATGAGATGATATTTGCACATCAGTATCCGCCTTTTGGGGAAGTTGTTGACTATATCGTCAACGATGCCACCGTCAGCTTCGCTGACGGGGAAAATCCGGACGGAACAATTACGCTTGTTGTAGACGGTGTATGGGCAGATTATAATTCTGACTGTGCATTTACCAACACGATTGTGGTACAGCCGTTTGATGATGGCACATTCCGATATTTATCTAATTCGATAGAGCAGAAAGAACTGGAAGTGCCAAAGGGAGGAAGATGAAAGAAGGATGATTATGAAATTAAAGAAAAAGATTATTTTAATTGCTAATGTGATGTTGTGTGCTGCCCTATTCTGTGCCTGTGGAAAAGCTGGAGAAAATCAAAAGGATTCTAATGGGAAATGGGAGGATGCTTATAAAGAGATTGTCCGCAACATGGAAAGTTATCTGGCAGATCCGTATATCTTACGGCAGGAGCCGGAAAGGGTAGACAATGATTCATGCATTGGTTATATCGGAATACATGATTTTGATGATGATAGTGTTCCTGAATTGATCATAGGGGATGATGTGTCGGTAGGGATATTTACCTATGACAACGGCAGCGTAAAAAAGATTGCAGATTTATATGAACCGGAAGATTGGAGCTGTATTAATGGAGTGCATTACAAGGACAACACGGTTATCCTTATAAACAGCGGTTCGGATGGAAGCTGTTATGTCTGTCTTTCATGCCATGATGGAGAATATATAACAGGGGTTTTTGACGAATATAATCCGGAGATAGCGATTGTTAATGGAAAAGAGGTCACGGAAGAAGAATTTAAAATGTGGTTCGATTTAGCAGAATTGCCGGATAGCAGTTCAATCCCACGCAGCAGGATAAAAAAGGATAATGGAGTTGTCACAGCTTTCGTGATAAATGTTTTCCGGAAAAGTGACGAATATATTCCGGTAGAAGATTTGGATTTCAATGCGGTAGAATGGTGATGTTCCGGGCAGATAAAGGCTATGCATCCAATGTTATTATCGCAGATGAAGTCATAGATCAGATGGCAGAAAGGCTGAAAAGCGCTGGGCATGATTTTATGTGATGATGCAGTGATAACCCATGAGCTTACAGTGAAGTTTGCAGAAGATGGGAGTTTTAGGTATTTGGGAAACAAAATTTTGGATGATGTGTTTTCAAATATACCGGAATATCAATACCGGATTGTTAGAAAGTGATAATAACATTGTCTGGTGTTGAAAAAGAAGGGATATAAAGTGATGAAAAAAATAATGAAGGTTATCTTAGGCGTTGTGGCTGTTGTTCTTATCATAATCGTTGTATTTTGGGTAAGCATCATGTATGTATCAGATTACAAAATAATAATGGTAGATACTTCTGCTTCACCGGATGAAACTTATGAACTGGTTTTACAGGCTGTCGGAGAGGCAGATTTCCCGTTTGGTTCTGCTTCGGGGAGGCTGATTCTTTATGAGGGCAAAAGCAAAATATCCAAAGCGGACTTTGAGCTGTTTGATGACGGTGGGTGCATACGCAGCAGTATATGGGAGGTTACATGGCATGAGGATTGTGTGAAAGTTATTCTGTCAGGAGATGAACAACTCGATGAGCAGATTATCCTATACTTTAATGGGAGAAAAGAGGTAAAACAGTTAACGGATAAGGAAGAACGTATAGAAGTGGGAGATGTGGATGAAATTCAAAGGGATAAATCCACAGACAGCTTATGCAGGTGAATCAGAAAGTCAGGAAGATATGGAACTGGATGAGAATGATGCAAATTCAGATGAGGATAGTGATTCAATGTCTATATTTCGTGGAAAAACCTGTAAGTCGGGAATAAAATCTTGGAAAACGGAATGATTATGTATAATAAATGGGGAGCTTTGAATTATAGTTGATAACTGTTGCAATACTGGAGAAGGTCACAGGTATTGGGGCGTTGGGAAAGGAAAAAAATAAACAATAAAAAACTTGGCTTCTTTTTGGCAGATTCGGTATTGATGGAACCTGCCAAAAAGAAGTTTTTTATGGCCGGATAGAACAGAAATTTTATACGGCTGTAAAAAATCGTTCGACAAAATCTGGGAAATGACTGTGGAAAGTGTTGATAAGGGGCAGATGGTGTAGGCGAAAAAGGGCAGAAAAAATCTATAATAAACACACCGGTCAGGAGGTACAGATGATAAGCATGGGAAGTGAAAATACAGGTTTAGGGCTTACAGTCAGGAGCCTGCGGGAAACAAAAGGTATGGTCAGGCAGGACAGGATACATTGGGGAATAGGACATACTTGTGTCCATGTTATCTCTGGCACAAATGTTTTGTGAGAAGTGGACACAAGTACAGGATGCACACATGCGGACAAGCCGCATGGCGCGTGTACGCTCAGCGCAGCAAGTGCGCAGAGCTGTTGCATAGGTGTTCTTTTCATACCTTATGTCAAATATAATGTAATACCGGAGGGCTGGATATGTATTTATCAAAGGAGGAGTTACAGAAGATGGAGCAGGCGGATATAAGGGAGGCTGCGTGGGAGGAGCTGGTGGACATCAGCGGGATTGAGGTTGACATGAAGAAACCGGTTCCTGCAAGGGTGGAAGAATATGTGCAGAAAGTAGGAAATCCTTTTCTTGTGCGGGTGGGAGAGTATGTGGTTAAGATCGGATACTCGGATCAGGCAGGGACATTGAACGACAGGATGAAGCAGTATATCAAAAAAATTGCTGAGATAAAATATTAGCAAAAGCCTTTACAGACATCAGGAACTGCGATAATCTGTATACAGTATATATATCGGCGGAATTCTGATTTTGCAAAACAAAGACCTCCTGGGACAGGTTTTGCTAACTGAAAAAATAAAGTCAGGAGATGCGCTATGATGAAAGAGTATATTTATTCTGTTGCGGCCTATCTGCGTCTGTCAAGGGACGATATTTCCAGCGGAGCTGGCAGAGATATAGATGGCAGCACGAAAGCAGAGAGCAACAGTATCGGTTCGCAGAGAGAGCTGATTCGTTCTTATGTCAGACAGCAGGAAGACATGGAGCTGTTTGACATCTATGTGGACGACGGGTATTCCGGAGCAAATTTTGTTGAGGTTGGATAACGTAACCTTTGGTTTAAGGGGGATTATCCAGCCCCATTTTATACTACAATACTTTCAACGTCCGTACCTGTCTGACGGAAATAAGTGACATTCTTTACAGGTTCCTGTGTGTTCCCAATCTTGCCAATGAAATTATAAAAAATTTCAATCTTTCGGGTATTTGTTTCCCTGTCAAGCTCATAAATCAGAATCTTATCAATAAACTCATGCACATTTTCATACGTAAGTACTGATATATCAGTGTAGGCTTTTATAAGCTGGACAAACTTTTTAATATCCGAATTGCGTTCGGTTGCAGTCCGTATGTGCGCTTCAAGCTCCTGAACACGTTCTGAAAGGGCATTCCTTTCTTCATCATAACCGGATGTCATGACCGAAAACTGGTTATCTGACAGCCGTCCGAGCGCATTATCCTCATACAGTTTGCGGAATACAATGTCGATTTCTTTTATACGTGCCTGTGCCTTTTGAAGCTCATGTTCCTCATTCTGCAAAGCCTTTTTCAGTTCCTGACTACTGTACTCTACAGCGGTACGGATGAACTCCGGCTCATTATCTTTGGCCAAGGCTAAGACCCTCTGCAAATCCGCAAGCACTAATTCCTTGAGAACAGATTTTCGTATATAATGCGTGGAACATGTTATCATCTTGCGGGGGCGGTTGCGGTAGTTGCCGCAGGTATAGGCATGCTTGCGTTCCGGTGTCCCTGCCCCCTGTTGGAGATACATTTTATAACCGCAGTCACCACAGAACAGGATTCCCGAAAAGATATCGATTTCTTCTGACTTCGTGGGGCGGTGCCTTGTGGCAAGCCTTTTCTGAGCAAGCTCAAATGTCTCATTGTCGATAAGCGGTTCATGCGTATCAGGAAAGAAATACTGCGTTTCTTTAGGATTCTTTTTGGTCTTTTTGATTTTGTAAGACACCCTGTGCGATTTTGAGGTTATGGTGTGCCCCAGATATTCCTGCCTTGCGAGAATGTCGTAAATCGTCTTATCCGGCCATGAATAGGGCATCAGTGAAGCATTGTGATAGCGTGTCTGTCCGGTGCGTTTAAAACGTAATGCGCCAACGGTTAGGACTTTGTTATCAGCAAGCCATTTCTGGATAGTGCAAATACGCTCTCCACTTATGTACATGGCAAAAATCTGTTTCACTACATGCGCGGTTTCAGGGTCAGGTATCAGGTGGTTTTTGTTATCAGGGTCTATCAGGTATCCATAAGGACATTCGCCATTGACCCTTTCCCCTCTCTGGGCTTTGGCCTGCTTGACTGCACGGATTTTCTTTGAAGTATCCCTTGCGTAAAACTCGTTAAACCAGTTCCGCAGAGGGGTAAACTCGTTGTCACCCTTAGCAGTATCAACATTGTCATTAATTGCGATATACCGGACATCATATTCGGGGAACACAATTTCAATAAGCTCCCCCGTTTTGAGATAATTACGTCCCAGACGGGAAAGGTCTTTTGTTATGACGGTTGCCACATTTCCGGCTTCTACCTCGTGTAACATGTTTTGAAGCCCTTCCCGTTCGAAACTGACACCCGAGAAACCGTCATCAATGAAAAACCGTGTGTTTAGAAAACCATGTTCATCCGCATATTTCTGCAAGATTATTTTCTGATTTTGGATACTTCCGGATTCCCCGGCAAGTTCATCCTCCTGACTTAAGCGGCAGTAAAGTGCGGTTATTTTTTGGTCTGACTGTTTCATAAAACTCCTTTCCGACAGTCAGATAAGCTATCCTAATTATACCGCACTGTCCTGCCAATGTCAATAGAATTAATTAATATAACGTTCATTATTGCTTTTAATTACATCTTTTTTTATCAACTTTTTAAGCCTTATATCAAGAGTTTCCACAGCATTTTCGCTGGATGAGGCCACCACGATATAAGTGACCTTTCCAACCTGATGCCGGGTTTTGGAGCAAATATTGTCCATCCTGCCCACCTCCTGCTTTATGTATATTGGGGTCAGCTCGTCCATTATGAATCAATATAACGGATTTCATTCATACCGCTATTTTGTAACAAATACTCATAGTATTCGTCCTCGCACAGGCTCCTATCGCCTTCCATCTCATTTTCCCAGCTCATTGTCTCCAAACTACCGGGGAAATTTTCCACAAGCTTTAAGATAGGTACCTCTTTCATTCCGTATGTGCTGGTGAAGGCGCAGGAGAGCAGTTGAAATGAAAACCTGTTAAAAAAGGCCAGACACAGGCGCTCACCATTTTTAGCCCTTTTTGACAGGATGATGAAGTATGGTTTGCCAACTTCATGAGGGCTAACCAGACAGCCACAGCCACGTTTGGCTAACTCTTGGAGCGTATGGAGCGCACGGCATTTGCAAGAATTGCAAGGAGTGATTCCCCCTATGTCTTTTCCAGCACATTGACTACATATAGTGCTGTTGTTATCGTATTGCCGCAAAGTGTTTTTGAAAGATTTTACAAGTTCATAGTCCGCAATGTTCATAAAAATTTCCTCCTTGATAAGATGTTTAATTATATTGAAATTCTTTAATGTAAACCGCATAATCCACATGATTGATGATTTCATCATGCTCATCCTTGATATCATACGAACCGTCAGTGACCATATCCTCCAAATGTGTAAAAATTATATCTGTCAGATTGAGCTTTTCTTCAATCGGATAAGCTTTGGGCCGTAACAGGTTGTTGGAAGTAAAGAAAAGACGTTGCCCCCGAATATCTTCGCCGCTCTCAATCCGGCTAATCAGCTCTTTCGTGCAGTATTTGACCGTATACCTGATGGTCTTTTCCCTCTGTTCCCCATCTGGTATCTTTTGGACAAATACAAAGCCCTGTCGCCATATCCGCTCGAGCACCGCATGCTCAATGTAACCCAAATTCATCAAGGCATGGAAGTGGAAGATGCCCCCCTTTTCAATATGTTCCCTTCTGCTCCGTTTCTGCTGGTATTCCCATATACATATGTACTTAAGGCGCGTGTCTTTATATAAATGGCGTAACCGCTTCAAAAATAGTTGCCATTCAGCGACGGCCACGTCATATGAAGTCACCGAGTCCCGAAAAGTCAATGTTACAAAGACATCCAAATCAGGATTCATCATAGCAATCTCAATCAGTTCCAGTATTTTCCTTTTATAATAGACTTCTCGATTCTCATCAGATTTCCGCTTTTTATGTTCTGCCATATCTTCATATCTTTCTCTACCATCCGGTGGCACAGGATTCTTTTTTCCATATGTAACAGGATTGGCATATACGGCAATCTTCTCCTTGTAACCGTAATCGATTTTTTTGGTACTATATGTGGCCATTCTCTCATCCCTCCAAATCCACATCAACCCCTAGTTATGCTCTAGGTGGTAGGGAAACCCGTAAAAATTGCAGAGATAAAGCCCAGCAAGCCGAAATCCTTTGCTATCAAGAAACGTATTGTATGCCGCTAAAGCGCGGTGTGTGCTCATGGTGCCATATCCCCCATCACCCAAAAAGTAAGTGCGGTTAATTAAATCAACAATGCAAATGCACGTATCAAAATAATTAAATTTTAATAATGACCGCCTGTCTCCTTCATAGACGACTTCGCAACTATGATTTCCGCATTTCCTATGCTTCGTTGCTCCGAACAAATATTCGTAAAATTTCATGATAAAAACCTCCTTAATATAGTGGGGTTCAAAAAACCCAGTAAATTCAATGGTTCTGTCAAAATTAATCTTATTAATCAAGTAAAACCGGCTTCTTCCACCGTCTGCCTACTGCTTCCCTCCGGTCGCATCCGTCAGCCGGTTCAGAATCCGCGCTTCGCGTGATTGTATATCCAAAATCCGCGGAAACTTGATTTCACATAGTCCCATGCCGTCAATCCAGCAGATGCCCTCCCCAGCCTTATAAACACGTTGCGGTAATTCTTCACCGCTGTAAAGCATTGACTTGGCTTCTTTGCTGATATTGCCGAGTGAAATAGTCAAATGGAAGTTGTCACGAGCTCCGTTAGCGAGAAGCGAGCTGTCCGGGCGTTGCATCACCAGCCACACCCCATAGCCATATGACCGACCCAGCATCAATAATTCAGAAATCATGGTTTTGTATCTTTCCGCAATCTTTTTGTCGCATGCGGTTGTATACAAAACGAAGGCAGGGTATTCATCAAAAATTAGGATGCGAAACATTCCCGAAAATTCCGTGTCCGAGCCCTGTACTTCCTTGAAATTGTCATAAAATTGCTCCAGCCCCTTGCTACAATCCGTAAAGGTGTGATAGTGTTTGTAGCCGGTCATGAATTTAAAGTCAGCTGAATTTTTGAAATTGCAAAAGGTTATGTCAACCTTATTTTCCAGCAAGTTGCTCAACATATATTTGAGCGCGTAACTTTTCCCAGAACCGCTAGCACCCGTAAGCAGTAAAGAAGGATGCGAACGTAAATCCATTTTTAGCGGCACCTTGATTCCATAATCATTCCAAAATGTGTAGCTGTATCCTGTATTCATGAAATCTCCCTTTTCGGTAGGGGGGAGATACCCCCTACCTCTTTTTCATTCCACCAAGTCATCTCTATCATGAGGAGGATTCAACCGACTGTCACGCCGTTTTAACTCCATCCGTAATTTCTGTTCCCCTTTTGAGGACAGGGCATAGTAAAGCTGCAAAAACTGACCACGAGTTCGCGCATAAACGCAAACATGTGCTGAAGGTTCAAGATTGAAAAAATCGCGGATAAATGCTTCGAATATCCTTTCTACAACATCAATCTCGATATTGCAATGTTGAAACTGGTATATGATGGAAAAAAGAGTATCATCATATTTTGCATGTTTAAATATCAAAAAATCCAAATGAGACTTCAAAATCGCCGTCAGGTCTGTGAGATATTCTTTCTCTATATTTTTGATTTGTGGGGGCTTGGCGGATGCCATGCCCAGAAGCTCTTTCGCATCTTCCCAGACCAGCTTTAAACCTTCCCTGAAATTGGCCGCTTTCCCAGAAACCACCTTGGTATAAGCCCAAAGCAGAATACTGCCGACCACAATTATAAAATTACAAAAAACTGACAATTTGAATAATTCATACATATTAGCTTTCCTCCTTTTTCACTTGATATTCATCCGCGCGGAAATACACGGTTTTTCGGTCGTCAATGTAAGATATTGTCAGGCCTTTGAAAGCCACCTGAAAGTCCGATTTTGCTAGACTTTCACTGGAAACCAATAGCTTAGCTTCGGGCACTTTCACTTTAAATCTGCACCGACTAAAGTTCCCAAGCCCTTTTGGTACTTCCACCTCCAACCGGATAAATTTTTTTGCATCTCCGGTCTCCTTGTTAGTAGACTCTCCTTCCGAAATAGAAAGCAAATCGAGCCATTTCCCGCTCAATGTGTGTTCCACATAGTGTTTCATTGATTCGTAAATAGATGTGACCATGTGTTCTACTCCTCCTTTCTAAAAATGTATGTTTTGAAATTGTACAAACAAAGTTTAACATTAGATAACGTATGTTATTTATTCTGTGGCAATACATTGTTTCGAAATTCGAAATTCAATAAAAATTTTCCTTGGTGTAGCTGGAAAGCTGTTTACATATATTTTCTGCGATTTCATTCCGAGCTTGTGGTTTCAGCCGAGTCTGATTTGACAAAAAATTAACAATCATTTTTCTAAATCTTTCTATCTCAGAATCCTTTTGGGATTGCGATTTATTATCGGTTGAGTCCATGATGAGGTCGGCTATGTTCCAACCAAAATAAGCGGACATTGTTAGCGCCAACTCGAAGGAAAGCATCTGCTTGCCATTTAAAATTTTACTCAACGTGGAAGGGCTGATGCCCAATTCGGTAGCAATTTCTATCTGGGTGTAGTCTTGGGATTCGAGCAAATTTTTGATTGTCTTCCGGAAAAATTCTTCACAAAGAGCAATTTGAGGGTCCGAATAGATTTCCCTGTTATGTTTAGTTGCTTTTTTCTGGTTAAGTTCATCTGGAGTGATTTTCGACATGGGGTACCTCCCAATTTTTTTAAAATTTTTAAAGATACCTCTTTCTGTAAAATAGGACACTTATCTAACATTATCTGTTAAAAATTTGAAACCCCTAATGTAAAGTAGATGCTCCGCTAATTGAACAAAAAACTAATCTTTGTTTACAAAATATTTTGGGAGTAACAGAATCAAAAAAAAACAAGCACAGATTTCGCTGTACTTGCTTAAAAAAAGTTATGTTAGAATACTTGGAGCGCGCTACGTAAGAGTGGCCTTTTCCTGAAAGACGGAAAAGGATAAAAATGGATTGGGGGAGAATTTTGCAAAATCATTTTGCAAAATTAGGCTGTCTCTAAATACAAATTTTCCTACACGGACAATACCGCCCCCCAATCTCATTTTTATAAGGAATTTTAAAAGCCCCCCTAACCCCCAAGGGGGGGACTTTACAGGCACTCAAAATTCAATAATACCTCATAAAGCTGGAATGTTGGGATTGACATAAATTAACTGCTCTTTGTACCCCCGTGTGCCTTTTGCAGTCAAGCTGACTTCCAAAATTGATTCTACATTTTTCAAAAAATCATATTCAGACATAAGACGCTGGTATTCAACGGCAATAGTTCGCATTAGATTGTGCGAATATTTCGTTTCAATTATAAATGTGAAATTTTCATTCTTTTCATAGTCATAGGCTATGATAGAAATTTTGGGATTATAAGTAGTTCTAAAAAAAATGTACTGATACACTTCCACGAACGTTAGCAATACACACAGAATATCTTCACAGCTTGAAATATCCTTTCGTTCTCGATATGCCAATCTAGTTTTCATAATTTTCCGCAATTCCTAAAATAGCTGCCATGTCACGCATACCCTGCCTATATGCAAGCATCTCACATATCCCCCACGTAGTATAAGCTAAATTGTAATAGGATTTGACAGTCTGTATCTGGACTTCTGAAAAATCCCCCTCAATTTTTTCAAAGAGTTTGGCTTCATTTTTGAGGGCCTGTTGATATTCAGAATTCTGGTTGTAAATATTGCCAAGTCGCTCAATTATAGTGGGTTGCATTTCGTTAAAAAAATTATTGTTCATTACATTTTCCTCCTATATGTGTTTATATAAGCTGTTTTATTATACACTTCTTATATAAGCTCGTCTATAGAGAGTATTACTTTTTGCCGAGACTTTGTTTAAAATATAAGTGAAAAGGAGAAAACGCAATGAAATATTTACACATGAGACTTGAAGAATTTTTGAGCGAAAGAGGGCTTTCGAAAAAGAGAGTATGTTATGACTTAGATATTGAACGTACAAATTTTAACAGATATTATCGTGATGAATTTCAAAGAATTGATGCAAATTTATTACTCAAATTATGTGAATATTTTGAATGTGAAGTTGGAGACTTGTTTGAAATAAAAGAAAAGTAATAAACCGTACTTTTATGCCTATTATAAAAATTATCTAATTGAATATAGCCGTACCAGTCCGTCGCACTAAACTCGCAACGATTTGCTGGACAAAGTTTTGGACAGCTTTACGGTGTTGTCCAGCAAATCTACCTCGCTAAGTGCTTGGGGCCAGCCTGGACGCCAGGCTTATATCACACAAGGAGAAAGGTGGAAGCGACGGCTTTCATTTCAATTATTAAATGATGGATAATTGAAATTTTTTGTTTTCGAGTATTTCGTTTCCTATTTCATATTCTTTAAGCTTAACCTTTTGGTATATTTTCTTGATATTTCTGCAATCCAGCTTCTTTAATCCATTAGTGCAAAAGGCAAGACGAATATCAGCGTTATACATATCATTCAATATATCAATTTGTAAAAGATGGAAAGTGTTTCCTGTTCCTGTGAATACATAGAGAATCTGATAGGGCGCATTTTCATTGATATAGGCATCATGACATCTATATTTCCCTTCCATAAGCTTTTCAAGAATATAATGGGCTTCTTGGTTGGCAATATATTCCTCCCTTGAAAAAGCTAATTTATAATCAAACAGACAGCTGTTAATCAATTCATCTTCGTATTCCTGTTCTGCTTTATCTCCCATTAGTCGGTGAAATTCTTTGCAGATATTTTCAATTTCTTCATTCGTTGCAACTCTCATTTTTCTCTGCTCCTTATTTATTTTTCTGGACGTATATTTTGGGCTTATCTGCTGTCTTTCAATCTTGATTTTATCGTGTTTTCAGCAAGTGACGTTATCTAACGTCAGCTTTTGAAAGACCGGAATTTAAGCGGATGATGGCAGACATTGAAGCCGGAAATGTGAACTGTGTTATCGTAAAGGATTTGTCCAGATTGGGACGAGATTATATTGAAGCCGGGCGGTTGATTCAGAAGACCTTCCCGGCTTTTCACGTGCGCTTTATTGCACTTACCGACAATTTTGACAGCGAGAGCGCGGATAATAATACGAAATCTCTTGTCCTTCCTGTGAAGAATTTTATCAATGATTCTTACTGCCGGGATATTTCCCAGAAGGTAAAAAGCTGCCAGAAAGCAAAAAGGGAGCAGGGGAAATTTCTAGGTTCTTTTGCTGTATATGGCTATCGGAAATCGCCGGAAGACAAGAACAAACTGTGTCCGGACGGGTATGCAGCGGGAATTGTCAGGAACATATTTGCATGGAAGTGTGAAGGGATAAGCGCGCAGGCCATTGCCCAGAGGCTGAATGAGCTTGGAGTGCTCTCGCCTATGGAATATAAAAAATCCCTTGGGGTGAATTATACCACCGGATTCCGTGCAAATATTACGGCTAAATGGTCAACGGTAGCGGTACTTCGAATACTCAAAAATGAATTGTATACGGGAGTAATGGTGCAGGGAAAGAGTGAAAAGGTTAATTATAAGGTAAAGAAAACAGTGGCAAAGCCAAAGGAGGAATGGATTCGTGTGGAAGGGACACACGAAGCGATCATTTCCCGTGAGGAGTTTGAAATCGTGCAGAATCTCCTGAAGGTTGATATAAGACCGCAGGCGGGGGAGAAGCATTCTCATTTTTTCTCAGGCATTTTGTTCTGTGCAGACTGCGGGGCCCCCATGAGCCGGAGGGTAAACCGTTATAAAGAGCTGTCGAAGGTATATTATATCTGTTCCACAAGGAATGCCGGGCGGGGATGCACCAGACACGGAATTTTGGAGGAAGAACTGAAAGCAATCGTTTTTCAGACACTGCAGACCCATATATCGGTTTTTTTGGACGTGTGCAGCCAGCTGGAGCATATTCGGAAGATGGAGGTAAGGTTTGAAGATGTTGCACAATTTGATAAGGAAATTGAAAGGCTGCATAAGGAAAAGGAAAAATATCTGGAACTGCGGGCAGGGCTTCATGAGGATTTAAAGACGGGCCTGATTACGGAGGCGGATTTTAAGAATTTCCGCGCTATTTATGAGAAGAAGTACGAGGAAGTAAAAGGGGCTTTGCAGAAACAGGAAGAAATGTTGAAGCGGTTATTCCGCAATGGCGTGGCATCAGGCGTAAAGCTGGAAAGATTTAAGGAAGCAATGAAGCTGACAGAGCTTGACCGTGATACACTGTTATGCTTTATCAGCAGAATAGAGGTATTTGAAGATAAAAAGGTCTATGTGGAATTTTGGGGGAAAGAGGAATTTTATAAATAAGATGCTGGTTCTTCGTAACAGTGAAGCCGAAGTCTGAACTGTTACGGTTCCTCAGGATTTTATGACGGTAAAAAAGATAGGTGGAGAGGAGGCGCTTACATAAATGGCAGGAGCAGCAAAAAACAAACAGGATACATTACAGCCAAAGCAGCCGCCCTGTATCTGGAAAGCCGGCATTTATGCCAGACTGTCAGTGGATAAGAATGATAAAAAGAATGAATCCATAGATACACAGATTGAGATCGCAAAAGAGTATGTCAGGCAATCTGAAAATATTACACTGGTTGACTGCTATACGGATTTGGGAAAAAGCGGAACGAATTTTGAGAGAGAAGGGTTTGGCAGGCTGATGACGGACGTCCGCAGACATAAGATCAACTGCGTGATTGTAAAGGATTTTTCCAGATTCGGGCGAAACTATATAGAGACCGGAAATTATATGGAGAAGATATTTCCTTTTTTTAATGTGAGATTTATTTCAATCACAGACGATTATGACAGTCACCGGACAGAGGGAGAAAACGATACGCTTACCGTGAACCTGAAAAACATAGTAAATGAATTGTATGCCAGGGATTGCGCGGAAAAGGTCAGGGAAATTAAAAAATCAAAGCTGAAACAGGGCTGTTACATTGGCGGAATTCCGGCTTATGGCTATTATGGAAAGTGGATTGAGGGAAAGAAGGTGCTTTTCCCGGAGGAGGGGACAAGTGATGTTGTCAGGGAAATATATGAGTTATATGACGGCGGAAACACGATCAGGGAGATTATTTCCCGCCTGTACGATAAGCGCATTCACCGGCCAAAAGACTACCAAAGCACCGGGCATGTGTATTGTGAAGATGGAGAGCTGCTCCGGCAGTGGTCGGATCAGACAATCAGGACGATTCTTACAAACCATGTATATATAGGTGCATTAGTGCAGTTCAGAGTGGGGAAAGGTAGATACAGGGGCGGGGCAAGGCGTGAAGTGGAGCCGGATGAAGTGATTATGATAGAGCATACACACGCTCCGATTGTCGGGGAGGATATTTTTTACCGTATTTCTTCCCGGATTGAGGAAAAAAGGAAAAAAGAACTGGAGAAGAAGCATCTGCCGGAAGATGCACATGCGGAGGATATTTATAAGGGACTGATTTATTGCGGAGAATGCGGGAGCAGATTGAAAAGAACCTGTACATCGAATGCAAAGTCCTATAAGGTGTCGGTGAGAACCTATTCTTACGGTTGTCCCCGTATCCGGAGAATTGACAGTCTGCGGTGTGATGCGCATTTTGTATCTCAGAATGCCATTAACCGGATTGTTTTGGAGACGATGCGGAAGGAATTTAATCTGTCGGGAATCCGGATAAAAACGTTGGTGGATTTTAACCGGACCAAGGAACGGGAAAGGGCGAAGCGTTTTGAGAAAAGAAGAAAGAAACTTGAAGCGGATATTCAGGAAGCGGACATTGCCATGAGTTCTCTTTACATACGGTACCGGTCCGGCAGGATTGATAAGGAAACCTTTCTTAGCTTAAAGGCAGATCAGGAAATGGGAAAAAGCAATCTGGCAAAAGAGATGTCCGGGCTGGAAACAGACCTGTATCGTCTGCAGAGGGAAGCAGAGAAAATGAATCATTTCATACGCTGCCTGTGGAAAGGAAAAGAAAATGCGGCGTTGGATGCTCAGGTGCTGCAGGTGCTGATTAAAAGGATAAGGGTTTATAAGGATAAGCGGGTGGAGATTATTTTCAACTTCAGCAAAAAACAGTTCGAACAGTACAAGAAGGAGATTCCCGGAAAATGAACTATAAAACTGTAATCGCAATCTATATGAGACTATCTCAGGACGACGGTGACTTTGATGTGGAGAGCAACAGTATTATCAATCAAAGGCTGCTGCTGCGTTCCTATGTGGCGAAGCATTTTGAGGACTATGAGCTGCTGGAATTTCAGGACGACGGTTATTCGGGGGTGAATCTGGAAAGGCCGGGCGTATCGGAGATGCTGGGAAAAGTAAAGAGAGGAGAGATAGACTGCATCATTGTAAAGGATTTATCCAGATTTTCCAGAGATTATATTGAAACCGGCTCCTACTTGGAACAGATTTTTCCTTTTGCCAGAGTGAGGTTCATTGCTGTCAATGACGGATATGACAGTGCGGATTACAGGGGAGACGTGGCAGGAATGAGCACTGCCTTTCAGAATCTGATGAACGACCTCTATTGTAAGGATATATCCGTGAAGGTGAAAGCGTCGCTGCGGGTGAAAAAGGAAAAGGGAATTTATGCGAATGGAAGCTGTCCCTTTGGTTACTGTAAGGATGCAAAAGACAGGCATCGGCTGTTGGTTGTGGAAGAGGAAGCCGCTATTGTAAGAAGAATATTTCAGATGACTTTGGAAGGCGTATCCTCCTATAAGATTGCACAGCAATTCAATCAGGAAGGGGTAAAAACACCCATAGAATATAAAATGGCCAGGGGAATTGCATCCAGGACGCCAAAAGGGACGCGGTTTGCGTGGGATAGCTCCACAATCTGCCAGATGCTCAGGAATGCCGCCTATGTGGGGGATATTGTGTACGATAAATACGAAACGCCGGAAGTCAGCGGAAAGCCCCGGTTAAAGCCCCGAAGCCAGTGGAAGATATACGGAAATCATCATGAAGCAATCATTGACAGGGAGATTTTTGAGTATATCCAGCAGAGCCGGGGAACAAAAAAAGCCGTTAAGTATGAAAGGCATCCGCTGATCGGGAAGCTGGAATGTGGGTGCTGCCATAAATCTTTAAAGATTGCCCATACGAAAAATCCATATTTTTATTGTGGGAGCAGATATATGACACAGTATGAAGGGTGTGTGGCGCAGATTAATGTACAGTTTGTGGAGCAGTATTTGTTGTTTGGTTTACAGGAAGAAGCAGAAAAGCAGGCAGACATACAGCATGCCGTTGCAGAAGCAAAATGTAAGGCACAGCAGGAACTCTCCGGGGAGCGGAAGCGAAGGAAACAGCTGATAAAAGAGCTGGAGGATTTGCAGAAGGCAGAAAGCGGACTATACGAAAGATATGCATTTCGCGCAATAAGCAGAGAAGAATATGTAAAAGAGAAACAGGATTTAGAGGAAAGGGCTGAACATTGTAAGGACAGGCAGAAAGAGGCAGACAGGCGTATAAAAACGCTGACAGCGCTGAACGGTGACGGGGAATCCGGTGTATATGAGTATATGCAGAATCATTGTTTTACAGAGCTTACAAAAGAAATTGTGGATAGGTTTATTAATAAAATTGTGGTTTATGATGAGAGAAGTATAGAAGTGGAGTGGAATTGCCAAGTAACGGTTCAGCCCAGGACTTTGCACCTGCTGCAAAGTCCGTAAGAATATATATATTGAGCCAAGAGGGAATCCACCTCTTGCCACGGGGTGCTAAACGAACATCCAGTGGATGTTCGTTTAGCACGGACCGAAGCGGAGCGGAGACACTTTCAAATGGGCGGATTCCGTAACAGTGAAGCCGTAGGCTGAACTGTTACATTTCCAACAAGCGTTGTCTGGCGCATTGTTTCAATACTAACTTGCATTGGTATAACATTGAATAGATTAGAACGTGACAGCTGTATAACACACACTGCTCTAAAATGGCTGTTTTCTTGGAGAATAGATTTGTATTATGTCGAAAAGATTAAAAAATTTTTCTTCTATGTATTGACAAAGTCGGGGATTGTGAAGGGGAATGATCCGTTTCTGTATGGGGAGAAGGTGAAGGCGTATTTACGGCGTGGGGCGAAGCCGATTCGGGGGGAGACGGAGTATCCGAATGCGAGAGCGGGGTATGGGGCGGTTTGTGTCGAAAGTAGTCTGCCGGGGTAAGAATGTGTAGGTATTTGTAATAATAAGTGCTTTATTTTGATAGATATTTTGTCGAATAAATACTTATTTTGCGTTGGTTAAATAAGATAAATAGGCTTGATTAGAGTTGTTGGGTGGTTATTTAGATAGAGAATTATTACTCAATAAGAGTGCAAAATAGTTATGGTTTACAGTTGCAGAAGTAAAATAGATTGTAGGAGGAAATCTATAAAAACAAACTAGGCCGGGACGCCAGTGGAAAGATATTTCCCAAGAATACGGAATCGGAAGTGGGATTCACCGAAAATTTCAGGGATGGTAAAGGGCTAGTTCCTTTGAGAAAATCTGGGTCAAAGACTTGTCGCCATATGAAGAACTGGAAGGCATTGGGTGGGAGTGGTAGAGTTTGGACGGTTGCATGGTCAAAGTGCTGCTGGCACAGGAGTCTGTGAGGAAAAATCTTCAGACAGAGGAAAATGGAAACAGAATGTTCCATATTGACTGATGAGAAGTGGTTTTCTCTGGGGCAAATACACATGATATGGAATTACTGGAGGAAATGCTGGACAGCATGGTCATTTTGCACTTTGAGCCCAGTGGGAAATACTGTGGAACCTTTGTCTTGACATTGGCTATACCGAGCATTAGGACGAGGTGGAAGGCAGAAGATATATTTCTCATACCCACCTCAGAGGCGAAAAAGAAATTGGGAAAAATCTGCATCTCTCATGTTTGCTGCCGAGTTGTTAAGGTTATCCATTCTTTCTTCAATCGTTTCCGTAAACTGTTGGTTTGCTATGAAAAGAAAGCCTCTAATTATTTTAACCTAGTCTAGTTTGTTTGCTTAATCATAGTCTGGCGTAAGTTGATTCGAGTACATTCTTAATTTCAAATAGACTCCTATATCTATTTAAAATATTTTGTGAAAATAGTAGTTTTTTTATGAAAAGCATATTATAATTGAAAATACTAATACTATCAAGAGAAAATATGGTTTTACTGAAATCATGAAAAAGGAGGGAGAATGTTATGGAAACTTCTAAGGTGGGATATGTCAGACCTTCGGTGCAAAGGATAGATGTGATGAGTGGACAGAAAATAAAGCATCATAGTACTGAATATGATAATATTATTTTGGGTAATAACATCGGATCACGTTTGCCGCTTAATTTGCCTAAATTAGAACCTGTTATTTGTGGAGGAAGTAAAAAGCACATATGAAAAAACGTACCAGAAAATATTCAAAGGAAGACAATTATTATAGATTTTGTACTACTCCAGCTCTTGCTGCAGATACAGGCACGGATTATCGAGATGAATATGATAGAGATTATGCTCGTGTCTTACATTCCCCAGCTTTTCGACGTCTGCAAAATAAAACTCAGTTATTTCCGGGACAAGAGAGTGATTTTTTTCGAAACCGTCTTACGCATTCTTTAGAAGTATCACAAATTGCAAGATCTATTGCTAAAAAACTACAAAAAGAAAATCATGGATTGGATGTCGAACCTAGAGTTTGCGAAATTGCCGGATTGGTGCATGATATCGGACACCCTCCCTATTAAGTCAAGTCTTTTTTCCTTATTTTTCAAGGATTTTTTAGTTTCA
>CAJUED010000068.1 GCA_910585075.1 uncultured Lachnospiraceae bacterium
GGCAGACGAAAGAGGAAAAGTGGCTGATGCCGCATATCCGTCCGGGATGCCGTGTAGACTACGGTGTGGGACGTGTCCTTTTTGTCGGCGAGATTGCAGGATTTTTGAACCCTATGGGAGAAGGGATAGCTGCCGGTATGGAAAGCGGATACTGTGCCGCTTCCGTGATCATGGAGCATTTTGATGATCCGCAGGTGGCTTGTGATGTTTATCGGCAAAGCACCGAAAATCTGAAATCCTATATGCAGCGCCAGTGGAGCCTTGTGGGAGGAATGGCTGGCACGTTCAGGGAGATGGAATGATGTGTGGAAAGAAAAAATAAAAAAAATTCAAATCTACACAATAGATTCAAATTACCCTGTTATACTTTACAGTTAGGAGGTGCGCTATGAGTAAAATCTTAATTGTTGAGGACGATTTATCCATACAGGCATTACTGCATGATTTTATACAGGAGGCGGGGCATAGCGTTGTACTGGCATCTGACGGGGTAGAGGCTCTTGCGAAATATTCCGAGCAGGATTTTGACTTGGTACTGCTTGACATTATGCTTCCCAAAATAGACGGTTATGGTGTCTGTGAGGTTATCCGGCAGAAATCCGATGTGCCTATTATCATGCTCACGGCTCTGGATGGGGAAGAAAACCAGATAAGAGGATTGGACTTGCAGGCTGATGATTATATCACAAAACCATTTTCTATGCCCGTCCTGCTTCGGAAAATAGCTGCTGTCCTGCGCCGTTCATCAAAGCAGGATGATACGCCGCAGACCATGAGCTATAAGAATCTTAAACTGGACTTAGACGGATACAAGGTCTATGCAGGGGAAAAAAGCATTGACCTTACCCCGCGTGAATTTGAAATACTGCGGGAGCTGCTGACCAACAGGGGCAGGATTCTTACGCGGCAGAACCTTTTGCAAACAATCTGGAAATATGAGTTTTTCGGGGAAGAACGGATTATTGACACACACATAAAGAACTTACGGAAAAAACTTGGTGCTGCTGACTACATAGAAACGATCAGAGGGGTGGGATATAGAATTGATAAGGAAGATTAAAAGTAGATTATCTGCTAAAGTCTTTTTATTGACATTGTTGTTAATAACGGTATGTTGCTTTGTAACATACAGCTTTATTTTACGGGCAGCCCCTAAAAATTATCTGTATGACATGGAAGATGCCGAGTTGGAGCTTAGCTTTTTGCCAGATGAATTTTTGAGAACCGAAAAGGAATACGTTTATATGTTTCTTGAAGCTGAGTCTGACTGGATAGAGGAGCAATATGAAAATGAATTTGAACTGCATTTCTTTCAGTCTGACGGACAGGAAGTAAGTTTACATAATATTAACCAACTTAATGGTGGGCGTATCACCGATTTTGATAAAGTTGAGAAAACAAAAGCCTATACTGTTACATTTTCCGATAGCGATTCACTCTATACTCTATTGCTGACAAGAAATCCTGCGAAACATACGCAGACAGAGGAAGCCATACAAAAAACGCTTCCAACGCTCTGCATTATCATTTTAGTAGGCTCAATCATTTCAGCCTTTTTCTATTCGTGGTATATGACTGCGCCCATCAAGAAAGTGAGTAAACTTTCAAAGCGAATGGCGGATATGGACTTTAGCGGTTTTTGTTCTGCTGGACGTACTGATGAAATAGGCGTGTTATCTGACAGCTTAAATACACTTTCCCGGAAATTGGAAACAACGCTTTCAGAATTACAAAAAGCTAACCAAAAGTTGCAAGCTGATATTGATATGGAAAGACGACTTGAAAAACAACGGGTAGAATTTTTTGCGGCGGCTTCTCATGAATTAAAAACGCCCATTACCATTATCAAGGGGCAGCTTCAAGGTATGCTTTACCAAGTGGGACGCTATAAAGACAGGGAAACATATCTTGCACAATCATTAGAAGTTACAGACACCTTAGAAAAAATGGTGCAGGAGCTTTTAACAATATCTCGATTAGATACGCCGGGGTATACTTGTAAAAAGTGCAGATTTAGTCTCAGCAAACTCATAAGTGACCGACTTGCTGCATATGAAGATTTATTTATGCAAAAGGATTTAACCGTTGAACACTCCATATCTTCGGAAACTTTTATTTTAGGGGATATACAGTTGCTGCAAAAAGTATTGGATAATCTTTTTGGAAATGCAGCTGCGTATTCGGAAGCCGGAAATCATATCATCGTGGACTTGCGGAAAGAAACTGAAAATGTCAGCCTCACGATTGAAAATACCGGCGCACATATCCCGGACGAGGCTATTCCCAAACTGTTTGAGGCATTTTACAGAGTAGAGCAGTCACGAAATCGACAGACTGGCGGCACTGGATTAGGCTTGTATATCGTGAAAACAATTCTTGATCTGCATGGAGCAGAAATCAAAATTGCCAATACTGTTCAGGGCGTTATCGTTTCCGTACAGTTTTAGGAATATCGGTGAGGCGGCGAGTTTTTTACTTGCCGTTTTTTTAACGCAAATTTGCGTTTCTCCACATAAAAAACATATTCAATTAAAAGTAGATTCAAGTTAGGATGGTATTCTTTCGTTGTACCCGGAAAAAGGTATAAAACAAAAACTGTTGTTTACAGAAAGGAGATTCTACTATGAAAAAATGTTTACCTATCATCTTTGCCGCCCTCTTAATGGTAAGTGCGCTAACGGGGTGCGCAAGCCCAAAAAGTTTGGACCAACGAAATTCTTCGTCTGAACAAAACAATGCTACCATGCAAAGTAGCGAACCCACTATTAGCCAGCCTGCAAGTTCAACAAATGGGACTTCAAGCCCGACCGTCTCCCCTAATGCGTCTGCTGCATATGAAAAGCTGATTGCATACAAGACCGAGGACTATAGGCAGCAGAGCGTAGCCGATTTCAATGCTGCACTTGCTTCGACACCCGATGAATTGACAGTGTTCCTTGCAGAAATAGCTGACGTGATAAACACCATATCCCCCGATGACGAAAACTATGACTTTTTCACAACAACAATGTCTTTTTCGTCTCATGAATTGTATTGCGAGCATATGGGTGAAGAATTTGCATTTTTCATTCCTATATCAAAAGAGAGTAAACTTTGTGACTATTTGGACGACGAGGGGAACCCCGTATATGAGTTTACCTGTTTCATCGAGTCGAATGTCCCTTACTCCATTGCTGATCTGAAACTTGTAACGGTAGCAGAGAGAGATAAGGCGTTTCTGACATTCAAAGAAGAAATGCAAAATTACTTGAGTGGTCTAAGTGAAATAGAAATTGCGGGCAACGATATCAAAAAAATGCTCACAGATAAGTCTGCTGAACTCGCAAATAGCTTATCCACTGAAAATATGAGATTATCGCCATGTGAAATTTATATGATTGAAATCAACGGCAAAGCAGAAGAAGCCATTCAGTAATGGGATCAGTTATGAAAAATCGCAGGTATGTAGTTTGAGAGGATGTTTATCAGAAATATTAGGAAAATATACAAAAGCTAACCGCCGCTATGGGAAATCGCCCCATACGCGGCGGTCTGTCATTTTCCCCGCACTGGATTATTGACTTGGCAGTTGGGGAGGTATGGGCAGAAGAAGGCAAAACTGTCAATTGCCATTAATAATTAACGATAATTGACCGATATATAAAGTGACGAAATAAAACGAAAGGAAGGCAGAGATATGGCAAAGGAAGAGATTACACCGAGCGAATGGCAGATCATGGAAGTCCTGTGGGCGTGTGGGGAGCCTTTGACATCCTCCGAGGTCTACAAGAGGATGCAGGGGAATGTGGATATGTCGATGAGGATGGTGCGGGTGCTGATGAACCGCCTGAACCAGAAGGATATTCTTGGCTATACCGTAGATGAGCATGATTCGAGGGTTTACCATTATTATGTGCTGAAGCAGAAGGAGGAATGTGTGAAGGAGAAAAGCAGGAAGTTTGTGGACAGTTATTTCTCCGGCAGCGGGACAAATGCAATGGCGGCTTTGCTGCAGAGCTTCGCCCTGACGGATGATCAGATTAAGGAACTGGAGGAGATTCTGGAGAAAAGCAGGGAGCGCAATGCGGAATCCCTGGACAAAAAGGAGTGATGGCTATGCCGGACTGGAAACAAATTGCCAGCCTCATAGATTTCTGTGCGGCATATTATACTACCCAGCTTGTGCGGTGTGCGGCATTTTCCCTCGTGCTGGTCGGGCTTGTGATGCTGATCAGGAAATTGTTTTTTTCAGAATGGACTTTTTTAAGGGGAACGCTGTGGGCATTGTTCCTTATTATCCCGTTTCTTGGAAAACTGAAGCTGTTTTATGAAACTGAAGCCGTAAGGAAGGTAACGGGGTGGCTGACAGCAGGAACTATGTCCTGCCTCTGGGCTGACCGCATTTATATGGCGGGCATTCTGGTGGCTGCTATCTGTATATTCGGGAAACGACTTCGTCTTCGGAGGAATGTTGCCGGAATGGAAAAAGTCATGTTTGGAAGTGCCCGTATTCGTGTCACAGATATGAATATCACGCCGTTTACGGTCGGGCTGCTAAAACCGAAAATTGTCCTGCCTAAAGTGATGGCGGACAGTTACAGTGTGGAGGAGTTAAAGGCTATTGTACAGCATGAGCAGACGCATATCCGGTTAGGGCATTTATGGTTTGGATTTGCATGGGATATACTGCGGTGCATTCTGTGGATCAATCCGTTCCTGACAATCTTTCAGAAGGCTTTCCGGGCAGACATGGAAGATATCTGTGACAGGGTGTGCATACAGAACAGCGGAGGGGCAGCGCATGAATATGGAATGGTGCTGCTGAAAAGTCTGAAACTGCTGCGTTCAGGAATGGAGAACATACCGCCTGCTGCTACTTATGTTGGGGAAAAGGACTTTGCGGATATGAAAAGGCGGGTGGAGGAAATTGCGGGTTTCCGCCCATACCGGAAAAAACTGTGTGTATGCATGGTATCCGTAGCTTTTCTGATGATTGCGGCCATGTTACTGGCAGTACATACGCATTCCTATGCACGGTGCAATAAAGATGAAAACATACTGGTATATGAATATGACAGTGAAGGAAATGCTGGCATTCTGGATTACGGAAGCAGTATTCATCAGATGATCTCGTATGATGCCAGCTTCGTTTATGTGGATAGGGAGGCATTTGAGGATTATTTGGATAAGAATAATGCAGCCGGAGATATTTTCATTGTTTTTGGAGATTTTTATAAACTTCCCGGTTTTTCAAGCGGGGGACAATCCTGCTTATATGAAGCAGGTTCAGATGCCGGAGTAGTTCAGATTCCTTATCAAAGGCGAACGGATGACTGGATGGCGGCACTGTTTAAAATTTTGTAAGTGAAAAGGATTTCAAAAAGATATTATCAAGGAGGACATGATCATGGCAATGGAGATTAACGGGAATCTTCTTGACTATTCAGTCAAGAAGCAGAATTACAGCAGCTATGCGGCACAGGGCATGGCGGACAACACAAAGAAAAGAGCGGAGAAGACATCAGAACCAGTGAAAACCAGCAATACGGAAAGTACATCCGATTATCTAAGCAAATTGCAAAAGCAGGTTCCGTATATGACGCTTGAGGTTGGGAGTGGCCTGTCAATGGCTAGAGACAACAAAGTCAATACACTGGCTGTCAACCCTGAATTGCTGGAAAAGATGCAGAATGACCCAGAGAAGGCAAAGAAATATACACAGCGATTGAAGGATATTGAAAACGCACAGAAATTTGTAGATGGGTATATGAAAGCCAAGGGCTCTAAAACAAAATTTAGCCATTGGTATGTGGACGAAAATGGAAATTACTCACATATTGCCTATTATGAGCATGATAATACTTTCTATAAAAAACTTAGTGAGAAGTCGCGGGAGAATATTGAAAAACATATTGAAAAGACAAGGGAAAAGGCGGCAGAGAAGCAGAAAGAGTTTCAGGAAAAACTGGAAAAAAAGAAAATTGAAAAAGAAGATGAACCGACAACTCCTAATAGGGCAGAGCAGCTTTTGGACGAAAAAATGGCTGCTTCCAAAGACGGTACAATCTATCTAAATGACACAGATATCCGGACAATGATTGAGGCTGCTCAGGAAGGTGATGCAGGAAAAACCATTGTAAAAGAGCAGGCACAGGTTGGTGCGAATCTGGATTTGAAGATATAGGAAAGCAGATATATTGATGAAGGAGGTCACGGTATGAATATCAGCAACAACAATATGAAAGGGGTTTCGCAGTATTTTCTTTTGAACAAATTGTTTTCACAGAAGAATGGGAACAAGGTGGGCATAACAGGACAGGCGGGAGCAAATGCCAGCGGAGGGGTGAAATACAGACACAGCAATCAGTATTATAATGAGGACGGTGTGCCATTCCATTCAAAAGAGGAAGCTGACAGATGTATTAAGGGAACAAATGGGAACTGGAAAAAGATTGTATCTGTTTCAGATGAGGTAAAAGCGGAACTTGCAGAGGCAGTGAAGCAGGACTTTATTGCTACCAATGGATGGGGCAAGCCAGATGGGAGCAAAAAACCAGATGTAATCAACAAATATTTGAACACCATTCCGTCAGAACAGCGCAATTCTGCCGCATGGACATTACAGCGTATGGCAGGGGATTATGCCACAAGGATGGAGAAGCTGGTAAGGGAGAACAATCCGGGATGGAAGCCGGGAGACGCTTTTGACACCAGTATTTTAGACCAGCTTGACGGGACGCTTGGCGGGGTGGATTTCAAAGCATAAATTTAGAAATGGAGGATTTGATATGTCGGTAAATATTGAAGGAAATGTAAGCCAGATCACTGCAGGAAATAACTGGTTTCAGAATGTGAAGGCTGGCGGTCAGCAGGAAAAAGCTGCACCACAGCCACAAGTGGATGCAGTAAAGGTTTCAATTTCGCAGGAGGGCATTAAAAATTACCGGAAGCAGCTCCGTGAAAGTGGTTTGGGTGGGGCAAATGATTATGGAAATGCATTAGCCAGAGAAACCGAAAAACTGAAAGGACAGAGGACGGGCAGCGGTTCATACAGCCTTTCAAACCGGGCGGAGGATTCTGTCAGGGCTTACGGCAATCTTTATGATGAGATCGTGCAGGGCTATCAGAATGGCACGAGGGAACGCTATGTGGAGGATGAAACTTCTAAAACGGGTTACCGGAAGATGACTATGGAGGAAGAACTGGACGGACTGGATAAGGCGTTCCAGAAGGCGGCAGATGGGACAGATATTAAGGAAATGATAACGGGTGAATTTAAGAGGCTGTCGGCTAAAGCGGGAAGCAAACAGACATCTTTCTCAAATTCTAATAAAAAGGTGGATATGGCAGAGGAAACAGCCGGGCAGAAAATGAAAAAACTGGCGCAGGCATGGAAGGATGCTTACAAGGCTTCTGGTTCTAAGGAAAGTGGCATGGAGAAAGTTTTATCCATGCTGAATAGTGTGTTTGGCATCAGTAAAGAGGCGTAACGGGCGGATAGAATACTGTTTACACCCAATTCCGCAGAGGCGCATAACCCCTTGCCTCTGCGGAATGCCCAGACTTATGGGAGGCTCTGAACGATAGAGAGCCACAATTAAAAAATTGGAGGTATCCACAGTATTATGAAAAAAATTTTTATCTGTTGGTTAGCGGTTTCTGCGGTAGTCATGCTGGTGATACCGTGGGCGGCGGTTATATTTGTAAAAGGCGATGCAGGAATGGCAGTTTGCTTCCTTCTGTTTTTTGCCATCAATCCAATATACTCTGTGTCTATCGGAGCCTTTGCGGGAAAGGATATGAAGCATCTGTGGAGCCTGCCAGTTATCTCAGCAGTGCTGTTTCTGGGCGGCACATGGATTTTCTTTGATATGGGCGAAGCGGCGTTTATCCTGTATGCGGCGGTCTATCTTGTTTTGGGGATAGCTGCTATGCTGATTTCCATGTGTATCAGGAAGAAGGTGCGGGGGTAATTTACCCTTGTATGGCGTGGAGAGTGGAAGCAGGAAAGGAGTTTCAATGCGTAAATGTATTCGGTGTAATGGCACGATGGTTGAGGGCTGTGGGATAAAAGTAAAGGGCGGAGCTTATGGGATTGTTTTGACTGATGATGAGAACAAGTGGTGGGGCGGACGTATTGGTACACCCAAAGTCGCAGTTTGCCCTAATTGTGGCGAGGTTTCTATTTATCTTAAAGATGTGGATAAATTGAGGAATGACAAAAAGTAAAATCACTGCCGTATATTCTCAATACCTCACAGAGGATAAGCAGGTATCCCCGGTTTCCGGCAGATTGGCAAATTGGGGAGCATGGACGGCTCTGAATGACAGATGAGCCGTAATACTAAAAATAAATGGAGGACTTGAAAAATGGGTATTAACGGAATAGGAACAGCAGGCTACCCGGTGACAGGGTATACGGCGAGAAAGGCAGAAAGAAGTGTGGAATCCGGGGCAACGGAATGATGAGCCATATATCGCAGATGATGGTACAGAGATGTAACAAAATACTGAAAGGGGAAACAGAGAATCTGGATATTCTGGGAAGTACAGTGGAATCTGCTATCCGGGTAACGGAGCAGGCGCTTTATGACCTGGATCATCCAAAAGCATATGTTCCAAAGAGCATAGAAGTTCAGTAGGCCCAGATCAAAGAAAGGGAGTTTTATGTTGCGTTTTTGGAGAAGCTGGAAAACTGCTTATAAATTAGTCCCAATTCGATTTCGTGTTCTCAATACAATTCAATGAAAGAGAGGCTTGACTATTATGCTATCTAAAAAACATCCAGGGTAATTGCAGGTATTATGCTACTTTTTGCAATAGGATTTTTCCTTTTTGCCATAACCCACCCAACAGCATCATTTCCGTGGAGCAATACGGTAACTTATTTCATTTATACCATATATGCCTTAATTATGGTGGTGTTGTTCGTTGCTCCACGTAAGAAAAACCATAAATAGGCGAATTACCGGGAACACGAAAGCGAATTGGGAGATAAATTATGGGGAATCAGTTCCTCGCCCTGCGGAAAAGCGAGGTCGCCAAAGTCGCGCCGGACAGGGCTGCGCTGATCGGCAGAATGAACCGGGCCATGTCTGGCGATATGGGAAACATGAAGCAGATAGAGGATGCGGACAGGAGGTGGCTGTGCATCCTGTTTGGCGAGCCGTATGAAGCCGAGTTCCAGTCCGGCGGCACTACCATCCGGCTTATCTTTCAAATCAATGACTTTATTCAGCGGGTGCAGGATTGAAAATCCTGCACTTCTTACATTTTTGTTAGAACTTTGTAAGAAAACTTGATACAAATGGCAGCCGATTTCATTTACAATAAAGACAAGGTGAATGGTTATGAAAGAAATTTTAAAGCTGGAACATATCCAGAAATTTTATGGGAATCAGGGAAATCTTACAAAAGCAATTAAGGACATTAGTTTTTCGGTAAATAACAGGGAATTTGTCGGCATCATGGGGGCATCTGGATCTGGCAAGACAACACTGCTGAACTGCATCTCTACGATTGATACGGTCAGCGCAGGCCATATCTATCTGGAAGGAACGGATGTGACGGAAATCAAGGAAAAGGCGTTGGCGCGGTTCAGAAGGGAAAATCTCGGCTTTGTCTTTCAAGACTTCAACCTTCTGGACACGTTGACTATCTCCGAAAATATTGCGCTGGCCCTGACGATCAATCACACGCGTGTGGAGCAAATTGAGAGGAAAGTGATGGAGATGGCCGGGAGTCTCAATATCATGGACATTCTGGACAAATATCCCTATCAGGTGTCTGGCGGTCAAAAGCAGCGCTGCGCTTGTGCCAGGGCCCTTATCAATAGACCTAAGCTGATTCTGGCTGATGAACCCACCGGGGCCTTAGATAGTTATTCCTCTCAAATGCTGCTTGGCACTATGCAGAGCATCAATGAGCAACTGGGGGCTACGATCCTGATGGTGACACATGACGCCTTCACTGCCAGCTATGCCAACCGTATCCTGTTCCTGCGGGATGGAGTGATCTTTACCGAAATACTGAAAGGGCAGGATTCCCGAAAAGTATTTTTCGACAAAATCATGAACGTTCTCACCATGATAGGGGGTGGACAAACAGATGTATGCTAAATTGGTTTTCAGAAATGCAAAGCGTTCAGCAAAGGATTATTTGGTATATGTTGTTACCATGACAATTTGTGTCATGCTGTTCTATGCGTTCCTGTCTATTACAAGCAAATATTATAATCCGGATGTTGGGACAGAGTATGAGCTTACTTTAGTAAGCGACGGGTTGAAAATGGCGATTTGTGCAGTAACCCTGTTGTTATTATTCCTTATACGCTATGTGAACAATTATATGCTGCGGAGGAAGCAAAAGGAGTTCGCCATTCAATCTGTCATGGGAATGGAACAAAAGACTGTTGCGTGGATATTCTTCACAGAAACCTTTTTAATGGGAGCAGTATCAATCATTGTTGGCATTTTTTGGGGTATGTTCTGCTCGCAGTTTATAACGGGTATGTTGTTATCTGCTTATGGGCAGGATTACAAATTATCTTGGATGCTGTTTCCGGATACGGTTATTCTGACAATATGCTTTTTCTCACTCAGTCTTTTAGTTGTGGGGTTATTGAATGTCCGCACAATACGGAAAATAAAAATCATCGATATGCTGTATGCAGATAAGCAGAATGATCCGCATATCAAAAAAAGCCGCTATATGCCTGTAATCTCAATGATATATAACGGTTTTCTCGCATTCTCGGCATTTCGCGGATACCAGAAAATGTATTATTATTTTGACCCTCGTTTCCCTATCACCGTGCATATCATGTTTTGGGGAAATATCCTTGCTCCGGCAGCAGCCTGCCTTTTCAGTGTTGTATGGCGTGTTATGCGCAAGAAATGGAGTTTCAACCGATATGTCCTTACTGCTGCTACATTTTCGCTTATCAATATCGGATTTACCGCAAGCGTTCCTGTCATTCAGGATAAATATATGCTGGCGAGCGGCCCGGGCACACTTAACACCTATTTAGCGTTCTTGCTGATTCATGTAACCTTCTGGATCTGCTGTACGATTTATTTAGCGAGCAATCTGCTATATGAATGGAAAGAAAAATCACCCGAACACAAATATCGGGGGACCAATCTGTTTTTCTTCGGGCAGATTATTTCAAAGCTGCATACCACTTCTAAAACAATGACGCTGATTTGCCTGACATTCGTATTAGCTGTATTCCTGTTTGTGGCAACACCGGCATTAACAGGCTGGGCTTCGGGGTATTTGGAAGCACGTTCCATGTATGATGTTCAAATCAGCACAAGGTATAATGATGTGTACGAAATAGAGGACTTGCCAAAGGACAATTACGAGATTGTTACTTCTTTTCTTGACGAAAAGAAGATTGCAGTGGCTGATGACCGCACTTTCAACTTATACCTGCCGAAGCAAGAGGATTTCCATAACAGGGTCAGATTTGATTTTCCTGTTGTGGCAATATCGCTTTCCGATTATAACGCCTTGCGGGAAATGCTTGGATATGAGCAGATTTCCTTGAATGAGGGAGAGTTTACAACGCAATGGCAGACAGTAGCGACAGAGGAAGAACGAACTGAATTTTTAAGCAATCATACAGTTATTTCAACAGATACGGGTACTCTAAGCCTTGCGGAAAATGCTTATCACTTAGAAGCGATAGGTGAAATGGTTTATAATTCCTATACTGATGTTATATATGTTTTCCAGGATAGCATTTGCGAGAATCTCCTTTCAGTTATGCGAAACCGATATGTGAAAACAGAAACAGCAATACCGTATCATGAAGCAATTTCCCTTGAAAACGCTTTTACCCAAAGATATCCCGAAATGCCAGACAATGGAAATGGAGTTCAATACTACATCAGAACGAGTACGCAACAAATCAATAGTTCAATCGCCGGGAACTTTATTTTACAAGCAACTTTTGATTATAGTGCTGTTGTTTTAATGGTTATCTGTCTTACGATTCTTTCTTTGCAGCAGCTTTTAGATGCCGCCCATTATAAATACCGCTTTGGTGTACTTCACAAGCTCGGTGTAGACCAGCGTGAAACAGAACACCTAATTTTGAAGCAATTAGCTGTATGGTTTGGTTTGCCGATTACGATTGCGGCGTTCGTGTCAACCATTGTCGCTGCATACTTTTTTGAAACAATATCGGCAGAAATTTCGGCCTATATAGGGGTAGGAGCTTTGTTGGTACAAGTAGGAGCTATAGTTTGTATTCTTGTCTTATTACTAATGTGCTATTTTGTTAGCACATGGATACTGTTCCGGAAAGCAGTAACTGAATAAAAATTATCTGCAAATTGTTGCGCCACCCGTAGCTGCACAGGACAAAAAGGAGGAAAAGCTACAAAAGATTCTTGAATCCGCCCGTGTGGACTGACAGCAGCCGACCTACGGCCTGTCCGCCCTCTCATGCACGGAGCAGGACGGATTTGTGGAAGTCAGCCTGCATGGTGAAAATAATTATATAGAAAGCGCAAGGTATGTCCTGGACTGCGAGGGCGTTGTCGGGATATTGAAGCGGAAGATCACCGGGGAGGTTCCCAGATACATAACCACAACAACTGTGGTTTTGGAGAGGACGCAGCGGGAAAGAAAGCCAAAGCATAAACGGGAAGGCAGGCTGTGCTTTGCTCCTGAATTGGGAGATTTTGTTTCCAACAATGGGGTAGTAGAATTTTATCTTTTGGATGTTGATGCTGATACCTTATATAAAACCAGTTTAGAACTATCACAGGATGAAAGTATTCGTGGCGCTGTCTCTGATGGAAAAAATATATGTATCAGTATCCTTGATGAGAGGGATACTGAGTCTTTTACAACAAAAAAGGAAGGAACAGAAAGACTGACTATTTGAAAAGTGCTTTAGGGACTTAGGAAAATCTTAATGAAATCTCATGTGCTTTATTGGGATTTTTGAAGGAAAAAGTGATAACTTAACTAAAATAGGTTATTACTTAGGAAAGGGAAGACTTATATGTCTGAAAAAATTTTAATCGTTGATGATGAACACGATATTGCTGATCTGCTTGAGGTCTACCTGAAAAATGAAAATTACATTATTTATAAATATTATTCAGCAAAAGAAGCATTGGATTTTATCAGAGACGAAGAAGTTGACCTTGCGATTCTTGATATCATGCTGCCTGATATTAACGGATTTACCCTGTGCCAGAAAATCCGTGAAAAATATACCTATCCCATCATAATGCTGACGGCGAAGGATGAGGAAACGGATAAAATCACTGGCTTGACGCTGGGGGCGGACGATTATGTAACAAAGCCGTTTCGTCCTCTTGAGCTGATTGCCCGAGTGAAGGCGCAGTTAAGAAGGTATAATAAGTATACTCCGATGCCAGCAGAAAATGAGCCCGTTACGATTCTTTCTTATAAAAAGCTGGTGCTTAACACGAAAACTTATGAATGTGAGCTGGATGGGGAACCCTTATCCTTAACGCCTACGGAATTTTCCATCCTGCGTATCCTGCTGGAAAATCAGGGGATGGTTGTGGCTCTTGAGGAATTATTTCACAGAATATGGAAAGACGAGTATTATAGCAAGAACAGCAGCACAATTACAGTGCATATCCGCCATTTAAGGGAAAAGCTGAAAGACACAGCGGAAAAACCAAAGTATATAAAGACAATATGGGGTGTCGGATATAAAATATAGCCGCTTTATTCTCAGATAAGAAGGTATTATGAAGATGAAATAGGGATGAACGCAAATTGATGGAGGTGGTCTTTGTGAAGAAGCAGAACTTCCCTATAAGACAAAAATTGCAGTTCCGTTTTTTTATTATTATGCTTATTTATACGCTTTCAGGTCTGATTGCGATGCCGTTGCTGGAATACGTTTTTTCCCGATTCGCAAATCAGGCTTTCAGTTGGCTGTACCTGCGGCTGGATGTCATTTATTTTTTCTACCTTGTGGTCGGTCTGGCCTGCATTTTTTACCATTATTGGGGAAAACCGTGGGACTACCTGGACGAGGTGGTTACCGCTACGCAGATAGTATATGAGCAGAACAGCCGGGCGGTAGAATTGTCAGAACCGCTCAGGGAAGTGGAGCAGCAGATGAACCAGATTAAAATGTCAGTTCTGCTTGGACAGCAGGCTGTAAAAGAAGCGGAGGACAAGAAAAATGAACTGGTCATGTATCTGGCACATGATATCCGCACACCTTTGACGGCGGTCATTGGATACTTAAGCCTGCTTGATGAAACTCCGGATATGCCGGCAGACCAAAAAGCAAAGTATGTGGGCATTGCTCTTGACAAAGCAGAGCGGCTGGAAACGCTGATAGGTGAATTGTTTGAGATCACACGGTATCATACGGCTGCAGTGCAGCTACAAAAAGCAAGGGTTGACTTATATGCCCTTTTAGCGCAGGTCATAGATGAATTTTATCCGGCTTTGTCAGCAAGGGGGAATATGGCCGGAATTTCTGCCGAAGATGGGCTGATCGTGACAGGTGATCCTGAAAAACTGGCGAGGGTTTTTAATAACCTTTTGAAGAATGCTGCTGCGTACAGCTACCCCAACACAGAAATTAGCATATCCGCAGGGAGAAAAGGCACAAGCGTTATAATAGTTTTCAAAAATCATGGGCAGACAATCCCTCCGGATCAGTTGTCAGGTATTTTTGAAAAGTTCAGCCGTTTAGATGGAGCCAGGCTGTCAGATACGGGAGGGGTGGGACTCGGACTCTCCATCGCAAAAGAGATTGTAGAGCTGCATGGTGGCGAAATCATAGCGCAGAGCAGCAATGAAACAGTCACTTTCACAATTACCCTGCCGGTTTCTTCTTAGGAAAGTACATTCATAATATTAGGAAATTCTTAGGATTATTCCAACCCGAAATTTGAGATTGAAATGCCTCTGTTTGGTACACTCGTTACGAAGCAGGGGCATTTGCTCAACATAAGGACAGTTCGCGGAGTGTGCTGTCCGTTGTTTGAGAAAAGCCTTCGGAAGTGAGCTTGGAAAAGGAGTGGTACAATGGAACTGAAAATTGAACATTTGTGTAAAAAGTTCAAAGATAAAAAGGCTGTTGATGATGCCAGCCTTACTTTGACACCGGGTGTATGGGGACTGCTTGGCGCTAATGGTGCAGGAAAAACTACCCTTATGCGTATGGTCGCAGACATTATGACACCCACCAGCGGGGCAATCTGCTACGATGGCACCGATATCCGCAAAATGGGAGGAGCCTATCGGGACATCTTTGGTTTCCTGCCGCAGGATTTTGGATATTCCCGTGATTTTACAGTAAGGGATTATCTGGAATATGTAGCCGCCCTGAAAGATGTTCCGGCAAGGGAAACAACAAAGAAAATCAACCATCTTTTGGATGTGCTTACACTTTCGGATGTAAAAGGGAAAAAGATAGCAAAACTGTCCGGAGGCATGAAGCGGCGTGTTGGTATCGCACAGGCAATGCTGAACGATCCGAAAATTCTTGTGATGGACGAACCGACAGCAGGACTTGATCCCGGAGAGAGGGTACGTTTCCGTAACTTTATTTCAGAATTTTCACATGACAGGATTGTGTTGATTTCTACGCATATCGTTTCGGATATTGAGTACATCGCAATGAGAAATGCCATTATGAAAGCAGGAAAGATAGTGGATATAGGCCGGGCGGATGAGCTGGTAAAGGAGATTGAAGGGAAGGTATGGACTTGTACTATACCGGCAAGAGATTTAGTCAGCTACGAAATGCGGCTGAGGATCATCAATCAGCGCAGCGAAGACAATGGGGAGTTATCCATCCGGTATTTATCTGAAACACCTGAAATCTCCGGAGCGGCTGCTGTGCAGCCCCGGCTTGAGGACTTGTATCTTTGGTATTTTCCGCAGGACAATACAGAGTACGGAGAAAATGCACTCCGGGAAGGGGAGGGAAATTGATATGCGTTTATTCCGGTTAGAAGTAAAACGAATTATGAAATCACGCCGTACATTGGCCTTGCTTGCTGCCGCGCTTCTTATGTCTGTTGTAATGGCATATCTGCCAGTCAGCTTTGAATCTATTAACCGTCCGGGAGAAAACGGGGAGGTCATAGAACTGGACGGATTACCAGCAATCCGGTTTAAGCGGGATTACTACGGGAAAACAGCAGGTGACATTACTCCGCAAAAGCTGGCGGAGGCTTTGCAGACATATCAATCCTATGTAAATGAATACGGTACGCTTAATGATGTTCCACTGGATATTTATATTGAAAATATTATGGCTGTCCGCCCTATGCTTAAGGGATTGACAGAAGCTTTTGCTGATCCCAAAACGGGCATTGGCGCAGACTTGATGGATATTAATCCTGATGAGGTGGAACAGCATTTTTATGAGAAATGTGTTTCCCATTTGGATGATGTCATGAACCTTGAACAGAAGGAATATGAGACAGCCGGGTGGTTTGCCGCAGACAAATATGATGGTGTAGGCCAGCCGTTTTACCTATATCCCGGAATGAGCAGGGATGCGTTTGATTACACAACATTGTATATTCTGGTCTTATCAATCCTTTGTGTTGCTATTGCGGCTCCGATTTTTGCAAATGAGTATCAGACTGGCAGCGACAGTATTTTGCGCTGTACCAAATATGGACGTATAAAATTAGCCGTTACACGGATTTTGGCGGCCTGCTGTATATTCACAGTGATTTTTGTTTTAGGAATGTTGCTGCATCTGCTGATCCTCAATCTTGCCTTTGGCACAGACTGCCTGAAGACTTCTTTTCAGATGCTGTTTTCAGTCATAAATCTGCCAAATATAAATTTAGGGCAGCTCCAGATTATTCTGGTGCTTGCGGGGCTTCTTTCGCTATTGGCAACCATTAGCTGTACATTGTTCTTATCCGCCAGATGCAGGGATTCCTTGACAGTGCTGTTGATTTCCATAGTGGTATTATTCCTGCCCATATTTGCTTACAGTGCATTTGCAGGCGCATCGTGGATTTCTACAGTCCTGCCATCGGCGGGGATTGGTTTGCAGAATAATTTTCTGTACCAACTTTATAATTTTAACTTCCTGCATATTGGAGAGGCAAGTTTCTGGACACCATATGTCATTTTGATTTCAGCCGCAGTTGAAATACCTGTATTCCTGTTTTTAGCGGTTCGTTCTTATTGTAAACATCAGGTTGCGTGATTTATGTAAAGAAAAAAGGAGATTGTCATGGATTGATTCGAGGAGAAAATTAAAGAGGCTTTGCATGAGGTGACAAATGGCTTTGAGGTTTCTGATGAAATAAAAGAAAAGATAGAAGAAAGCATTAAAAAGGCAGAAACTGATATGTCACTGGAAAAGCCTGCGAAATAGGCATAAGCGGATTGACGAAACATAATTCATATTTTGTGGTTCACATTTTCTGAAAGTACAAAAGCCAACCGCCGCTATGGGAAATCGCCCCATACGCGGCGGCAAAGTACGAGAAAGTCTTTGCGGAAATGTCCGGCAATTCGGAACGCATAGAGAAGTTCGCAAGGGAGAACAATGACGAGATACTCAGCGCAGGCGCCCTTATTGACAAGAACGGGAAAGTATCTTACCGGATAGTCGGCAGGAGCAAGGACAGATTGGAGCCGGTAATCTGAACTTTTGGAGAGGAAAGGGGAATGTAATAGTTATACCCATTAATGCTGTGAGAGTGTAAAATGAAGTGTGTAAGTTACCGGTAACAAAAACTTACGCACTTTA
>CAJUED010000069.1 GCA_910585075.1 uncultured Lachnospiraceae bacterium
TTGTAACTTATTAACTATATAGCTCTTGTGGCTATATCATTATTATACTAGGAGATAAAATTTGAAGCTTTATTTAATCCGCCATGGGGAAAGCTATGGAAATATAAAAGGGAAAATCATATCCACCACAGATTTTGAGCTGACGGAAAAGGGCATTCTTCAGTCCCGCCGCCTGGGCCAGTCGCTCCGCACCAAACTGGCAGGGGAGTCCACAGGAGCCTCCTATGGAAAATCCATAGCAGTTTACTGCAGCTCACTTGCAAGAGCCAGGCAGACCTTGGTTGAAATCCTGCAGTCTATCGGGCGGGAGGACCTTGAAATTACAGAGACCCCCTGTCTGAAAGAAATGGATTTGGGCTTGCTGGAGGGAATGTCCTGGGAAGACCGCCGCAAGAACTATCCCGAAATCGATTTGGATGAGAAATTATCGTTTCTGAATGCTCCCGGCGGCGAGTCTTATCAGACTGTGAAACAAAGATGCAAAGCCTTTGCGGAAAATTATCTGGAAAAAAGTAATGTGGAAAATATAATCGTTGTATCTCACGGCATTACCTTGAGAATATTGACAAATATGCTTTTAGGCCGCCCGGATGAAGACATCAATTTTTTAAATTGGATGGAAAATACCGCACTGACAGAGCTTGTCCGTGAAAAGGAAAGTCCTTCCTATCAGCTTGTGCGGCTCAACGACTATTCCCATCTCAAGGAGCTTCAAACTCCCGGATATGAAAATTGGGGGCTGTTTGCAAAACGTAATTATGTGGAAGGGGATTACCCCATTGCGTAAACGCCCGAAATGAGGATTAAAATGCGTATACTATTTGAAATGGATAAAAAAGATTATATTCCTGGTGGAAGCGTTTTTCGCAGGCCTTCTGCAAGAGCTATCATTATTAAAGACGGAAAAGTAGCAATGGTTCACAGCAAGAAATATCATTATTATAAATTTCCGGGCGGCGGCATAGAGGCTGCCGAAAGCATCAAAGAGGCTTTGATAAGAGAGGTCGCAGAGGAATCAGGATTATGTGTGATTGAAAATTCCATTCGGGAATACGGACAGGTCCGCCGGATTCAGAAGGGCTCAAAAGAGGATATCTTTATACAGGATAATTATTATTTCCTGTGCCAGGTGAAGGAAAATTTAAAGCCGCAGCATTTAGACAAATATGAAGCGGAGGAGGGCTTCACCCTTGAGTTTGTTGAGCCGCAGCTTGCGATAAAGGTGAACAGGGAGACTATATTGGATGATTTCAGACAGGTGATGCTGGAACGGGAGGCTCTTGTATTGGAATTGCTGATACAGGAAGGTATCGTTTCCGCATTTCAAAGTAAATTGTAATAAAGATTATTGTTGCTAAAAAAGACATCCATACGAAAGTGATTTCATTAAAGAGTAAAAAATCCGCGCTTCCTTTTTATCAGAAGCTGCGGATTTTCTGTATCAATAAGCCGGCTCGCATGACAGCGTTTGATTTTCCACTGAGCAAATCTAATTCTTAATCTGTCGTCCTTCATGGTTCATATGATAATTGTCCTTATAAATCAATTCGGAAATCGGCACAAACGAATATCCCTCGTTTTTCAGCGTGGCAATCAGAGTATCCAAGGCTTGGGCTGTGTATTTTGCCCCATTATGGCAAAGTACGATCGAGCCATTTCCGAGATGCTTGTGCTGGGTAACGGTTTTGATGATGGAATCCACGCCATAGTCCTTCCAGTCCAGAGAATCCACATCCCATTGAATGGTATAATATCCGCAATCCTTCGCCACATTTACCACCGCATTATCATAGTCCCCATAAGGCGGCCTGAATAAAAACATATCATAGCCGGTCAGTTCCTGCACCTTGGTGTGCACCTGCATCAATTCTTCTTTTTTCTCCTCATCGGAAAGTTGACTCATATTCTTATGATTTTCGCTATGATTACCTAAGTCGTGCCCGGCGGCAAGAATCGCTTTCACGTCGTCCGGATAGCTCTCCACCCATCCGCCGGTCATAAAGAAGGTCACATGGACATCATGCTTTTTCAAAATCTCAAGAATTTTGGCCGTATCTTCATTCCCCCAGGAGAATTATTTCTTGATGGAAAAGGGGGAAGCTTAAATCATTTCTCACAGCCTCCCCACCACTGCTTTTAAAATATTTTCTTTCCATTGACACAAAGCTCCCTGATAGATAAACTAAAAATAACATACAGAATGAAAAAGAAAGGTTTTTCCAATGAGCAATATAAATGACAGAAGAATCCGCTTTACCGGCCGGTCCGTAGAGTACAAAAAAGGATTCAAGTGGCTTCCCGTGCCTTATGATGAAATCATTCATGCATACATGCGCATAGAGGAAGTTAACAGTAAAATGTGCTGCGGCACAGCAAACTTTAACATGCATTTTCTCATGCTGAAAACCCGCTCCGGGGAACTGCTGAAAATACCCACCACCTCCAGGGCCATCACAGAACAGATGCTGGAGCATCTGCGTGGGGTAAATTCCAATATTGAGATAGGATATAAGAAAAATGTGGACTGACATCATGAAAAGAATCAAAAAGGAACCTGTTTTGGCAGTTTCCGCCCTTTGCATGTTTTTATCCATGCTTTTGGTACCGCCCTCCGGTGCATACATAAGTTACATTGATTTTCGCGTTCTGGCCCTTCTGTTTTGTCTGATGGCAGTGGTGGCAGGATTACAGCGCCACGGCCTTTTTGTCCGGATGGCCCGTCATATGCTGACCGGGAAGAAGGGTCTTCGGGCGTTATTTCTTCTGCTAATTCTTCTCCCCTTTTTCTCATCTATGCTGGTGACAAATGATGTGGCGCTGATTACCTTTGTGCCCTTTGCCGTCCTTGTCCTGACACTGACCGGACAGCAACGGTCCATGATATTTGTCATTGTCATGCAGACGGTTGCCGCCAATCTGGGCAGTATGGCCACACCTGTGGGGAATCCGCAGAATCTGTATCTTTATTCCCACTATCACCTGTCTCCGGGGGACTTTTTCGGCGCTGTCCTGCCTTATGCTGCTCTTAGCCTTCCTCTGCTTGCCGGCAGTGTATTGCTGTGTCCGAAAAAGGAAGTGTCCGTCTCCCTTCCGGAAAATGACACTTCCCTGGACAAAAAGAAAATCTTTCTTTATCTTGTATTATTTGCGCTCTGCCTGCTCTCCGTATTTCATGTGTTTCATTATGGCCTTCTGCTGGCCATTGTATGTCTGGCACTGTTTCTTGCCGACAGGAATCTGTACGGCGCCATGGACTACGGCCTTCTGCTGACCTTTGTCTGCTTTTTTATCTTCGCCGGGAATATCGGCTCCGTCAGCAGCGTAAAGGCTCTCCTCCAAAATCTCCTGGCAGACCGCCCACTGCTCACCTCCGCCCTGGCAAGTCAGGTTATCAGCAATGTACCTGCAGCCGTTCTTCTGTCAAATTTTACGGACCACTGGAAAGCGCTGCTTCTGGGCACAGATATCGGGGGCCTTGGAACTCCAATCGCTTCTTTAGCAAGCCTGATTTCCTTCCGTCTGTATATGAAGACCGACGGGGCTTCGGCGGGAAAATATCTGGGCTGGTTTTCCCTTGTAAATTTCGGTGGGCTGGGGCTGTTTTTGCTCTTGGCCTTCTGCCTCGGCTGTTAGCACTTTAGGGGAGCGGCGTGGTAATTTCCTCCGGCTCCTCTGAAAAACGATAGACAATCCTTACACTGCCTTCATAAACATAAATCATGGAAATCATCTCCGTCACTATCTCCCTGTCAAGGCTGTCTAACGGTTCATACCGAAGCAGCCTTTCTATCCATGGATTTTTCTCAGGCCTTCCATCTTCCGCCCCTTGACCGGCACAGGCAATCTGCTTTTTCAAAAGGGAAATCTGCGCCTCATATTTCCCTTTATATTTCAAATAATCTTCCCTTGTAATGATTTGGTCAGAGTAATCCTCATAAGCCTGATCGATCTTCCTCCCAAACCGTTTCATTTCCATCCGGCATCGGGATATATCTATCGTAGAAACAGACGTCTCTTTTTTTTGCTTCTCCTTTTCCTCCTTAACCAGCCTGTCAATATTCTTTACTGATTTTATGAGCAGATTCAAATCCGCCAGCACGGTTTTTGTAAGCTCCCGCTCTGTAATATTGTGAATGGTACAGAGCTTTTTTCCACAGCGGTTATAGCTTCCGCAGTTAAAAAAGGTTGTATTTTTTCGGCTGATTTTCACCATGGCGCGACCGCAGTCACCGCATTTCAAAAGCCCGGCAAACAGATGCACATTACCGTTAAGGCTGGTCTGTCTTGTGTTTCTTTGAAGCAGCATCTGGGTCTTTTCCCATGTGTCCCGGTCAATAATTGGCTGATGGGTGTTTTCCACCACAATCCACTGAGATTTTGGAAGGGCCACCGCATTTTTTTTACATACCTGCCGGAAACTTTTATTCTGAACCATATTTCCAAGATACATTTGGTTTTGCAGGATTCTTCGCACGGTGGAATACGTCCAGTAAGAAGTGGTCTCAAGGCGTTTTCCGTTATGATAATTCAGGCCGCATCTCTTTTTATATTCGGAAGGACAGGGAATGTTTTCCTCATTCAGTACTCTGGCAATTGTGTTCTGTCCCATCCCGCTTAAGTACATGGAAAAAATGCGCCTCACAATGTTGGCGGCATACTCGTCCGTTACCAGTACATTCCGATTGTCAGCCGATTTTTTATACCCAAAGCAGGCAAAAGCGCCGATAAACTGTCCCTGCGCCTGCTTTGCCCTGAAGGTGGAGCGGACCTTTTTGGATATGTCCTTCGGGTAAAAACCGTTGAACATGTTTCTCACGTCAATCATCATATCTTCGCCTGCGTCAATATCATAATATTGTCTGTCCACACCATCATTTACCGCGATAAAACGGACTTTTTTCCTGGGAAAGTATTCATTGATATATTCCGAAACCTTTGGCATGTTTCTGCCAAGTCTTGACAAATCCTTGACCACAACGCACCGTATCTTCTTACCCTCTATGTCCCTTAACATCCTCTGAAAATTTGGGCGCAGAAAATTTGTGCCCGTATAACCGTCATCCACATAAATATCATACAGGCACAAATCCTTTTGTCCCTCTACAAATTCCGTCAGCATCAGCTTTTGGTGGGCCACGCTAAGGCTCTCATCCTTATCGCCATCCTCCTTAGAGAGACGGATATACAATGCCGTGGGCAGTCCCAGGCCGCTTCCCTTTCTTTCCCCTTCATTCATTGCACTGCCCACAGCCTTTTCGCTTACGATTATCATTATCACTCTCTGATGTTTCCTGTTTTTTATATCCTTCTCTTATGTAATGGCGGATGATGCGCCTGACCAGCTCCTCTCTGTCGCACAGGCCCTGGTACTCCCTGATAACGGTATCGTTTTTTGTCATTTCCCACATTCCATCAGCTTCTTGTCTTCTCATCGAAGACTGTTTTCCACTATATATATGCAGTGGGCATCCTTCAAAATAACATATCTCCTGGCTTTCTCTACAGTGCTTCCCTCCCGGCACCGGCCTAGTAACCCACTTCAAAGCCCTTGTGCAAATTTATGCAGGAACTTCAATAGCAGAGTAACGAGCCGTGTTTGGAGATTCAATCCCGCCATCTATGGGTGCCTCCATCCCCTGTGTCCAATTTCCCTCCGCAGGTCCTTCGGATGTTTTGTCCCAGAAGCAATACGCCTCCCGCCATTGCCGGACAAACCCAGGTGGCAAACCGGAAAATCAATATGGGGGAGGCTGCCGTTATCGAGTCGGTAAAACAGGTAAAAAATAAGAGAAAAACAAATTCCAGCGCGCCTGCCCCGGAAGGGGTAGGAATCACGCCGGCAAGCATAAACGCAACTGCCATAACAAGCACACATTCCCTAATTGTCAAATCAATTTTCCCTCCAATCAGAAAAGAGGGAATCAAATAAAACAGCACAAGTTTTCCTGTCTGCAATAAAATCACGCTTACCATTTTTTGCTTCCGCCCAAGAATATTCTTTCCGCAGCTGTTTAAAAGCAAAATCTGCTCTTTCCATTTTTCAAAATTTTCTTCCCGGGACTTTATTTTGGAGGACAACCGGTCTACAATCCATAACAGTCCCTTTGTCACCTTCAAGGACAAGGCAACGCACAAAAAAAATGAGATAATTAATATGGTAATCAGACATCCTGCTGCCATGAAGGTCCTGTATTCCCTGCATAGGAATCTCGCTGCTTCCTTATGACTCAGGTAAATAAATCCCACCACGCCAAGCAGCATAACCGCCGTTCTTTTCATTACATATTGAATCATCGTCAGAACTGTGGCGCTGCCCGTCTCCATATCTTTTTTATGCAGATAATGAATTTCCGCAAAACCGGATCCGTTCCCCAAGGTGGTCAGCCGATAAAACTCGCAGACCAGAGCAATAAAGACACCGTCACGGACACGGGCCCCGTTTTCCGGGGCCACCGCTCTCATCATCGTAAAAATTGTCATCCCCTCAAGCCAATATCCCAGAAAGGCAAGGACGATACTGCATAAAAGCTCCTGCCCCGTAACGCTGCGCACTTCCTTTGCAATCTCGGAAAGGGTATCCCGGTAAAAAATCAGAGCGATAGCTAAAAGAAGCAGCAACACGCCTTTTACCGCCGTCCTTCTTACAGAAGCCTGCGGCTTATCCTTTTCAGGCTTTGGGTTTATAGTTCTCATAACTGCTCTTTCTATGGGACTCCTGTTGCCATATCTCGTCGGCTACGGCCGCCCATTCCTTTGCATATCCATGGCATTTTCCACATAAATGCTCCACACTCTCGGGAGACTGCAAATCTGTGGATTTGGCCCCTGTTTCCTTCACCATACGATCCAGAATTTCCGGGTTTTCCAGCATAGGGCATGGGCGCAGATGGTTCTCATTAAAGGGCTGATTATCCCGGTAAGCCATAAACAGCGGCTGCTTTAATATTTCCAGCAAAGTATGCGTCCAGATGTTCGCACCGGAATAATGGATAAATACGCAGGGCTCCGCATCCCCGTTTGCATTGATATGGAAATAGTTCCTGCCCCCTGCAATACAGCCGCCTACAAATTCACCGTCATTTTGGAAGTCCATTGTAAACAGCCCTTTGCCAGTGGTCATATTCCTGATATCCCTTACCCGCTGCTTCATATACACCCGCTGTTCCATAGTGGGCAGAAGCTCCATTGCCGCGTCATTTCCTACCGGCATATAATGAAAATACAACGCATATCTGCACCCTTTATCCACAAGAAGGTCAATAAACGCATCGCTTGTAACCGTCTCAATATTTTTTGAGGTGTAGCAGATGGAGGTGCCAAAAATCAGTCCGTTACTCAGCAGCAAGTCCATAGCGCGCAAAACCTTTCCGTATACACCGCCGCCCCGGCGCAGGTCGTTGACCTCCTCAAATCCCTCCAGGCTGATTGCCAGATACAGGTTTCCCACTTTCTTCATTTCTTTGCAAAAATCTTCATCCACCAAAGTTCCATTGGTATATGCCAGAAAAGCGCAGTCGTTGTGCTTTTCGCAGAGCCTTATCACATCCGCCTTTCTCACCAGAGGTTCGCCCCCTGTAAACATATAAAAGTAGATGCCCAACTCCTTGCCCTGGTTGATTACATTGTCCATTTCATCAAAGGTCAAATTCAGCCGGTTTCCGTATTCCGCAGCCCAGCAGCCGGTGCAGTGCAGATTACAGGCGCTGGTGGGATCCATCAAAATCAGCCAGGGTACATTACACTGATGCACCTCCCGCATTTTGCGGATTGTCTTCGTTCCATGGAAAAAGGCTTCAAATCCTAAGTTCAGTGCGGTGGTCTTTAATACGTGAGGGTCAACTTCCGTCAAAATTCTGCGAATATATTGGTTCAAAGTGCCTTCTTTGTCGCAAATCATTTTTTTCGCCTTCTCATAATCCACATCCAGCTTTTCGCCCTTCATATAATTCTGCATCAGATCCATCAGTCTGTTTACATCTTTTTCCCAATCCTTGTCCGTATTTTTCAGTGCAACATCAATGGCTTTGCCAAAAGCCGCTCTCCCTGCCTTGTGTGTCATTTCACTCATCCTTCGTACCTTCCTTTCTTTTCAATATTGAAAATCTAATCCCCATTTCTGAGGGACTTGTCGCGAAGATGCGATGAGAAATTCGCGAAGCCGATTTTCCATCTGTCATCCTGTCACATATAAATGCTTACATTTTCTATCCTGTCCGGCTGTTGATGCCGTATAATCCTAACAGCCAAAAGTACGGTAACCAAATTTAATATTCCCTCCGCCAGCAGGCACCACCCCAGCAAAACCGCAAGCACTAAGACACTTCCTGACGGCCGGATCATCAAAATGCATCCGATGATTCCTGCTGCCACCGCCGCTATCAAAATCATCCACCAGTATTTTATGCCAAAAACTCTGGAGTCCAATGCAATCTGAACCTTTAAAAGTCCGTCCGCCAAAACATAAATTCCCAGCACGATACTGATAAAAATCATAAAATCTTCCGCCTTCCATATTGTGATTACGCCAAGTACCAGCAGCAGAAGTCCAAATGCCAGATCATACTGGAAAGCCAGTCTGAATAAATCCCTGGAGAAATAACCGATTATCCTGACAATTCCAAACAGGATCAGCAAAATTCCGAATGTCCCCGCAAGCACAGGGGTAATCGCCCCAGGCGCCATGATAAGCACCACCCCAATTACACAAAAAATCAGGGAGAGAATCACGTAGCCAATTTTAGCGGTCTTCATTAACTTTATCGAACCCATGCCAACACCTTCTTCCTTTTCAACAATTATCTTTGACTAAAAAATAACAAAAAAAGACAAGGTGGAAAATAGACATTCCACCCTGCCTGTTTTAAAATCAGACATTTACTTCTTATTGTCTAATACTTTTCTCTGTCCGCATCCTCCAGTATACTTCTGCGGATCATTTCTTCAAGCATTCCCTTTTTCAGTTGTCCCATTCGATAAAAAAGCGCCTGTATATCATCTTTAAGGCCTGTATTCAGCCAGTCTATAATAGCGCCAAAACAGCACCACTTATAGTAACGAATGATAATTCCCTTATCTTTCTCCCCTATCAGGCTGTCACCAAAGGCCGTGCTGATATAAGTGCTCACCACATACTCGCATACCTTCCACAGGTACTGCTCAAAGAGATCCCTGTTTCCGGAATGATAAAGATGAAGGGCGGCGCGTCTGTTCTTAAGCACGAAGGAAGCCGCAAACTCAAGTCCATCTTCAAGAGAATCCACCGTGGGATGCTTCCGTATCAGCTCATCCGCGTCATCCAGAATAATTTCCTCTATCATGGAAGGCAAATCCTGATAATGGTAATAAAATGAATTCCTGTTGATTCCACAGTCCTCCACAATATCCTTCACCGTAATCTGAGAAACCGGCTTCTCGTTTAAAAGCTTTATGAAAGAATTCTTAATCGCCTGCTTTGTAAATCCTGGCATATTAATCCTCCATATCTCCGTCAGTGCACGCTCAAAAAACCTCCGGTTGCCATCGCGTATATTGTACCATATTTTCAAAATAAAAGCCACAGGACAAATTTTCACACAGTAACAGTTCAGCCCATGCCGGTCTGGCTGAACTGTTACCATACATGATTATCCGCCAATATTTCCGGCTTATATTTCATGCTGTCCGCCTCCGTGATTTCCCTGATCACTCTGCACGGAACCCCTGCTGCAAAGCAGCCTGCAGGAATATCCCTGGTCACAACGCTGCCTGCCCCAATTACGCAGTCATCCCCAATCTTTACCCCGGGACACACTGTCACCGAAGCACCAAACCAGCAGTTGTTTCCTATCTGTACCGGTTTCGCATAACAGAGACGTTTCTTCTCCCCCTCCGCGGTCACAATTTCCAGCCGTTCCTTGGCTATCATGGGATGAATCGGTGTTACAATGGTTACATTTGGTCCAAAATTGCAGTTGTCCCCGATGGTGACCTCAGCGTCATCCTGAATAGTCAGATTGAAATTAGCGAAAAAGCTTTTGCCGATTTTGATATGGCTTCCGTAATGGAAGGCAATGGGCCCCTGTATAAAGCCGCCCTCCCCAAATTCCCCAAGCATCTCCGAAAGAATTGCCGCGCGTTTTTCCGTCTCGTCCTCATAGGTTTTGTTATAATCCACATTCAGATTATGTGTCTTTAACTTCATCTTCTTTAATTCAGGATCCCCCGGACAAAATAAAATTCCGGCTTTGATTTTTTCTTCTTCTCTCATAAATAATCCCCATTCCAATGCATTTACATAACGGGCGGCGCAAATCTAATGCGTCCGCCCGTCAAAGATTTTATTTACATTACCATCAGCTTCCGAATAAATTCAATGGTATAGTCCAGGCCTTTATCACCCAGCTCGCCTTTCCAGTTTGCGGAGTGAGGCTCAATGCTTAAGCCTTCCCGATAACCTTTTGCATATAAAACAGCCAGAAATGCGCCCCAATTGGTCATATCCATCCCTGCCGGAGGATCGTCAAAGCGCTCCCCGCCGATTGTCAGGGCTCCCTTGATATGAACATGGATGAAACGGTCTCCCCAGTCTTTCGCTTCCTGCATGTAATCTCCACCCGCATAAATGCAGTGAGAGGTATCATATTTAATATACAGATCCTTTAAATATCCATGAATCACCTTGAACGCCACAGGGTCGCATACAAAGTTGTTCCACCGGCAATTGTAGGTGGCAATGCGGACGCCCTTTTCTTTCCCGTAGGCAATCAGCTTTTCAAAATAGGAGATGGCAAGACTGCAGTTCTCATAATAGGAAAGCTCATCCACATAATTGCAGCCTGTGATGTAAATGGTGCATCCCAGCTTTGCCGCCGCATCAATCAGCCGGCATTCCAGCGCAAGCTCATCCTCACAGATGCCCTCTTTGCAGATGCGTCCGCTTCCCCATCTGCCAATGGCACGGACAGGCAGCTCGTATTTTTCACTGTATCCTTTGACCTCATCCACATGAGCCAGAAACTCCTCGGCCCGGTCGTTTACATCCAGCTCCACAAAGGAAAGGCCTTTTTCCTTTACCTTGATAAAATCTTCCTCCTTAATCCAGGAGATTATTCCCAATGTCATTCTATTTTTTCCTTTCTTTTTCTTTAATTTCCCTTCATACCACAGCCCCGTTTCTCCTACTTATATTTTGACAAAGAATGCCTGTATTTCAAGGCATTCTTTGTCATGAGAAAGGGTAAAAGAAATGTTACTTTTATTCAAAATAGATTGTCTTTCCTGTCTTTGCGGACTCATAGATTGCTTCCAGAATCTGTGTCACAACCATAGCCTGCTGTGGAAGTACGGTCAAAGGCTTTCCATTTACAATTGCCTCATAGAATACCTTCTGTTCCTCATCCTCCGGTCTTTCGGATTCGCCATCATAGAATGCAACCCCTGCCGCATCCAGGGCCGGCTTTTCCACGCACTGTTTGCCATACTGTACCCGGTTGATGCGAAGACCATCTTTCATATCCGCACCTGCTTTGGTTCCGCATAAGGTTGTCTTAGCTTCATCCACTTCCAGGCTGTTCAGAGCCCAGGCAGCCTCTAAATGAATGGTTGCGCCGTTTTTCATCTTAATAAAGCCAAATGCGGAGTCCTCCACCGTAAAAATCTCAGGGTCCCAGTCGCCCCAGGCATTTCCGGTATCCTTCTGATCCGCCAGTTTGCGGAATACGGAGCCTGTTACGGATTCCGGCTCATAATTGTCCATCATCCACAGGGTCAGGTCAAGGGCATGGGTTCCGATATCAATTAAGGGGCCGCCGCCCTGCTTTTCCGCATCCAAAAATACACCCCAGGTGGGAACTGCCCTTCTGCGGATTGCATGAGCCTTTGCATAATAAACCTCGCCCAGGTCACCGTTTACGCAGGCTTTTTTCAGGTATTGGGAATCTGCCCTGTAACGGTTCTGATAACCTATGGTCAGTATTTTACCGGTTTCCTTTGCGGTCTCAACCATTTCCTTTGCTTCCGCATAGGTCTTTGCCATGGGCTTTTCACACATAACATTCTTTCCGGCCTTCATGGCTGCAATCGCCACAGGCGCATGGGAGCTGTTGGGTGTCAGCACATACACTGCATCCAGGTCTTCCTTGATCAGCTCCTGATAGTCCGTATAAACACGGGCGTCCGCAGTGCCGTACTCCTCTTTCGCTTTCTGGGCGCGCTCCTCTATCAAATCACAAAATGCCACAATATTAAAATTACCGGTTCTTTTCATGGCGGGCAGATGTTTGCCGTTTGCAATGCCGCCGCAGCCTACAACTCCAACTTTCAATGTTTTCATTTTCATCCTCCATATTATTTTAAATTTGCCTTTACGTACTCAAAGCTCTTTTTCATATTTTCCATAGGACTGCCAAAGGGATGGAAATCCTGTTCCACTACCAGCCACTTAGCGCCGCACTCCACTGCGGCAGGCACAACTGCCTCAGCTCCAACCTCACCGTCTCCTACGGCCACCAGCAGAACTTCTTCCTCCTTGCGGATAAAATCCTTCACGTGCACAACAGGGCAGCGTCCGCTGTATTTATGCAGATAGGCAACCGGGTCTTCTCCGCCTACCTTTACCCAGCACAAATCAAGCTCTGTTTTTAACTTGTCTGCGGGAATCGTCTCATACAATGCATCCAGCTGATAGCCGCCTTCGGCCGTCTTTTCAAATTCAAAATGATGGTTGTGATAGAGTAACTCCATCCCTGCCTCCCGGCTTTTTTCGGAAATTCTCTCCATATTTCTTAAGGTATCCTGATACCCGCTTCCGCCATAGCGCCTTTCCTCGTCCAAGTAAGGAATTACCACGTATTTGCAGCCGATTTCCTTGTAAGTCTCCACTGTTTTTTCCAAATCCTGTTCAAACTCCGTAATCGGCACATGAGCGCTGACTGCCTGTAACCCCACACGCTCTAAACAAGCACGGATTTCCTCTGCCGATTTCCCATAAAGGCCGGCAAGCTCCACGCCCTCATATCCTATATCCTTAAGCTGCTTCATGGTTTTTTCAAAATCTGCCGCAGCCTCATCCCGCACTGAATATACCTGTGCCGCAATCTTTATTTCCATGATAAGGTCTCTCCTTTCTTTCAATTCAAATATCTCTCGGCAATCGCCAAGTTCATGCAAGCATGAACTTTACTCATTCCTCAAACCGCACCACCTGACGGCTCTTAGCGGATTCGAAAATGGCTTCCATGACCCGCATCACCCGGGCCACCTCCGTAAGCTTAATCAGGCTTTCCTCCCGGCCTTCCAGAACAGCCATCACATTCCGGTAAAAATCCCGGATATCACTTTTTTCTTCCGGACGCTGTTCCGTTACAATGCTGTCTTCCCGCCGGGGCGCCATGGTCTTGGTCAGTCCTGCGGCGGTTCTCACCGGAACCACATCTTCCTCGTCTTTGCCACAGGCTCTCACAATCTTCAGGTCCTCTCCCCAATCGCCGATCATTGCCGTCCCGTCTGTTCCCAGCACATACCAGCGGGGAAGGCTTAGGAAATTGCTGGTGCCCACTTCCACGATCATGTGGACGCCGTTTGCAAACCCCAAATCCGCCGTAAAACCATCATCCACCAGTTGGTTGGTCACATTGGTAAGGGTTGCATAGATGGTCTCAAGGGCTATACCCGGGAACAGCATAAGCGCCTGATCCAGAAGGTGTACGCCCCAGTCCAGCACCATACCGCCGCCGTGCTCCTTCTCCTGACGCCAGTCTCCCGGAATCCCCCGGGAACCATGTACCCTGGATTCCAGGCGGAACACTTCCCCCAGGGTGCCTTCCTCCATCAGCTTCTTCACGGTGAGGAAATCTTCATCCCACCGGCGGTTTTGATGTACGGTCAAAAACCGGCCGTATTTTAAGGAAGCATCTATCATTTCCTGCAAGTCCGCCGAGCAAAGTGTGACAGGTTTTTCACTGACCACATTTTTCCCGGCTTTCATTGCTGCAATTGCAATACTCTTATGTACATCGTTGGGTGTTGCCACCAGCACCAGAGCCACACGCTCATCCGCCAGCAAATCTTCTAAACTTCCGTATACATGAATCTGCCTGGAACGGGCATATTCCCGGCGTTGCTCCTTAATATCCCAGATACCGGCCACGGACAAATCGTCCAGATTTTCAATCAAATCGTAATGCCAGCCCGCCATACCGCCGAAGCCGACCATCGCCAAAGTATGCTTTTTCATGCCCAGTACATGCTTCCTCTCTCCTCAAAAATCAACACATTCTTCAAACATTCAATAGCCTTGAGCAGTCCTTCCCTGCCGGACATCAGGCTGTCCTCATGCTCGATACTGATTGCATAATCATAGCCTGCAAGTCTCAGCTCGGAAGCGATTGCTTTCCAGAATTCCTCTCCATGTCCATATCCTACGGAGCGGAAAATCCAGGAACGCTCAATCTCATTGCCATAATGTGTTGTGTCAAGAACCCCGTTCATTGCCGCGTTGACAGGGTCTATCTTTGTATCCTTTGCATGGAAATGGAACAGTGCCCCCGCCTTTCCAAGCTCTCTGATGCAAACGCAAGGATCCATACCCTGCCAGATTAAATGGCTGGGGTCAAAGTTAGCGCCGATTTCCGGTCCTACCGCCTCACGCAGGCGAAGCAGTGTTTTGGTATTGTAAACACAGAATCCCGGGTGCAGCTCTAAAGCAATCTTATGTATGCCGTGCTCTTTTGCAAAAGCCACTTTCTCTTTCCAATAGGGAATCAAAACCTCATTCCACTGATATTCCAGAATCTCGGAAAAATCATCCGGCCATGGACAGGTTACCCAGTTGGGGGTCTTGTCCGCCGCACTTCCTCCAGGGCAGCCGGAGAAGGTATTCACAACCGGAACGCCTAACTTCTCCGCCAGTAAAATCGCATTGGTCAGATCGTCGTCAAATCTCTTTGCAATTTCCGGATCCGGATGCACCATATTGCCATGGCTGCTCAGGGCGCTTATCTCCAGATTATGCCTGTGAATGGTGTCCAGAAATTCTTTCTGCTTATTCTCGTCCGCTAAAAGCTCTGCCGCATCACAGTGAGCTTTGCCCGGAAAACCGCCGCATCCGATTTCCACCATCTGAACGCCGTTTTTCTCCAGGAAACTACATGCATCTTCTAAAGCCATGTCTCCCAACACTACCGTAAAAGTTCCTAATTTCATTTCTTTTTCCTCCTGTTTCTTGTTACTTTTTACCGATAAACCTGTTCTCGTCTCCACAAAAATGTATACTTTCATGGAGCGGAAATTGGATTTATTATACAAAAAGACAGCAGGAGAAAGATAGCCTTCTTCTGCTGTAAACTCATACGATTTTGCTGTTTTTTCTTGCTTCTAAGGGTGTGCATCCAAAATATCTGCGGAACATCCTCCCAAAATTATTATAATCCGAAAACCCCACCGCCTCCGCCGCTTCTGTGGCTGTGAATTTCTCCCTTCTTAAAAGATACATGGCCTTATTGAGCCGGACCTCATTGATGTACTGCAGCGGTGCGGCCCCCGTACTCTCCTTGAAGATATGACAGAAACGCCCCTCGCTCAAATGCACCAGCTCCGCTAACTGGCAATTGGTTATGGTTTCCGTATAATGATTTTCAATATACTGATAGACCGTATTGAGCCGCTCCAATTTCTTTCGCCGCTTCGAGACGTCCTCCTCCGAGAGCATCTCCACCGCGTCATTGCGGGCCAGATAAGTTACCAGCTTTAAAAACTCCCCTTTGCAGACCAGCTGGTAGCCGATTTCTTTCTTTTGATACTCCTCATAGATGCGAAGCATAATCCCGGATATTTCAGAATCCCCTGAAATCAGCGGGCGGAATATAATATTCTTGTCCGCAAATTCCCTAGAAAAATCCTCCATGTCAAAAATCGCCACCATGGTCTCCATTTCTTCCCCTTTGCAATATCCTTCATGCAGAACATTGCTGTTGGCGATCACAAGAGAGCCTTCTTTCGCCTCCATCTCCTCCTGCTCCAAACGAATCACCGTCTGCCCCCGCACCACATAGTGGAGCTCGATCTGTTCATGCCAGTGTACGTCAAAATACTTTCCCCTGGTATGACACTTGTTTACGATCAGTTGGATTGGAAATTCTTTATCCTTAAGGATTTTCTTTTCATAAAGCTCCGGCTTACGCTCCATAACCATTATCCCCCTTAAAATCAATTGGCCCTGCCTTTCCATCAACCGCACATTCCCCCACGCCGCGTCAAAGCTGAGGGCAATTTTCTTCTCATCCGTCTCCACACAGTAAATCGGCAGTTCCCGTCCATCCACGCTGTTACTCACCGTTACACTCTCTCCGGCCACCACAAGCACGCCCCGCAATATTGCAAAGGCCGCCAGCGCGAACGCCCCGTACTTTACACCCCAGATTACCTTTTGCTTTGCGTAGTCCTCACCGCTTTGTCCCTCCTGCCTTGGCGGGAAAATTTTTATCATCCGTTTTATTTTTTTTATGTATTTTTGCATAAAAAGTCCTCCCTTCCTTCAAACACTGCCGCCCCGCAGGTCAGCTTGCTGCATCCTATGCAGATTCTGTAACGGTAAAACCGAAAGTCAAATACCCCGCAGCAAGCTGACGGGACATCAAGCTTGTTGCGCAGCAGAGCTGCGGGGTATCAGACCCTCGCGGCATTCGTCAAATCAGCTTGCTGATTTTATGCTCGTGCAAGCACGGCACTTGACTCATTGCTCGCGGGAATGAACGGTTTGTTCACGGCTCAGGAATACGCATAAGCTGCGCATCCCGCAGCATGTTTGGGAATAAGATACCTGTCATAAATTTGTTATAGTTTATGACAGGTATGTTTGGACATATGTCAAACCTCCTGGCTTTTCATAATCTGTCTGATAGCATCAAAAATATAGGGTTTCAGCTCCTCAATTCCAACCGGCTCCCCGTAGAGAATAGAGCTGTAGCAGGTGGAGCTTACGAATTCCACTATCATAAACAAAAGCACCTCCGGATTTTTAAAACGTCTGGGGGAATTCTCCAGAATACGGTAAATATTGTAAAAATCTACATCCGAACTGTCCCCGGAAATCAGCTCATTTTTAAAAATTCCCCAGCTTAAATTCTTGGATATAAAGTTCAGCAGGGACTTGTCCTCATGAAACTGCCCGATAATATGGTCCGCCAGGAAAATAATCCTGTCCTCTAATTCCGTAAGCTCTGTCCCCGCCAGAGCCTCGTCTGCCGCGGAAAAAATCTGGGACGCCTTGTGGGCAATCAGCTTGTTGCGGATATCATATTTATCCTTAAAATAAAGATAAAAAGTTCCTTTGGCCACCCCTGCGGTTTCTACTATATTATTAATGGTTGTCTTTTGAATCCCCTGGGTGGTGAACAGCTCAAAGGCCGTATTGAAAAGCGCCTCCCGTTTCTTTTTTTTATTCAAATCGATTTTTCCCATTTTTTCTCCCATTCCGTAGCTCTGTTCATTGCCTGCACGGATATTATATCATGAATCAGTGTTCATTACAATATGGCGTAAATGCTGTATTTTGGGG
>CAJUED010000070.1 GCA_910585075.1 uncultured Lachnospiraceae bacterium
AAATGGGGAGAAGCGTATTCTGCTTATTTATTAGCAGATAAGGCTGTGCAAAGAAGGAGAAATTTATGGCAAAAAAGACAGATAAGAAAAAATATGTCAGATACCAAGAAGGCTCTGAAATATACAGCATGAGTGTAAGGAAATTTCAGGATTTGGCAAAAGACGCCGGGGCAATCTATAAGGTTGGTAAAATGGCATTGGTAAATTGTGAGATATTTGATAGGTATTTGGAAACATTCAGATTATAAAAAATATGGAAGCGGATTTCGTTGAACAAAAAGTTCTTGACAAATTGTTAAACAAAAAGTATAGTGTTATTAGGCGATAGATGAGAGGTGAGTATATGGCGAAAATGGGGCGTCCCAAAAAGGACGAAACAAAGAATAATTCCATAGGTATTCGGTTATCGGATGAATGTTATGCCCGTTTAATCCAATATGCCACTGAACATGGTCTGACTATAACACAAGTGGTGCAAATGGCTTTAGAAAAGCTATTACAGGAAGCCTAGCACAGATACGAAATCTCTTTCCTTTTTAATCAGAAAGGAGAGCAGATGGCAAAAGCAAGGAAAGATAATAAAGGCAGAGCTTTACGGAAGGGGGAAAGCCAGCGCTCACAGGACAACAGGTATATCTACACATATACTGATCCATTGGGAAAACGTGGTTATGTATATGCAACTACCTTGCAGGAACTTAGAGAGAAAGAAGCTAAGCTAATCCGGGATCAGTTAGACGGACTGGATTTATATGTGGCAGGTAAAGCAGATTTGGATTTTGTGGTAGACCGCTATATGGCTACTAAGAATAATTTAGCTACTTCTACTTATGCTAATTATCGCTACACGTATGACCACTTTTGTAAAGATGGCTTTGGAAAGCGGAAAGTAGCAGAAATAAAGTATTCGGATGTGCTTCATTTTTATCTCGGTTTGATAGAGAAGGGAATAAAAGTCAAAACGGTTGAATCACTGCATTGTGTGTTACACCCAGCGTTTGATTTAGCTGTGCGTGATGAAATTATACGCAAAAATCCGAGTGACGGAGTAATCTCTGAAATTAAGAAAAGGCAGGGGAGAAAGCAGAAGGTACAACGGGCGTTGACGGTGGAACAGCAAACAGAATTGCTTAACTATGTGACAGACCACCCATTGTATGACATTTGGAGACCGCTGTTCACAGTGCTTCTTGGAACAGGGTGCAGGATTGGAGAAATTTGTGGTCTAAGGTGGCAGGATGTTGATATGGAAAACCGTATCATTGACATTAACCACAGCATGACTTATTTTCGAAGAGGAAAGCAAGCTCCATACACGTTTGAGTTTAAATTTGAACCACCCAAAACAAAAGCCGGGATAAGGAAAATTCCAATGCTTGATGATGTGTATGCGGTCTTAAAAGAAATGTATGACTATCAGAAAGAAAATGGAGTTAGTCCGCTGGTGGTAGATGGAGCTACTGGATTTATATTTATTAACAAATTAGGCAATCTGTATAAGCATAATGCCATTGACCATTCTATCAGGCGGATTGTGAATACTCACAATGCGGAAGAAGAAGTTAAGGCAAAGAAAGAACACAGAGAACCGATTATGCTACCGTTTTTCTCGTGCCATACATTCCGGCATACCTTTTGTACCAGATTTTGTGAGAACGAAACCAACGTAAAGGTCATTCAGGCAGTAATGGGACACGCAGATATCAATACAACAATGGATATCTACGCAGAAGTAACAGAAACAAAAAAGAGAGAAGCAATGGAAAATCTATCAAAAAACATGAAGATTTTCTAGGAAAGAGTCCAAGAAAGAGGATTCACATACTTTGCAACAAAAAAGCAGTTTTGCAACAGATTTGCAACGATTTTGGGTTTGATAGTGCATTATGGTACTATATAGTGCATTGTCGAAAATGCCCTTAACAGGCTGGAATGTGTGATAATGCCGGATAGTGCATGAAAACGGAAACACATTCTGGACGTGCTGCTACGATTATTGAGTAAATAGAATTCTGACGAATTCATTAGTAAAGAGCCAGATTTTATGGGGCTTTCCGAGAAATCGGGAAGCCCTTTTTGAGTTTACGCTCCGCGAGCGCGCTCTAACTGGTGAAAGTCGTGTGCCCTGCACGCTGTCAACAGCTTGCCAGTGAAAGTCTGGTCGAAGTAATCGACAGTAAGCTCCATAGCAAGCATTCGGTGCTCTGGGATGACCGATTGTGTTGAAAAGCAGTGTATGCCTATATATGGCGCTAATACTATGTAAAAAAGTTGATAAGGAGAATTGTGTTCTTGGTGCCCAAACGGTGTCGAGAAATCAGGAAGCTGTTTTTACTTATTTCGATTTATTTATTCAACAGGTTTTCAGTCTGATATAATTTTTCAAACACAAATATATATAGTTGTGGTCGAATTATCATTTGATATGATAGAATTAAATTGTAACATTGAAGATATTATAAAAGTATAGAGTACAAATGAAGATTAGAAATGTAAGAAGGTGAAATATATGCAGTTACCTACCTATTCTGACACTCTGGAAGTTCAACATTTAAGCCGAATATTTGACAATACAGGCGAATGCTACAAATTCTTTTGGTTTCAGGCAATTGTTTCAAAAGTGTTGGAAGGCAAAGACTGCGTAACTTATGAAGAATTAGTTGATGAAATGATTGCAGATGCGTGGTATATGGTAATCGAGTATCACTTGAATCTGGGACCGAGAGATACGTTAGAAAATTTAGTGCTTTATCTACAGCAGATATCTCAATTAAAATCTTCGGAAAAGAAAATATCAACTTATGATAAAAATGCGGAAGAATTTTGCTGTGTAACAAAAGATGCTGATATGAATTTCTGCAGAGACAAGTTTTTACATCTTTTAGAGTGGAAAAATAATATTGGTATAAAAGAAAGTGATAGATTTAAAACTCATATTTTGGATGCGGGGTGTGGCAGTGGACGGGATACAAAAGCCTTCTTAGATGCCGGATATTAAGTGACGGCATTGGATGCTTCAAAGAAAATATGTGAGGAAGCCGAGAAGCTAATAAGACAGGAAGTCTTATGCATGCGTTTTGAAAAATTGCGGTTCCAGCAAGAATTTGATGGAATATGGGCATGTGCGTCCCTTCTTCATGTTCCCTATGCGGAAATAGATGGGGTGCTGAAACGGTTTTGGAATGCCTTGAAGGATGAAGGGATTCTCTATGCTTCTTTTAAATAAGGAAATGGCATGAGGATGGATAAGGGCAGAGTGTTTTATGATTATGAAGAAAATACATTAAAAAAACTTATGATAAATAATTGCTTTTTGATAGAGGACATTTTTGTGACACAGGATGTCCGTAAGAACAGGGAAAGTGAGCAGTGGATTAATGTGTTGGCAAAGAACGGATCACTTTAAATTTTAGAGAAGTGATTGATTATATAAATCCTATATATGACGAATTACATAAATCAGTGATGCGAAGTCAAATGATGCAAAAAGTATATCTGAAAATAGTGAAAGTATTGCTGATTATTTAGTAACGCAAGAAGAAAGATTTTTTAACGCATTGATATTCGCCGTATAGAATGGGCAGCTATAATTACCTATTATGAATGCAACAAGGAATGTGGCTACTTGTTAAAGATAAAGAGGTCAAAGGGCGTAATGAAAAAATCATAAAAGGTCGCAGAAAGTAAACGAATATATTAGGCATAGAATTTTTTGTTGAAGGGTGATAGATATATGGGTGAGAATATATGTGAAAGAATCAGACTTGTTGATAATGTTTTACAACCGGAGGACTTTATTAGGTTGCGAATAGAAGCAGGATTTGTTGAGATACCGGTGGAGCATGCCAGAAAAGCTTTGCAGAACGGGTTAATCAATGTTTCAGCAATATATAATGGGGAACTTGTAGGGATGGGCAGACTTGTAGGAGATGGTGCTATGTATTGGTATCTTCAAGAAATAATAATTTTGCCGCCATTTCAGCGAAAAGGTATTGGAACAATGATTGTTAATCACTTAGTTGATTATGCAAAAGCAAATTCTATCACCGGAAAATTTACAACAATCGGGGGTGTTTCAGCCAAAGGAAAGGAACTATTTTACGAAAAAATGGGGTTTGAGGTTATCTCAAATGGGATTAAAAAGATGATAGAAATTGAATAGCTTATTAAGGTCATTGGGTGCTGCATTTGTCGTAGTACCGGGGGAGGCGCAGAATTTATCGCATGCTATAGAAATCTCCCGGTACAGCTATATTGACGGGGAGAAGAAAAATGGGGGCAGCATGGTTTGCAATGCAATCATTGAAAGTGCTGAAAGATGATGAGGTGGTAAGATTGTCGCAATCAGCATTTAAGCTTTAAATAGAAGCATTTGTGGAGAGAATATAGAAATGAATAAAATAATATTTTTGGATATAGACGGCGTGTTGAATTCTAATTTTTGGAATGACTCTCATCAGAGGGAACTTAGTGATGGAACTTTAATTGATAAAGATAAAGTTATATTATTAGGGGAACTTGTTAAGAATACAGGTGCAAAAATTGTGTTGCATTCAGGATGGCGTTTTTGGTTTGATGATAACATGAAACCACTGAGAACTGAATCTGCAAAATTGGCGGAAATGTTTCAGGAATGTGGTATGAAGATATTTGGTGTAACTCCGGACTTTGCAACAGAAGATATAAAAAGGACGAAAAAATTTAGTCTGGTAAAGGCGAATGAAATTTTGAGTTGGCTTGCATTACATGGGGGAGTAGAAAAATGGATTGTAATTGATGATTTAGACTTACATAATGAACTGATTCTCCAACATCAAATTAAAACCAATCAGACAGTGGGTTTAACAAGGCAGGATATTGAAAAAGCAGAGAAAAAGTTACTGGCGTAAAATTATAATTTTTTAAGCACAAATATATTGAACAGCGTTATTGGTTTCCGTTATAGCATAGAATTTTATGCTGAAGGGTGGTATATGGGTAAGAATATTTGTGAAAAAATCAGACTGGTTGATAATGTTTTAGGGAGTGTAAAATAATTTGTGTCTTTGAAAAAAATGTCGCAATAAATGTCGGCATAAATGTCGTAACAAATTTACGAAAGGGAAAACAGATAGATATGAACCTGACAAATTTTTTAAAACAGACGGATACCCTTGCGGCGCAATATTCGGCAGCTCAGCTTACAGCTTTCATTCATGATATTGGGCGTACCCTTCCGGAACACTACAGGGAAGATTTTCTGGAAAGATTAAGAGCAGCAGGGGCGAAAACAGAAAAAGTATCAAACAAAAATAAGAGTATATATATTGCGTTTGAAGAACAGTACGGTCTGATTCGAAATAATTTAAAGAAAATTGATGCACAGGAGGTTGCCCTTGAGAGTATATTGAATGAGGAATATGACGACTGGTATGACAATGACAGTGAAGAATTTTATTATGAGGACAACAGCGGAATTTCGGACATGCTTGCAGACGCATGTGAGTTTGTACATACCTGTATGGATACGGAAAAGTATAAAGAGGGTTTTGAAGTTGGGAATCAGCTGTTTTCAATGGCGATTTTGTGCGAAAGCGAGTATGGGGATGAGAAATTTTCTATCGGGGATGTGGCATATCATGAGTTGTTGAATTGTGATTTGAAGCAGGTTATTCTTGACACGGCGTACTGTGCATATCATGCTGTGCCGCTTGGGGAGCGGCCTGAGGCGTTATATGGAGTTATTGCAAATGCCCATGAGGATGCAATCACTTTAGAAGCGATTATGCAGCATGGGGATGAGGAATTACCTGATCTCGAGGATTTTCTGACGCTTTGGATTTCATATCTTGGCGATAAGACAGAACATGAGGCGGACTGTCTCATTGCTGAGGGGGTGGGATTATTAAATGACGTCTCCCTGGCTTTGCAATATGCGGAAAAATATGCGGCTATCCATCCGGGATTATATTTGAAAATATTAGAAAGCGGGAAATATGTGGCGAATGATATGGTATCAACGGGAATGCGGGCAATGGAGTTGATACCAAAGAAATATACAGCACGCAGCCGGGCGGCGCTTAAGACGGCTGAGTATGTGCTGGAAGCAGGCGGGGATGCGCTTCTGCTTGAAAAGTGTTATTTTGCCGCATATGAATCTGATACATCCGCGCTTAATTATCTCCGGGCGTTTTTGAACGGCTATGGAACCGGAAGGAAAAGGGAAGAACTCCAAAAGGTGCTGGGAAAATTGTCCATAGATAAAAACGATTATTTTTATGGGATGTATGAAGGAAGCTCATCCTACTGTGAAAGGGATGAAAATAAGCAGAGCGGCAATACGGTTTTACTGCTCAGATTTTTGGATGGTCAGTTCGCAGGGGTATTGGATAAGGGGCTTAACAAGTCGGAAGCCTTAGGATGGTCAGGAACTTTTATGAAACAGGGAATAGCGCTGTATCTGTTATATCTGTATGAGGACCTGAATGAGAATCCGGATGAGGGACAGTGGAATGATAAGGGAATAGCTGCAATGGAAGGCCTTGTAAAGGAGGCAATGAGATTTTCGGCGGAGGAATACCGAAAAGGTACTTGTGGGCTCGAGAAGCTGGGAGAGAACACGTTGTTTCGTCGGTTGTTTTTAAAATGGAAGTCTATGGTACGGATGGAAGACGGCGTCAGGGAGCGTGCAGTCAAAAAGATAGAGGCCTTGCTTGAAGTGAGGACAGAGGGGATTATGAATGCAAACCGCAGAAATTATTATGGAGAATGTGCGGCGTATATTGCCGCCCTGGGCGAGGTGTGGGAGTCTCTGGGAGAGACGGGCGCAAAGCAGCGGTTTATGACAATGTATAAAGACAGATACTCCAGAAGAAGCGCATTTCGGGAAGAAATGCGAAGATTTGGATGGATAGATGTCAGGAGAAAATAGGTGTGAAAACAGGGCCGGTTTATTTGAATCCGCTCTGTTTTTTTGTAACCTTTTGCCATCCCCATTTGTATTATCAGTGAAAGGCTTTTCAAAAGAACAAAGGAGCATACATATGAAACCACCGGTGGAGGCACTAATCAAAGAATATCGGAATAATCTTTACGCCGCGGCTTTCAGCGTGTGTAAGAACGCACAGGATGCCGAAGATGTTGTTCAGGACACATTCATTCAGTACTGGTCTTTAAAAAAGGAGTTTGAATCGGAGCAGCATATTCGGGCATGGCTGCTGAGAGTGGCAATCAACAAGGCAAAAAACAAAAACAATACTTTTTTCAGGCGCAGGGCGGTGCCGTTTGAGGATTACATACAAACACTTACCTTCGAGTCAGAGGAGTCTTCGGAGCTGTTTGAAGCGGTGATGAATCTGCCTGAAAAGTATCGTATTGTGATTCACCTGTTTTATTACGAGGACTACTCCGTAAAAGAAATTGCGGATATCCTTAAGCTGACACAGAGTAATGTGAAAGTAAGATTGTCGCGGGGAAGATTGTTACTGAGGGACGCGTTAAAGGAGGACTGGGAATATGACGAATAGGGAAAAATACAAGAAGGCATTTTCGGCAGTTCGCCCGTCTGATGAATTTATTTGGGAGGAATCAAAAATGAGAAAAATGAAAAAACAACATATGTTAAGGACAGTGGCTGCTGCTGCGGCTGCCTGTGTGGTCTTTATGTCCGGCGCCACAGTTGCATATGCCATGGATGTAGGGGGTATTCAGCGCAGGATTCAGCTGTGGGTGGAAGGGGACTGCACCGATGCCACGATTCAGCTTCCGGGGGATGGGACATACAGTGTGACGTATACGGATGCTGAGGGGAATGAGAATTTCAGGGCCGGGGGCGGCGTTGAATTCGACGCTGACGGAAGGGAAATTCCAATGTCGGAGGAAGACCTGATAGAATCACTGATGATGCCGGATGTGGAATATGAGGATGACGGTTCCGTATGGGTATACTGGCTTGACCAGAAAGTTGACATTACGGATAAGTTTACGGATGGCGTCTGCTATGTGAAGCTTGTAAATGGGGAAGATACCATGTATGTGACAGTGAAATATAAAGGCGGTTATGCGGCGGACCGCCGTAAATATGCGGATCCCGACAGCTGGGGCACCAATTAGCATCATCACATTTATACAGGGAACGCAACCATGCATATCAATACAGATGTTGACTGACACCCAGAATTTTCTTATATAAATGTAAATATGGTGAAAAGAGTCGGAGAATATATGGAAAATAGCGATAATATGGGACATGGCGTCTGTCATGTCCCATATTTTTATGGTATGTGGTATTTAGAAGTGGTATAATCTAACTATCAAATTAATACTTAGCTTGAAAAATCTGTAATTTTGTTACAATGTTAATACTGTAAAAAGTAAATTTTTTTACAAACAAACTTTCACAAACAAATTCATGCCGGTGCATAGTGTACTTTGTATATATTTCATTTGCGTGCCGCTGGCAGTATGAGGATTAGCATATCTGTAAAAGTTAAGTTGTTTGGCGGCAAAGAAGGGGCCGGGGGAGGATGCATATGGAGAGAAATGGCAGAGGCAGGATTGCCTGGGGAGATTATTTGATAGTGACGATTCTGCTGTGCGCAACGATCTTCTCGTTCGTTACCTTTGCAAAGGAGAATCAAAGACGGATACTGTGGCAGAACCAAAGGTATGCCCGTGACGCTGCAATTCAGGCGGCCGACCGGGTGGAGGATATGCTGGAGGCCAGGTCAACAACTTTGAATTTATTGTCGATCACCGTTGCAGAGACCATCAAAGAGCCATGGATAGAGACGGATTTTTTAAAGCTCTTGCAGGAGACCTCCGTTTTTGACTATGTGGAATTTATTGATGTGGATGGGCTCAATCACAATGCGGAGGGGCAGACTTCCGATTCAACGGACCGGAATAATTATTTAAAAGGTATTCAGGGGGAAACCGGATTTCACGTAATTTTTAACTCTCGTATCACCAAGGAAACATTGGTTAACTTTTATGCGCCTGTCCGCTACCAGGGTGAGATTATCGGTGTGTTAAACGGCATGTTCCGGGAAGAAAGTCTGCGGAAGGCCATTTCGGTGGAATCTTTTGGAGAGGACGTAAAGAGCCTGATCTGTATGAAGGACGGAACTGTTATTTCCGCCTATGGCTACGGTTCTCCCGTGGAAAATCTGTCAGAGGCCCTTATACAGGACGGCGTATCGCCTAAGGAGTCGCTGGGAGAGATTTGGGACGCCTTCGAGGCACGGGATGCTTTTTACGGTGGAGTACAGGGGAAGTCTGAGGATGTCAGTGTCTCGCTGGTTCCCGTTGGGGTTGACTGGATGCTGGTACAGACTTTCCCCTCCGCCGTTACCAGGCAAATGGCGGCAGATGTGAACAGCGCCGGGATGAAGCTGGAGCTTCACCTGATTATTCTTTTCCTGGTCTATGTGGCATATCTGATTATCACAAATCTGCGCAAACGGCGTCAGCTCACGTCAGAGAAGGCCCGCCTTGGAGGGATTGTGGAGGGCTTGGTGCCGTTATTTGCAAGGCTGGTGATCATAGAGCCGGAAGGAGAGAGCTACGAATACCTGAAAGGTGCTCCGCCCCAGCTGCCGGTTAAGGGAAATCTGGCGGCGCTGAAGGATTACATGGCGTTGCACTATCTCTGTGAAGAAAATGAAGATTCTTCCGCCACGCTTCCAAGTCTGGAGGAAATTGGGGCAGCGCTAAGCGAGGAGATGCCGTATTTCCAGTATGAATACCGCATTCGCTGGGAGGAGGAACGTTGGGAGAACGTTTCTGTGTTGAGTTTACAGCAAAAGGACGGGGTGCCGGTGTCGCTGATATTTGTCATCCAGGATGTGACTGCCCTGCGGCGCAGGAAGGATGCAATAGAGCAGACCTTGCAGGATGCCTTCCATACGGCGGAGGATTTGAGACTGGCTAAGAGCGATTTCCTTGCCCGCATGAGCCATGACATGCGCACTCCTATGAATGCCGTTTTGGGTATGACATCCATTGCGCTTTCCCACCTGGACGACAGCGCTCAGGTGAAGGACTGCCTTGAAAAAATAGGTGCCTCGGGACAGCGGCTTCTTACGCTTATCAACGAGGTTTTGGATATGTCCAAAATCGAGAGCGGCGGTATGGTGCTGGATGAGACCGGATTTGACCCGGAGGAGGAAATCGGCCGGGTTCTGGATGAGGCCAGGGCTGTGGCCATGAAAAAGGATTTACAGCTGAACGCATATATTACATCCTTTGATCACAGGGATGTGTTGGGCGATCCTGAGCGGCTTAAGCAGGTGCTCAGAAATCTGCTGGACAATGCGGTGAAATATACGCCTGCCGGAGGAACGGTTACATTCAGGGCGCGGGAGCTGCCTTCACGGGCACTAAAAAGCGGGTATTATGAATTTGTTGTGGAAGATACGGGGGTGGGCATTGAACCGGCCTTCCTGCCGAAGATTTTTGAGCCCTTTGTGCGCTGGGAATCCAGCCCGGGGGATTTGGGGACAGGCCTTGGGCTTCCAATTGTCCAAACCATTGTGAAGCTGATGAGCGGCGAGGTTAAAGTGGAGAGCGAACCGGGACGGGGTTCAACCTTTACCGTACATGTATTTTTTAAATTGGCGGAAGAAGAATCGCAGTATCCTTCCAAGCCAAAAGAGTCCGGTCAAACAGACATGGCAGATGCGGAGAGGACGGAGAGTGCAGAAAGCCAGGAAAGCGAAGACAAGTCCATGATGCGCCATGAAGGGATTCGGGTGCTGCTGGTGGAGGACATTGCGATGAATATGCTGGTTGCCAGGAAAATGCTTACCAAGGCAGGCATTTTGGTGGAGACAGCTGAGGATGGCTGGGAAGCGGTTAAACTGGTGAAGGCAAAGCCACCGGGTTACTATGATTTGATTTTTATGGACCTTCAGATGCCGGTGATGGATGGATTTGAGGCTACCCGGGCAATCCGGGACCTGGGCAGGGAAGACCTTGCGCAGATTCCTATTGTGGCGGTGACTGCAAACGGTTTTCAGGAGGATGTGTCCCGGGCATGGGATGCGGGGATGAACGACCTTGTGCTGAAACCGGTGAATTTGGACAGGCTGTTGGAGGCACTGGATAAGTGGCTGCCAAAGGAAAGTCTTCCTTCGGAAAATATATCCAATCCCGTCTCTGATGAACAGGAATAACGGAGATAGAATGAAAGCATGACGTGGCTATGACGGAAATCCACCTAAGGAGCAATTATGGAAAAACGAAAAGAAATAAATGACAGGCTGGTCAAGTGGATTGTTAATAAGGTAAAGACCGAATACCCGGATGACGTCAGTCTTGTATTAATATATGGTTCCTACATTAACGGTACGGCAAACAGCAAATCTGATGTGGATTGCTATTATATTCCCAAAACAGAGCGGGGGTATGATTTGGCGGTTGATTTTATCATAGAAGGGGTGGGATATGACATTTATCCGATTCCCTGGGAAAGAGTGGAAAGAATTGCGGATTTGCATGAAAGCATGTCCCCTCTGGTTGGTGACGTCCAAATCATATATTACAACAGCCTAAAGGATGTGGAACGCTTTGAAGCTATGCAGGCAAAACTGCAGGAAAACCTTCTGAACCATGAATATGTGAAGGAGATAGCGGTAAGGCGCTGTGAGGAGACGGGGAAGCTTTGCGACGGACTGAATGAAAGCCATAGCCTGTCACAGATTCGGACAACTGCCGGAGGCATTATAATGACCCTTGCCGACGCGGTGGCGGTGTATCATCATGATTATTACCACTTTGGACTTAAGAAACAATTTGAGGACTTGCAAAATAAGATTCCAAATGTCCCACGGGAAATTGTAGATGGCTATCGGAATGTAATTGAAGCGGCCATGCCCTCGGATGTGGTCAAATATACCATGAAATTGCTTGAGGATGTGTATGTGCATTTGGGACTGGCGCCTGCTTTACAGGAAGTATGGGAGGCAGTGGAAAAGAAAAGTAAACCGGAGGAGAAGATTGTAAAAGGCGATAAAGTGGACGCTTCGTGGCTTGCTCCTTTTTATGAGGAAGTCAGCTCCACATTCAACAAAATCTATGTGTGCTGTGAAACAGGGAATTATATTTTGGCCTTCCTCTCCGGAGTATGCCTGCAGAGGGATCTGGATGATGCAAGGGAAGCGGGATGCCTTGGCTATGAACTGCTAGGTAATTTTCACTATAAAGAGCTTGATAAATTTTCCGAAAGGGCCCGGGAAATAGAAAGTGATTTGGTGCGGCTGATTATGGAAAACGGGGGACATATCAGGAAGTTTGACAGCTTTGAGCAGTTCGAAGCGGCGAAGTTATAAGGTGTGACCATAGGTTTTTTGGCAGGAGGGTGAATGATGGATATTCGTGAAAAAGCGGATGAGTTGCTGTACAAGTATGACTTACTGAAACTTATCTCAAAATATGGAGATGCATATATTGTCGGCAGTTACAGAATGGGAATCATGACGTGGAATGATTTGGATTTTTACATGGATAAGTCAGGTTTGAATGCAGAAAACTATTATCAGTTAGCGTCGGATATCCTGAAAGAAATGTTACCAATTCATTTTAATGGAGAATTGAATATTGAAAAAGGACTGGCATTTTTGGGATTTGAAACAAAAATATCAGGTGAACGCTGGAACATAGATATCTGGTGGAAGGATACGGCCCAAATTAACAATTCCATAGAGTTTGCTCATGATATTGTACATTTGATGCAGGAAAGACCGGAGCTGAAAGATGCTGTCATGAGTATCAAGCAGGAATTGATTGCCCGCAGGCTTTATGGATTTGACAAAGGGAAAAAGCATTATCACAGTAAAGAAATTTATGATGCGGTATTCCAAAAAGGGATTCTCACTACGGAACAATTTTTGAACCATATGCAGACAGAATAAAAAGTATGTGTCAAACGCTGCCCTGCTTTGTGAGACGGCTTATTGAAGCCAGACGGCGGCGCACTCTGCGAGTCAGCCCGTTTGAAGGAAATTCGCCCCTTACATGCATTGGCACATGTAAGGGGCGGATTTATTCTTGACTTGATTTGTGGGTTTTACGACATGGAAGCCGAAGGATGAACGGCTATCCCATAGTAACAACAATCTGGTAGGACTCTTTTCCTTTCACATAAGGAATAACGCATCCTTCAATTGGCGCACCGTCAACGGTGATCTGCTTAATTCCCTTTTCCACATTGTCAGGATTTTCCACATGGATGTGGTAGGTTCCTTCCCGGAATTTTCTTGTCACATCAAAATCGCCAAATCCTTTAGGGATGCAAGGGTCAATGCTGAGTCCCTCCAAGGTGGGGTAAACGCCCAGGATATATTGAGAGATATTGACGAAGGTCCATGCGGCGGTTCCGGTGAGCCAGCTGTTCTTGGCTTCCCCGTGGGACGGAGCGTCTTTTCCCGCAACCATCTGGGAGTATACGTAGGGCTCAGTCCTATGGATTTCACTGATTTCCTCCACGTAAGCAGGACAGGTCTTTTGATAAATCTCGAAAGCGCGGTCGCCTCGTCCGATGACCGTTTCCGCAATAGAGACCCAAGGATTGTTATGGCAGAAAATACCTGCGTTTTCCTTGTATCCGGGAGGATAAGAGGTGATTTCCCCAAGCTCTAAGTGGTATCTGGTGTAAGCGGGCTGGAGAATCATCACGCCATATTTGGTATCCAGCCTTTCTTTCACGGAATCAAGAGCCTTCTTCGCAAGGCCTTCCTTTACGCCGATACCGGCAAGGGGACAAAAGCCCTGGGTTTCAATGTAAATCTGGCCTTCCTCGCATTCCTTTGAGCCTACCTTCTGGCCGTAGGCGTCGTAGGCCCGAAGGAACCATTCCCCGTCCCATCCGTTTTCAAGAACGGTGTCGTACATGACGGCAACCTCTTTGCGGGCCCGGTCGGCTTCGGCTTTATCCTTCATGAGCTCACAGAGCTGGGCATATTCTTCCCCGTATTTGACAAACATGGCTGCAATGAATATGGATTCAGCCACGGGGCCTTCGCTGGGGCCGAAGGTCTGGAAGGACTCTCCGGGATGAGCGGAAAAGCAGTTCAGGTTCAGACAGTCATTCCAGTCAGCCCGTCCGATATTGGGAAGGGCGTGAGGGCCTTTGTGATTGACAATATAATCAAAGGAACGTTTTAAATGCTCCATCATTGGCACTGCGGAGCCAGGCTCGTTATCGAAGGGCACCGGCTCGGTCAGGATAGTGGTATCCCCTGTCTCTCTTACATAGGCGCCGGTACCGGCAATGAGCCACAGGGGGTCATCGTTAAAACCGCTGCCGATATCACTGTTGCCCTTTTTGGTCAGGGGCTGGTACTGGTGATAAGCGCTGCCGTCGGGGAACTGGGTGGATGCAATGTCAATGAGCCTCTCTCTTGCCCGGTCAGGAATCAGGTGCACGAAGCCAAGCAGATCCTGACAGGAATCCCGAAAGCCCATGCCCCTGCCAATCCCGGACTCATAATAAGAAGCGGAGCGGGACATATTGAAGGTCACCATACACTGATACTGATTCCAGATGTTGACCATGCGGTCCACCTTTTCGTTGGAGGATGTAACGGAGAATCTGGAAAGGAGTGTATTCCAGTATTTATTCAGTTTTCCGAAGGCTTTTTCCACATCTTCATCGGTCCGATAACGATTAATCATTGCAAAGGCAGGTTTCTTGTTGATAATACCGCGGGATTCCCACTTGTCGTCTTCAGGCACTTCTATGTAGCCCAATATAAAAATAAAGGATTTGGTCTCGCCGGGAGCAAGAGTCAAGTTAATCTGGTGGGAGGCGATAGGGGACCAGCCGTGGGCAACCGAGTTGGTGCAGGCGCCGTTTTCAACGGCCTCCGGACGGTCGTTGCCCTTATACGCTCCAAGGAAAGCATCCCGGTCCGTGTCAAAGCCGTCTATCTTGCTGTTAACACTGTAAACAGCATAGTGATTGCGGCGCTCACGGTATTCCGTTTTATGGAAAAGGGTGGAACCGGAAATTTCTACCTCTCCGGTGCTTAAATTTCTCTGGAAATTTTTCATATCATCGTCCGCGTTCCAAAGGCACCATTCCACATAGGAAAAAAGGGAAAGGGTCTTGGGGCAGTCAGATTCGTTGGTCAGCTTCAGCTGATTGACCTCACAGGTATCGTCAAAGGGGACGAAAGTAAGCAGGGAGGCCTTTAAACTGTTTTTGGAGGAAGTAAAGCGGCTGTACCCGATTCCATGGCGGCATTCGTAGGAGTCAAGAGGGGTCTGGGTGGGCTGCCAGCCGGGATTCCAGAGGGTATCCCCTTCCTTGATATAAAAGTATTTCCCGTTGGTGTCCGCAGGTATATTATTGTAGCGGTAACGGGTAAGGCGCAGGAGCTTGGCGTCTTTATAAAAAGAATATCCGCCGCAGGTGTTGGAAATGATGCTGAAAAAATCATTGCAGCCAAGATAATTAATCCAGGGCAGCGGAGTTTTTGGGGTGGTGATGACGTACTCGCGGTTAGCGTCATCAAAATAGCCGAATTTCATAGGGAACCCTCCTTACATATTGGTTTGTGTGTGGAAATGTTTCGTTAATGTCATTTACTATAAGAATTATACAGAAAAAACCGGATGAATGCAATGAGGACGGGAGCAGTTACTTTTCAATGCTGGTCGCGCAATGCAGGGGCTCCTGCTAACCGCTGAAAAGTAATCGGGAATATTATAGTAAAGCAGGGCAAATAAAAAGCATAAAATTAAAATTTCAAAAAATTTGTAACAAATTGCACTTAAAAGGAACTAACAATAAGAGGTGCAGAGGATATAGATATGGATAAAGAAAAAATGGATGAAATATATCGTGAAAACGCCGCAGTGATATATAAATATCTTTGTGGCTTATCGCAGGATAGCGGAATTGCCGAAGAACTGACCCAGGAAACATTCTTTCAGGCAATCAAAGGGATTGACAAATTCAGAGGCGACAGCAAAATTTCCGTCTGGCTCTGCGGAATAGCCAAAAATTTGTGGTATAAAGAGCTTGAAAAAAGAAGCCGCCACAAAAACGCACCATTGGACGAAACAATCCCTTCCGGTGAAAACATAGAAAATAAAAGCCTGAATAATTTGGAAAAGGTGGAAATCTTCAGGCTTATGCACAATTTGGATAATGTAACGAGAGAAGTTATGTATTTGCGGCTTTCGGGAGAATTACAGTTCTCGGAAATTGCAGCGATTATGGGGAAAACGGAAAATTGGGCGAGGGTAACTTATTACAGGGGAAAACAGAAAATAGTGAAAGGGATGAAAGAATGGAAAGAGAATTAGCTTGTGAAATCGTAAAAGATTTACTTCCTCTCTATGTGGAAGGAATGGTAAGTGATGTTTCCAAAAAGAGTGTGGAAAGCCACTTAGAACATTGTACGGAATGTAATGAGATTTATCACGATATGGCTTTTGGACTGGAAGCGGAAACCCGGCACACAGAGGTTCAGGATGTAAAAAGGTTTTTGAAAAAGACAAAGAAAATGTATCTGTTATATGGTCTGGGAGGTCTCAGCCTAATTGCCATACTTGTCTGCCTGATTGTGGATTTAGCAATAAACAAAGGAATCACATGGTCTTTGATAACAGGAATCGCCTGTTTATTTGCAGATACTTTGGTATATGTTCTTTCAACCTGCAAAAAGAATAAAGGCTGTATCGCTATGGCGGTTATAAGCATCGGGACGTTCTGTCTGCTTTCTGCTATACAGATTGCCACATATTATCTTATGGGAACAGGGACTTTTTGGATTTTCCGTTATGGTTTGCCGATTTTGCTGTTATGGCTTCTTGTGCTTTGGCCGCCGGTGCTCACAGGAACATTCCTGAAATGGAATATCTGGGATTGTATTGCATTATTGATGTTATTGTCAATTGTCGGAAATTATGGTACCAGATTGATTACAGGGGAATATGTTTGGAATGATGTACTGCATATGCGTGGATTCGCAGGCAATGCGCTTGGCGAGGTTATCGGAATCATAGTATTTGGCATGGCTGGGAGAATTAAAAAATGGAGAAAATGAAAATCGTTCCGAAAAAGCTAAAATTATTTAGAAAGAATAAAAAATTATGTTGACATACGGAATTTCATATGTTAATATCGTTTAGGTACGAAGGCACCTTGTTTTGTTATGTATATGAGATGTGATTTGTGCTAATGTGTCCATAGCTCAGCTGGATAGAGCAACGGCCTTCTAAGCCGTGGGTCGGGGG
>CAJUED010000071.1:0-4480 GCA_910585075.1 uncultured Lachnospiraceae bacterium
GCCATACTCTCCATTGCTGACATTTATTCACCGGAAACTCTTGAAAAAGCCTGCGGGAAAGCTCTCAAACAGTATCATATGCCTTATTATAAGACCATTTATTCCCACGCTAAAAGCATAAACAGCTCAGAAGAACTCACAAAGTTTCAGGAAAACAATAAAAAATCCGGAATTGTCAGAGGCGCAGATTACTACAGAAAAGGAGGGACGGACAAATGAACATGGAAATAAAAAAGAGTTTATCGGTATTGGAATTAAGCGACCTTGCAAGAATCATAGAAATACAGGAAAAGAATCGGCAACTATCAGATCCTTATCCTTGATGAATGGCTGAACTATAAACTTTCCGAAAAAGATGCCAAGAACCTCTATGAATTGTTTGAACAGCGCAGCGGAAACAATTCCACCATCTTTGTCGGGCAGTATTCTGTGGATGAATGGCACAGCAGGCTCGGAGGCGGAACACAGGCGGATTCCATCATGGACAGAATTATCCATAATGCCTATGAAATCCCTACAAATGAAACAAACTTAAGAAAACTGTATGATTCAAGGAAATTGAAAAAGCTTGTTGACGAAATAGAATCATAATTAACATCTGAACAAGCAGTCATACATACTGCCTCTGTTATATTTTAGCCAGCAGGGGCAGTACCACTATATCTTGTGTTTGGAGTGGCTCTCAAGGAAGAAACTCCCAGGTGGCTCTCAAGCGGGAAACTGGTGGCTCCCAAGAGGGATAATATTCATTCTGCCTCTGTTTTCACTTTATCAATTCCTCAGTCAGCCGCAGGATTTCCGGAGCTATTTTTCTACGTTCCTTTTTAGCAACGTGCTGATAAACCGGATATGCCATTCCAACCGTAATCATTCCTATCAGGCCAATGATAATGCCGGGAACAAACCATACCCCCTGCCATACCAGACAGCAGCACATACCGGTTCCCATGACCAGTGTGCCAATGACTCCCATAATCATGGAAATACTTGTTGCCTTGTTTGCAACATGAGCATCCATAGCCCGTACTTTCTGCAACTTATCTTCTTCAGGCGGCAGATATTTCTTCCTGATTGCTTTCAGTTCCTCCTGGTCTTTGGCAGAATAGGTAAAGTTGAAGCCCTCACTTTGTTTCGTGTTATCCATTTTTGATTTCTCCTTTTTGATATTACAGATACCTCATTATGTTACCTTGCCGTTAAAAAAGTAATGAAGTTAGTTAAAAGTATTATTATTTTTTACTTTAAGCTCCTTCGTAGATTTCACGATCATATAAACAGCCATGATAAGAACTGTCAGCGTCACTACCGCCCCAGTACTCCCAGTCATAATACGGTCAAAATCTCCTTTTTCCCCTTCTCCAAAAACTGTGAGCATAGTTGTTTCAAGCGTCAGCATGGAAACCATTGCAGCGGTAAAGCCGATTGCTTTCGCTGCTGAAAGGACGGGGCTCTGATATTTCCGGTAACGTATCATATTGATGACCGCCATTGTAAAGGAGGCAAAAGTATAAGCCGCCATCGCAATGGTTGTAATCATGTGATGGATAAATGTCCTGTTCTGCCATGTGATATAATATACAATCACAGCCAGTGCCAGATTCATCCCCATAAGGACAACACCGCAAAAGCGGTATCTGTGCAACTCACCGTTCTTATCTTTCCCTGGTATATGACCACCCCTCAGATACCGCAGCAGATAAAACCGCATGACTGACAGCATCAGATAATAAGCCGCCATAGAGTAATACCATACTGTAGAATGAATTATTCCAAGCCCTAATTGAAGGACAGTATAAGAGACATTGATAGCAAAAGAGCCATAGAGGGAAACCGTCATCCGCCATGCTGTATCCTGCCGGTATTTTGCCACATACTTGTTTTTTCCCAGATATTCCTTCAACCCCCGTAAAACACCTGGCAGCCTGCAGCACATGGCAGTCAGGATATAGGCCGAAAGGATATAGGAAGCATACTCGATACTCTGATGTACTTCTTCTGCAGTAAAGGCATATCCAAGCAGGGCTCCCGACAGCGGCACAAGAAAAAGGAAAACTGCTCCATGCGGAAACAAGAGAGACCTTAAAATTTTTTTGCATATCCGCATTGCCTCACCTCGTGATCTTCACAGTGAAAATACTTCCCTTCCCCGGAACACTTTCAACACTGATCTCCCCCTGTATAATATCAATCACACGCTTTACCAGCGCCAGCCCCAGACCGTTGCCCTGCGTAGCATGGGAGGTATCCTCCTGATAAAATTTTTCAAATATATGCTCCCCCGCTTCCGGCTTCATACCGCAGCCGGTATCTGAAATGGTGACAACAGCTCCCCTGTCATCTGCTGCAAGCGAAAGGGAGACCGTCCCATTTTCAGGTGTAAACTTAAAAGCATTGGACAGCAGATTGTTCCATACAAGGCTTAAGAGTTCTTCGTCGGCATGAATACAGACACCTTCTGTGAGATTGGTTTCAATGTTGATGTTCTTTTTTTCCCAGGTATTTTCAAATTGCAGCAGGCTCTGACAGAGTTGTTCGGAAAGGTCGTATTCCCTTGCCTCCGGATAAATCTGCTGGTTTTCCAGTTTGTTCAGTTTCAGGATATTGGTAATCAGGTCTGCAAGCCGTCTGCTGGCATCTGTGACTGCCTTCGCATATTCTATGCGCTTTTCTTCCAAAAGTCCTGGCTGCCCCAGCATTGTCCCATAGTTCTGCATGACTGCGAGAGGCGTTTTCAGTTCATGGGATACATTTGCAATAAAATCAGTACGCAGTGTTTCCAGACCGGACAGTTCTTTTGCCATCCTGTTAAAATATCGGCTGATCTCCTGAAATCCATCCATGCTGTCAGGACTGTCAGGGAGATTGATGCGTACTGAAAAATCGCCCTGCATTATTTTCTCTGCTGCCCTGATTATCTTTTTCACAGGCCTCTCAACCATATATTTACGACGTACCACATCTACCACCGTGCAGATCAGGCTGAGCAGGATCACATTCCCAAAGGTAAGCGTAGCGGCCTGCCGGATGTTACCCTCATGGTAAGAAATCCCGGTTGCCTTTTGAAACCGATCCAAAAACAGGAGCATACAATTTGTAATAATGAATGCCATCAACAGGAAAAAAATTATGTATTTCCAAAAAACGGCCATCAAGTGTTTCCTTTTTTTCTCTTTTTCTGTCATTTCAACACCGCCTTATAGCCCAGCCCATGAACTGTAACAATTTCAAAAGCTTTACAGGCGGCCAGCTTTCCCCTCAGTTTTGTCATATATACATCCACAGTACGGGTGCCTGATGCGGTATCCGCATCCCAAAATTCATCCATAAGCTGTGTGCGGGTAAATGTTTTTTTAGGATAAGAGAGCAGCTTATAAAGAAGATTAAATTCCCGGAGGGTAAAAGAAATTTCTTCCCCATCCAGATAGGCAGTGTGCTCGTCGGCATCCAACACAAGGTTTTCCACCTCTAACCTACGGGAGGATGCGATCTTTGCCCTCCGGAGCAAGGCGCCAATCCGCAGGAACAGTTCGTCAAGGTCAATTGGCTTTACCATATAATCATCAATACCAATCCTGAATCCCCGCTGTTTGGAAGCAATATCGTCCCGCGCCGTCATAAACAGAATCGGAATATCCTCATTGATCCTGCGGACGTTTTCAGCAAATTCAAATCCATCTGTCCCCTGCATCATGATGTCTGAGATAATGATGTCAAACACCTTGCTGTACATCATATCATAAGCATCCTCTGCGCTTTGGCAGCCGGTTGCCTTGTATCCGCTCTGGTTCAGGAATGAGCAAACTGTGTAGTTCAGGTCTGCGTCATCCTCTACAATCAATATCTGAAACATATTTTACACCTCCATTCATACGGACATTATACCATGTAAATGTTAAAGTTTTGTTTACGTTTGAGAGAATCATGAAAAAAAGAAAGCGGTGATACAGTTTTTCCGCCTTCTTTTTGTCTTGATTATTGGTGTTTGGCGGCGTTCTTTGCTCTTTCCTTACTGGCGGCTATCCGTTCCCTCTGCCTTGCTTCACGTTCTTCCCGCTCCTTTTTTGCCGCTTCTTCACGGGCCGCCTGTTCCTGTGCAATCCGCTTTTTGGCGTCCTCCATTGATTCGCCCTCTTTTGTCAGAAACTGATCTACAAATCCGTCCGCCAGTTTTGTAAAACCGCTGACAGCACCCTGTTCAATTTTCTTATACCCACTGACAGTGCCATCTTCAATCTTCTTATAACCATCGGCTACAGTTTCTGCAATTTTATCTGCTACCTTTACAATTTTTGCCTTTGCCATGAAAATTTCTCCTTTCCTAAATCTGAAAACTATTTTAATCCTTTTACCATTGGAATCAGGCACAGCAAAAGAACGATCCCCACAATTCCAAGCACAATCCCAGGCACCAGATTGTTCCAGACCATGACAAGGCACATTCCAAAACCAAAAGCTGCCGCACCTGCAATACTGAGAAAAA
>CAJUED010000071.1:4490-16404 GCA_910585075.1 uncultured Lachnospiraceae bacterium
TAATGATCGGCTTGCCTTCCATCTTACGGCGGACAAGAATCATAGCTGCCAGCACCACAAGACCGACACAGCCGACAGCAACTCCCTGTGTAAACGCATTCCATTCAGGTATCATTGCCATGCACATACCAAGTGCAAACAAGATACCTCCAATAGTGCTGAGAATAAGCGTGATAAAATTTTTCTTTGTCATTTGAATGACCTCCATTTTCTTTTTTTTTGTGATTTCTCACTGGATGGCTATATCATACCTGTCTTTTGTTTGTGAAATGATTAGGATATGTTTCTGAAATGTTAATTTTCAACTTTAATACATTTTGATTTTTCCTTAAAGGGTTCAAATTTCCCAAGCAAGGGGGCAAACTTTAGAGAGGAGGGTTCACGCACAAACCTTCTTCTCTCCTCCTACAAATCTTAGATAAAAAGAAAAGGCTTCCGGTCACTCCAAATGTGCCAAAAGCCTTTATTTTCTGCGGTTTTCCCGATATTTTGTTTTTGTCCTTTGTATCAATTAAGCGATTTTCATTTCCACATAGCCATCAAATAATTCCATATCCTCATGCCCCCTGACATAGGCACGGACCATCTCTCTGGTAACTTATGCCGGCGCTCTCCGTTTTCCTGCCGTCACCAGTAGCTCTGCCACCTCCGCCTGATCCATCTTCTGTAATCCTTCCTTAAAAAAATGCATATCCGGCCCTCCAATGCTACATTAATATTAGACACAAAATATGTCCCATTCTCTAATGTATCTGGTTCTGCCTGATATGCACTTTCTATTCGATATTTTAAAGTTGTAAAGAGCTTACACACGAATTCCCATGTTAAATACTTCGCCGGAAATTAGTCATAATGCTTTGAGACAGCCTGCAAATGCTCGATAATCGGCAGATGCTGGGGACACACACCCTCACACTGCCCGCACCGTACACAATCCGCTGCCTTACCAAAATTCTGGGTAAGAATACCATACTGCGTAATATTAGATGTCCAGCCTTTCCCTTCCGCCTCCCGGACATCCTCATTGTAAAGTGAGAAATACTGAGGAATTGCTATATGCTTCGGACACCCCTCCGTACAATAGGAACATCCGGTACAGGGAATGGCTATATTGGACCGGATGATATCCGCTGCCTGCTCCACCAGTTTATATTCTTCTTCCGAAAATGGTTGAAAATCTTCCATATATCCGGTATTATTTTTTAACTGCTCCATATTGCTCATTCCGGACAATACTACCATTACATTGTCAAGGGAAGCTGCAAAGCGCACTGCCCATGACGAAACCGATACATCCGGGGCGTACCCTTTGAAAAGCTTTTCCGCCTCTGCCGGGACATTGGCCAATGTACCTCCTTTGACAGGTTCCATCACGATAACCGGCTTGCCATGCTTGACCGCAACCTCATAACATGCCCTGGACTGAATCCACTGACTCTCCCAATCCAGATAGTTAATCTGCAACTGTACAAACTCCATTTCAGGATGCTTTGTAAGGATTTCATCGAGCAGCTCTGCGCTGTCATGGAAAGAAAAGCCGATATTCCTGATCAGGCCCTGGGCTTTCTTTTCCTGAATCCATGTAAAACAGTCAAACTGCTCATATTTGGGCAGACTGTCTGCTTCAATGCCATGAAGCAGATAATAATCAAAGTAATCCACCCCTGTCTTTTGCCGCTGGGCATCAAAAATCTTGTCCCGATCTTCCAGTGAATTGAAAAATCCTGCATGCAGCTTCGAAGCCAGCGTAAAGCTCTCCCGCGGATAACGGTCAACCAGTGCCTCTTTCGCTGCATTCTCACTGTTGAACCCGCAGTACATCCATGCAGTATCAAAATAAGTAAATCCTTTTTCAATAAAAGCATCCACCATCTTCTTCGTCTGCTGGATATCAATACTTCCCGCATTATTCTTATCCAGCAGCGGCAGCCTCATAAGTCCAAAACCAAGTTTTTTCATTACCATACCTCTTTCTTTATTTTTTCTTTCATTATAGATATCTCCTGTTCAAAAGACCCCCTCAGTGTTCTTCCGGTCTTTTTAACAGCTCATTCTTTTTCCCTGTTACATACAGGTAATGTAACATTCAACCACATCCGGGGCACACCAGGCATCTTCCGGATTTTGAATCACTATAGGTATTTCTTATTCATTCTGATAGGCACCAGCACCGGCACCAACTACTCCTATTTTTAAATTCTTATTGACTTTAACCCTACGTTATAGTTTATACTCGCATTACATGGGAGCAAATTGAAATTCTATAAAGTGATTTGTGACTTATACCTATGTGAATTTCTATAAACAGGAACTTATCTACGTGTATAAACCAAATCTGTTATTCCATTATAAGTCTGTGTTCCCTGTAATTTCAGCTTTATTTCTTTTTCCATGCTTCCAAACAGCCGAATACCGGAGCCTAAAAGAGTTGGAATAACAGAAATATAGTATTGGTCAATCAAGTCTCTATGAATTAACTGCTGAATCAAGTTTGCTCCACCGCAAATCCAGATATTTTTTCCGGTCTCTGATTTTAATTTTGTCAACAAATCAATAGGATTTTCGTCGGTAAAACGGATTTTGTCTGTGGAATTTCTTTCATTGTGCGTAATTACATAAGTGATAAAATCGCTGTATATCCATTCCGTTGGCGAAAGTTCCGTAGCAACCTGATAGTATGTGTTCCAACCCATTAAAATCGTATCAATGTCCTTCACAAATTCGGAATACACATCAAGATTTTCATCATCAGATCCATGTCCATTCAGCCATCCGACGCCGCCATTGCTGTCTGCAATGTATCCGTCCAGGCTCATTGCAATAAACAGAACAATTTTTCTCATATTATCTTACCTCACCAAGTTTCAATTGTATAGTTAATAGGATATCACAATCAAAGCCGTATTTCTATCAAACTTCCCCTCCGCCAGGAGGTACATCCGTATCTGAAACCGACAATTTCTCAGGCAGGTAAAAGGTTATTTCATTATTACCGAAAGGCTCTGTTTCCACAGTCAGCGGCAGCCAGGCACAGAGTTCCTTCCTCCTCCCTGCTTTTAAAGGCTCTTTCCGAATTCTCGCAGTTCGTTTAGCTTTTCTTCCGTTTTATTTTGTTTCCCGTATGCGGAATAAATTCCCATGTCCTCCAGCTTCAGATAATTCAAAAAGGAATTCTGATACTCATAGATGGCTCCGCAATATACATGGTCGCTGCCGGAGCTTAAAATTAAAGCTGCCTTTTTCAGATTCTTCGGCTTATCCAGGGCATAAATACGGTTGATAGCACATTGCAACTGTCCGGTAAAGCTGTGATAATACACAGGAGATGCAAGAACGATCATCTCCGCTTCTTCAAGAACGGGATAAATTTCCTGCATATCATCCTGCTGGATGCACTTTCCATTCCCCTTTGTATGGCAATACTCGCAGGCAAGACATCCTGCGATCTTCTTTTTGCATACCTCTACAACCGTAACCTTGTGGCCTGCTTCAGCAGCTCCCTGAGCGAAGGCATCCACAAGCGCAGCTGTATTCCCATTGACACGGGGACTTCCATTTAATACCAAGATATTCATACTATCATCCTCCAATCGAAAAGGTAACTGTCACATCTCCGCTTCCCAGTGCATCTTCCCAGCCGGTAAGGTCATCGATCTTTCCGATCCGTGTATAGCTCCACGAGTTTGAACCGTAAAAGATCACGATCTGGCTGCTGTTATATAAAACAATATCACCGGCCTGGGTCGTCATCTGGCTGTTGTCAGAGGTCAGGCTTGTGCCCAGAGAACCAACCTTCTCAAACCCGGAATAGTCACTCATCCGGATCACCACAGGAGCTTCCTCCATCATCCCAACAAAGGCATCCACTGCCACATTGTCCTCCGGTGTTGCCGTAAATGTATGTTCACCGATCTGTACCTGCAATTTCATTTCCTCATCCTTCCAGTACCGGATTTTCTTCTACTGCCCGCAGAAAATCATTCGTATAGTTAAAATATCCTACCGGCGTATATTCAGCGCTTACCTCTCCATCTTGATAAAACAGGATGATTCTGAGCCAGCGCTATTCCCAGCACAAAAACCATACATCCTAAAGCTAACGATTTCTTTCTCATTTCCCATCACTCCTTATTATTCAAAATTGTCTTTGCCCTTCTGACTGTTATTATATTGCCTTGATCATATGATAGCAAATACTTATTTCATATTTGTTTTCATAGTTGAAAACTATCGTTTTTTTGATATGCTCTAATCATACTCTAACCAACATAAGGCCGAAAGAATCTGCCACTGCTTTTTAAACTTTGAGGGAGGAATCGACTATGGAAATACGTGTACTTCAATATTTTCTTGCCATCGCAAGGGAACAGAGCATTGTGCGGGCTGCTGAATCTCTCCATCTCTCCCAGCCTACCCTTTCCACACAGATTAAAGGTATGGAGGAGGAACTGGGAAAACAGCTGCTCATCCGCGGCACAAAAGGAATATATTTCACCAGAAGATCTCTGGGAGCAGCCATTGATCCTGTCACAGCAGGAGTCAAACGGCGGCGAGCTGGTTCAATGGATCCGGCGCAATCTTTCAGAACTGGACATTGCCGCTACCTATAACCTGTTGTTCAATGCCTCGCTTCTTGTAGAAGAAGGTTTGGGATATGCTATTTGTCTGGACCGAATTATCAATACCACCGGCAACAGCAGGCTTTGTTTTCGCCCGCTGTCACCAGCAATCGAGATGGAGATGCATATGATCTGGAAAAAATACCAGTTTCTTTCTAAACCGGCGGAAAAATTTTTAGATATGGTACGGGAAAATGTTGGTAAGCTTCGTAGCTCCCACCAAAGGCGCTGCTACCGTAGGCTTGGAGAGCAGCCATGCTAAAGCCACCTGTCCCATTTTAATTCCCTCTTGCTCCGCTACCTTTTCCACACGGGATATAATCTCCGAAAGACATACATCCTAAAGCAATCCTTGAGATGGTAGTTCCCGTATTTCCAAGTTTTGTGTATTTCATTTCAAACCCTCCTGCATTTATTTCTTATTATCTAACCTCCATGTCAGAGCAGCTTGCTGCGATGACACGCGATGAGAAATTCGCATACTGCTTGCAGTATTGCGATCATCTCATCCGCGTTCAGGTAAAGAAATTTTGTATACTTTTGTCTCATAGGGTGCCAGTTCAACGGTTCCCTTTGCCGCCTCTCCGGTGTCCATATCCGTCATTTCTCTGCCTAACACGATTTCCTTCTTTTCTTTAGAGAAATTCAAAACAAAAAGGTAGTCCTTTCCCTCCTTGCCACGGACAGCAATCTCACATTCCTCCGGAGCCTGAATGTAGTCGGAAAATGTCTCCAGGATGCCCACATATTCCAGAAAGGCCTTCACATTATTTCTGGTAAATGTGCCTCCAAAGTGAAGGATCCTGCCCTCACCTAACCGGGTCTCAACCAGCGCCGGCTCCCCTGCATAATAGCTGGTCTTATACTCCGCTAGTACCTTTGCATCCTCCCCGGCAGACAACAGAATATCGTTGAATACCCCTGTTTCCACCTCTGCTCCATTCCAGTTCATTGCCACGCAGTCATCGTCCGGTCCAATCAGGGTAAACTCTTTTACCCCTGTCCGGGTAAGCGGCGCCAGAAGCCCCGGCATTTGCCCCATAACGCACTGTCCGTTTATATCCTTCTGTCCCGTACGTGCACCTAACAAAAGGCAGCCGCCCTGACGCACATATTCTTCCAGCACTTTACAGGTTTTCTCCGTCAAAATCTCTGCGTGGGGATAGATTAGCAGCTTGTACTTCTTCAATTCCGCCGCTTCCGTGTCTTCAAGCATATAGACTGCGTCCATCGGTGTGTGGTTCAACTGGGATGCCACAAAGATTTCCATTTCGCTGCTATCCGCAACACGTCCATGCCATACATCCAGCTGGGCATCAAAAATATTATCATAATCACGAACCAGTCCAAAGGGTGCCTTATATTCTGCACCGGCCAGTTCTTCAATCGCCCGTACTCTTTTATGTATCCGCCTTAACTCCTGTATCTTCCGGTTATCAAGATTGTCGTAATCCAGAATGCCATGCCAATACATCTCTGTTCCTTTGGTCACAGTCCTCCAACGGAAAAAGCTGATATAGTCTGCCCCGTGCATAATGCTCTGCATAGTCCACAGCATCATCTGCCCGGGTTTAGGCGCGGGCGCATCCGCGTGGGTATTCCACCCATTGGCCCCGGACTGCTGCTCCATAATGCCGAAATGCGGGCAGACAGAACGCACCTCTGTCAAATTCCTGCTCCACTTTCTGTCATTTAGTGTCCTGTTCAGCTTCGGATTTTCTTTCATACAATAGGCAAAGTTGGGATAGCTGTCATAAGTATATACGTCCAGGCAGGAATCCTCCATCTTATGGTTATCCAGGTTCGCAAACATGCCGTTGGTTGTAATAAAATCACCTTTTTTCACATATTCCCTGAGTATATCACTCTGCATCCTGCAGAACCCTATTGCGCTTTCTGAGATAAATCTGGTAAAATCCAACATCAGATGCGGGTTTACCATATCATTGATCGTTGTCCCTGGAACAAACACCTGGCTCCAGTCACTGTAAGTCTGGTTCCAGAATACTGCGCCCCATGCTTCATTCAGCCGCTCCAGCGTCCCATATTTCTCCTGCAGATACTTTCTGAAAGCCAGGTTATCACTTTCAGAATAATATTCTCTGATCTCACAGTTAAGCTCATTATCTATCTGCCATCCCACAATACACGGCCTTTTTGCATGGTACGCATCATAGTAGGCAGCCTTCAAAGCGCCATGCACTTCCGTCTCCACCTTCGACTCCTTCTTATGCCAGCCATTCCTGTCAAACAACCCTACCGATTCCCTATTATCGTTTGTGCATTATTAGTTTCATCTTATAATTTCTATACCAAAACTACCCTATGCTTCCACTACAAGGGTAACGCCACTGGTATTTTTATCTCACGCTGAAATTCTACTCCCGCTTTTTACCAATTTTCTTTACACACATAAAAATCACAACCGCAGTCGCTATAAGAAACTCTGCTAAGATCACCTCTTGACCTCCTAATACATCAAACTCAAAAAAGAAAAAGCGTTCAATGAAACACACTGCCAAAAATACCAGATATACTGCAGCCGAATACAATACACACCCTATAATCTGATGTTGTTTTTGTTCCCGGCTGAGCATCATCTGCTGCTGTTTCTCCAGCATTTCAGTTTTTACTGACAGATCATCTATCTCTGATGACTTGAGCAGATAATCGGTCGTGACATTAAAAACTGCGCTCATTGCCACTATTTTTTCCAGTTCAGGTGTTGCCTGCCCGCTTTCCCATTTTGAAATAGACTGCCTTGAAACATCCAGTTTCTCAGCAAGCTGCTCCTGTGTCAGATCATTGGCCTTCCTCAAAGTTAATAGTTTTTCTGAAAAATCCATAATATTCAAATCCTTTCTGCTCTCACCGTAAATACTGTTTCCCCAATGTTCTTGTTGCCATCCGATAAAAGATATATTGGATAACAAAGAACAGCAGTTCCACTCCAAAAGTTACTATGACTTGCCGGATGCTGATTCTGATACTCGCAAGCAATGAATACATAATAGAGATCAATGAGCCTAAAACAAGGGGGACAAAAAACAGCGTAGCCATCTCCTTGCGTATCTCTCCCTGTAATTGGGCAAAGGTATAACCGATAGAAAAGAGATTGTTGTACTTTCTTTTTTCTTCACTCATGTCCTGATTTACCCGTAACAAAATCAGACTCACTAATGATAACAGCAACAGCATAACCGCCAATAGAATAAGGATAGATACCACCAGTTTGTTTTGTGCCTGTGTTTCAAGATTTGCTTCTTTTGCCGTTATGACCGGGCTGCTTTCCTGCAATCGACTGTATACTGTTAACAGGCTGTCCGGACTGGATACAGATATAAAATATTTCACCTGCTCATATCCGGCTTCTCTGACAATACTCCCATAATCTTCATCCGCAATGATGTAAGTACGCTGTGTCTGGTCTTCAATATTGTATACAATTTCCCATATTTCCTTTACAATCGTTCTGGTATACACTTGATCACTCACCAAAAAGGAAACAGGGCCGGGCGGCTGAAATCCCCATTCAATGCCATTTTCTTTCTGTGTTCCTATGTCATAATAATTCCGGTCAATCTGGCTCAAAACTACAATTTCACCATTTTGTAATCCCAAGTGTTTACCTGTCAGATTAGAGTAACTGCTTTCGGGCATTACATGAACCAAACGGTTAAATTCCTGTCCTTCCCATTGAATGGCACCATCTAATATCCGAACTAAGTGGGTATCTGCCAATAATGAACTTTCCTGTGTTTCAAAGTCCTCTATGCTTTTTAAATCATCATCGTCAAACGTATCCATGTATAAAGTAAAATCATAAGGCATCTCAAAACTATAGTCATGATCATCGGTTGCTAACTGCACATCAATATTCAGCATGAACAATCCAAAAATGATAATGATGGTACAGGCCGTCAACAACTTTGCATATTTTTTATAATTTGTCCGCAACTGGCTGATGTAAAATAAATTTCTGTGGCACTTTGATGTGGAACGCACAAATATTTTTGTAAACCAGTGTGAAAAAGACATTGTAAGACAGTATGCACTTACCGTCAGAAAAAGCATAGGGAAAAGAGCCGATGCAAAATTATAGGATTCCCCTCTGAAAGTAAGTGACAGCAATCCAAATGCCAATAATAGGAAGCCAATATTCTGATATAAACCGGGATGACCAATGCTTTTATCCAGCTTTTTATAATTCAGCATATCGTTTATCCCTAACCCGTTAATACGATTTCCTAAAGAGACTGCATTTATGAGGTAAACTGCTGCATATACTACACCCACCAGAATATACCCCTGTAATGGGAAGGAATGAAAATCAGTATTTAAGGCACGGTTTAAAACCTTCAAAATAATAAAATATATCAAAGTTCCTGTCAGCAGGCCGCATAGCAAGGCCCACAACATTGATTTTGCAATAATCCGCAGAAAAGCTTGACTCATGCGTTTTTGGTTATACCCCATGCTAACCAAAATCCCGTAGTCTTTCATCTTTTCATCAAGGCTGTACATACATAAATAGTGATAATAAATAAACGAGAATACAGCAAGAATACAAATCAAGGCTATCATCCAAATCGGCAGGGTGTACTCGACAGAACGCATAACACTGATCATTTGTGAATTACTGACTAATCCGGTGTAAACAAAGAACATTGCTATCGAAATAGTAAGCATAATATACATACTGTTATGTGCTTTAGTCCTTATTGCTCTTTGAAGTATGCTTTTCAAATAACTCCCCTCACTTTCGATGATACTGTTACGATATTGTCATAAAATGCCTGCATTATTTGTTCTTCCTTTCTCAAAACATCACATATTTTGCCGTTTTCAAGAAAAACAACTGTATCGCAATAACTCGCTACAGCCGCATCATGGGTGACGAGAATAATAGTAGTATGCATTCTCTCTTTGATATTCATAAAGGTACTTAAAATTGCTTTTGCATTTACATTATCAAGGCTCCCTGTCGGCTCATCTGCCAATATCAGTTTTGGTGCTTTAATAATTGCCCGGCAGATTGCTGCTCTTTGCTGTTCCCCGCCCGATGATTGCTCCGGATAGTTATTTTCGCAATAACCAATATCTACGCACTGCAATATATCCGCATATTTTCTTTGTATCTCTGTTTCACTCAACTTTTGCAATGTCAGAGGCAGGATTATATTCTCTTTCAGTGTCAGACCTTCCAGCAGATTGAAATCTTGAAACACATAGCCAACAGTCATCTGGCGATAAAGATCATAATCCTGCTGCCCATAATCCGCCATGTTAGATCCATTGATATAGACAGTTCCGGAAGTCGGCTTTTCAATGCCCCCTAATATCTTTAGCAGTGTACTCTTACCACTGCCAGATGAACCCATGATACAAAAAATTTCACCTTGCGGAATATTAAGGGTAACATTGGATAAAGCAATTTGGGCTGCTCCTTTTGATTGGTAAGACTTTGAAAGATTTTTAATTACTATATGGTATTGCATATTCTCTCTCCACTTCTTTTTCATATTTCAGTAAAATGGCTTAACTCTAAACAAGTCACCAAAATCCTTGTTTCACAATACCAAGATGCTTGGTTGCGTTCCATATAGCCCTCTTTACATCTGTGCAACCAGTGGTGGAAATTTAAAATCAGTTCGTAGAATTCCCAAAATCCCAGCTTTTTTGTCTTACTTATCTAACCCTTCAGTATTTACCAACACTGCCCCATGTACTTCCGTCTCCGCCCTTGACTCCTTCTCATGCCAGCCCACACCTGCGGTGTATGTAAGGATTTCGTCACCGTTTTCATCATACACATGGACTCCGCCGCCGGACTGGAACTCGGCTTCATAGGGCTCGCCAAATAAGAGGCACAGCCACCTCCTGTCCGCCTCCTCTATCTGCTTCATGTTCGCCATGCTATGGTTCACTTTACCCATCAGCGCAGCCCTGTCTGGTGCTACTTTGGCGACCTCGCTTTTCCGCAGGGCGAGGAACTGATTTCCCATATAGACATTCTGTGCCGCATCCTCTTTCGCAAGCGCCGTTATCTTCCCCCGGAGGGAATCCGTCAGCTTCCATTCTTTCTTGGATGATGCCTTTCCTGCTGCCAGATGTATATTCTTAATTTCTGTTATCTCCATGCTAAAATGTCCTTTCTGCGAAAAGCCGCCCCTGCTCCCCGATTTGCTTATCTGCCGGAAACCGGGGAAGCCTGCTCTCTCGCAATAAGTCCGGGCATTCCGCAGGGGCAAAGTTTTATGCGCCTCTGCGGAATAGGGTGTAAAGATTATTTACGCCTTTATATCAAAACCTGCCCCTGTAGATGCTGATGTACCAGAAATTGCAGCTATAAGGTTCTGCGTAACGCTTTTTACATCGGTACCTGTAGCCGATACCGTGAACGTATCTGCTTCTCTGTGTTCTATCAACTTTTCCATCTGCTCCTTCTTCTCTGCCCTTTTCTCCTCCTGTCTCTTAGTCGCCTTTTCTTCTAAAATTTTTCTTTCCTCTCGCTTTTTCTCTAATCTTTCTTTTTGCTTCTTTTCCGTATTCAGTATGGAGGAACTTTGTTTTGCGCCGCTGGTTCTTGTTGAACCGCTACAGGAACATTGCATACTCCCATCTGCATTGATTCTTACAGCAAACCCATATATCTCAATACCGTCACTTTTTGCCTTGGCAAACATCTGCTCATGCGCTGCCGGTATTCCCGCTATGTCGTTTTCGATTTTTCTTGCAAAATTCGGATCACTTGCCATTTTTTTCAAGCATTCATTGGAGATATTCAAAACAATATTATTTTTGCCACCGCTTGCAATGCTCCCACTCGAATTAATATTGATCTGCGGAAATTTCTTACATAACTGTTCATAGTATGCCTGCACCTTGTTCTTGCTGTTTGCTGATGTGTTTGTCTTTACCTCCTCTACCACTTTGCTGTCCGCCTTTTTCGCAGTGTCAATGTAACTTGCTACATAACTGCTGTAATTGTTTGTAATCTCCATTGCCATAATATTATCCTCCTTAATAAATGATATTTGAGCTATTTTTCTTATTTTTATTTACCTATTTCCTTTTCCTTCATCTCCCCTTGCTGCAACATAACCGTCACATGGAAAACACTCCCTTTCACTTTTATCTTTACTCCTCCAAAATACCTCTCTGCCACATCACGCACATTTTGCAGTCCAATCCCATGCTCCGTGATAATCCCCGGCAGGGTACTCTGTTTCGTTGTGACCGGAAGTGAACTTTCTTCCCGGATTGGCACAATTCCGTCAAAGTTGTTTTCCACT
>CAJUED010000072.1 GCA_910585075.1 uncultured Lachnospiraceae bacterium
ACCTCCAAACTGAGTAATTTTATCTTACATCAGTTTGAAGGTTTACACAAACTTTAGGATAGTCCCCTTTTAATATATGTTAGTGTTTTATCCGTTATTTCCATAAAACTTATCATGCCATTTGACAGCCTCGTCACGGTATTTCATGGCGGTGTCCATAAGCTCCTCATATTGTTTACGGATACTTTGGATTAACTCATCGCGGCCTGAAAGATCCGACTGCAGTTTTGAGATTTGTTTTTGGGCTTCTGTAAGAAGCTCTTTGCTTTTATCCAGTTCAGCTTGTGTAAAAGAGAGTGTTTCCTGAGTCTTATCCAGTTTGTCGCACCGGAGCGATTCACTGATTGTAAAAATAAATTCTTCCCTATCGTGGGAGAGATGTACAAGAAGCGTTCCTCCCATAGACAGGATACGAAGTGTGGGCAGCGAACTGAATACCGCTTCACCGGAGTCGGAGGGCGCTGTTTCTGATGAAAAAAGAGTTCCCGGCAGCAGGAGCTTTTGCTCCGGCTGAAATGGAAGAACGGATTTCAGGCAGTAGCTGTTATTGACCGGGTTTTTGAGAAAATAGAATAGAATCAGGGTTTTTTGGATGACTGCGATTTGCGGATAAAAGCAGTCGGGCGTATTGCGGCTGCTTATCTGATATAAATTGTCCTGTTCGATAAGGCTTCGGAGTATGATATCCCGGTTTGTGTTTTGATAGGCGTAGTAGATGGTGTTATTATAAACCAGGTCGGAAAGATTGGAGGCGTAATCGTTGCACAGGATGATAGGCCTGGTCAGATTTTCCCCCACCGAGGTTCTTAAACAGATATAATTTCCGGTACTGTATATGATTAGATTTTTTTCTGCGTCAACAGCATATACATTTCCCATAGGGTTCACCCCATTTTGCAAAATATTTCTTTTTCCTATCATTATATGGCACATGATATGAAAAAATGACATATTATAAAGTAAAATAACTGAAAAAGAGTAAATGGCTTATGGCAAAATGTAAATCAGGAAAATGTGGATGCAAAGCAAGAATTGTCAGCAATGTGATTCAGAATATGCAGGGAAATAACTGTATTGACGTATGTGCCAATCCAATCTGTGAGCCACCTAAGGTACTGAGCCTTATGGCACCACTCATTTATGATGAAATCGGAATTAATCTCTGTGCGTCTTTTACGCTGGGGACGGATGTTTCAACAACTTATCCGACTGCAGTGTCGGCAACGGCGCATGTGCTGAATATCAGTTATACCTATGGTGACGGAAACGTTGTGATTGAGGCGATTACAGGCAGGCCAAACTGCTATGTTGTTACTTTGTCGAATCTGTCAATTGAATTTGCAGTTAATCTTTATGATGAAAACGGAAGGCTGCTGGCTACGCTTTATCCCACAGCTGTTTATCTGCCGCCGGAAACAACAGCGGCTACCTATGATGAAGATACGAACCCAACATCTGTGGAACTGGAGATTTTTGCTCCATATGGAATCAGCTATGATTTAGGTGCAGCTCCTAACGCGGCTCCTACTCCGAATATCAATTATGTTGGTTTTTTGGAAACCAATAATTATATCAGGCAGGGTCTGAATCTTTATGCTATGGCAAAGGTTCTGGGATTCGATACGGATGATGACACGGTTACTGTGGGTCTTACGCTTGTTCTGCAGAGTCTGTATTTTGCAGGATACCATGTGGAGAGCGCAGGTAAGATCAATACGCCGAAGGGAAGTCTGATTACGCCGGATAACAGCAGCTGTCTGCGCTTTGTTGCAGGAGATTTGCTGGATCTGGCAATCAAGCCCTTGGAGCTTGGCCCGCCGCTTTGCGAGGAGCAGTATAAAGAAAACTGTGGATCTTTGTGTAATTCACAGTGTGGTGTGGGAACCGGCGCGGGGGATGACACGATTGTTCTTCCAGGCATTGGCGGCGGAGCCGCGGAAGCTGCCGGAAACACAGGCGATACCAAAAATACGGAAAGCTGATTGGCTAAATAAAGGTAAGAGTGAAGCCGAAAGGCCGAACGGTTACGGCTAAAGGGAAGTAAATTCATGGAGCTGTTGCAAAATAGTGAAATAAGCTATCTTACAACAGCTCCTTTTTATCCATAAGCTGGCTCGTGAAGCGTGGCAGTGTTTGATATCCAAATGCAGAAATGCAGATTCCGAAACAATTTTTAGCCCTTCCTGACACGGATTACCTGATTTGCCGGGGCGAAGTACGGGAATAGCAAGAGATTCTTAATCGGATTGGAGATAGCATTAGCCACCGTTGATAAAATCAAACAGGCTCATCTGGACAGGCTTTTCCGTCTCGTCATCTTCAGCGCCCTTTGGGCGTTCCCACCTAGCATTTTCCTCGGGAACTTCCTGTAAAAAGCAAGAGGGTTCCTGTCCGCAGACGAGAATGAGTTCGTCCTTTGCCCGGGTCATGCCCACGTAACACAAGCGGCGTTCTTCTTCCACGGATTCCGGCAAGGGTTTTTCTGTGGAATTTCCTATGGAGTTTCCTATGGGCTTTTCCATGGATTTTTCTATGGAGCCTGCGGCTTTTGAACTGCTAAATTCCAGGGGGAGGCGTCCCTTATCCATGCCATAAAGGAAAACTACCGGAAATTCCAGGCCCTTAGAGCCATGGAGAGTCATCAATGTTACCGAATCAGCAGTGAACTTTTTACCTCCATTTCGTCTTATGTCTCCGTCCTCCCCAAAGGAAAGGGTGTGGAGAAAGGCCTCCATGGTAGGGTAGAGTACCGACATATTAATTAATTTCTTTGTAGATTCTTCATTTTCAAAAGCAATATCCGAAATCCATTCTTCGAGAAGTTTTGCGGGGCGGACTTTTTTCACTTTTTTCCGGTATTTTTCGTTCAGAAGGGTAAGCTGCTCCTCAGGAGATTCTTTCAGATAATGGAAAAGTAATCTGCGGCACAGTTCTTCCGGGGCTTTTTCCCTAGGATAGAGTGTCTGATAAAAGAAATACAGTGTAGCGCGCACATCACGTTCTGTCAGAAAATCTTCCCGACCGGCCACCTGGTAAGGAATCCCTTCCTGACGAAGACACTTTTCGAGGAGGGCAGCCTGCCTGTGGGTTCGGTAGAGCACCGCAATATCTGAAAATCCCCGGACTGGGTGCTCTCCGTTTAAACTGCTTTCTTCCGTATCCAGCATGTCAATACCGCCTATCTGTCGGTTGATTTCTTTGGCTATAAAAATTGCTTCCCGCCGTTTATCCTGTACCGATATAATGCGGACAGAGGATTTGGTTTCCCTGTGTGCGGTCATGAGTCTGGTGCCTCCCTGGTTATGAGATATTACGCCCAGGGCCGCTTTCAGGATATCCGGTGTGGAGCGATAGTTATCCTCAAGGCGAATTGTAATATGGCCCGGATATTCTTCGGACAGTCGTTGGAAGATGTGTGGAGTGCAGCCCCGGAAACCATAGATGGACTGGTCAGGATCCCCAATCACAAATAATTCCTGACCGCCCCGGGTCCATTCTTTTATCAGGCGGTATTGGAGGGGATTGATGTCCTGAAACTCGTCAATGAGCAGATAAGAAAAGCATTTCCTCTCTGGCGCATCTTCCGGGATATCTGCCATCAACCGCAATGTTTCCAGAAGAAGGTCGTCGTAATCCATTGCCCCGGTTTCCCGCAGCAGCCTTTGATATAATTCATATACCCGGCCATTCTTTTCATCTGCCTCTGAAAGGCCATTTTTAACCTGGGAGAGTTTCTGCAGGAATCCCGTGGGGGAATCCTTTCTCTCAAATTCCCGCAATGCTTTTTCCGCCAGCTCGACTTGAAGCCCGGTGTCAGCTATCACGAAAGAAAGCCCGGCATCTTGAAGGAAACGGTTGCAGATGGAATGAAATGTTCCAATCCGGACGGATGGGCTTCCGGAAGCTTTTGGATGGTGCTGGGCCTGCTTTTTCTCCGGGACGTTGTGATGCATTCGGGTGGTCATTTCCTCCGCCGCTTTGTTGGTGAAAGTTACCGCTGTGATTTCTTCAGGCAGCACTTTGCGGACATTCAGCAGATAATCCAGTCGGGCAATCAGAGTTTTGGTCTTGCCGGTGCCTGGGCCAGCTATAACAGCTATGCTGCGGCCGATTTGCTCTACCGCTTTTCGCTGTTGCTCATTGAGAATCTGATATTCCTGGTGTGGTGAAGAACTTTGCAAGGGCTGTGGTGCCTTTTCATTCGGTATTTTGTGCGGGGAGAGGTCGTCAGCGTTTTTTTCGGCCGATATTTTGGATGAGGAGAAGTCAGCTTTCTCATCATCAGGTACTTTGTGCCGGGAGAGGCCGTCTTCTTCCGGTTCTGCTTTTTGCGGTTGGTTCAAGGTTTGAAGTTCCGCGGCGGTAAAGAGGGATATCTGACCTTCAAGCATACTGATATCATCCGGAGTTAACAGGCCTATTTTCCCGTATTCCCCGTCAAAGCCCGGCGTCCTCTGCACCTGGCCCCTGCGTAGTCTGTCAATCCCCTCTGCGATGAGAGGACCGGCTTCCTTTCGGATATCTTCAATGGGTATTTGCCGTAAAATGGAAAATTCCGGGCCAAGGGCGGTTATCATGTGCTGATATTGCTCCGCGGCTTTTTTCCCGGAAGAAGAAATACCTGTGGAGGCGCCTATGACTTCTAAAAGGGGCACAACGCTTTCAAAGGGGCGGGCAGATGGCAAGACAAAGCCCTCATCCCGGTCCGCCAGCTGTTCCACGCGGTTTAATACGCCAATGGTTATTTTCTTGCCGCATACAGGGCATTTATTTCCATATTTTATTGTTTCGGAAGGACTGATACATAATCCACATTTTCGGTGGCCGTCAAAATGGTATTTTCCTTCCTCGGGGAAAAATTCAATGGTGCCTGCCAGGCCTTTTCCTTCCTGGATGGCGCGGGAGAGACCATCGTAGGAAAGCTCTATGTCAAATAAATTGGCCTCCCTGCCAAGCTTGGCCGGTGAATGGGCGTCGGAATTGGAAATAAGATTGAAGCGGTCCAGGGCGCTTACCCGCCAGTTCATGGGCGGGTCCGAGGAAAGCCCGGTTTCCAGGGCATGGATGTGGGGCGTCAAATCTTCAAAGCATTCCTCAATCCGGTCAAATCCGGAAAAGGCACCAAACAGGGAAAAGTGCGGCGTCCAGATATGGGCGGGCACGTAAATGCCTTTGGGGCTGGTTTCCAGCATGATCTCCAACAAATCCCGGCATGGAATTCCCAGAATAGGACGGCCGTCAGAATGAATATTTCCGATTAACTCCAGGCGTCTTGCCAGTGCCTCGGCGTCTTCCAGACTTGGCAGGATTAAAAGGCTGTGTACTTTTCTTACCCTGTCTTTACTTTTATAAATAGAGCTGATTTCCCCGGTGACTACAAAACGGGGCCGGTGGGAGGGTGCCTTATCAAGGCAGTATTCCTTTTTCAGTACATACAAACCGTCTTCTGCAGGTTCCAGTTTTTCGGTCAGCTCCTGACGCCACGCAGGGTGAGTAAAATCGCCGGTTCCTATAATATCAATTCCTTTTTTCCGTGCCCACATATCCAGATGTTCCGGTGTGCAATCCTTGCTGGTTGCCCGGGAATATCGGGAGTGGATATGTAAATCTCCTATGTACATTTTGTCCTCGCTTCTGTGATAGTTTTCTTTTAGGCAGCAGGTTATGGAGGTAATAGCCAATCAGACCTGACTCCATTCAAAATTTTATTTATCTATGCCAACTTCGAAATGATTTTTGTCGATACAAAGGTCAATTCCTGCGAACACGCCATCATTACAGGTAATTGACACCCTGTTTCCTGACGCCTTTTACCAGAAAGTCCTGTTTGTATTTTTATTCTACAGTTTATGTTGGATAAAGATGTTTGTCAATAACTTTCCGATTGCAGATGGAAAAGGGACAATATTGATTGACAAAAAATACTATGGTATTATAATTATACAAATATTTTGCCCCAAAAAGCAAATATTTACTTGATAACAAGGGATAAAAGGAATAATCAGACAGAAATAATTGAGGGCTAAAATGTCTGAAAACCAAAAATCTGGCGAATTTAAGGAGGAAATTTATTTGGTTGCGCATATTTCGGAGGATGGGCTTCAAAGAGAAGAATCAGTGGCGGAGCACACAAAAAGCACAGCTTTTTTGTGTAGTGAAAAAGGAAAGAGGTGCGGAATTTCACAAATTATGTTATTGTGCGGCCTTTGCCATGATATGGGGAAAAATAAGCAAATATTTGATGAGTATATACATGCTGATAAAGATACAAGGCAAAAATTAAAGGGAACCATTGCGCATGCATCCACAGGGGCAAAGTTCATTTACGATAGGTATCATGAAGCTTCCGGCAATAGAAAGATTATGGTGGAAATGATTTCTTATGCGGTGGCGGCTCACCATGGCCTGTTTGACTGTGTTGATATAGACCATAACGATATATTTTCAAAGAAGTTAAGCAAGGTTGATGACTATGAGGAAGCATTGACAAATTCAAAACAAGGATATTTAGGGGAATATGAGCTTGATAAAATTTTCATGAATGCATCGGAAGAATTTAATCTGGTATGGGATGAAGTCAAAGAATTGTTTTTAAAGTTAAAATCTTTGCTGTGGTCTAAGGATAAAAGAGTTTCAAAAGAAACATTATCCGATTGCAAATCTTTTTTGCTGGCGTGTCTGCAGCGCCTGATCTTATCTATATTGATTGATTCAGATTGGGAGGCAACTTCGAATTTTATGGATAATGTTGATACATTATCCGGACAATCTACATACAATTCCAAAGAAGTATTTCAAGAGGCTGGGGAAAATTTTAATCTATATATGGAAAAAAAGAGGCACTCCGTAGAAAGATTTCCATTAACGGATAAGGAAAAGGAAATCTTTGAGGCCAGAAATCTATTACAGGATAAATGTAGACAATTTGCAAAACACCCGGCGGGAATATATTGTCTGTCGATTCCGACCGGCGGCGGGAAAACCCTCAGTGGACTTGGATATGCGTTGGAGTATTGCAGGCTGCATCTGGAAACAGAGCGGATCATTTATGTGTCGCCTTATATCAGCATAACGGAGCAAAACGCCCAGGTGTTTCGGGATGCTGTTGGCAGTGACAAATGGATACTGGAGCATCATTCGTCAGTGATTCAAAATGAGCCGGAGGAGAATGAGGACTACAGGTCTGGTGAAGTGTCAAGATATGACGTCAACTGGGAAGAACCGTTTATCTGTACAACCTTTGTACAGTTTATGAATACGCTTTTTTCAGACAAAAAAGAGGCCGTACGGCGGATGCACCGGCTTGTAAATGGAGTTGTAATTATTGATGAGGTGCAGTCCATGCCGTTAAAATGTGTGCATACCTTTAATTATATGGTTAATTTCCTGAATATGGTATGCAATACAAATATTATTTTGTGTACGGCCACGCAGCCGACCTTGGAGGAAGCGGAATGTCCAATCTGCTATAGCGAGCCCAAATATATAATTGATAATATGGAGGATTGGTTTTATAAATTTGACCGCGTTAAAATCCATACCCCTGAAATGAATGAAAAGTATACCTTCGAAAGTCTTGGAAGTGAAATTATAAAACAGACGGTAAGGTACCAGTCTATCCTTGTGGTTTTAAATACGAAATCAGCGGTGAGGAATTTGTATGATATTTTAAAGGCACAGGGTATTCATGTGGAATATCTTACAACAAATCTGTGTGCAGAGCACAGAAGCAACAAAATCAAATATATAAAAGAGATTCTGGAGAAAAGGGAAGAAAATGTTGTGGTTGTCAGCACTAATTTAATAGAGGCCGGTGTGGACATCTCGTTCGAGTGTGTATATCGTTCTATGGCAGGGCTGGATAGCCTGGCCCAGACCGCAGGGCGTTGCAACAGAAACGGGGAGAGGGAATGGGGCATGATCCATTTGATAATACTTGAAGGCGAAAACACCGGGAATCTGGAAGAACTGCGCCAAAATGAAAGAGTGACAAAGAGTGTGATTCATCAATTCAATAACAGTGAAAAATCGGACAACCTCTTAATGCCAAGGTGGATGGACAAATATTATAAAGATGTATATCTGAACGCAACAGATAAAATGAATTTCCCCATAGAAAAATCGGATACGAACATCATAGAGTTATTATCAAGAGGTTTCGGAGCCAGGGAAAAGAAAAACCACATGAATCAGGCATATAAAACAGCAGGCCAGGCCTACAGAGTGATAGATGACCGGTCTTTTGGTGCAATTGTACCTTACCAAAAGGGAGAAGAGCTTATAAGATTAATTCAGGAGGCCTCTGACATGGCGGATATAAAACGATATATACGGCAGGCGCAGAGATATACTGTCAATGTCAGGAAAAATCAGTTGAAGAAGCTGGAGGGATTGATACAGCCGGTAAGTGATAAAATACCTGATTTATACATGGTGGCTGCACCTGGGGCTTACAATGAAGATTATGGGATTACACCGGAGTGGGAAGTACTTATATTTTAATTTATGCGGATGCCCAAACTTGTGGGCCGTTGGAAGCGGGAAGAAATACGATAGCATATAGAGCACTAAGGAGCAAATGAAAGGATGTGTGAGAAATATGGACAAGCCAAATGTTATTGAATATAGTGTTTTTGGAAAATATGCGTTATTTACGGATCCTCTGTCAAAGATTGGGGGCGAGAAATGCAGCTATCAAATACCTACCTATCAGGCGCTGAAGGGGATAACGGAGTCTGTTTACTGGAAACCTACCATCACATGGGTCATTGACGAGTGCCGTATTATGAATGTGATACAGACAGAATCTAAGGGCATAAGACCAATTAAATATAACGGCGGAAATGATTTGTCTTATTATACTTATTTAAAGGATGTGGAATATCGTGTAAAAGCCCACTTTGAATGGAATGAGAACAGGCAGGATCTGGCCCATGACAGAAACGAAAATAAACATTATGACATAGCAAGGAGAATGCTGGAGAGAGGGGGCAGAAGGGATATTTTTTTAGGGGCAAGAGAATGCCAGGGATATGTGGAGCCCTGCCCAATCCAGGAGGGAAGGGGGGCATATGATGATGCCGATTTATCATTTGGCATTATGGTACACGGAATCACCTATCCGGATGAGGCCGTCAGAGAGGAAGAAAAGGGGAAAATGACTGTGCGGCTCTGGAATGCCAGAATGATAAAAGGGGTCATTCATTTTCCCCGTCCGGAGGAATGCGAAATAAGAAATTTGATACGAGAATCAAACCAGAAGCAGTTTACCACGGACAAAAATTTCAGGGGAGTAAAGGAATTTGAAGGAGGTGATTTATTTGGGGTGGTTAAAGACTTTAGCTGAAACCTATGATGTTTATTCCGAACTGGCTGGGAAAGATAAAAACGGACAGGCGGTATTACTTCCGCTCTCTCATTCTACTTTTAATGCTCAAATAGAAGTGGCAATTGACGAAGACGGCAACTTTCAGGATGCGGAAAAGCTTGAAAAAGGAAAGGACATCATTACGATTATTCCGGTTACCGAGGATTCTGCAGCCAGAAGCAGCGGTATTGCACCGCATCCTCTATGTGATAAGCTCTGCTATACGGCAGGGGATTATAGCTTATTTACAGGTGATAAGAAGGAAAAATACTATGAGGCCTATATAGAACAGCTTAAGGAGTGGGCCGAATCAGCTCACACACACCCTATGGTGCAGGCGGTATACAGATATCTTGGAAAAGGAACATTGATAAATGATTTACTGGCGAGTAAAGTACTGGAATTGGACAACAATGGAAAATTGACGGATAAAGTGAAAATACAGGGACAGGGCCAGACGGGAGCAAATGTAAGATTCAGGGTCTACGGAGGCAGCAGACCGCAGGAAGTGTGGAAAAATCAGGACTTATATGAGGGATACAGTACATTTTATCAGCAAAAAGCAGGAGAGGAAAAGCTCTGTTATGTGACAGGAAAAACAGAAGCCTGTTCCGATAAGCATCCCTCCAAAATACGAAACAGTGGAGATAAAGCAAAGCTGATTTCAGGAAATGATGAGTCCGGGTTTACGTATCGTGGAAGATTTACATCAAAGGAACAGGCCTTTGCCGTTGGATATGATACTTCTCAAAAAGCGCATAATGCTTTAAGATGGCTGCTTCAAAAACAGGGATATACCCGGGACGAGTCAGCAATTGTCTGCTGGATTGCAAACAGGGACATGCCGGTTCCTGATATGATGAAGGATTCTGTAAATGCCTACGGGGATATGGATGACTTTGATTTTGACTTTGATAGTTTGGATTCTGATGAAAAATCAGATACAAGTAAAAACGATACCGGAAAATATTTTGCGGAGCAGTTTAATCATGCGGTAAATGGATATGCGGGAAAAGTCAGAACGGATGACAAAGTGGCAATGATTGCATTGGACGCAGCTACAACAGGACGGCTTTCGGTGGTGTATTATGATGAGATGGGGGGAAGGCAGTATATTGACGCCATATTAAACTGGCAGAATCATTGTAAATGGCGCCGTAACATAAAGCTGGAGAAATTCGAGGAGGGAAAAAAGAGAATCACCTGTGAGTGTACGCCGTCACCCAGAGATATGGCTCTCGCGGCATTTGGCGTACAAAGGTCAGAATGGCTGGAGGCAGATAGTAAGCTGATACGGGGAACTGTGAAACGACTACTTCCATGTATAACTAAAAAGGGAGTCAGAATTCCCGCTGATATTATCAGGGCAGGGGCACGCAGGGCTTCCATGCCGCAGACCATGAGTGATTTTGTATGGTACAATGATGTACTATGTGTTGTGTGTGCAATGATACGGTTTAATTATGAGGAGGGAGACAGAACGATGGATACTTTTCTGGAGGATAATGTGAATAACAGGAATGTCCTATTTGGACGACTGTTGGCAGTATATGATTATATGGAACAAAGGGCATTGTTTGAATATGATGAAAACGGGAAGGTAAAGGAGAGACGAACTACCAATGCAAAGCGCTATTGGAATGCGTACAGCAGCAGGCCGGCGAAAACGTCAAAAACCATAAGGGAGAATTTGATTGCCTATGAGAAAAAATTAAACGGTTTTGAGCTGGCGAAGTTTGAGGAATGGGCAGGGGAAATAATGTCACATTTGGCGGAAAACGGATTCGACAATGCAGCACTGTCGGAAATGTATCTGCCGGGATACTATCAGCAGATGGAATACATGAGAAATTATTTTAAAAACAAAGAAGCGTAAAGGAGAGAGAAAATGAGCGAATTTACAAACAAAATCGATTTTGAAGTTCTGATAATGGTAAAGAATGCAAATCCAAATGGAGACCCTTTAAATGGAAACAGACCGCGGGAGACTTATGACGGATTTGGAGAAATATCGGATGTGTGTATTAAAAGAAAAATCAGAAACAGATTGCAGGACATGGGGGAAAACATTTTTGTACAGAGTGATGACCGTACCGTTGATGAATACAGGAGCCTAGCGGAGAGGGCAAAAAGTAATGCTTTAATGCAGAAAGCCCTTAAAGATAAGGACAGGGAGGCTTATGCAAAAGCGGCCTGTGAGACATGGATGGACGTCCGCAGCTTTGGACAGGTATTTGCATTTAAAGATGACAGCGTATCTGTGGGGGTGAGAGGACCGGTTTCCGTACATTGTGCTTTTAGCGTCCTGCCTATATCAATTGACAGCATGCAGATTACAAAAAGCGTGAACAGCGAAACAAAAGAAAAGAAGTCTTCCGATACTATGGGAATGAAACATAAAGTATATTCGGCATTATATGTCGTTAAAGGCAGCATTAATCACCAGCTTGCCGAAAAGACAGGGTTCAGTGATGAGGATGCGGAGAAAATAAAAGAGGCTTTGCGTACATTATTTGTAAATGACAGTTCGTCTGCAAGACCTGATGGGAGTATGGAGGTGTGCAGGGTATACTGGTGGAAGCACAATTGTCCTATGGGGCAGTATTCCTCTGCAAAAGTTCACCGGCTTATAAAGATCACGGCTAAGGTTGATGATCCGAAGGAGTTTGAAGATTATGACATAAAGGTAGACTCTCTGCCAAACTTAAGTCTTGAAGAGATAGAAGGTATTTAAAATGTATTCTGAAGAAGATTATTTGATGCTTTCCGGTATCCAGCATTTTGCATTTTGCAGGAGGCAGTGGGCAATCATACATATTGAACAGCAATGGGCAGAAAATTACAGGACAACCGCCGGTGAGCTGATGCATAAAAAGGCACATGATGAAGGCTCTTTTGAAAAGCGGGGCAGCCAGCTGGTGGTCAGGGGAATGCGTGTTTCCTCACGTGAACTTGGGTTGAGCGGGCAATGTGATGTTGTTGAATTTCACCAGAGTGAAAATGGCGTTGAACTGTTTGGGTATGATGAAAAATGGGATCCAATACCCATAGAATATAAGCACGGGCGGCCAAAGGAAAATAACGCGGATGAACTGCAGCTCTGTGCACAGGCAATTTGCCTGGAGGAAATGTTCCAAACGGATATAGCGGAAGGATATTTATATTATGGAGAGAGCAGGCGGCGTGTTCGTGTGGAATTTACTGATGAGCTTCGGACGAAGGTAAAGAAAATGGCCGGAGAAATGCATGATTTGTTCCAAAAGGGATATACGCCCAATGTAAAGAAAACCAAACAATGTAAAGCCTGTTCCCTGGAAAATCTATGTATTCCCAAGTTAGAAAAGACCATGAAGGTCAGAGAATATATTGAGCAGGGGATTAGAGACAAATGATGAAATCAGGGGGTTAAAGTGCGGAAATTATTAAATACTTTATATGTTATGACGGAAAACTGTTATCTGACCCTTGAGGGCGAAAACATTGTGATACAGGATGGAGAGAAAACGCTAGGAAGATTTCCTCTACATACATTGGAGAATATTGTATGCTTCACTTATAAGGGGGCAAGCCCTGCGTTGATGGGCGCCTGCGCAGAGCGGCAAATAGGAATGAGTTTCTTTTCTCCCAGAGGTAAATTCCTGGCAAGAGCCGTGGGAAAGGAATATGGAAACGTGCTTCTGCGGAAAGAGCAGTACAGAATATCGGATGATGATAATAGAAATATTATATATGCCAAAAATATGATTCTCGGAAAAGTTTTTAATAGCAGGTGGAGTATAGAGCGCACGCTGCGCGACCATGCATATCGCGTAGACGCTGAGAGCCTCAAGGAGATATCAAATATCTTATATAATACTCTGCCGAAAATAGATGGCGCCTCCGCATTAGATGAACTCCGGGGAATAGAAGGGAAGGCTGCCGAACAGTATTTTTCCGTATTTGACAATATGATATTAAACCAAAAAGAGGATTTTAAATTTACCACAAGAAACCGGCGGCCGCCGCGGGACAATATAAATGCAATATTATCATTTGCCTATACGGTGCTGGCAGGTGACTGTGCAAATGCATTATCAAGCGTGGGACTGGATCCGTATGTAGGATTCATGCATGGTGACAGGCCGGGAAGGGCTTCTCTTGCCCTTGATTTGATGGAAGAATTAAGACCGGTTTTGGCAGACAGATTTGTCCTGACTTTGATTAATACAAAGGCAGTTCAGGCGGTTCATTTCGAGAAACATAAGGACAACGCAGTCTTTTTAAGTGATGCCGGGAGAAAGGTATTCTTTAATGCATGGCAAAATCACAAGAAAGAAGTGATAACACATCCATATTTAAAAGAGAAAGTGGAATGGGGACTGGTTCCCTATGTGCAGGCGCTTTTGCTTGCCCGAACCATTCGGGGGGATATGGATGAGTATCCGCCATTTTTATGGAAGTAGGTGATTGAATGTTAGTACTAATTACATATGATGTTTCCACGCAGGATGCAGCCGGAAGAACCCGCCTGCGTAAGGTTGCCAAGGAATGCGTTAATTATGGACAGCGCGTTCAAAATTCCGTGTTTGAGTGTGTTTTGGATGCTTCACAACTATTGGTATTAAAAGACAAGCTTGTATCATTAATTGATGAAAAGGAGGACAGCCTTCGGTTTTATAACCTGGGAAATAATTACCAGAAAAAGGTGGAGCATTTTGGTAACAAAATTTCTTATGAGGCTGAAGGGGTGCTAATGATATGAGTGGTGCGAAGGGGAAACTGACATTGAATGGCGGGGAGGTTCGCACCATAATAGGGAAAGAAAATGTAATGAATTTAGTTTGTGATGAAATTGGGTAAGATGTAATTTGTTAAATGTGCTTAAATGAAAGTTCTAATATTAATAAAAACAAGTAATTTTTGCTGTCACTCCCTGTGCGGGAGTGTGGATTGAAATAGGAAGTGATGAAAGGGCAAGGCAGTGAAAGTGAGGTCACTCCCTGTGCGGGAGTGTGGATTGAAATTTTGGCATATATCGGGCAGAAATCACGCTCTTGGGTCACTCCCTGTGCGGGAGTGTGGATTGAAATCCATGCCTCGTACCTAAAACATAGGGTGGGTCTGCGTCACTCCCTGTGCGGGAGTGTGGATTGAAATTTTCTGCCACTCTGACCAGAAATCTATCGTCTTGTCACTCCCTGTGCGGGAGTGTGGATTGAAATCGGCGGTATAAAGCATATGGTAATGCGACTGTAGTCACTCCCTGTGCGGGAGTGTGGATTGAAATAAAAATATCCATGATTGTCCTCCATACATTTTTGTCACTCCCTGTGCGGGAGTGTGGATTGAAATTTTTCGCCTTTGTACTTGCCTTCAAAGGCATCTACGTCACTCCCTGTGCGGGAGTGTGGATTGAAATTCAAAAATTAGGGAAAGTAATTGCAATTAATAAGTCACTCCCTGTGCGGGAGTGTGGATTGAAATTGACTGTCAAATATCTCATCTTCCAGTCTTGTCCGTCACTCCCTGTGCGGGAGTGTGGATTGAAATTGTGTCATATCCGGCATACTTTCCAATGCTAAAAGTCACTCCCTGTGCGGGAGTGTGGATTGAAATAAGTTTTCAGCCCCCTTTCCTCAAGTTTCTTTAGGTCACTCCCTGTGCGGGAGTGTGGATTGAAATAGCAAGGCAGTGACCGCTTGCGCTTGCCTAGGCGGTCACTCCCTGTGCGGGAGTGTGGATTGAAATCGTCAGTATACATTTTCCCGCTCATTCGGTCGTCACTCCCTGTGCGGGAGTGTGGATTGAAATAATGTTCACATCACTGTACCGGTAGGTGCATAAAGTCACTCCCTGTGCGGGAGTGTGGATTGAAATCCTCTCCTCATTTTCAATTTCCGCCGTCAGCGTCTGTCACTCCCTGTGCGGGAGTGTGGATTGAAATTCCAATATGCTGATTTTATTATTATATCTCCTTTCGTCACTCCCTGTGCGGGAGTGTGGATTGAAATACAGATGCCGGGGAAGTTCTGGACTTGGCTTGTGGTCACTCCCTGTGCGGGAGTGTGGATTGAAATATTTCGATTTATTTCGTCCAGAACCACTTTAATGAGTCACTCCCTGTGCGGGAGTGTGGATTGAAATATCAAGGTCGCCACCCTCAAAACCGGATACAACATGTCACTCCCTGTGCGGGAGTGTGGATTGAAATCAAATTTGGAGGTACACCAGAAATAAAAGCATCAGGTCACTCCCTGTGCGGGAGTGTGGATTGAAATCACTGCCGCATCCAGTGCTTCTGCACGACGCTCAGTCACTCCCTGTGCGGGAGTGTGGATTGAAATCTCAATAATCTTTGTGACTGTTTCCGACTTGCCACAGTCACTCCCTGTGCGGGAGTGTGGATTGAAATAGTCTCATGGAAAGCACATCTGCATCCATATCTTTGTCACTCCCTGTGCG
>CAJUED010000073.1 GCA_910585075.1 uncultured Lachnospiraceae bacterium
CTGTTTGTATCTGATTTTCCCCTCTGGACGGGAATCTCGGTTTACTATTGAGGTTTATAATAACTGCGCAAGCATATTTTCCAGTTCCGTATCCGAACCATACCACTTCTTCCCCTGTTCGGTTTTCCCGGCTTCGATTTCCTTATCTTCCACTTCCTCCGCCTCTGCCTTCTTCCCCTGATTCCTAAGACGCTTTGCAAATTCCTCCCGCATCTTCTCCTTAATGGCATCCTCAGCCGAGTCAAACTGCTTAAGCAGTCTGTCCCATTCTTTCTCCGTAAAGGCCTGGGAACCAATCTGAATCTTGGGCTCTGTCTCCCCGTTTATTACCTTCTTAAAAATTTCAGCCTTTTTCTCCTTAAGTAAATCCATAAAATCTACGGCGTCCTCTTTTTCTCCTCCGGGCACTGCCTGTGCGGCGTCATTTTTCTGTTCCACACCACCGCGTACCCCTTTCCCCGCAGCATATCTCTCATTCCACTCTCTGTTATTTACATTTGCACCTACCAACATAATTTACCTCATTTCTGCGCTGCTTTTTTGCACATACAAGCATGAATGTTTGAAAGTTTGTGGATGCAGCGCAGACACAAACTTGTGGAGTGAAAGATTTGAAAAATCTTTCACTCTTCTCCCTTCCACAGCGGATATTTCCTGCTCCCTGCCGGCGTAACAAGTTCAGCCTTCTGTCCGAGCCGTTACCCACAGGCACTTTTTAATGTCTGTGTGAAAAATAATCCACCAAAATCTGCTTTATATGATTATATCGTCTTGCATAGGAGTTTTCTACACGGATAATTTGCAAATTATGGGCTTTGCATATCCGATTTTTCTTTTCATCCCGGGCCCGCACAATCTCATCCTCGAAATGTTCCTTCCCGTCCAGCTCAATGGCCAGAATGGGAATCTCCCTTTTCCCCTCGGTCTCAAACACCACAAAATCAAACCGCCCGGAATAAAACAAATCGTCATGGCTGATATTGTCCATAAAAACCTGTGAGATAGGCACCTCTCTGTGAATGGTATACCGCTTCTGGGACAGCCAGATATTTTGAAGGGCATGGGTCATATTTTCCAGAAAAGCCTCCTCTGTCCGGGTGCTGAAAGGCTTTACTCCAAGAGCCCTTGAGGCGGCCGTCTTCTGGGTCACCTGTGAGGCCCCGTTCTTTTTCACATACTCCACCAGCTCAAACAAATCGTCATCCGCCTCCTGGTGAAGCCTTGACAGGTTTGCAAAGTCCGAAAGCACAATCAGCTTGTCCCTTGCCCTTGAGGTGGCAACATTGATCAGCTCTTTATTATTTTTCAGCCAGTTATAAGTCCCCGCCCCGGTAAGCCCGGTAATGGCGGTAGAAAATAAAACCACATCCTTTTCGTCCCCCTGAAAAGCATGGACCGTGCCGCAGGACACATTGGTCAGCTTCTCCTGCTCTATAGCTTCCTCTATCATTTTCCGCTGGTTCACAAAAGGGGTGATCACCCCAATTGTCTTATCCTGATTTGCTGCGGCGTACCGTATGATTTCACGAACCTCCCCGGGAGAGGTGTTTTTGACTTCACTGCTGCTGCCCGGAATATCCACATACAAAAGCGGCTGATTTTCCCTGCTGCCTGAGGCAATGCTGAGCTTTGAATTGTAATATTTTTTGTTATTGAACTCTATGATTTTTTCATTGCACCTGTAATGGTTGTGCAGGAGAATCTCGTCGCTTACGGAATCACAGGCCAGAAAGGTTTTGTAAATGGAATTTTTCCTGTAATCATACTCATCTGAAATATTGTACCTTTTCCGCAAAAGCCGGTTATCCAGCTCCCCTAACAAAATCACCGGATTGAGCTGCTGTGGGTCTCCCACCAGCATCAGGCTCTCCCCTCTGATAATGGGCACAAGGGACACCGCAGTGTTGCACTGGCTTGCCTCGTCCATAATCACCATGTCAAACATGGGCCCGGGAGCCCCTAACTTATGAGCGGAAATACAGGTGGTGATCATAATAGGAAACACTCTCTGCAATTTTCTTACATTTTCTTCCTCACTTAAATACTTGTTAAACCCCTCAATCCGTTTCTTTTTATCCTCCATAAAAAGAATCTGCCGCAGGTCATCATATTTCGCCTCGTCCAGCCGTTTGATGTATCTTGCGGATGTGTAGTACAAATATTGGTACAACTCCTCCTGGTCATTGTCCAAAAGGGCAATGGCGTCCCCGTCCGTTATCTCTCCCCGCTCCGCAATCTGCCGCTCCACCTGCACAAGCTGCCTGCCCTGTAAATCCGCCTGAAAAGGCAAAAGACTGATGGAGCCGTTTACCTTATCCTGATATTCCATCATCCGGTTTAAAGTTTCGCTGCGCTCCTTTAAATCCAGAACCTCCTCATATTTTTTCAGAAGGTCCGAAAGCTTCTTTGCCCTCTCTATCCTGCCGTCCTTCCTCCTGTCCAGGGTCCCTTCAAAAATCTTGATTTCCCTGGTTTCCTCATAAATCCTTTTTATGTAGTTGATGGCCTCCTCCACCTTCTGCTGATTGCCAAGGCGCAGAGCCGGAAAAGGAATCCTTTTTCCTGCATAGGATAACCCGGAAAGCTTTTCAAACACGCCGCTGATAGGATGATTGTTGTAAGAGGAAAATAACACCGTTTTCTCGTTAAAAAAGGCGGTGACAATAGTGTTAATGATGGTGTTGGTTTTCCCTGTTCCGGGAGGCCCTTGAATATAGGCAAGCGGAAATTTCATTGCATTGTTGATTGCAAGAAGCTGATCCAGATTAATCTGCTGATTCAGCAATGTAATAGGATACGCCTTCCTTCTCACCGGCCGATTCAACAAATCCCCGAAAAAGGCCCGGATTGGCACAGTGGCCTTTTCCCCATGATACATGTCAATAATTGCCTTATACTCACTGCGCAGGTCCAGCACGATATCCATTCCAAGCCCAATCACATAAGGCATATCGTCAACCCCTATCACCTGTTTATTATAACTGGTGACGGCATCCTTAATCCGCTCCTGATTCTTCTCAAATTCCTCTAAAAGCTCGTAATCCTCCGCATCCAGAAACCGGCGGACACTTTCCGTCACCCCATTGCAGGTAAACTCCGTGCAGACAGTGATATCCTCCGCCGGCCGCAATATTTTCTTTTTCACATCCAGCTGGAGCTTTCTGTAAGCCAACACATAAAGCCCCCTGTTCGTATGAATGCTCAGCACATTCATCCCCAGCTGCTGCATGGCAAGCTTCCCGTCCTTTTTGGAATCCTCCGTCTTAAACTGGAAGTTTTTCACAATATACCGAAACTGCTCCTCGCTGAGCACAAGGCTTTCCCCCCGAAAAGTATCCCTGTCCAGATATTTCACCAGCTTAAATTCCGAATAGTAAGGCGTAGTATCCATCCGGTTACACATTTCCAGATAATTCAAAATTTTTAAATTTGCAACATTGTCAAACAGCCCCTTATATTTATGGGGATTTACATGGATATCCTCCACCAGCTTCCGATTAATTTCACAGTAAGACCCTTCCACAATCTCCGAAGAAAGAATGGAATCCATATAAATACACTCATAGGACTCTATGGTATACATCCCCAAGTGCAGCCCATCCACCGAAAGCGACCGCCTTCCAATATTCAGCCCCCGAATCCCAATCCAATACTTCGTAACCTGATTTTCTTTATTCCGATATTCAATCTGAAGCCACTTCCCCTCATGAATCGCCCTGAAAATATCCCTGTAAACACTATTCATATATCATTCCCACTATCTATTTCCCGTAACAGTCCAACTTCCAGCCAAACCGTTCCTACTTCCACTTATTTTCCGCATACTCTGCCGACTCTAAAAACCCATCATCCAATCCACAACTATCCCGCCACTCCAAACACTACATAATTATACATCATCCCACCCACCTTCTCCACCACAATTTATCACTTACTAAATTTCAATGAACAAACTTTTAATAAACCTCCCTGTAGTAAAAAGTTATTCACCATTCTCCCCGGTTTCTTCATGCCGGCACAGCAATCTACATTAAATCTGCCATGAAAGATTAAGGACATATCACAATTCAGTTCCATATTAGCTTTATTGGCTAAGCCAAAACACAGCTCAGAGCGAGCAGATATTCAGTGAGGAACCCTTATAAAAACGCCAGCGCTTAGCGAAGTTTTTTTGAGCTTAGCGCCTGCTGCGTTTTTATAGAGCGAGAGCGCGGTGACGACTGAATATCTGCTCGCTCTGAGCGTCCGGGTCTCCACATCCTCATAATTGCATGAAAATAACCATTTTTTCATTTTTATACGCAAAAACACTTGGTTTTTATCATACATGATGCTACAATAAATTGTCCAACCCAATGAGAGGAGGGTTATACTTATGAAAAAATTAAAACGTGGACTTCTTGCAGGCATGGCTGCCCTGTCCCTGTGCATTCTGACAGCGCCCATGGTCGCCCTTGCCGCAGAGGAAGGCGCAAGTCAGCCTTCTATGTATGCTACCTTCTGGGCTCTTGTCCCGCCTATCGTAGCAATTTTACTGGCACTTATCACCAAGGAGGTTTACAGCTCTTTGTTTGTGGGAATTTTGGTAGGCGGCCTGTTTTATTCAGGCTTTTCCTTCGAGGGAACCTTCACCCACATATTTAACAATGGCTTTGTAGCTGTACTTTCCGACAGCTACAATGTGGGCATTTTAATATTCCTTGTTATTTTAGGGGCAATGGTAAGCCTGATGAACCGGGCGGGAGGCTCCGCCGCATTCGGGCATTTTGCCAAAGAGAAGATCAAAAACCGTGCAGGCGCACAGCTTGCCACCGTTGCTCTTGGCGTTCTTATCTTTATTGACGATTATTTCAACTGCCTGACCGTGGGCAGTGTAATGAAGCCCGTCACAGACGAGCACAAGATTTCCCGGGCAAAGTTAGCCTATCTGATTGATGCTACGGCAGCGCCTGTCTGCATCATTGCTCCCATTTCTTCCTGGGCGGCGGCCGTGTCCGGTTTTGTGGAAGGAGAAGACGGATTTTCCATTTTTATCCGAGCGATTCCCTATAACTATTACGCCCTGTTCACTCTTGTTATGATGATTGCCATCATCCTGATGAACATTGATTACGGTCCCATGCAGACCCATGAAAAGAATGCCCTCAAGGGTGATTTGTTCACCTCCGGCAAAACTGTTGCTAAGCAGGACAATGCCTCTGTCAATTCCAAGGGCAAAGTCATCGACCTGGTCATTCCCATTATCACATTGATTATCTGTTGTGTGATTGGAATGATTTATACCGGCGGATTTTTCCAGGGTGAAAATTTTGTCACCGCTTTTTCCAATTCGGATGCTTCTGTGGGACTTGCCCTTGGAAGTATCTTTGCCATCATCATCACGATTGTTATTTATTTAATCAGACGGGTGCTTAGCTTCAGCGAATGTATGGATTGTCTTCCGGATGGATTTAAGGCAATGGTGCCTGCCATCTTAATCCTGACCTTTGCATGGACTTTAAAGGCAATGACCGACAGCCTTGGCGCCGCTACATTTGTTGCCGCAGCTATGGAAGGCAGTGCAAAGGGGCTTATGAACTTCTTGCCCGCCATTATTTTCCTGGTTGGATGTTTCCTTGCTTTCTCCACAGGAACCTCATGGGGAACTTTTGGTATTCTGATTCCCATTGTAGTTGCAGTGTTTGCAAACTCCAACCCCAGACTGATGATTATTTCCATTTCAGCCTGTATGGCAGGAGCCGTGTGCGGTGACCACTGCTCGCCCATTTCCGATACCACCATTATGGCAAGCGCCGGCGCCCAGTGTGACCACGTAAACCATGTGACTACCCAGCTGCCTTACGCTTTGCTGGTTGCAGCCGTATCCTTCGTTACATACATAATTGCGGGATTTGTACAAAATCCATGGATACCCCTGCCGCTGGGCTTTTTCCTGCTGATTGCGTGCCTGCTCATTATCGGCACAGTTGGTCCTAAGCGGGCGGAGCGCTAAATAACAAATATTGTATCAAACGCTGCCTTGCACATCAAACGCCGCCACGCTTCGCGAATCGGCTTATTGAATAAAAACTCCTGCTTCTTTTTAGAGGCAGGAGCTTTTAACTATTATATTTATTTTCAGTGTCTATCAATTTTTATAAGGTGCAATCACCGGTCTTACCCCTTCCGCTTTCTCAATCTCGTCAAGGAGCAGCTCTGCCAGTTCCTTACGCACCATTTCATATTCCGGGCTGCCTGCCAGGTTTTCCAGCTCATAAGGGTCCTTCTTTAAATCATAGAAGAAGTCCTCCTCATAATAATCGCTGCCACCTTCCTGCCATCCGTCCTGTCCAGGCGCATAGACGCTGTACAGGTAATCCTCCGTGCGGATACACCGCCCTGTGCGGCTCTCACTGATCTGGGCAAAAATCTGATTTTTACGTCCGTCAGTCTTTCCATCTGCCACGTCCTTCAAATCTTCCCCTATCATGGCATCACCCACATCCACTCCTGCCATGGATAAAAAGGTTTTCGGCAGACTGGCCGTGCTCACCAGCTCTCTAATCCTTTTCCCGCCGCTAAATCCGGGGCCCGCAATCACAAGGGGAACCTGCAGGCAGGCGTCATGACAGGAACGTTTATAATCATCTCCCCCTAACATATGGGCGTCTCTGTTCCGGGTTTTGAAATGGGAGCCGTGGTCTGAAGCGTATATGATAATGGTATTGTCATACAGCCCTTTTTCCTTCAGCTTTTGTATCACACGTCCCAAATTGTCGTCCAGACTTTTGCAACACCCAAGATAATCCGGATACATTTCATCCGCATCGCCCCCAAGAGCCTTTAAATCCTCCGGGAGCTCGTAATCCCCAAACCTTTTCTTAGAGCCCTCCGGCCCTTCATAGCAGTTTCTGTCATTCTGGTGGTGAGGCTCTATGTGGGATATGGTCAGAAAGAAAGGCTTCTCTCCCTTGAAGCCATCCAGAAACTCCAGTGCAAAATCCGTGATACAATCCGCCCGGTATCCCTTAAATTCACATTTATTCATGTTCTCATCAAACACATAACCGTCATAACCGTGGGAGGTTGCCTCCAAAACATCCGACACTCTCCAAAAGCCCCTGTAGCCGCCCCGGCGCTCCAAAGGAATGGCTGTCGTCTCATAATCTATATCCGGGGGCACGCTGTAGCTGTCCCGATGGCTTGCTAAATGCCATTTCCCCACATACGCATTCTCATACCCCGCCTCATTCATATAGTCTGCAACGGTTTTGCAATCTAGTGGAAGGGGCTGCCCGTTCCGAAAGCAGTTGATTTCCGTGGGGTATCGCCCTGTTTGAAAGAGCGCTCTGCAGGGCCCGCACACGGGCTGGGCCGTAAAAGCCTTTTCAAATACCACCCCTTCTCTCGCCAGGGTGTCCAAATTGGGACTGATATCCAACTTTTGACCATAGCAGCCTAAGGTGTCCGCCCGCTGTTGGTCCGTAAAATAAAACAAAATATTTGGTCTTTCCATAACAGTCTCTCTATCATAGCCTTTCCGTCTGCATTTACAGACAAATCATATTGTCAACGGCATTAGAAATTGCCTTTCGGACTTGCAAAAGCTTGCGTATACGGCTTTTGCAAAATCCGGAAAGAGCAATTTATTATGCCGTTGACTATTTTTCATTCCAACCATGCTCTATACACTTATCACTTTAATCCTGATGTCACAATTCCCTGTATAAAATATTTCTGGGCGCACAGGAACAGTGCAAACATTGGCAATGCCACCAACACGGAGCCTGCCATCATCTGGTTCCACATGATACCTGTGTCCGTCTTAAACATGGTAAGGGCAAGCTGAACGGTTCTCATATTCTCCGAATTTGTCATGATCAGCGGCCACATATAGTCGTTCCATACGGAAACTGCCTTCAAAAGTCCCAGCGTAGCCAAAATAGCCTTTGAGTTTGGAAGGTAAATGGAAAAATAGGTTTTCCACTTATTTGCCCCATCAATTTCCGCCGCCTCATCCAGTGACCGGGGGAAATTTTCATAAAACTGCTTACACAGGAACACACCATAGGAGCCGGAAACCAGCGGAATCACCAGACCGGCGTATGTATTGATCAACCCCGTTCCCCCTGTCCCAAACAGATTGTTACCCCCTGCAAAGGGGAACTGCGCCATGATCAGGAAGGTGGGAAGCATGGTTACCTGAGGTGGCATCATAAGGCCTATCATCAGGAACAAAAACATGATCTTGGCTCCCCGAAACCGCAGTCTTGCAAAAGCGTATCCTGCAATGGAATTAAACAGCAGGGAAAGTATCACAGCCGTTAAGGTAATTACTAGAGAGTTCTTAAAATATACCAGCCAGTTTCCTGTCCCCATGGCGTCCCTGTAATTATCCAGTGAAAATTTCTCCGGAAACAGGTGGAAAACCGGCGACTGTATTTCCGCCATTGTCTTAAAAGACGTCATAAACATCATGATAATCGGCACCAGCATTATAAGAGAAGCAATGCTCATCACGATAATCCATATAATCTGATTTCTTTTCTCTTTCTTCATCCTAATCCTCCTATAACCTATGACACGTCTACATCCTGCCCGCCGCTTCCATATTTAAAAATCAAAATTGTAACCAGAATGGAAAAGGCTAACAGCATAACGGACATTGCGCTGGCATACCCCATCTTAAATTCCAGAAAACCTCTCCTGTAAATCTGATGTACAATCGTGGTTGTCATTTTAAGAGGGCCGCCGTTGGTCATAATATTCACCTGTTCAAATACGGAAAAGCTGTTCACAACCCCTGTCACCAACAGGAAAAAGGTGGTAGGCCGCAGCATGGGCCAGGTGATATACCAGAATTTCTGAAGGGCCGTACCGCCGTCAAGGGAAGCCGCCTCATACAGGGAATCTGGAATAGAGGTAAGTCCTGAGAGGAAAATAACCATGGAGTAGCCGCAGCTTTTCCAGATACTCATCAGGATAACGCAGAACATTGCCATATTGGGGTCCTGGAGCCACATTTTAGTGGATGCGCCAAAGCTTTTCAAAATCATGTTGAGTACCCCGTAAGTAGGGTCAAAGATCCACAGCCATACCATGGAGATACACACCATGGACATAACGTTGGGTATGTAAAAAGCTGTCCGAAACAGTGGCAGGAGCTTTGATTTCCTGTATAACAGCACCGCCACCAAAAGTCCCAGCGCCAGCTGCGGGAAAAGGGTAAATACGCTGTAGAAAAGTGTATTTTTCACAGAAATTAAGAAGTCTCCGTCTGTAAAAAGATTGATGTAATTTTTAAACCCAACCAGCTCCGGGGTGGTATACATATTAAAATTCGTGATACTGTAATAAAACACCACAAAAATCGGAACCAAAATGAATATGGTAAATATGCAGTACGCAGGGAAAATCATAACGTAAGCGCATTTATCATATCTGCCCTTGCTTTTTTTCATGCCTGTACTTTTATTCACTCCCACTCCTCCTTTTTAAAAATCCGGTATCCGCCAAAGCCTAAACTTATGCAGATACCGGAATGAGCTTACTATGCTTTTATTTTGTTATAGATTGTCAATTTCCTTCTGAATCTCCTCAGCCGCCTTATCAAGAGCCGTCTTAGGATCTTCCACGCCATAGGCAACGCGCTCCATAGCGTCATTAACCGCATTAAATACGGCGTTTGAATATGCCACTTTAGGTGAACCTACCCCACAGGCAACGGAATCATAAATAACCGCATTGCTCTCAGGATCTTCCGCGATATACTTTTCCTTTAAGGATTCTCTTACAGGGGGCACGCCCATCATCTCATAACGTGTCCATGCAACATCTGCTGATGAAGCATACTCGATAAATCTCCACGCTTCCTCCTTATGAGGTGTCTCACCGCTCATAAACATAAAGCCCATGCCGCAGAAGGTAGCCTGTTTCTCTTTCTTTATGGGCGCTGCCATTGCAATCTTACCTGCAAGGGCTCCGCTGTTCCAGTTTGCAAAATCAGTAGTATTCGCATAAGTCATGGCTGCAAGACCGCTTCCGAAAGGATTGTTGTCACTGCTGCTGCTGTCCCAGGGAATCGTCCCTTCGTCCTCAAGCCTCTTTAAAAATTCAGCAGCTTCCACCGTCTTATCGGAATTGCACAGAACTGTATTGTTATCTTCATCCACCAGGTTCTTTTCGCCATTTGCCAGTGCAAAAATGGTCAGATAATGCTGTTGGCCTGAACCTGATGAGGGAACGCTCAGGCCGGTCTGTACCACATTGTCGCCTTCTTTTTTCACCAGCTTTTTATGGTATTCCTCAAGCTCATCCCATGTGGTGGGCGGGCTCTCAGGGTCAAGTCCTGCTTCCTCAAACAGTTCCTTGTTGTAAATAAGGAGACGCACATCCGGCTGTGTTGCAATGCCGTAAAGTGTTCCGTTAATGGTTCCAAGGTTCAGGGCGCTTTCCATATAATCATCCTTGCCGTCCCAGTCTGCGGTAAATTCATCTAAAGCCGCATACTGCCCAAGAGGCACTCTCACACCCATGGAAGCCAGTGTGAAGTCAATCACATCAGGAGCTGTCCCTGACGCAAACCCTGTATTTAACTTGGTCTCAAAATCATCGCCGTAGCTGCATTCCTGATACTCGATCTCAATATCCGGATTGGCTGTCTCAAAATCCGCAATCACTTTATCCCAAAATGCCTTTTTCTCAGCGTCCGTACCTGCTCTTAAGAATGTCAGCTTCACCTTCTCTCCGGAAGCCGCTTCCCCGCCTCCGGCATCCTGTCCGGCCGCATCCCCATCTTCCTGGGTCTCCCCTGCCGGCTGATCTTTGGAGACAAGCTCCTCTGTCCCTTTGTTTCCACAGCCTGCCATACCCAGAACCATGGCCATACCCAGAAGGGCGCACATAACTTTTTTAAACTTCATCTTCATCCTCCTTTACTGCTTTTTTAACTTCCTAAACTCCTTATCAAATAACCGTGTCATCCTGAAATTCGTAGCCTGACTGAATATATCGGAAAATATTCTCACTGTTCTACGTTTCATCACCATTTCTTTGATGGTTATATTGTACGAAAAAAAGAGTACAAGTTCCATGCTTGCAGTTAACACTTCCTTGTACTCAATTTCATTTTTTTATGAAAAAATTTTATGTAGTTTAGAAAAAATTCCGTACTTTTGTATTTTATTTTGACTTTTTGTATTTTTATCTCATTTTCCGGTATTCCAGCGGGGAACACCCGTAATGCTCTTTAAAAACCCGGCTGAAATGGGCTGAATCAAAGAATCCCACCTGCTCCGCAATCTCTCCTACCGACAGCCTGCTGTCCTTTAACATGACCCGGGACCGCTCAAGCCGTACCTCCTGTAAATAGCTGCTGAACTTTTTCCCCGTCTCCTTTTTAAAAAGTGTGGAAAGGTAGGGCTTGCTCAAAAATACCGTATCCGCCATCTGCTCCAGGGATATCCTTTCTCCCAGATGCTCATCCACATACCGCATCACTTCCTCCACGGAAGACGAGTACTGCCCCTTTCCTCGCTTTTCCTGCAAAAGGCCGCACAGATAGTCCACCTCGTTCTTCACAGCATCAATCAACTGCTTTAGGTCAAAGGTCTCTCTGCCCATCAGAAACCTGGCACCTCCCACCCTTTCTTTTTCTTCCTCATTTAATACATATTCCCACAGACTGTGGCGGTAAGCCGACAAAATCTCATCACAGAGGGCCTTCACATAAGCCGGGTGAAGGTAGGAGGCCTTTTTCACATTATCTAAAAATCCATCCAGTTTTTCCGCCGCCCCGTCATAATTGGCTTCCTCCAAATATTTCGTGATTTCTTTGATATCCTGATTAAAGTATAACTCACCTGGCTCCTGATTCATGGAAACCCGCATATCATCATACTGCCAGGCCCCGGGCAGACCGAAAAAGACCCTGTTTTCTCTTGCCGCCGCTGCCTGCCGGTACATTTCCATCAAATTCCCATCCCCCTGCATCCTGCTGATACCCAGATACAGGTTCATCCCTGTGTGAATATGTAAAATATCGGAAAGCCGGCCCATCAGGTCAGCACGCTCCGCCTCTGTGTCATGCAGATATCCCAAAATAATAGACTGATTTCCCGCCCGGAAAAAGGCGCCCCGGATTTGTTCCTGCTCCAGAAACAAATCGAGCAATTCCTCCCCAGCTCTGCTGGTAGCATTGCTGGTAGCTTTGCTGGCGGCATTGCCGGCAACCCTGCTGATAGTCTCCCCGGTATCCTGCCTTTCCATATAAATATCCACGATAACCAGCTTTGCCAAATCCTGCAGATCCCCATCGCACCCGAACACTTCCGCCAGCTCGTCCGTTCCGGCCCCTTCCTGTTTCATCAGACTGGCAAAAGCCATTCCTCTTTCGTTTCCCGGCTGTTTTGTTTCCTTTTGCTCCTTCTGAGGCCGTCTTTGTGCCAGATAAACGGCCGCGTCCTGTAAAATCTTCTGCAAAGCCTCCTTTGTAATCTCAGGCTTTAATACAAACTCCTGGGCCCCCAGCCGCATGGCCTGACGGGCATACTGAAACTCGTCGTAAGCGCTTAAGATAACCTTATAAGATGTATGCCCCATCTCCAAAAGCTTTTCCAGAACTTCAAGCCCGTCCATGACAGGCATCCGTATATCGGTAAAAATAACATCTGCTTCCTTTCCCTCTGTCAGGTAATCAATGGCCGCCTTTCCGTTGGAAAACACACCCTCCACCTGATAATCTCCCGGAATCTCCTCCAGCTTTTTCTTAAGCCACTGTCTGGTAATTCCCTCATCTTCAATAATCATAATTTTCATAATGACTCCCTCCCTGCAACTTATCCGTAGTTCGGGCCGGCATCCGCATGTCAATCCTGATTCCCCCAAAGGTAAGTTCTGAAACCGAAAGCCCGCTGTCCTTTCCAAAGGAAAGCCTGATACGCTCCTGCACATTTCTGATACCAATACTGCTGACCTGCCCTTCCTGGCAGTCCCCGCCGGCGGCAAGAAGCCTTTTTATCTTCTCAACATCCGCTCCCTCCCCGTTGTCATAAACGCTGATGAGCAGATCCTTTTCCTCTATTTTCGCCTGCACACAGATATATCCCATATCCTTCTTCTGCCCAAAGCCATGGGAAATGGAGTTTTCCACCAGAGGCTGCACGGAAATCCTGGGCACCAAAGCCTCCGCTGCCTCCTCATCCATTTGAATTTCCCATTCAAAGGTATCCTGATACCGGTTTTTCATCAAAACCAGATAATTTTCCAAAGACTCCATCTCCTCCTTCACCGGAATCAGCTCCCTGTAGTCCGAAAAAGTCCTCTTTAAAAGCTTTGCCAGTGCCAAAAGAGAATTATCCGCCTGCTCCTTCATATCCATTTCCACCAAAAAGCGGATGGAAGCCAGGGTATTGTACAGAAAATGCGGATTGATCTGGGCCTGCAGGGCATTCAATTCCAGAACACGCTTTTCCTCGTCCCTTTCCCCAAGCTGACAGATCAATTCCTCGATTCTTCCAATCATTTCATTAAACTGCCTGCTCAGCTGGCCAAATTCATCCTCCGTCTCCACCTGGGAACGGACGCTTAAATCGCCCCTGTAGGCCGTGTGCATGTCCGCTTTCAGCCGCTGCACCGGCCGGCTGATATATTTCGCATTGTATACGGACATAAACAGCGCCAGCAGAAAATAAATCACAGCCACCCCCACAATCAGAAGATAGCTTCTGTTGCCAAACCAGGCGCTTTTCTGCATGGTCTCATACATAACAATCTTCCAGCCCGTAACCTCATTGGTTGTAAAGCAAATCTGGGAATAAATCCCATCCATGGCCGCCGGGAAATATCCATAATCATAATTTAAAAGCTTGTCCAGATACTTTTCCGAGCTGATGTACTTTCCAATGAGCTCCCTATCCGTACAGCTTAAAATCCTCCCTGTGTCGTCCATCAAAAATACTCTTTGATTTTCCTGCCTGACCCCGTCTTCAAACAGCCTGATAAACTGTTCCTGCTGAATACTCACATCCATCAGACCGATATACCTGCCACTGCTCAAATGCCGGAGCAGCCGCACCGCCCGAACAATACTATCCTCATCCCGGCCAAACTCTCCGCTTGCGTAGGTTGGAATATAACGGATGCGGCTGCTCTCAAAAAGGGCGTCATACCATTCCTCTTTTTTCAAAGACTCCAAATCCGAAAATACAAATTCCGTATCCCCATTTCCAAGAGAGGAATAATTGTACCCGTTTTCCCCTAAAATCTCCAGATAATATCCCGTATCCCCATAATAAACCCATCTGCTGCGCAAAAAATTTTCCATTTTCTTTTTTGCGGTTCTCTCCTCATACTCACTTTCGAACTTCTTTTGAGAGAGCAGACTGTTTACCTCCTCATTGCTGAAAAAGAAGTCCGAATAAACCACGATATTTTTCAGCATGTCCTCCATGTTCCCGTTGATCTGATTTAAAATGGACAGCCTCGACTGATTCAGCCGCTGGTTCGCTTCCGTCTGCACAAAAGAAATAATCTGCCAGGATAAAAGCAGACAGGGGAGCGCAAAAAGCAGAACATTGGACAGCAGTATTTTTTTCTGTAAATTCATCCTCCGCAAATATTTTCTCATCCCCGTCCACACCTCTCAAAAACATACTTCATACAAATTATGTCCTTCATCAAAATTGTCACAAAATAATGTAAGCAAATTTTAACATTTCGACATTTTATTTTCAACCGGATTTCTTTCACACACATCTCCGCCGTAAGCTGCATTGTAACATTTCACACAAGCTGACCTGTCTGAACTGTTACGTTCCACACGCCGCCTACACTGCGTAAACAAGTTATCCCAATATACAAATACCGGCTCTCCACAAAATGTTTTTACCCTTTCAAAATCATGGTAATTACATTTTAAGAGAACCGGTATTCTGGTAAAGCAAGCTCTGATTTTCTTTTTACAGTGCCTCGATTTTAGCCATCAAATCATTGATATCCATGCCATGCACCATAGCTGCTTCTTCAAGGCTTTCCGCCTGTGCGGAAGGACATCCCAGACAATGCATCCCAGCTTCCATCAAAACAGGAGCAACCTCCGGATTTGTTCTTAAAATCTCGCCAATTGTCATATCTTTACTAATCTGTGCCATATCACATAACCTCCTTTTGTAAAATTCATCACCTTCCATCCAAATAATCCCGCTACCCTCAAATGAATAGTATCCCGTTTATTTGGAGATGCTACATTAGTATAATACTTTACCCGCCTTCCTGCAAGCCCCAACCTTACAGCAGGTTTAAAATAGTTGTTTTCAGAATTTCCTGACCGACCGCGGCACCTGTGCCAGCGGCCTGATCACCACTTCAAAAGCAGTATAAACAAATTTTACAAAAAAATTATAAATTTTCCCTAAAATCCGTACTTTGTTCATAAAAAAGTACACTCTTTGCCTTGACTCGCCGCAAGCTAATAACATATAATAATGATACGGCAAAAGCATAGTTTTTTATGCACAAATAAATCAAATAAGGATTAGGAGGCTTACGCAAAATGAGACCAGAATGGAAAGATTTTGTAGGCGGCAAGTGGGA
>CAJUED010000074.1 GCA_910585075.1 uncultured Lachnospiraceae bacterium
TTTCAGCGATTTTCAATCAAAAAAAGTGAAAAAAGTTTGTGACAATAACTTGACATACGCGGGGGTATGGGGCGATTTGTGTGGAGGGGAGTCTGCCGATGTAGGATCTGGGTATCCTTTTTCTATATGTTTACTACATAAAATTGTGTCAACACACATAAAATAGTAATTGTTGTTGAAGTGAAAATCATTTAGTGATACGATAATATTACTTGAAAATGTGTTGATACACAAAAATAAGGAGCGGAAGCATGGAGATTAAAAGAGATTTTTATCTTGAACAATTAAAAATAAGAAAAGATAACGGAATGATCAAAATTATTACGGGAATCAGAAGATGCGGAAAATCTTTCCTGTTATTTGTGCTATATAAGAAGTATTTATTGGAAAGTGGCGTGGATAGTAGCCACATCATTGAGATAGCATTAGATGGAATTGAAAATGAGGAGTTGAGAGATCCAAAAAGATGTTATCAGTATATCAAGAATGTAATGAAGGACGAAAGAAAATATTATTTGCTTTTGGATGAAGTGCAGTTTATGCCCAGATTTGAAGAAGTACTGAACAGTCTGCTTCGCATAAGTAATATTGATGTATATGTAACCGGAAGCAATTCTAAATTTTTATCCAGCGATATTATAACTGAATTTAGGGGCAGAGGTGATGAAATTAGAATTTATCCTTTGTCCTTTGCTGAATTTTACGCAGTTTTTGACAGGGATTATGATGATGCGTGGAATGAGTATATGATATATGGCGGACTTCCCCAGGTGGTACAATTTTCAGTGGAACGTCAAAAGGCAGAGTATCTGAAAAATATTTTTGCAAATGTTTATCTCAAGGATGTAGTTGAGCGAAATAAGATTCAGAATGTGGATGAGATTGGAACTTTAGTGGATATACTGGCTTCTGCCATAGGAGCGCCTACAAATCCGACGAAAATATCGCATACATTCAAATCAGAATGTGGCATCAATTATAGTAACAAAACCATTTCCAATCATATTGATTATTTAGCACAAAGTTTTCTGATCTCTAAAGCCAGTCGATACGATATTAAAGGCAGAAAATATGTGGGTGCAAATCTAAAGTATTACTTTACGGATGTAGGACTTAGAAATGCCAGATTGAACTTTAGACAACAGGAGCCTACTCATATTATGGAGAACATTGTTTATAATGAGTTACTTGTACGAGGTTATAATGTGGATGTTGGTATTGTAGAGGTGTATGCAAAGAATAGCGAAGGAAAAACCATTCGTAAGCAGTTGGAGGTTGACTTTGTAGTAAATCAGAGCAGTCAGAGATATTACATTCAGGTAGCTTATGATATGTCTTCTGAGGAAAAGCAGATTCAGGAGCTTAATTCACTTCGAAATATTCCGGATTCATTCAAGAAGATTGTTATCGTGAATGGTACAAAGAAACCGTGGAGAAATGATGAGGGATTTGTGATCATGGGGATGAAATATTTCCTTCTCAATGCAGACAGTTTGGAGTTTTAGTATGGTAAATGGGGCGACTTGTGTACAGTGCCGGTTAAGAACTGAATTTTGGGCATCGGATGAGAACGTAGTGAAGAACTTGGGGTATAGTTTCTCTCTTAAAAAGCAGGATTCAAAGAATGGTATCAGCTGTATTTGCAAAGGAAACGATCTGTTGGTATATCATCAAGCAATTTGAAGAATTAAGGGTAACAGAGCCTTTGAAAAGAATGTGAATTGTATTCCCAATGGTTCAGGAAAAAGTACTATTACTGAATTGTTAAAGCCGCCAATGGATTATATTAATGCTGATGAAATTAAGAAAAATTTAAAATGTTCTGATTTGGAGGCTGCACAATTAGCGGAAAGACAATAGCATTTTTTGTAAGGAAAAAGTGTGATTATCTGATTTTAAAAATTTGTTAGTCCTTATTTGACAACAGTATATGGGGAGAAAGTGAAGGCGTATCTGAGGAGAGGAGCGAAGCCGATTCGGGGAGAGACGGAGTATCCGAATGTGAGAGTGGGGCGTATGGTAATATACTACCAAGCCGTTTGGTGTTGTAAAACGTGTCCTTAAAAAGGGGAGATAACTTAATATTTGAAGTTTAGGTAGGACTAAATCAGCTTTTGCATCAGACAAGCGCCATATCTGCATAATGAATTAAATGCTGATTGAAAAAATAAATATATTGACATTGTGTCAGAATGGAGTTACAATAAATATATTGACACTGCGTCAGGATATAAAATAAATAAAGGAGCGGAAGAAAATGAAGAATCAAACAGGGCAGAAAGCTTTCCATCAATGTGGTGGACGAGGGAATCCTGTCGGAAGCGGATTATGCAGGAGGCGTAAGCGGGTCAAAAACTGATAAGTGGGATCTGTTTGAGTTTACGACTTATGAATACTTAAAGATCGGGGACGTGCTTGGAAAGTGCTTGTCATTTAAAGAAAATACGGAGAGATGGGGAGAAAGGTTATGCCAAAAGGATCAATTGAACTTACAAATGCCAGGAGAGAAGAAATTATTGCTGCCTGTAAGTCATTGTATAAAACAAAGGGTTTTAAAGAGATCACAATCAAAGATATAGCAGAGGAAACATCTTTTACCCGCACATCTATCTATAATTATTTTGAGACTAAGGAAGAAATCTTCCTTGCCATTCTTCAGGAGGAGTATGAGCTATGGGTGAAGGAACTGGATGGATTGGCTGCAGGGCATGAAACAATGAGCAGGGAGGAACTTGCAAAGTTCCTGGCAGAATCAGTAGATAAAAGGTTACTGTTACTCAAGATTATGAGTATGAACCACTATGACATGGAGGCTAACAGCAGGATGGAGAGGCTGGTGGAATTCAAGAGAGCATATGGAGCATCCATCAAGGCAGTAAACTGGTTGGTGAAAAAATACTGCCCGGAAATGACGGAGAGTGAGAGACAGGACTTCCTCTATACTTTTTTCCCATTCATATACGGTATCTATCCATATACAGTAGTGACAGACAAGCAGAGGGAAGCAATGGAGCAGGCAGATGTAGGATTTGTATATCTTTCCGTTTATGAGATGACATACACTTGTGTGAAGAAGCTGCTGGGAGTAAAGGAATAAGTGTGAGACTCAGATTATGTCTGGAAGGATGAAGACATGGGATGCCGCTTCCGATATCGCACATCCATAATGGCGATGATACAAAGTCCCGTGATTCAACCCGCCGGCCTAATTTGGAAACAGCCGATATATGTCGGGAATATCCGGATAAATTTGCGTTTGTGGCTGTCCTTCACTCTCGGATGTGGAAGGTGCAGTAAAAGAGGCTGCATATGTAATGGAAGAACTTGACAGGAGACTTTTTGCGTAAAAATTTATGAATGTTACAGGAAAGGAGAAGGAAATGAAATATACAAAATTAGGAAAATCAGATCTGACTGTGTCCCGTATCTGTATGGGATGCATGGGTTTCGGCGCTGCAGGGGAAGGGCAGCATTCGTGGACTTTGGATGAGGAACATTCACGGGAGATCATTAAGAGGGGCATTGAGCTTGGCATAAATTTTTATGATACAGCGATTGCTTATCAGAGCGGTACCAGCGAGCAGTATGTGGGGCGGGCATTGAAAGATTTTGCAAAACGTGATGAAATGGTGGTTGCCACAAAGTTTCTGCCCAGGACACAGGAGGAAATAGAGGCAGGCGTGTCAGGACAGCAGCATATTGAAAAAATGATCAATAAAACCTCCGGAACTTGGGAATGGACTATGTTGACCTTTATATCTACCATATGTGGGATTATCAGACACCAATTTATGATATTCTGGAAGGTCTGTCTAACGTGGTAAAGGCGGGGAAGGTACGCTATGTTGGTATTTCCAACTGCTATGCATGGCAGCTTGCGAAAGCAAATGCCCTTGCTAAGAAAGAGGGGTTTCCGCAGTTCGTATCTATCCAGGGACATTATAACCTGATCTTCCGGGAAGAAGAACGGGAGATGGCGCCTTTTTGTTATGAGGAGAATATTGCCCTCACACCATACAGTGCGCTGGCAAGCGGCAGGCTTTCACGTAAACCGGGAGAGGACAGCAAAAGGCTTCAACAGGACAGCTATGCAAAATTTAAATATGATGCAACAAAGGAACAGGATGCGGCTGTCATTTGCCGTGTACAGGAAATTGCGGAGAAAAGAGATGTCACTATGACAGAGGTTTCTCTTGCGTGGCTGCTTACAAAAGTGACATCTCCTGTGGTGGGGGCAACGAAATTCCATCATATTGAGGGAGCGGCAAAGGCGGTAGAACTGGAACTGACAGAGGATGAGATTCATTATCTGGAGGAGCCGTATGTGCCTCATGCATTGGCAGGAGTCATGGCACAGAACAGGCCTGAGAGTGCAAAGGAAAAACATGTATGGTCTACCGGAAACCAGAAAATCTGACAGAAAAAGAATGTGAAATTTAGGAAGATGACAGTTATGAAAAAGATAGTGATGGCGCTGCTTATGGCAGCTATGGTAATATCCCTGGCAGCATGCGGCGGAAATGCCGGACAGGGTGGAAATACTGCAACAGACACTTTGGATAGGGAACAAAGCCCTGTACCTACAGAAAAATCGGAATCAGCATCCGTTCAGTCGGAAACAGGCGGCGCACCTGAATCTTCGGAGGACGGAGCCTTGACAGACATGGACAATACAGATGCAGCCGGCAGTCAGGATGTTCCGGATGCAGAAGAGGGTAAAGTGCTGGTAGCATATTTTTCAGCAACGGGGACGACCAAAGGAGTTGCCGAGATCATAGCGGAAAATTTGGGGGCTGACATGTATGAAATCGTGCCTCAGGAACCTTATACGGACGCAGACTTGGACTGGCATGATGACAAGAGCCGCAGTACCATTGAAATGAATGATAGATCATGCCGGCCTGAGATTAACGGTGCTGTGGAGGATATGGAACACTATGATATCGTGCTCATAGGTTATCCGATCTGGTGGGGTGAGGCACCGAGGATTGTGAGTACATTTATGGAAAGCTATTCTTTTGAAGGCAAGACAGTGATCCCTTTCTGCACTTCATCCAGCAGCGGGATTGGTTCCAGCGGAAAGAACCTGGAGGAACTGACAGATGGCGCACAGTGGTTGGAAGGCATGAGGTTTGACGGCGGAGCTTCCGAAGCGGATGTTCAGGGTTGGATGGAAGGGCTGGATTTAACGGGCTTTCAGCCCGGTCTTGACTAGTCTCCCGACGCAAAATTTGGGTCACCCAAGCAAAAGAAAGGGGAGGTAAAGGCTACACAGCCTTGGAACCCTTGATTTTACTGGATATGGCAAGGTGCCTGAACGGGAATACAGTATTAACGCAATACGGAAAGCAGCATATTTTGGATGTACGTTTTTTGACACTGCGGAGAGCTATGGGCAGGAGCTGTTTTATCCCGGACACAATGAGGAGCTTGTGGGTGAGGCGCTTAAGCCATTGAGAAAAAATGTTGTAGTTGCAGCAAAGCTGCATCTGAGATCCGATGAGACAGTGCAGGGAAAGGATTTGTATGAAGTGATCTGTCAGCATTTAAACGCTTCTATGGAAAAGCTGCAGACGGATTATGTAGATATTTATTACTTACATCGAATCAATGAGATGATCCCGATAGAAGACGTTGCAGATATTATGGGCAGGCTGATTAAAGAAGGATATATCAGGGGATGGGGGCTGTCTCAGGTTGCGGTCCGGACACTTGATAAGGCCAACAGGGTTACGCCGGTTTCTGCTGTGCAGAATATTTATTCCATAGTGGAGAGGGATTGTGAAAAAGAAATCTTTCCGTATTGTATAGAAAATAATATCGGCGTAGTTCCTTTTTCCCCCATTGCCAGTGGTTTCCTTTCAGGAAAAGTAACAACGGAAACGGCATTTGAAGGGGATGATGTGAGAAAGTTTGTGCCCCAGCTTTCAAAAGAGAATATCGCGGCGAACCAGCCTATCCTTGAAATCCTTGAAAAGTATGCCGTGCAAAAAAATGCAAGCAAAGCGCAGATTTCTCTTGCATGGATGCTCCACAAATATCCGAATGCTGTTCCGATTCCCGGTTCAAAAAATCAAGAGAGAATTCTTGAAAATCTTGGCTCATGGAATGTAGAGCTGAGCGATGCGGAATTTGAAGCGCTGGAAGCCGCACTGAACGACTGTGTGGTATATGGACACAGAGGCTATGTAGAGACGGAGCAGAAAGGATTTGGACATAATTGGAAAAAGTGATGCAAAAGCAGAATTGATGACAATAACGAAAGGGAGGTTGTATAAATGCAGGCAAAAGCACCGGAAACAAAACCATTTGGGAAAGAGGCATTTACTTCATTGGAGGGGACGGTTGTGCGCTGGCTGGGAAATGCGGGAGCGCTGATCAATAGTAGAGGGACAACTATAATGATTGATCCGGTATTAAGCGGCTTTGATATGCCGTTGCTGATTCAGATTCCAATAACGGAAGAAGATGTTCCGGGAGTAGATGCCGTTCTTATCACTCACTGTGACAACGATCATTACAGCAGGGCAACTTGTGGGAAACTGGCGGAAAAAACGAAGGAATTCCATGCGCCGCATTATGTTGCCGGTCTTTTGAAGGAAGAACTGAATATCAATGGCACAGGCCATAATATCAGGGAAAAATTTCAGGTGGGCGATGTAGCGGTGACGTTAACCCCGGCGGACCATGCATGGCAGAATGCATTTCCCAAACAGCATACGAGAGAATTTCAAATGGAAGATTGCTGCGGATTTTGGCTGGATACGCCAGATGGAAGTATCTGGGCCGTAGGGGACAGCCGGTTGATGGAAGAACAGCTTCATATGCCCAGACCGGATGCCATACTCTTTGATATCTCTGACAGCGAATGGCATATCGGTTTGGAGGGAGTAAAGAAAATGGCGGCGGCTTATCCGGACACACCGCTGATCCTGTGGCATTGGGGCAGTGTAGACGCTCCTGAGTGGAAAGAGTTTAACGGAGATCCGCAAGTTGTAAAAGAACTGGTGGTCAACCCGGAGCGTGTGGTGGTGTTGGCACCCGGAGAAAGATATTGTCTGAAAAAACTGGTGAAGTGACCGGACAATATATTTACTTATGGAAGCATAAAGAAAGGAATATAGATTATGGCGGTATTACAGGTTGATTTTCATTCACAGGCGTTAAAGCGTTCAGTAGCTTTTCAGGTTATCCTGCCAATGGAAAATTTTAAGGGGCCGTATCCTACGCTTTATCTTTTGCACGGGCTGACGGAAAACGGTAATGCGTGGCTGCACAATACGCGGATCAGGATGTGGGCGGAACAAAGCGGGCTGGCTGTTGTAATGCCTTCCGGGGAGAACTCTTTTTATTTGGATATTCCTGTGAAAGAGGGATGTCTGGGGGATTTTGGAAGCTATATTGGCGAGGAACTGGTGGCGGTAACGCGGGAGATGTTCCCTCTCTCCCGTAAGCGGGAGGAAACTTATATTGCCGGACTTTCCATGGGTGGGTATGGAGCCTGCCGGAATGGCCTTAAATATTGTGATACATTTGGAAAAGCTGCGGTACTTTCCGGTGCCGTGCATTTCTTTGAATATCCAAGGGAATGGGTCATGACGCTGGGAAATACTATTGGTGAACTGCAAAATATCGGTGATTTGGACACTATGGAGGACACTGACCGCAATCCCCGTTATCTCATACATTGTATTCAAGAACGGAATGCGGCGGATGGATGCAATCGTTTTCCGGATTTTTATGTGGCTTGTGGTCTACAGGATCCGCTTGTTGATGCGAACAGGTCTGTAGCGGGGGCGCTGAAAGAGGCTGGAGCTAATGTAACTTACGAAGAAAGCGATGGAATACATGACTGGTATTTTTGGGATGAGTATATTGGGCGAGTCCTGAAATGGCTGAATATTCCATCTCATGAAAAAGAGACCTGATTGTCCCCTGCAAAGCCGCTTACCGTAGAAAAATTTATAGTGTTAAGTATTTATAAAATGGACAGTCCGCACAGGTAAGTGAGAAGTGTATCGGGAATACTACCGTGCGGCGGATATGCGCATGGAAGATTGAGGGGATGGCGTTATCCGCAATCGCGGAAAAGTCTGTTGTCGCTGCCAAAGAAGAACGGACAAAATATGTGGAATACCGGGAGGGCATTGTCTCCCGGAGTGAGTATGTCGCGTATAAGATGCGGCAGGAAGGCAGGCTACATGACTTAGGCCGGCAGAAGGAGAAACTGGAAGCGGACAGGAAGAACCTGGATACCGTGTCAGGGAAATACCTTGCGGCTGCCTCTGGAAGTTTCGGACAGGCACCTTTTGGGTATGAGAAAAGCCGGGAATTGATGGGGCGATTTGTGTTGAAAATAGTCTGCCTGTGTAAAAGAAAGTAGGTTTTTAGGTTAGTTTGTATATTATTTTGTGACATATGGTGTCTGATAAAGTGCTTATTTTTCGATAAATAAAAATCTGTTGAACAAACTAACCGTATTTCCTCATACATTATTCTTAAAAAATTTCAATAAACTGCTCAGACAGCGGCACCTGTGTTGTTTATACATGGGTGCTGTTGTTATACTGCGGAATCATTGATTGGATATGCGGTATATACATAAATAATCCGGGGAGATTTGAAAAATACGCAACTTTGACACATCTTTTTGGTACAATAAATATAAACCCTGCTAAAGCGGGCCGGAGGTTTCAGGATGAAAATATTGATTGTTGAAGATGAAGAAGCGATTGCAAATTTAATAAGGATAAACCTGACGGCAGAAGGATACCACTGCATCTGCGCTTATGATGGAAAGACAGGGGCGGATTATCTGGAAAAGGAGACTTTTGACTTGATTCTGCTGGATATTATGCTGCCGGAGATTGACGGATATGAATTGTTGGAATATATCAAACCTTTTGGAACGCCTGTGATTTTCATGACGGCAAAAGGCGCAGTAAATGACCGTATCCATGGGCTGAAGCTGGGAGCGGATGACTATATCGTGAAACCCTTCCAGATAGGGGAGCTGCTCGCCCGTGTAGAGGCGCTGCTCAGGAGATATGGGAAGATTAATAAAAAACTGTCCTTTGAAGATGTGGAGATTGACATAGTATCAAGGACTGTCACAAAATCGGGGGAAGTGGTAGAGCTGACATTCAAGGAATTTGACCTGCTGGTGGAACTGGTGCAAAACAAAGGCGTTGCCTTATATCGTGACAGGTTGTATGAAAAGGTATGGGGTGAAGTGTTTATGGGGGATACCCGCACTCTGGATTCCCATATCCAGCGCCTTAGAAGAAAGCTAAACTGGGAGAAACAGATCAAGACCGTATTCCGCGTGGGATACCGGCTGGAGGAAAGCTCATGAAATTATTCCATAAGATATTTCTTTGTTTTGTGCTGCTCTTTGGCACCGCATTTCAGGCCGCAGGGTATCTGTTGGTAAACTATGCCTACGGGAATGCCATAGGGCAGGAGAAAAAATATGCCTTTCAGGAATTCCAGCAGAACAAGTATATCTTACAGTCAATCCTATATCTGAAGCCGGAATTGTTTGAAGGTGGTGCAGACAGCCTGCCCAATATGGCAGGAAGATTCACGGTTCCTGTTGCCCTTTTTGATGAGGACGGGGTGTGCATCTTTTCAAATATAGATGTGCAGCCTGAATTTTTTGATTTTTACGGAGCGGAGGATAACCGGATAGCTTTCCGGATATTCCGGGAAGGAGAGGAAAGCTATATCTTTGTATATGACTGTATAGCGCAGGGGGATGTGAAAGTCTGTCTGGTCACGGAAACGGATATCAGCTCCGTGGTGGATGCCCAGAAGGGCATGATTGCGTATTTTCAAAAGATATATATAGCCATTTTATGTATCAGTTCTCCGGTAATCTTCCTGCTGACGAAGGTGCTGACAGGTTCCGTTAAAAAAGTGGGAAAGGCAGCAAGGAGGATTGCAAAGGGAAATTATTCTGAGAGGATTAGTACAGCGGGGAAGGATGAAATCAGTGAACTGGCATCCGACTTTAACCAGATGGCACAGCAGATAGAGGAAAAAATTGCGGAGTTATCCGATATGGCAAAGCAGAAGGAAGATTTTGCAGCGAACTTTGCCCATGAGTTGAAAACGCCCCTGACATCAGTGATCGGCTATGCAGATATGCTGTACCGCCGGGAGCTGCCAAAGGAAGAAGTAAAAAGTGCCGCCGAGTATATTCTGAGTGAGGGCATGAGGCTGGAGTCCCTGTCCTTAAAGCTGATGGATTTGTTTGTATTGGATAAACAGGACTTCCTTCCGGAGAGGATGTCTGTAAAAGAGATGTTTGAAAATCTGGAACAGGGTATAGAACCTGTATGCAGGAAGCATGGAGTGGCGCTGCATATGGATATAGAGGATGGCATTATAGAAGCGGACTATGACCTTTTTAAGACCATGGTTTTGAACCTTGTTGACAATGCAGTCAAGGCAGACTGCAGGGATGTATGGATCAGCGGGATGCAGGGAAGTAATACCTACCAGATCAGGATTAAAGATAACGGAAAAGGGATTCCGCCAAAAGAATTGGGGCGGATAACGGAGGCATTTTATATGGTGGACAAGTCCCGTTCAAGGAAGCAGCATGGGGCAGGGCTGGGGATGGCTCTGGTATCAAAAATTGTGAAGATACACAGGGCGGAGATGAAGATAGAAAGCGATGGGAAGATGGGTACTACAATCAGTATTGAATTCCCACTGCATGAAGGAGGCAAGTTCGGAAATAAATTTCCAAATGATTGAATTGATGTCTGCTAAAGCAGACAAGGGGTGTATGGATGAAGAAAACATATAAATATACGTTCCTCACCATGTTTCTTGCATTGGTCTTTATTTTTGGCAGCATGGCGGGCATGAACTATATACTGTATATAAGGGAAGACCAGTTTTTGTCGGAAAGCGGGATGATGGTGGTAGAATCGCCGGTTCGTGGGTGGCAGGATTGGGGAGATGAAACGGAGAAAGAGGATGGTGGAGAAAGATATTCCCTTTCAGCGGTGCAGATAAAAGATGCTGTGGAAAGCTGGAATAAGCGGCTGGGGGAAACATTGCATAATCCGGTGCAAGGGCAGATTTCTATGGAGGAAGCGGTTCGGGAAGGGGAAGAATGGTTGATGTCAATGGGAATAGAGGAAGGAGAAGCGCAAGGCGCAGATGCCGGGTTGAAATTTGTAAAAGCAACGCTGGGCGTTGGGGTACAAAAGGATTCTTTAAGTGTGCCGCTGGAACCTTATTACAGTTTTTGGACAGTGCATTTTTCAGGTTCCTATACGGATGCAGTTTTATACTTGAATGCGGTCTCCGGTAGGGTATGGAGAGCGGAGATTGCCTTGTATGATAATCTTCCGGAAGAACTGCCCTGTGAAAAACTGGGGCGGTTCGTGGAAATGGCAGGTCTGCAGGCAGAGGATAACATTGTAGAAATAAATGAAGAAAAGACGCAGGCAGTCCTTGTGGTGGAGGACGATCTGCTGTATGCGAGGCTTGATTATCAAAATGTAGTTCTCGGGGATAATGCCGTGGTGGAGTATACCGGCAGGGAACTGTTCCATGACAGGTATGTGGTGATTACCTATGAAATATTGACGGATTAAATAATTTACAACTATAACACATCAATAACGAAAAAATAACACAACACCCGTTTAGGATAGTATATGTCCTGTCCGGGTGTTTTTGTTAACATAAGGATGTCCGACGAAGCCCGACGTCCGTTGCTAACATAAGGATGTCCGACAAAACCCGACGTCTGTTGTTAACATAAGGATGTCTGGCGAAGCCCGACATCCGTTGTTTGGGCAGGAAACAAATCAGAAACAGGAGGCAATGAAATGGATTCTAATATGGAATTGCAGGTGGAACATCTATGCAAATCTTACAGGAAAAAAGAAGCGTTGCAGGATGTCAGCTTTACACTTAGGAGAGGGATTTACGGACTGTTGGGAGAAAACGGTGCGGGAAAAAGTACCCTCATGCGGATGATGGCTACGGTGGACTTCCCCACAAAAGGAAATATCCGGTATGGCGGGAAGGATATTTTTTGCATGGATGAAGAATACCGCAGCCTGATCGGGTATATGCCGCAGGATTATAGTGTTTATCCCGGATTTACGGCAAAAGATTTTCTGGAATACATGGGTGTCCTGAAAGGCATACCGCAGGCAAAGTTAAAAGGCAGGATAATGGAAGTCCTTGAATTTGTGAACCTGTCAGAAGTTGCGGATAAGAAAGTGAAGACTTTTTCGGGCGGCATGAAGCGAAGGATAGGGATTGCTCAGGCGATCATCAACGAACCTAAGATACTGATACTGGATGAACCCACTGCCGGGCTTGACCCGAAAGAGCGCATCCGTTTTTCCAATATCATCAGCGACATGGGCAAGGATAAGATCGTGCTGCTGTCTACCCATATTGTGTCGGATATTGAGGCAATCGCTACGGAGCTTGTCGTGATGAAGAAAGGGAAGGTTCCGGAGACCGGGAACGTGGATGAACTGGTTCGGAAAGTTAAAGGACAGGTCTGGGAGGCAGTAGTCGGCCAGGAGGCATACCAGAAGCTCAGGAAAGAGCGTTCGGTCATTCATTTGAAGCAGATGGGGAAGGATGTGCAGGTGCGTTTTGTAGGGGAGGAATATCCGGAAGTGCAGGGCAGCCGGGCAGAGCCGACACTGGAAGATTACTATGTTTTTGCAGGCGGAATCATGGAAGAAAATTCTTGATGGAAAGAGAGGAAAAGAAAAATGTGGAATAAGAAATTTTTTACGGTAGTGGTGGTATGGGCAATGGGTATGGGTCTGGCAGGATGTGCAAAAGAAAACGGGAGTGAACCGGACGCTCCAATACAGATAGAATCATCTGCCATAAAAGATGAAAATAAAGAGGATGCTGATGTCTCTGATACACAGATTCAGGGGGAATCCCAGGTACAGACACCGTTCAATGAGAATCATGAGGGCAATGTGGGTGGACAGACGGATACGGAGCTGGAAGAAGAACTGAAAAATTACCGTCAGGAGCGGGAGGACATGATCCAGGAGGCTAACGGTTTGGTGGAGGGAGGCTCACCGGATGAGGATAACTATTCCTTTGATATGTCAGGATCATTTTATACAAGCAGGTTTGACACACGGGAAATTACGGAAGCCTATGCCGCTGCACGGATTTATGTGACAGATACACTTGGGATCAAACCAAGTACAAAGATGGTGACTTATATGTGTATCGATCCGAGAGTGCTGGCGATTTATGACGACGAGGATAAGGGTGTTGCGGCAGCATATGACAACAGTAATATTTTTGTCTGTGAATACTGTAATGGAGATGGCGTATGGCAGTACCTGATCCTTGTACGGGACGGTAAGGGCAGTGCATGGAGCGTGCTCCATGATGGAAGCAGCTATAAGGAATCGTGAAACCGGAGGTGAAAGCTATGAGAACATTGGTTAAGTTTGAATACAGGAAACTCCGGAACCGGGTATCCATTGTTGCTGTCATGGCAATGTGCATCCTTTCCACCCTCCATACCTTTATCTACCTGAACATGAATTCACAATGGAGGGCTATTGATAAAAACGGAGAAGTTGTAAGCGGCCTTGCATCTTACCGGGCATTAAAGGAGGCATCAAAGGAAATCGAGGGTATAGTGGATGGCGAATATCTGCTGAATCTGAAAGAGCAGTATGAAGCCAGTGCAGATAAGCAGTATCTGGATGAACACAGGGGATTTTTAGGCACCGGGGGAATGACAAAATATATGTACCCTAATTATTTTATCAATTATGCCTACTATTCCTATTATATGTCTAATGGAAATAACAAGATGGGACTGGATTATGATTTTCTGGATTCGGAGGAGGCCTTTTATCAGAAATACCGGGAAGCGGTAAAGGAACAGCTCATGTATGAGAACCGGTATGCAGGTCTGATGAAATTTACGGATTCCCAGATGGAGGTACTGGATAAAAAAATCGCCGGGATTGATACTCCTGTCCGTGTCGCATACTGTCAGGGAATCTCCAATTTTATGAACTGGTATGATCTGGAGTATGTGGTATTTTTTATTGTTGTTGCCTTTGTCCTTGCCTGCACATATGCAAAAGACAGCCTGAGCGGTATCAACGAGCTGACCTTATCGGCAGCAAAGGGAAGAAAAAAAGATTTCAGGGCAAGATGGATAGCGGGAAATCTGTTTACAGTTACAGTTTATGTGTTTTTCGTTGGGGTGCTGCTCATAGAGCATGGAGCGGTTGCCACATTTGGAGGTTTTGGGGCGTCGGCACAGACTTATTGGTTTAACTGTATTTTCAATATAAATATTGGTACAGGTATGCTCTTTAAGATTGTTGGCGGTCTATTTGGCGCTTTGGTATTTGCAAACTTTACGATGCTGTTGTCCTGCCTGTCCGGAAACCTGAAGATAACATCTGCAGCTTCGGTACTGGCAGTGGTATTCCTGACAAGGCTGTCTGACACTTACAGCCAGATGAAACTGTTTTATCCGCTTCAGTTTGGCAGCGATGCAGTAGTGGAAGATTTTTTCTTCTGTGGAAAAATACTGGTGCCATATATGGCGGTTGTCCTGATCCTGACAGTAATCTATATAGGCGTGTTCGCTTTTTGGCTGGGGAGAAGGGATAAAAAATATTATACTCGCAGCATAGCTGCTCGTTAGCTTACGAAGTTTGCTCCCACAAGCGGGCAAACTTCTTGTAAGCTATATTATTTGGATTAGGAGGTGAATACTGTGAAAAATAAATTTTTATAATTAAAATGGTTGATTATCTCAAAAAAGCCTTGATTTACGGGCATACAAGCAGGATT
>CAJUED010000075.1 GCA_910585075.1 uncultured Lachnospiraceae bacterium
TAGTGTCTATGCGGAATCCTGCAATCCCCTTCTCAAGCCACCAGTTGATCATATCGTACACCTCCCGGCGGACCTCCGGGTTTTCCCAGTTTAAATCGGGCTGTTTTTTGTGGTAAACGTGGAGATAGTATTTGTCTTCATGTCCCGGCAGCTTGTCCCATACCGAACCGCCGAACTGAGAGCGCCAGTTATTAGGCAGTTTTCCGTCCTTCACATCCACGATATAAAAATACTTTCCGTACTTCCCCTCAGGGTCCTCGCATGCTTTTTTGAACCATTCATGCTCGTCGGAACAGTGGTTTACCACAAGGTCCATGACAATGTACATATCCCTTGCCCTAGTCTCCCGCAGCAGCTCGTCCATATCCTCCATGGTGCCAAAGCGGGGATCTATATCCTGATAGTCGGAAATATCATACCCCTGGTCGGCCAGCGGAGAACAGTATACGGGGGAGAGCCAGATAATATCTACGCCCAGCTCCTTCAGATAATCCAGCTTCCGGATAACCCCCCGCAAATCCCCAATTCCGTCCCCATTTGTATCGTAAAAGCTTTTAGGGTAAATCTCATAGGCCACCTTTTCGTGCCACCACTTTTTTGCTATCATAGTTTTCCTCCTTATCCACATCCCTGTATGCGGTTTTGCGTATTCCTTTTCAGTTCCCGGTTCCGTTCTTTTTTATTTATGTTTTTTATGCCACCGGCTACATGCACCATGATAACATATAAAGCTGTGGCTTTTCTATGAATATTTAACATTTTGCATCAAAAAACCGGTTTTCCCTTGCATATTGGTTCAAAGAAAAACCGGTTTTTATATAAATTTTAAAAAGAATCAATACCTGCTTGCTCAAAGCCAGGTTTCAAGCCAACTATTTACATTTTAGTGGCCAGCCATAAACCTGACGTCTGCTGCGCTTTTATAGAGCGAAAGCGCGGTATTACAAGTGCATGCCTCCGTCCACAATCAAATCCGTCCCCGTAATATAGCGCCCTTCTTCGCTGCATAAAAGCACCGCCGCTCCCGCGCAGTCTTTAGCATCTCCCGCATATCCCATGGGAATGCCTGTCATAACCTTCTTTGCATAAACAGTGTCATTAAGGGCCGCCTCATTGCGTGGTGTGGCAATCACGCCCGGGCTTAAATTGTTGATGGTAATTCCCTCCGGGGCCAGCTGGGCCGCCAGGTTATGCACCAGACTCATCTGGGCGCATTTGCTTGCCGCATATACCGCCATGTCCTTATGGGGCTTATATTGCTGGACACTGCCAACAGTGATGATCCGTCCCCATCCCTGTCTGCGCATGTATGATGCGTAACGCTGAATCAGAAACAAAGAAGCTTTCAGATTGGTCCGAATCTGCAGGTCAAATTCCTCCGGCGTAATCTCATCCCAGGCCTTACGCACCTGAACGGATGCATTGAGTATCAGAATATCCACATCACCTGTCTTATCATACAGGCGGTCTGCGCATCCTTCCTTTGATAAATCCTCCAGAACAATTTCCGCTTTGCCCGGCATTTCCTGCGCCGCCCTCCGGCATTTTTCCAGGCTGGAGGACCCGTGAATGATGACTTCCGCCCCCTGTCCTGACAATGCGGCGGCCACCGCTTTTCCGATTCCCTGTGTTGAGCCCGTAATCAGGGCGCGCTTTCCATTTAAATCAAACATTTTTCCCTCTCATCCCGCCGCCTTTTCGCGGCTTTTATCAAAATTCTCTCCATAATCTGTCCAAAATACCTTCTGTCTGACAGAATATTTTTCACACGCTTCGTTTATGCCTGCAGTTCTATTTCCACGAGCAATGAGTCAATCACCGTAAAGCAACTTGACAGGTGTCGCGAGAATCTGATATCCCCCAGCCTACCGCAGAGCATTTATTGCCGCGAACAGTCGCCAAAATCATATGTTTCCATGACCTTGACGACTGTCGTCAGATTTCCCTCACTTTAAAGATATATTAACACTCCCCGTGCTGCAAATCCATATATCTGCTAAATTTGAATTACAAATTCATTCTTCGCTCCTTTTTCCAGATGGAGCTGTGTACTGACTGTTTTCTCTCCGGCTGTTAAAGTCACCTCATACTCTCCGTAAAATCCTTTCATGGACAGGTTTCCTCTCTCATCGCCATCCAGTGAAAGCTTCGTGTTCCAGGTTTCATGAATCAGCTTCTTAAGCTCATAAAATGCCGGCTTCGGTGTCATATCAAAATGAAGCAGCGCGCCATGGTAATAATTTTCCCCATAACTCATATCCCCCTGGGGTGCGAAAGCCGCATATCCGTCCGCCAGATTCCAGTAAATGATAGCCTCCATATTGGGATGGCTGAACCAGATACGGTAGAGATTTTTCACAATTTCCGCCTGCAGTTCCTCATCCTCCCGGGCCGTGGAATAAGCCGGGATTGTCACCTCCGTAACCTGCAAAGGCTTTCCGAAGTCCGCATATCTGTCCATTACCCCATACAGATTATGAGGATTGTAGAACAGTTTTGTTCTCTTTTCTTCTTCCTCCGCCCGGTAAAACATATGGTACTGCATACCAATGACGTCAATGGAAGCGCCCTTTGCCAGTGCACGCTCAATCTGCATGTAGTAAGCGCTCCGATTATATTTAAAAGCCTCTCCCCACACAAAGGGAGTCGCCTCATTTATAATCAGTTTATTGGCAGGCAGATACTTGCGCGCATGCTCAAAGCTCCACTCCACTATATCAGACTCCCGGAAGAAACGGGTACTGTGCTTCCCCACCGGATGATCGGTCTCACCGCACAAAGTTTCGTTGATCACTTCCATCCCGTCTATCTTATCCTTATAGCGGTCTGCAATCTGTGCAATCCTTCTGTCCAAATGCTTTTTCACTGTCGGCGCGTCATCCGGCACCCACAAAGGCGTCCACTGATCATAGTTCAGGCAATGAAGCTTCGGTTCTATACCCTTTTTCTCACAAAATTCCAGGCACAAGTCCGGTGCGGGACGACGGTATATCTTAGGACTGTCCTTTTCAAACCGTGGCTTTCCCTGCTCCGGTTCCAAATCGCACCAGTAAAAGGGCAATGTGGCCAGGTTAAACAGTTCGCAGAACCTCTCCTGATAAGCGGTGTTTTTCTCCTCCGTCTCCAGCTCGTCCAACATGAAAAGATTGGCTCCAAAGCGGAAATCATGGGTTTTCTGGCGAATCTCGGCATGCACGCCCGTCACCGGATTTCCCTCCCCATCCACAAACTTAAGTTTCCCCAGGCCCTTTCTGTTCGCCTCAATCCCGCTGGCGATACGGTCCTCCATGTACGCCCTGTTCTCCTCAAAGGGCTCCAATACACGTTTCGCTCTGTCTGACATCTCTCTTTCCTCCTTTTTATTTTTATAGCTTTTCGCTAATGGCTTCGCTGGTTTGCCAGGTTTAACTCCAATTACCCCCGACTTGCAATTTGCACCAAAAAATTTTATAATGTCACTATATTAATTATTCATTTTGTGTAAAATATTTTTTATATAAGGAATTTTTTATACCATGATCACTGAATCCTATCACATCCGCAACAAATACAATACCTCCGACTTGATTCGTTTCTCCGTTGTGACCATCCAGGTAAAGGAAAAGGTCTGGCTCACCGAGCATCATCACACGGAACTGGAACTGGGCCTGTATCTGTCAGGCTCAGGCTCCTACATGGCCGGCGGCAATGAACTCTCCTTTTCACCTGGGGATATTCTTCTTTTTGGCAGCAATCAGGAGCATATCATCAACCGCATCAGCCTGGATGAGGATATCCGACTGCTCAATCTACATTTTGACCCCCGCGTCCTGTGGGGCAGCAACCTGCAGTCCTTTTCCAACAGTTCGCTGCGCAGCTTCATCAGCGACCTGACCCAGCATGCCGGGCACATCTCCCCCAGCCAGGAGTACTATGAAGCCATCCGCAGCCTGATAGGGGATATAGAGACCGAATTCAGGGAATGTCCGCCGGAATTTGAACTGGCCATCGAGGGCAGGATTCTGGATATCCTGATTAAGCTGGTCAGAGGCTGCGGCCGTCAGACCGACACTCCGGCCGGGCCCAGTATAAACTATGAGCATCTGGCCTGTGTGGAGAAGGTTACCGAGTACATCTTAAGCAACCTTTCCGAACCGCTGACCTTAGACGGCCTGGCCCATCAGGCCAATACCAGCCGCTCTTACCTGTGTACTCTGTTCAAGGAAATCAACGGTATACCCATATGGGAATATATCACCATCAAGCGGATTGATCTGGCCATCCGGTATCTGCGGGAAACCCAGGAACCTGTCACCCGGGTGGGAGAGTTATGCGGTTTCAACACCTCCGCCAACTTTAACCGGGCCTTTCGCAAGATTACCCAGCAGTCACCCAGTGAGTTTCGCAAAAACGGCGGCAATTACTACTGAAGTATCACAGCTCGTCAAACTGCAGCCTGACCCCTGCCCGGCGCAGCGCATCCTGCAAAATGTGCGTCGGCGTCCTTCCTGTTTCAGGAAGAAGGGCAGCTGCCGTTCCCGCCGCCTGTCCCGTCACCGCGCAGGGCGGAATTACACGCATGATATCCCACATTTCATCATCGGTACTGATACACCGTCCTGCCGCAAAGAGATTTTCAAAGGCAGGGCCATAGAGCGCACTGTAGGGCACTTCAAAGCGAGGCCCTCTCTTGCGCCAGTCTCCCACCATTCCCACACTTCCCCGAACAGATTTCCCGTCGTTTTCCTCACTCATCAATGTCTCACCGCACAGACATCTTGTCATACGGTATTGGGGCATGTGTGTCATTGCAGCAGGCTCCAGAATTTGTCCTCTGCCTGCTTTTTTCAGGGCATCCTCCAGAGTCGCCTGATGGGACAAAGCCAGGTATTCGCTGATTTCTTTTGCACTGTCTTCCCAAAAACGTCTTCCTCCGGGTGTATCCGGGGCGTCTCTCTCCGTTCCCTGTGGCGCATCCGCAAATCCCAGCATCTGCAGTTTCAGTCCCTCGGGTGTGGAGCCGTAGTACCATCCCGCCACCGTGTTTCCCTTTCCATGCCTCCTTGTACGCTCTCCCGCCTTTCTGAAAAGCAGCGCATTTCCCGTGGCATCCACCGCTGCCCGCGTCCGGATTGCCACTCTGCCATCCTGATTTTCAACAATTACCCCCCGAATACGGCCCCCGTCCGCCGTCACATCGCAAATCCGCGTATCATACATAATGTGAACTCCCGAACGGAGCAAAAGCTTTTCAAGCTCTATGGCAAAATAAATCGGATTGAACTGCACCTCAAAGCGTTGTCTCTCCCGTTCCTTCTCCCTTCCCTTCTCAAGCCAGGCCTGTGGGCTTTTGTCCTGTGCCCCATAGAGAATGGACAGGTGAAGAAGTTCTTCCGCAATCCCGTAAGACATCTGACAGCCTCTGCCGTCGCAAAGCGGCAGATAAATCACCACCAGTCCGGAGGTTGCAAGCCCTCCAAGCACACACTGCTTTTCCGCAAGGACCACCCGGGCTCCCTGCCGGGCTGCCGCAAGGGCTGCCGCCGCACCAGCCACGCCGCCGCCCCCCACAAATACGTCGCAGTCCTCCACAACCGGCACCTTACGGGCTTTCTCCTGTATAAAAATACTCATATCAATAACCATACCTTTCCTGTACCCGCGGCTCTGACCCGCAGGTACAAATCCGCGCGTCCGTTAAGCGACAGCCTTTCGCCTGTTTGGGAAATCCCCAAGAGCGGCAAAAGGAATTTACTGCTTAATCCCCGATACCGCCACGCTCTGCACGATATACTTCTGCATACACAGAAACGCTATGATAAGGGGAACCGCGCTCAGCACCGCAACCGCCATACGAGGCCCGTAATAAATGGAATTTTCCTGGGCGTTAAAGAGCGATACCCCAACGGACAACAGCTGTTTTTTGGAGGAACGGATTACCACCATTGGCCACAGATAAGAATTCCACTGTGCCACAATCTGCAGGATACTTAAGGCCGCCATAACCGGTTTACATAAGGGCAGGATAATCCGAAAGAAAATTTTCCACTCCCCGGCCCCGTCCAGACATGCCGATTCCCGCAGAGAATCAGGCAGTGCTGAGATATTCTGGCTGGCAAAGAAAATTCCGTACACATAAGCTACATTTCCCAGAATCAAAGGCCAGTAGGTATTGATCATCCCCCAGCTGCTGTATTGCAGATACAGGGGAATCATACGGGATTCAAAAGGAATCATCATCACGGCCAGCATAAAGAAATACCAGAATTTCTTCCCGAAAAAACGTCCCTTTGCGAAAGCATATCCGCACAGCAGGGCAAAAAATACCGAGATAGCCGTATTCACCAGCGCAACAAACAGGGTATTCGTGTAATACCGGACCAGGTCAATCATTTCCGTGGCATATTTATAGTTTTTCATGGATGCTTCCTTAGGCAGCCAGGAGAAGGCCGGCAGTTCCGTAATTGCATTGGCGTCAAAAGAAAGGGTTATCGCCCACCAGAGGGGAATGAGAATCACTGCGAGAATTGCCGCCAGTATCACCGCCGTAAGCAGGCGGCGCCGTTTTGCTTTGGTCAATTTCTTTTTCTCCATAATCAGTCCCCTCCTTTCATAAATCCGGACAACTTCACATTAAAAATGGTCATCACAAACACAATAAAGAACAGAATCACCGCGCCTGCGGAAGACAGCCCATATCTGGGAGACTCAAAACTGTACTGATAGATATACATCAGAATCGTCTGAAGGGTTCCGTTTGGTCTTCCGGCGCAGGCGTTTCCGCCCAGGATATACAAATCCGTAAACCTGGCCAGGCCGTTAATCATACCGGTGACAAATAAGAATGCAAAGCAGGATTTCATCTGCGGAATCGTGATATAAATCATCCGCTTTAACGCCGTAGCCCCGTCCACGGAAGCCGCGTCATAAATCTCTGTTGGAATAGACTGTAGACTTGCCAGATTCAGCAGCATGGAATATCCCAGATTCATCCATATCCAAATGATGGTTGCGCCCACATGGGACATAGATGGGTCCGTAATCCAGCCAATGGTAACTTCCCTGCCTATAATCTGCGAGAAAAACTGATTCAACAGTCCGCCGTTTCCTTTCAGCACGTACTGGAAAATCAAAACCACGCTGACGCCGGTGATAATATTGGGCATATAAAACATAACCCTGAAAAATCCCTGCAGCTTTGTGCGGCCCAGGCCGTTAATGGCATTGGCCAGCAAAAACCCCAGCGGAATCGTCAAAAGACCATACAGCGCAAGCAGCATGGTATTTCCCAGCGCCTTCAAGAAAGATGCGGAAGACAGCAATGTCTTATAATTACGCAGTCCAATCATTTCATAATCCGTACCGAACGTACCCATATTCGTTGTGGAGAAATAGAAAGTCTTAAAGGTGGGAAAATAAACAAGGACGATAAGCGCCACCAAAGTGACAAGGATAAAGGAATACCATGTCAGGTTTCGCTTCACATCCCGTTTTGTAATCTTTTTGTGCATAGGCTCTCCCTCCTGTTCTTTAAACTATCCTTGGTGAAAACAGGCGGCGGAAAGAACCACCGCCGCCTGTCATCACCCGTTATTCAATTTCACTATCCAAAAGCCCCATCATTTTACAGGGTATTTGGCTTTCACAGCAGTCTCAAGTATCACGCTCCGCCGTGTTCCTTAATTTAAGGTGGACATATATTCATCCACATAGTCCTGCATGGACTGTGCCGCTTCTTCCGGCGTCATTGTTTCATTGATTACGTTGTCAACTGCCGTAATCATGGTATTGGTCACGGAACCAAAGCTCACGTTGTTGAATACGTCATTTGTAGCGTTGTTGTAATATTCAGGCAGAGTATTCAAGGTATTGTCAATAGCCGTAGCCAGATTCTCGCCTACCAGCTCCTGTACCATAGCTTTGCCGGCCTTGTTGTTGGGAACTTCCATGTTGGAAACCACCCACTGCGTAGCCTTCTCATCCGTTGTCATGAATTTGATAAATTCCCATGCCCAGTCCTTGTTGTCGGAATCCTTGTAAATAGCCATGTTGTTATCGCCTGCAAATGGAGTAGGGATTCCCTTATATTCGCCTGCGCTGCACTGAGGCATACTCAGGGCCACATATCTTCCGTCCAGCTCCGCCACCTGCATCTGGAAATAGCTATTCATAACACCGTCATTAAACAGAATTGCCCAGTCATTTTCGCCGTTCAGTGTGGTAGTAACCGCCACGCCCTCTTTATTTCCGGGGCTCACAAACTTGCTCAGATCCGCAATCAGCTGGAATGCCGCAATACTTTCCGGAACCATGAAGTCAACCTCACACTCGCTTACCGTAGGGCCATATTTAAAGACCTTAGCGCCAAGGGCATTGGCTGCCTGGGTATAATTAAACCAGAGATTGGATCCGCCCATGGAAAACAGCTGCACGCCGTAGGTCTGTTCCCCTGTTACAGGGTCCGTACCGGTCATCTGCTCCGCAAGGGAAAGCACGTCCTCATAGGTCCAGCTTTCGTCCGGAAGTTCCACGCCATAATCTTCAAAAATCTTGGTATCCAGCCATGCCACGCAGGGAGATACGGATACGGAGATACCGGAAACCTTAAATTCATCGGGATGCTCTGATGTCCGCCTTGACGCGGTTGCGTAAATCCTGTCGTAGTATTCCGGATCCTGATCCAGGTAAGAGGACAAATCATAGGTCAGATCCGTCATGGTTGCGCCGTGCATGATGATATCCACCTCACCGCTTAAGCAGGCTGTGGTGATGGCGCTCTGCCAGCTGTCCCAGGAAGCTGTCTCAATTTCCAGTGTTACGTTGGGATAGAACTCATTCCATCTTTCAATGATCTCGTTATAGCCCGGTCTGTAAATACCGGAGTTTAAGTCGGTTACCCCTTCCTCGCCCACGTTGAAAACACCGGGGCCGAAGACAGTCAGCGTGACCTCCTCGTCTGCGCTTAAGCTTTCATTCTTCTGATAGCCGCCTGTTTCCACCGTTTCTTCCACTTTGAAGGCATCTTCCGTCTCACCCACTACGGTTTCTTCCCCGGGTGCCTGCTCCTCCACCTTTTCTTCACTTTCCGTCTTCGCACTATCCTCCGAACTGCCCTTAGAATCCGAACCGGAGCCGCCGCATCCTGCTATGGCAGCTGCAAGCAATGTTGTGATCATCAATAATGCAACTTTCTTTTTCATGTAACTTTCCCTCCTTCTTTTTCCTGATAACGTTATTTACTCCGCCGCTTTTTTGCGGCATATATGATGAAAAGCTGAAATACCGCTTTTTTCATCTGTCATATAATTTGCGCTTCACGGTACAGGTAAAAGCCGCAATGCTCCTCCCGCTTTATGGCACCGGTAAAAGTTGCAACGCCTCCTGTACTTCACCATGCATACAAAAAATTATAATGCCGTCTGGGTATCATTAGGATCGCCGTTGCGGGCCAGGTCATATTCCTTTGACCAGTCCAAATCCCTGTATTTCTCCCCTCTGGGGTCTGTGCGGATAAACTCCATCAGCATATCCAGCATTTCCTCCGTCCAGGTATTCTTATCAATCTGGGCTGTGGTCAATCGGTTCTGCCCTATCATTTCAAATCCGAAATCATCCTTAATATGCGTCTTTGCAGCGCCTTCCACCACATCCGCCACCAAATGGCTTGGGATAAACAACACCCCGCCCGGGGCGCCGAATACCACATCTCCGGGCAGGCAGACCGCATTGCCGATTCTACAGGCGGTATTAAATCCTGTCATCACAACCTCCCTGATGGGTGTGGGGTCAATTCCACGGTAATAGACCTGTACGTCCTCCACCGTTTTCATTTGTTCCAAATCCCGGACGCCGCCCCATACTACGCCGCCGCCGTTCTTGGTTCTGGCACGGATTGCGGTGGTTAAGTTTCCTCCCAGAAAAGTGCCCTTGTAAATCTTGTCATAAAGGTCGCACACCACTACATCCCGCTCCACCAGAGAATCAATCACCCACTGGTTATAATTTCCCTTTCGGCCTTCTTTTGCACCGATATCAAACATCACTTCGTGCATATCCGGCCTGGTGGGCATATAAGTGCAGGTCACCGCACGCCCGATAAGCTTTCTCCCATTGTCGTGCAATAAGTGAAGTCTTCCCTCAAACTGGTTTTCGTATCCCAAAAGAAAGATTGGCTTCCAGGCTTCCTCCAGAGTCATATCCTTCAGCGCGTCCAGATAGCGGTCCTCCACGTAGGGGCGTCCATCCTCCATCCGTGGTCCCTTCCATTGCCTGGTCAATTCAATCACATCTTCTTTAACGTTAAAATGCATAAGTTGTCCCCCTAGCTCCAGATCCTGTCATTGGAAAATTCCAAGTCCCACTCATCTGTGGGTTCCCACATGCCGGGAATATCCGGATTAATATGTTGTGCCAGCAGTTCTTCGTTCAGACTTTCAATGCCAAGCCCGGGGCCCTCCGGAACCTTTATAAATCCGTTTTCAATTAAAGGCTTTGGCAGGCCATTTACCATATCCTTCCACCATGGCACATCCACCGAGTGGAATTCCACCGCCAGCACATTGTGCAGGGCTGCCGCCACATGCACAGCCGCCATACATGCAATGGGGCTTTCCGCCATATGAATTGCCACCGCCACACCGTTCTCGTCCGCCATGTCACCAATTTTCTTCAGTTCCAGGGCTCCTCCGCAGGTGAGGATGTCCGGATGAATCACCGACACACCGCCGGCTTTTATCAGTTTCTCAAATCCTTCCTTCAGATAGATATCTTCTCCTGTACATACCGGTATGGTTGTGGAGTTGCGCAGTCGTACATAGTGATCGGTATAAATCCAGGGCGCCATGTCCTCCATCCAGGCCAGATTATATTTCTCCATCCTGCGTGCAAAGCGGATACAGTCCTCCAATGCTACATGTCCGAAATGGTCAATGGCCAGTGGAACTTCATATCCTATGACCTCACGCACCTGACGTACATAATCCTCCAGATAGTCAAGTCCTTTTTCCGTAAGGTGAATTCCCGTAAACGGGTGGGCCGTATTCACAATGCTATAGCTCTTTTGATGCTTCACCATATCCGCTGTCACGGATCCGCCCTGTACATTCAGAATATGTGAAGCATATTTCTTCATATCCTCAATAAATCCCAAGGGGGCATTGATGGTGCCCGGCTCGTCCAGCAAAAGCCCGATTCCCAAATCCATCTTGAGGAAAGTAAATCCCATCTCCATACGTGCCTTTAACGCCATCCCCATGTCCCGGCCGCTATGTTTGCCGTCCACATCCGTATCGCAGTAAACCCGCACGCTGTCTCGGTATTTCCCTCCCAGCAGCTGGTATAAAGGCACTCCGTAGGCCTTTCCCGCCAAATCCCACAGGGCAATCTCCACACCGGATACGCCGCCGCCCTGCCTGGAAGGGCCTCCAAATTGCTTAATCTTATGAAAAAGCCGGTCCACATCACAGGGATTTTCTCCCAAAAGACGGCTTTTCAGCATCAGCGCATAGGTCTTGCTGGATGCATCCCGTACCTCTCCATACCCTATCAGATTTTGGTTTGTGTAAATCTTCATCAGTGTGCATCTCTTAGGTGCACCGTCTATATCCGCGAAACGTATATCTGTGATACGAAGCGTCCGCGGGTCGATATCTCCCTGCCTCATATTGATTCCGCTCCCTCCTGTCGGCTATCTATATTGTATACGGCCGTATTTATATTTTCTACAAATATCTTTCGTTATATTGCAATTATATTGTGATATTGACTGTTATTTATTTACTTTATACGTTTATTTTTCGTTATATTATATAATTATATCAGTTTTTAAAACTATTTTTCGTTTATAGTGCACATATACCTAAAGTGCTTTTTGCATCGATTTCTTCCGCCGGCACGTGGAATCATCCCGGATAAGAACCTGCCAGATATCCAAATCCCAGCAGTTGGATCTCCATATGCCCGTCCTTAAAGGACCATCTTGCATTTTCACACAGTTCCGGCTCTAACAGATGCAGCATTTCGGGAATGCCCTCCACTGTAAAACTCACCGGCTGTCCCGTCATATTCACTGCCGCAAACCAGGGCCGCTTTTCATCCGGCCGGTAAAAAGCCGCCACCTGCTCCGGCGCATTATGCCTGCACCAGACAAGCTCCTTTGTGCACAGTGCATCGTTCATTTCATGTATCTCGTACAGCTCCCGAACCAGCGCCGTTCTTTTCCTTCCCTTTTCACATAACCCGTTGGCCCAGTTGATAACCGGATCCTTCCCATAAAAACGGTTGGAGAACATGCTGTGCTTCAAATCATCCGCCACCTCATAGCCGTTGAATACAAAGGGAACGCCGTCCAACAGAAAATCTAGCACCAGCAGAGCGTCCACACCAGCCGTTCCAATGGTTTTTTCATGCCTGTCCACTCCTACATCCGACGCCACATCATGATTGTCTATGAAATGGAGCATCCTGCCCGGTCCCTCCGGAAGCTTCTGCCTGCAGGCTTCCCATTTTTCGCAGAATTGTGCGGCGGTCATTTTACCCTGAGCCACCGGCACGGCGTCAAAACATCCGTCATAAAAATAGTTCACATCAAAAACCGTCAGATATTCCGGATCATCTCCCTCGTTTACCATATAAATATCCGGCTTAATGGCACGGATACGCCGAATCCCTTCTCTCCAAAAGTCCAGCGGAACCATACTTCCCACATCACAGCGGTAACCGTCCACATCAAATTTTTCCACGAAGTATTCCATGTTCTTCCATAAATATTCCCGCAATTCCTGACTTTCATAATTGAGTACCGGGAAATTCCATTCTCCGGTATAAGGGCTCCCGTCTTCATTGCGTTTCACGAAATCCAGATGCTCCTTAAGAAATACCGCGTTGGGGCCGCAGTGAAAATACACCAAATCCACCAACACTCTAAGCCCCAGCCCATGGGCCGTCACCACGAAATCCCGCAAATCCTCCTCATTTCCGTACTCCTCATCAATGGCAAAATAATCTTTCAGCCTGTAATTATTTTTAGGATTTTCCGTTCCGGAAGCCATCTGACGTTTGCTCCAGAAGGCCTTATCCTCCCCGTCATCCGCCTGTACCACAGGCAAGAGCTGGACATATTTCGGCCCCAGGTCCGCCACAAAGGGCAGCATCTTCTCCGCCGCCTTCAGAGTCCCTTCCGGTGTAAAGGTCCGCAGACTGATTTGATAGATGGATGCACGGTCCAGTAACATAGCGTTATTTTCCATATCTTAATTCCTTCCCTTCTTTAATCACATTTACTTTGTTCCCTTCCGTATCGGATTATCCTTATTGTAAAGGGAGCCTTTTGCATTTTCTACAAATATCTTCCGACAAACGGCAAATATATTGTCACATTTTGCAATTTATGCAAAAAAGAAAGAGGCTGCCATACCAATGATTAAAAAATCAATGATACGACAACCTCTTACAGGAGATTTCAGGGCAAATCTGCAATTTTGAATTTGCATGCCCTTTCAGTTATAAAAGCGGCTTCCTATCTATTTACATCTCAAAAATAACCACTTGAAGTCCCGGCATATGGAGTACATTGCCGGTCATATCCAGGTCATTTTTGTTGT
>CAJUED010000076.1 GCA_910585075.1 uncultured Lachnospiraceae bacterium
CCCCTTATTGATAATAATATATCCGAACATGACTTTCTCCTGTCTGAATTTATGTTTCATCCACTTTTATTTAAAGATTTGGGAGCTAAATTTAGCTTTTTTTGATAAAAATGCAGCCGCACTTAGGGCACCTTACTTCAATTTTTCCTTTTCCTCTCGGAATCCTGATTTTCTGCTTACAGGATGGGCATTTATAAATGTGATGGGTTTTACGCTGGCTCATATCCCGCTTCCAGGTGGCAAAGCGCTGTTTCACCTTATACTGCTGGCGCATGTAAGCGGAATTTTCTTCCCTGCGCTTATAAATATTTCTGGATAACATTCTGAAATAGGCGTAGATCAAAAGGCCGAGACCCACTACATAAAAAAGTCTGCCGCCAAAGGGCGATATGATAAAGCATATCAGCGCCACAATCATCAAAAAACGATTCAGCTGATCACTTCCGTATCTTCCCTGCATAAAACGATAAAATTTTTCTCTCACTGTAATCCTCCGTGCTGTCAACCCCTCACCAATCAGGGATTTGGCATAAATTTTTTGACTCTTTTACAATCCTACTTCTTTCTTTGTCATAAATCAATAAACGTAATATAAACGAATCTAAAGAATTTCTAAAAGGGCCCACTGCGAAAACAGGCAGAAAAAGAGCAGGCAATGCCTGCTCCTGTAATTTTCATTTCTGTTAGTCTTCAATATCCTGATCAGCCGCTACTGCAGAAACTACAGAGGATACCACGGATACGATAACAGCAATAATGATGATTAATAATCCGCCGCCTAATAATACAAATTCCATCGCTAATCTCCTCTTATCACAAATTTATATTATAGATTGTTGCCATAAGTTTATGCCAACAAAATTATTGTACTAGATAAGCAATAAATTTTCAACAAAAAAATGTATTCTGATATGTTGAAAGAAATTTTACATCTGATTTTTGAAAATGTCCTGAAACATCCCGTTTACCGGTATGCGAAAGTGACGGATTATCGATTATTCCACTCCGGCCAGCTCGTCATGAAAAATCGGTTCAATATATCTTCCCTCCCGGCTCAGCGCAAAATGCAAATGGGCCCCTGTGCTTTTCCCTGTGTTACCCACAGTGGCAATCTGTGCTCCGTCCGCCACCTCCCGTCCGTCTTCTACAAGGATTTCATCACAGTTTGCATAGTAGGTCATTTCCCCGTTTTTGTGCTCCAAAATCACGTAGTTTCCGCAGTCTGCGTCCCATCCTGTCTCAAATACCCTGCCATCCGCCGCCGCGTTTACAGGAGTTCCCTTCTCCGCCGCAAAATCAATGCCGCTGTGGAGGATTTTTTCCTGCGTAACAGGATTCGTGCGGTAGCCGTAATCATTGGCTATGCTGATAAGCTCCACCGGGCAGTGGTACCTTTGCGTCTGCTCCGACTCTGTTCCCTGTCTTAGCAGGACTCCATAGCTATCCGAAGTAGCGGGGTAATAAGTATGCTCCGTTGCATCATCCGTCAGGTCTTGTCCTTCCCTGACCCCATCTCCAAAAGCAGCTCCTTCCGACAGCCCTTCTCTTTCTTCTGTTTGTATATCTTCCTCAATTTCTTCCGTCCGCACCGCACTTTTTTCTTCCACAGGCGCCTGCGGGTTCCGGTTTCCATCCACCAAAAGCAGTACGGCCGCCAGGGCTATAACAATAGAAGCCACAGCTATGACCCATGGTTTTACCGCCTTTTGTCTTACAACATTTTTAATTCTGTTCTTCACGTTTCTCTCTCCAAAAGCAACGGGACACCCCAATTTCCTGTTGGATTCCTGTGGAAAAAGTAAAAGGGTGTGGGCGTAAGCTTTTTTGTTTTCATATCCGATTCTTCTCAGCACCGCTTCGTCGCAGGAAATTTCCATATCCTGTTCCATAAGATAAAAGGCCAGCCATACGAAGGGATTAAACCAGTGAATGCACAGCGCCAGCCAGGCCAGAGGCTTTATCAGGTGATCCAGCCGCAAAATGTGTATCTTTTCATGGACTATCACCATTTTCTGCTGTTCTTTGGTCAAATCCCAGGGGAGATAAATCACCGGTTTTATCCAGCCTGCCGTAAAAGGATCCTCTATCTCTTTTGAGACCACCAAGGTCAGCCTGCCGTCGTGAAAAATTTCACCGGATTCCGTATCGGAGCCCGTATGGGTTCCCATGCAGGTTTCTTCTTTTCCCTCTGTCAATCTATCATAAGTGACAGGTGTAACAGTCCGACAATTTTCTCTGCATTTACTCAGTTTCAACGCCCATTTACCATAATGAACCCCTTCATATAAAAGAAGTCCGGCACATCCTGCCAGCCAAACCACACTTGCCCAGAGCCAGATACCCTTTCCTGCATACAAAAAAGGAGTCCCTTCCTTCCGCATCCATTCTGTTTCCGGCGACTGTTTTCCTTCCGTATCTGCCTTCGTTGTATATCCTTCGCCTTTTTCCCCTTGATTTGCTTTTTCCGGATTTGCCTGCAAAGGATTTCCCGCCTGATTTTCTCCGCTGTCAAAACGCTCTGTCCCTGTATCAGCTCCTGCTTCCCATTCCATCAACCTCACATCAGGAAGAATACCCCAGTCTGTCTTGAAAGAAATCGGAAGAAGAAGCCTCGCAAACACTACCAGCCACAGGACATAGGAGAACACTCTGGGCGCAGGCTTTAAAAAAAATCGGAGAAGCAAAACCGCCAATATCACCATGGTTCCGGTTATGCTCATATTAAAAATACGGATAAAAATTTCTATCACCCACGCATCCCTCCTTCCGAACGTTCCTCTCTGTATTCGTCAATCCATTTCTCCATTTCCTCTACTTCTTCCGCTGACAGCTTTCTCCCACCGCAAAAGGCTGTCAAAAATCTTGGCAGGGATCCTGAAAATACATCCTCCACATATTTCCTGCTTTGGCCTCCGTAGAATTCTTCCCTGCTCATTTTGGCGCTCACCACCGCATTTTCATTTTGGAAGATTCCTCTTTCGCACAGCTTTTTCAGCACGGTGTATGTAGTTGATTTCTTCCAGTTCATTTCCTTTTCGCATATTTTCACCAGCTCTGAGGAAGGGAGGGGTTCCCTCTCCCAAATGATTTCCGCAAATTTCTTTTCCCCTTCCGCAAGTTTATAATTTACCATGTAAATCCTCCTTCCCTGTCTGTTATGTCTCTTAGTCTATTATCAATAGACCTTCTTCACAACATCAGTCTATACTGCATAGACCACCCTGTCAAGAAAAATATCAAAGATATCATTTCATCATTCACTTCATGCTCCTTATTGATAGCAACAAGCTTATGATAGACTTTACGTCAGAGCTGTGGTATACTAAATTCAATTTAATAATTGATTTCCTAATAACCGGGAGGTGGTATAATGCCAAATACAAATCCGGAAATTACGCAAAAGGCTATCGAAGACTTTAAAAAAATTCAAGAGTATATGTTATTAGCAAAAGAAGAAAATTCCGTAAAAACATATGCGAGATTGAAAAAAGAGTATGTATATCTTAAAAGCTTCCTTAACGTAGCGGGCGTTAATCTGACAGTTATTGATGAAATCAAAGAATAATCAAGGATTTTTAACCATACAAATTTATGCTGACGCCACTGCATACTGCGTATACATTATATTTGCAGGCTGTCGGCAGGAATGGAGATTATCATGGGAAAGAAAAAATTTTTTACAATGGCAATGGCCGCAATTCTGTTATCCACAATCATGACCCTTCCGGTATCCGCTCACGGCGGGCATCATCATAATCAGAGCAGGCAAAGACAAACTGTTTCCGCCACCTGCGGCGTATGTCAGGAAGACGGCTGCAACGTCTCCGGAAGGCATACCCACAGCGGTGTGGCTTACTGTGGATTTGCACACGAAAACGGTATTTGCAACGGTTCCTGCGCTTCTCTTTGTCAGGAGGAGGGCTGCACCCTCTCCGGAAGGCATACCCATGGCGGCGCGGCCTACTGCGGTTATGCCCATGAAAACGGATTCTGCGACGGCTCCTGTGCTTCGCTTTGTCAGGAAGAAGGCTGTACCCTCTCCGGAAGGCATGAGCATAGCGGCTTAACTTACTGCGGATTCGCACATGAAGACGGATTCTGCGACGGCTCCTGCGTTTCTCTTTGTCAGGAGGAGGGCTGTACCCTCTCCGGAAGGCATGCCCACAGCGGTGTGACCTACTGTGGATATGAACATGAAAATGGATTCTGTGATGGCTCCTGTGCCACGGTCTCCACTGTCCGGGCGCAAAAAAATAATGGCTCTGCCGGAAGGCATGGCCATCATTAAATATCTTCTAAAAATTCATACTTTACCAGCGTCAGCCCGCAGGCCGGCGCTGTGGGACCGGCTTTTTGCCGGTCTTTTGCGTCTATAATGGATTTCACCGCCTCGGGAGCCAATTTCCCCCGCCCAACTTCCATCAGGGTTCCTGCTATGATTCTTACCATATTATAGAGAAAACCGCTGCCGCATACGCTGATTACAATTTCATCCCCCCTTTTTTCCACTGCCAGCTCATAGATAGTCCTGACCGTAGTCTCCACTACCGCCGCAGGGGCGCAAAAACTTTTAAAATCATGTTCCCCCACAAAATAAGCAGCTGCCTGCCGCATTTTAATTACATCTAGTGGAACATAGGTAAAATGGGTATACAGCCTTCTGGTGGGAAGCAGGAAACGAGTATTTAATATTCTGTATTCATAGGTTTTGCGGCTGTCACAGTGTCTGGGATGGAAATCCGCCTCCACTTCCGCAGAACTTTGGATTCTGATATCCTCCGGCAGCCGCTGGTTCAGGGCATAGGATATCTTCTCCGCCGGGATGCGGGCGTCTGTGTCAAACACCGCCACATTACACAGGGCATGCACACCGGAATCCGTCCTGCTTGCCCCAATCACCTGGATTTCTTCCTGCAAAAGAGCGCTCAGGGCGCGATTCAGTTCCCCTTCAATGGTGGCGCTTCCCGGCTGAAGCTGCCAGCCATGGTAGGCTGTGCCATCATAGGCCACAACAAGTTTTACTCTTTTCATAACAAAATCTTTCCGCACACCACGCACAGCACCAGATAGCAGGCCACTGCGCCGTATGCCAGCCTGTCCCTCTTTTTATAAATAAGAGGTTTCATTTTGGTACGGTGTTCGCCGCCCCTGTAACACCTTGACTCCATTGCCATTGCCAAATCATTGGCCCGGCGAAATGCCGATATAAACAAAGGTACAAGCAGGGGTACAAGGCTTTTTGCCTTTTTTATCAGATTTCCGCTTTCAAAATCAGCTCCCCTTGCCATCTGGGCCTTCATGATTTTATCCGTCTCCTCAAGCAAGATGGGGATGAAACGAAGGGCAATCGACATCATCATGGCAATCTCATGGACCGGCACCTTCACCACTCTTAAGGGGCCTAAAAGCTTTTCCATGCCGTCCGTCAGCTGGTTTGGCGTTGTGGTAAGGGTCATCACGGAGGAGCCCATCAGCAAAAATATCAAGCGTACCGCCATGAATACGGCCTGCCGTATGCCTTCTTTCGTAATCTGCAACTTCCAAAAGGAAACCACCACCTCGCCGGGGGTCAGAAATAAGTTGAAAATCAGGGCTATGAGCAGGAGGAATACAATGGACTTCATTCCTCTCACCATAAATTTAACGGGCACCTTTGAAAGCTTTATCACCAGCGCCAGAAACAGCCCGGCCAGCAGATACCCCACAATATTGTCCACCACAAAAAGAGAAATAATGTAGCAGATAGTGGTCACCAGCTTTACCCGGGGGTCCAGCCGGTGTATGATTGAATCTGTCTGATAGTATTGTCCAAGGGTAATATCTCTTAACATACAAAACCTCCGTGAGGGACATCACAATTCAGCTTATGGACGCAAGAATGGCCTTCCTTGCTTCCTCTATGGTAATAATGTCCGTGTCCACATCAAATCCGTTCTTTTTCAGCTCCTGCATAATGTAGGTCACCTGAGGGGCCGCAAGTCCTACCTCCTCAAGCTCCTGATAATGCCGGAATACTTCTCTGGGCTCATTGTCAAACATCACCTGTCCTTTGTTTATAACAATGATTCTGTCCACATATTTGGCAACGTCTTCCATGCTATGCGAGACAAGTATAACAGTCATTCCCGTTTCTTCCCGCAGAATGGCAATCTGGTCTAAAATCTCGTCCCTTCCCTTAGGGTCAAGCCCAGCGGTTGGCTCGTCCAAAATAAGAACCTCCGGTTTCATTGCAAGCACCCCGGCAATGGCAACCCTGCGCTTTTGTCCTCCGGATAAGTCAAAGGGCGACTGATAAAAATATTCATCCTCAAGCCCCACCTGCTTTAAAGCCGCATAGGCACGAAGCTCCACCTCTTTTTTATCCAGCCCAAGATTCTTAGGGCCGAAGCACACATCTGAGAAAACGTCAATCTCAAACAGCTGGTGTTCCGGATATTGAAACACAAGCCCTACCTTGCTGCGCAGTTCCTTCTTATTATAATCTTTATCATGGATATCCGCGCCATTATAATAGATATTTCCACCGGTGGGCACAAGCAGTCCGTTCAGGTGCTGCACCAGCGTGGATTTCCCGGAGCCTGTGTGCCCAATCAGACCGATAAACTGTCCGTCCGGTATCACAAGATTTACATCCTTAAGGGCTGCAAATTCCATGGCCGTGCCTGCTTCGTATATATGATTTACATGATCCAAAATAATAGACATTTCTCCTCCATTCATCCCCCGCCGCAGATTCTCAGGTCTCCGTACAAAAATGCCCTCTTTGCCGCAAATTCGCAAATTTCTCTGGTCTGTAGTGGGCGGCATTAGAAATTGCCTTTTCAGGCCGCAAGCAATTTAAGCGCCGGCACACATTTACGTTTATCTGCGCCGCCTCTTTATGGCTCGCAGGGATGCAACAAGCTCATCACAGGTTAAAATCCCTGCCGGGATGGAAAGCCCGCTTTCCCGCAGCTCATGGGCAAGCAATGTAACCTGGGGTACATCCAGCCTTAAGGACTTTAATTTTTCCACCTGGGAGAAAATTTCCTTGGGCGTCCCTTCCATGGCAACCTTACCCTTGTCCATGACAAAGACCTTGTTTGCATAAATGATTTCTTCCATATAATGAGTAATCAGTATGATTGTAATTTCTTCCACATCATTTAAGGCCCGCACCGCCCGTATCACTTCCCGGCGGCCGTTTGGGTCTAACATAGCCGTAGGCTCGTCCAGCACAATGCACTTAGGATGCATGGCAATCACACCGGCAATGGAAACTCTTTGTTTTTGCCCTCCTGAGAGCTTATTGGGAGAATATTTGCGGAATTCATACATCCCCACCGCCCGAAGGCTCTCATCCACTCTCTGCCAGATTTCCTCCGTCGGCACGCCGAGGTTTTCCGGGCCAAAGCCTACATCCTCCTCCACAACCTGACCGATAATCTGGTTGTCGGGATTTTGGAATACCATGCCTGCCTCCTGCCTGATTTCCCACAGGTTGGCATCTTCCGAGGTGTCCTTCCCGTCCACCCATACGGTTCCTTCCGTGGGGTAGTGGATGGCGTTGATGTGCTTGGCAAGGGTGGACTTACCGGAACCGTTGTGTCCAAGTATGGCTATGAAGTCACCCTGGTTTATGTTTATATTTACATCATCCACCGCCCGGGTGATTCCCTCCACGTTGCCTTCTTCATCCCGCCTTATGTATTCAAATACCAGATTTTTGGTTTCTACGATTCCCATTTTATTCCTCATTTCGGAGCATTTACGCAATATCCAATCCATTCTTTTTATCCGCCCTATATTGTACAGGATATTGTTTTTATTTGCAATAGATAGTGTTTTATCGTATCATAGAAATATTGATATGACGTAACAGTTCAGCCATGCAAAATTTGATATACAAAATGACGTTGGGAGCTTGCTCACATAAGGCATTTTGTATGTCAAGTTTTATAGGGCAGACGCCCGACATGAAATAAGTTGTCGGAAATACTCTAAGTGGGTGGTCAAAAATGTTCAAACCGACAACTTATGAATGGCATGGCCGAACTGTTACAATATAGCTGTTCGCGCAGCCAATCTCTGAAAAGGAATTTAAGAAATTCAATTATGGAAAGGATTGAGAGCTCAAATGAAGAAGTGGATGGGTTCGCTTATTTTTTTAACAGGAATGATTCTGCTCTGCGCTTTGGCGGTAAGGTTCCTTACCCGGGGAGAAACCCTTGCAGAGTATGCCAAAGAGCATCCCGAGATTGCTTATGCCTCGCCTAAAAAGACCGATTCCCCAAAGGCTTCTCCCGGAAATATCCCTGATAACGCCGTTTCCCCGGAAAAAGATTCCTCAGGAAAAAATACCGAAGCATCTCCTGCCGAGACGCCGTCTCCAGGTACATCACAGGAGGGTACGGATGCAGCACCTGCTCCTGACCCGGTATCGGATTCCCCGGCGGGAGCTGTTTCCGACAGCGCTTCTCCCATGGCCGTGACCGAACAGGAAACCGCAGACAGCACCCATTATCAGGAGGGCTTCTTTTACCAGCCCTTGACAGATGCTGTGGTTGCCCGTATTACCGGGATTTCCTACCCAATTACAGAGACGCTGGCCCCTACCCTTTCTCTGCGGGTGGTAAACATTGTGCCTGACGACGAGACGCTGGCGATAACTTATGATGATTTGCGTTATTTAAATGTGCTTTATTATGATTTTGAGGGACAGGTTCAAACCGGAGAACTGATTTGTAATAAAGGGATTGCCCAGGACCTGGTTGAGATTTTTTATGAGTTGTATCTAAACGAGTATCAGATTGAAAAAATAAGGCTCATTGACGCATACGGCGGGGACGACACCGCTTCCATGCTGGACAACAATACCTCCTGCTTTAATTACCGAGTGGTGGACGGCACAAGCAGCCTTTCCAAACATGCCTTGGGCTGCGCCATCGATATCAACCCTTTTTACAATCCCTATGTTGTCTTTAACCGGGGCGGAACCGGGGAAACTTATATTTCTCCCCCGGGCAGTGAGCAATATGCCGACCGCACCCAAAGCTTTCCTTACAAAATTGACGAGACGGATCTGTGCTATAAACTCTTTACCGCCCACGGATTTATCTGGGGCGGCAACTGGAATTCCAGCAAGGATTACCAGCACTTTCAAAAAGTAGTAAATTAGAGTAACGGTAAAGCCGAAGGCTGAACCGCTGCAAATCAGGAGGAACCCACATGCACGCAAATTCAATGTGTATTTCCTGCATATTATACAAGCAGGAAAAATCTATCAGACCTTTCCCTGATGAGGCCAAAAAAGCCGCCTATCTGCATCAGGTTTTAGAGGTTCTCTACCGCCACGGCCAGGACTTTCCCGCCCCCCGGCTCGCCGCACAAATTGACCGAATCTACAAAGAATTCTGGGGCATGACAGAAGATTATTCCCTCCAAAAAAGGACCTACAATCAATTGCTCCTTGGCATGGAAAAAGAAATCGAAGAAAAAATACATGCCGCCAAGGACAGTGTGAAAGCCTGCATCAAATATGTCTGCGCCGCAAATTACATCGATTTTTCCGCTGTGGAAAATGTAAACGAACACACGCTGAAAGAGCTGCTGGCAAAAGCCGCTTGCGAAGCTGTTCCTGAGGAAGAATACGCCGAATTTACGGAGGACTTGGCCAAAGCCCGGCGGCTGGCCTATTTGACAGACAATTGCGGGGAAATTGTTTTGGATAAACTGTTCATCAAATGCCTGAAAGAAAACTTTCCCCATCTGGAGATTACAGTGATTTTAAGAGGGGAAGACGTGATTAACGACGCCACTTTAACGGACGCCGAACAGGTGGGACTGACCCGTATCGTGCCTTGTATCGGCAACGGAAACGGCGCTCCCGGCACGATTTTAGAAGACTTAAGCCCTTTGGCCCGACAGACTTTGCAAAACGCCGACCTTATCATTTCAAAAGGACAGGGAAATTTTGAAAGTCTGTACGGTGAGGGCCTGAACCCCTATTTTTTGTTCCTGTGCAAATGCGAACTGTTCGTCCGCAGATTTGGGCTTAAACAGTTTGAAGCTGTTTTTATGAAGGAAGAAAGAATCCGTGAGCTGCTGTGATCAAGCAGCTCCGTATTCATTTTTCAGTCTTCCTTTGGCGTCCGCCATCTGCCCGCCGGAGAGCAAATATTCCTTCATTCTCCTCTGCAAAGAAGTATCCTCCGGCAAATCCTTTAAAGGAATGTCCGGCCTTTTGAAGACCCAGGTGACATACTCGGAATCGTCTATTCCGATAACTTCTGTGTCAAAAAGCTCCTGAAAGCCCAAAATCCGTGACTTGAGAGGAAGCAGTTCCTTTAAAGTGGGAGAAAGCAGCCATGAATGGCACAGAATATCAACCGAACCGTATTTGGGATACTTCTCCCTGAAAAATTTCCTTGCTTCGCCAAGGGATGCAAGCAGCTTTTCCCGTTCAAGCTTTGCATCCGACGGGATATGCAAATCTATAAATCTGCGGCCTTCCTCCGTGCGCATCTCATATTCCAGCTCGCCTATCCGAAAGAGCTCCCCTGCAAGCTGCCTTGACGTCCACCACTCCCTGTCAAAGGCGTACTTTCCGTACCCTGCCCGGTGCTCCTCCATAAACCTGCTAAAGCATTTCATGGTATCTGTGAAAATCTGCTCCGAAATTCCCTTTTCCTCATAATTTTCCCATGTTTTCAGGCCGCATCTGAGCATACAGGCAAGCATCTTAAAGGCGTCCTCATCCTCTCCCAGATACGCCTTGAGCTCCGCAAGCCCCTTATCCCAGGAATCCCTGCAAAAGAGTTTCTCCATAGCAGGCTCTATGGGGCTGTAGTCAAACTGTCCGTCAAAAGCCGTGACGTATGCAGTCACTTCTTCCGGTATATTAATTTTTTTGCATAATTCTTCTATAGATTTCATTTTTCCTCCGTTTATTATATCATCTGCTTCAATTTCATAGCAAGCTTCCTGTCCCAGAAGGTGTGCACATCCTCTGCCGGAATCAGCACGGGATACCATTGAAAGCTCTCCTGCTGCCCTGCAAAGGAAATCCGCATGGCCGTACCCTCCTTCAGCCTGTTAAACTGTACATAATAGGTGCTTCCATAAGCCTCCTTTCCAAAATCCGCCCACACGCCGCCCTTATTTCCCCGGAAGGTCAAAAGATATCCCTCCTGTTCCTTCACCCAGTCATAGCAGTACAAATCGGTGACATTGCTGTGGCGCATATATTCCTGACACTCCTCCAATGTATAGCCTGTTTCATAATAAAAGTCCTGTACAATGCTTTCAAATACCCCTCTTGCAGTCCGGAGCGACATATGCATTTCATTTTCCACTGTCACGTCAACCACATTTTTCTTGTTCCAGCCCGGATATATCCTTCCAATCAAAATTGGGAAATACGTTAATTTCGTCTGCCTTCCTCCAAAAGCATTCTGCAATACCCCAAGGCGGAAGGAATCCTCCCAGACCTTTCCCACATAATAAGACCGTATCCCGTGCAGGTTCATGGCCGGAGGCGGCGATATGGTAACGGACTTAAGCCGCCCGGTAATAGTCTGTGCGCTGTTTGCAGTTTTAAAGTACCACTTATCCGTCTCCATCCTTTTACCTATCCTTCACAGCTCCCTTTTCCATCCCACTTATTATATTAGAATCTGCCCTTTGACACAAGCCGGTCCGAACGCAAAATACATATATTTAGTGTCGCTTCGGCTATATAAATACCACTTTGTCCGGACCATCACTATAAATAATTTGTAAATCAGGCATGAAAACCACTCGGAAATATGCTATTCTTTAATGTAGAAAGCAAACGCTGTCACGCTTCACGAGCCAGCTTATTGCTCAAACGCTGTCACGCTCTGCGAGTCAGCTTATTGGACCAAACACCGCCACGCTCTGCGAGTCGGCTTATTGGATCAAAAAATTGTTTATTTCAGAAAGGTGAGGACAGGAATGAAAAAGTCAAATCATTTACACAAGACATCAAAAAAAGTACTGGCATATGTTATCGGTATGGCAGAAATCCTCATAGTGACAGGGGGAATAACAGCCTGTGGAATGAAAAACAATAACACCACGCCGGAGCAAGGCCCAGCCGTTACAAACGAAGTATCTCAGGAAACGGCCGCACCGGACGAAAACCAGCCGGAAGCAGAGTCTGCAACACCAGATGAGAATCAGCAGAAAACAGACTCTATAGCACCAGATGAGAACCAGCAGAAAACAGACTCTGCTGCACAAGATGAAAATCTGCAGAAAGCAATATCTCCAGAAACGGGCAGGACAGATCCCGTACAGCCAGACCCGGCACAGCAGCAAAGGAGTTCGGCTGATGCAGACACGGCTCAATCAGGTACCACGCAGCAGGAGAGTGTTCCGCAGAATGATGCCTTGCAGAATACGAAGCAGTCGGGGCAAGCCGGCAATGGACAGATTAGTCTTGAAGACGCTAAAAACGCGGCCCTTCAAGATGCAGGGCTGTCTGCTTCGGATGTAAACTATACGAAAGAAAAACAGGATTATGATGACGGTATTGCGGTATACGAAATTGAATTTTGGGCGGCAAATGTAGAATATGAATATGAAATTGATGCCGCCACAGGAGCTGTTCACAGTAAAAGCGTGGAAAACCATCAGTCTCAGTCAGGAAATGGCGCAAATGCAGGGAATCAGGGAACCTATATTGACGCTGACAACGCCAAATCCATTGCCCTCAATCATGCCGGATTTTCCGGCGCCGATTTAAACCAGATAAAAGCCGAGTTCGATATTGACGACGGGCAGGCCGTATATGAAATAGAATTTTACAGGGACGGCAAAGAATATGAGTATAAGATTAACGCAACGTACGGAACAATCCTGGAGTATGATATAGACTAATTGTCCAAAAAACAGTATACTCATAAGTGTATATACTCATAAACGTACTAAATATTTCTCTCAAAATATACTGTCAGTCAATTCTCCGCTGCCAGCATGGTAACAGCTCAGCTTACGCTTTCTTACGGACTTTACAGCAAGTGCAAAGCCCTGGACCGAACTGTTATCAAGCATGACTTCGGCTCGTTGCCCTGCGGGAATAAAAGGGGATAAAAGTCCAGCTAAGAAATGTCAAGAGGTGATTAAAAAAGTTAAAAAATATTTTAC
>CAJUED010000077.1 GCA_910585075.1 uncultured Lachnospiraceae bacterium
AATGAACCGGATATTTCAGACAGGCTTTTTCCATAGTTGCCGATTTGTTCCGTACCTTGTAAAATCATATCAATATAGGGCATAATATCTTTTCCAGTCTGTGTCAGTTCCATATGCCTTCCGATTTTCTCAAATAATTTCAAAGCCAGTTCTTCTTCAAGCTGTTTTATCTGGAAGGTTACCGTAGACTGTGTATAGCCCAACTTATCCGCTGCCTTTTGAAAACTCCCCATTTCAAGGATTGTTTTGAATGTAACCAAACTTTTTGTATTCATCTTTTACTACTCCTTAATATATTTAATATTTCGAATTTTGAAATTAAATTAATTAAATTTTTTAATTGTTTTCTTTGTGTTATTATAAAACAGCAGATAGGAAATAGCAATCAATTTCAAGGAGGTACCATATGAATTTCAAGTTTAGCGCGGATGAGCAGAAAGTAATAGACCTTATTCACGAATTTGGTGTAAATGAGGTTGCGCCATTGGCGGCGGAGATTGACGAACAGGAACGCTTTCCCGAAGAAAGCAGAAAACGATTGGCTGAATTAGGTATGATGGGAATTTGTTACCCAAAGGAATATGGTGGTGGCGGGTATTCTTACCTTGCATATATTGCAGTAATTGAGGAATTGGCAAAACACTGTTCCACTACATCGGTTATGTTATCTGACCATCACTCTTTAGGCTCTTTCCCTATTTCAGAATTTGGCACAGAAGAACAAAAACAGAAATATCTTGTTCCACTTTTGAAAGGTGAAAAATTAGGAGCATTTGCAGTAACAGAACCGTCCGCAGGAAGCGACTTGGGAAACCAGCAGACAACCGCAGTTGACATGGGCGATTACTGGCTTTTGAACGGCTCTAAAATCTTCATCACGAATGGCTTTTATGCAGATACTTACTTTGTCACAGCTATGACAGATAAAGAAAAGCGAAGCAGAGGTATTTCCGGTTTTATCGTAGAAAAAGGAACTCCCGGCTTTACTTTTGGAACAAAGGAAAAGAAAATGGGTATCCGTGGTTCCGCTACATATGAATTAGTCTTCACTGACTGTAAAATTCCAAAAGAAAATTTATTGGGGGAATTAGGAAAAGGCTTCAAGATGGCCCTTATTACCTTAGACGGCGGGCGTATCGGCGTAGCTGCACAGGCATTAGGTATTGCGCAGGGAGCGATTGACCATTGTAAAAAATATGTTACGAAACATATGCAGGGAGAACAGAGAATCTCACAATATCAGTTCACACAGTTTGAACTTGCTGATATGCAGGCGAGGGTTGATGCTGCCCGATTATTGGTATATCGCGCGGCGCAGGCAAAGCAGGATCATGAACCATTTTCACATCTTGCGGCTATGGGTAAATTATATGCAGCGGAAGCAGCTGCAAATGTGACGCGCCGTTGTGCCCAGCTTGCAGGTTATGACGGATATTCAAGAGATTTTCCATTTGAGCGTTTAATGCGTGATGCCAAGATTACGGAGATTTATGAGGGGACGAGCGAAGTACAGAGAATGGTCATATCTTCGTGGATGGGAATCAAATAAAATATAAGACCTGATAAATCAAAGCGAACAGCAAGGAAGCGTAATATGAGAGGATTGTTGATTTTGGAATTTACTTGACAAACTATCAATTGACAGATATACTATCAACTGATAGTAAAACGCTTTGGAGGTGATTATAGTTTTCCTTAGTACACAATCGAAAAAGAGAGAAGTCGTTGCATTCCTGAACGAATTAAAATCGTTGCTTGAAAATGCAGATTTTGACATAGATACGGATTTTATGCTGATTAAAAAGAGGAAACAGGATGAAGAACAAGAATATTCAACACCATATACCTTGTTGGATCTTGATTACGATACGGAAGATGTAGTAGAGCGGCTGAAAGAACTTACCGTAGCAGAATATTCGGAGACAAAAATAGATAAAGACGATTTGAATCCACCATTATTATTTGTTTTTGGAAAGGATATAAATAGTAAGCTTGTATATGTAAAGTTAAAGATTAAAGGAAATCAGCAGAAACATGTATTATGTGTGTCTTTCCATTATGCGAAGAAGAAAATGACATTTCCTTATGCATAATGGGATTGCAAAGGAGGTAAGACAAATGGAGGCCAGCACATTATTGAAAAAGGTTCATATGAATTGTCCTTTGTGTGACAAAACACATGAAGTTGAGGAAAGAAAACGTACCACATCAATTGTATTAAAGGGAGAAGAAGTAACCTACGAGGAAAGGTTTTATTTTTGTGCCAATGCGGACGAAGATGAAAATGAGTTTGAAACAGGGGCAATGACGAATGAAAATCTTTTAAATGCAAGAAACGCATATCGTATTAAAAAGGGATTACTCACGTCCTGCGAGATTGTTGAGATAAGGGAAAGCTATGGATTGTCCCAGGTTGATTTAGCGAAACTCCTGGGATGGGGAGAAGCAACTATTTCACGCTATGAAAGTAAAGCTATTCAAGATGAGGCTTATGATACCATGCTTCGCCTGATTAAAGATAATCCGCTTCAGGCATTGGAATTTCTGAAAAAGAACGCGGATAAATTTACTACGATGAAGAAATTAGAGATAAAATTAAAAATAGTTGAAAAACTTGATTCATACGGAAAGGAATTTCTGACACGTCAAACTTTTGAGGGTGAGTATGTTAATTTTGAAGAACCATCTGATTCAAACGGTTTTACTGTTTTGAATATCGACAAGATAGAGGCAATGATTTCATATATTGCAGAGAAAGTATCAAACTTGTTTAAAGTAAAGCTGATGAAAATGCTGTGGTATTCGGATGTTTTATCGTTCATTAAGAATGGATTTGCAATGACCGGTATGGTTTACAGACATGAGCCAATGGGAGCATTGCCTGTTGGACACTATAGTTTGATGAATCTTGAAAATCTTAACATTAAAGAAGAAATAAGTTATAATTATGACACGATGCTGCATGTCTATCCGACTGCAGGAATGGATTATTCCGTATTGAGTGATGAAGAAAGAGCTATATTGGATAAAGTGATTGAGAAATTCAAGGATTATAAGGCGAAGGATATTGTAGGTTATATGCATGAAGAAAAAGCATATACGGAGACGAAAGCGGGAGAGATTATTCCTTTTAGTTTGGCAAAGGAAATAAGAAGCTTTTAGTTTATGTATATAATGGTAAAGCAGGCGGCAGAACCTTTTCATTTGTTTCAGGTATGCATAAGATAGTCTGTAAAAACTAAATTCTCATTTGCAGAGGTAAAAGTGATGAAAAAAATATATAGCGTATTAAGAATCGCACTGTGGAGTTTTATTGGCGTTTTTATTGGAAGCAGCCTTTATAACTGGTATGACTATAAGACACACCCGGATTTGTATGCTATGCAGTCTGCTCCATGGTATTTGAGTATTGAAATCAGTGCCATATTCACAATTATCGTTGTGATAGTAATTTTCACAATTATGTGGATTATTAAGAAAAAGTATCTATAGGGCGGCTTTAAGCTTGACGGATTGACAGCCCATCAAAAATTAAATAACCAGTGGTATATCAAGCAGGAAATCTTTTGACAGGTTCCCTGCTCTTTTTATATCTACAAAATAGCAGACTTGTGTTATACTATATTTTCAGTATATATGTTCAAAATAAGTGGTATTACATTAATTAAGATGATGATTCTCAGATGTGTGAAAATGTCTGAGAACCAAGATGCACAATGCAAAATATGTACAGGAAGTCGGCAATCTAAATTTCGGAGTTTTTTGTATAGCGAAGGCTTCGGAAGCAATACATAAGAAAAATTAAGGAGATACACATATGGCAGTCAATATAGCACCAAAATCGTTGGATACGGAACTGAATGAGCTCATGAGGGATGTGACGACAGGAAAGGCACAGCTGCCTGAATTCCAGCGGAGCTGGACATGGGATGATGGCAGGATTAGGGGAATACTGGCAAGTTTATCCCAAGGCTATCCCATGGGAGCCATCATGCGTCTGGAGTACGGTAACGAAAATGTAAGGTTCAAGTACCGTCCGATTGAAGGGGTGAAAAACGTAACTCAGACTCCGAATTATCTTGTTTTGGATGGACAGCAGCGTTTGACATCCATGTATCGTGCCACCTGCTCTGAAGATCCGGTTGAGACAAAAACGGATAAGGGAAAGGATATCAAACGTTTTTATTACCTGGACATTAAGAAATGTCTCGATGAAAATGAAGACAGATATGATGCAATCCTTCCGGTACCGGAGGACAGAAAAATCAAGGCCAATTTTAACCGGGATATACTTCTGGATCTTTCGACACGAGAATTGGAATATGAACACGAAATGTTCCCGATTAATATTATTTTTGACAGCAGTGCAAGGGAAGACTGGGCTGACGGGTATAAAGAGTTTCATGACTATGGAAAGGATTTTATGGAGCGTTACAAGAGATTCCGTACCGATGTCATAGAAACAATTACAGGGTATAAGCTGCCTGTGATTACCCTTGGAAAAGAGACTCCGAGAGAGGCTGTCTGTAAGGTATTTGAAAATGTTAATACCGGCGGCGTTGCATTAACGGTATTTGAACTGGTAACAGCTACTTTTGCAACCTATGAATTTGATCTCAGAAAAGATTGGGAGGAATGTAAGGAAGTTATATGGGGAATCCATGAGACTCTTAATACGGATGTGATGAAAGGGGTGGATGAAACTGCCTTCCTGACAACAATAACCCTTTATACGAGTTATTTTGCAGAGACCATGACCACATGTAAGAAGAAGGATGTTTTGTCACTTAGCTTCGAATCGTATAAGGCCAATAAGGCAGCTGTGCTTGAAGGATATAAGATGGCGCGTAAGTTCCTGTTTGGTCAATATGTGTTCAGGATGAGAGATTTGCCATATACAACGCAATTGATTCCACTTGCTGCTATCTGTGCGGTTATCGGCAAGAGTACATTTAATTTACCTAAGACACAAAATATACTTGCACGTTGGTTTTGGTGCGGGATCATGGGTGAGATGTATGGTGGTGCAAATGAAACCAGATATGCCAATGATATTGAGGATGTAGTTGCGGAAATCCAGGGTAAAGTCAGTCTGAACAGAACTGTCAATGCCGCATACTTCTCCGCAACGAGACTTATTTCCCTTCAGACGCGAAACAGTGCTGCTTACAAGGGGATTATGGCTCTGGTATACCGGGAAAGCTGCCGTGATTTTATGAAAGGCACCACGATGGACATTGTAAAGAGCATGGATGAATCTCCGGATATCCATCATATTTTCCCTGAGACATACTGCATTAAGCAGGGCTATCGCAAGGAAAAATGGAATTCGATAATCAATAAGACACCGCTTTTACCGGAATCGAATCGCCAGATAGGCGGAGAAGCGCCAAGCAAGTACAGCCAAAAAATTATGAAGGCAGCGCAGATTGATGAAACACAGCTCAGGATGAGGGTAGAATCACACCTTATCAACTATGAAGCTTTCATACAGGATGATTTTGATGCTTACTTTATAGACAGAGCCAGGGCAATCATGGCGGTGATAGAAGCCGCTATGGGTAAGAGTATAGCTGACAAGGGTTCGGAGCAGACAATTAATATTTATGGAGAGAGTCTGGAAGATTAATGTTCCTGGCAAAAATGATTGTGTCGAAAGGGGTGAAACCGGACGCCTGCATATGGCTGAAATCTTTATCAGGAAAGAGTTTGGCCGGGGAAGGGTAAAGGTACATGTTGCGTTTGACGGGGAACCCTATGATGGAAGCATTGTAAATATGGGCATAAAAAATCCTGACGGGAGTGTCTGCTATATTATAGGCATGCGTAAAGACATCCGTTCCCGGATAGGGAAGCAGCCGGGAGACAGCATTCATGTAATAGTCAGGGAACGGGGATAAGGAGGAAGGAAGATGTGGACGTGTCCGAAATGTGGGCGGAGTTTTAAACGGCAGGGGCAGGGACATTACTGCGGAAAGGCGCCGGAAACGATTGATGAATATATCCTGGCACAGCCGGAAGAAGTGCAGCAGTATCTGAAAGCAGTGAGGGATGCAATCTGTGCGGCACTGCCGGAGGCGGAGGAACGGATCTCATGGAGTATGCCGACTTTCTGGAAAGGGAATAATATTATCCAGTTTGCCGGTTTTAAGAAACATGTGGGCCTATATCCCGGGCCGGAGGCTGTTCAGGAGTTTTCTAAACGCCTGGAAGGGTACAAGACCAGCAAAGGGACGATACAGATACCATACGGCGATCCGATTCCAAAGGAGCTGATATTTGATATTGCAAAGTGGTGCTATGTGACAGGGAATCATCCGTAAAGTGGATGACATTTATTCAATAAGCCGTCTCGCGAAGCGTGGCGGTGTTTGATGGGATACAAGGTATGGATCAGGATATATTATATTTTTTTGACGGGAAACCGGAAGCGCTGCCGCTGTATGAAGCTTTTGAGAAGAAAGTACTTTCGGAGATTGGCAGTGTGAAGGTCAAGGTGCAGAAAACACAGATTGCTTTTTCTAACAGACATAATTTTGCCTTTGTCTCGTTCCTTCCGGTGCGGAAGGCGAAGGAGCGGCCTAAGGTTTACATTGTTGTGACGTTCGGGCTTGGATACCGTGCAAAATCGCCGCGTATAGATGCGGCAGTGGAGCCGTACCCCGGACGTTTTACACATCACGTCCTTGTCTCCGGGTCGGAAGATATTGATGAGGAATTGATGGGATGGGTGAGGGAAGCGGCGGCTTTTTCGGCCGGCAAGCGTTGAATATGCAGCAGGAAAAGGCGGGAATCAGGATTGGAGGTCGGGATTTTATGGACAGTGAAAAAGTATACCGGATGGATTTTTCAAAAGTTTATCTTCTGCTTGTGAACAAGGCAGAGAAAAAAGGCAGGACGAAGCAGGAAGTGGATGAGGTAATCCGGTGGCTGACCGGATATAGCCAGGCAGAACTGGAAGTGATGCTGGAAAAGCCGCTCACTTACGGGGATTTCTTCCGTAATGCTCCGGCTCCGAATGAGAACCGGAGGCTGATTAAGGGAGTGGTCTGCGGTATAAGGGTGGAAGATATCAAAGAGCCTTTGATGCAGGAGATACGTTATCTGGATAAGCTGGTTGACGAATTGGCAAAAGGGAAATCTATGGATAAGGTTCTGCGTAAATAAAAATAGAACCTTCAATCGAAAGGAATAATTTCATGGCAAACATTTTAATTGTGGAAGATGAAAAAAGTATGCAGGATATTATTGCCGAATATATGAAAAAGGGTGGACATACCTGCTTTACTGCGGATGACGGTATAGATGCCTTGATGATATTGAAAAGCAATCCTATGGATTTAATGATTTTGGATATCATGATGCCCCACATTGACGGTTTCACCGTCTGTAAAATGGCACGGGAAATGAGCAATATGCCTATTATCATGCTGACAGCCAAAAGTGAGGAAAGTGACAAGCTAAAGGGTTATGAATATGGTGCGGATGATTACACAACAAAACCTTTCAGCCCTAAAGTCCTGTTGGCAAAAGTGAATGCCCTGCTCCGCCGTTCTTCTTCGGAACCGTTAGATATATTGAGTATTGGAAAAATTTCTGTTATGCCGTCCTCACATAAAGTATTTTTAGATGGGCAGGAAATAACCCTTACGCACAAAGAATACGAACTGCTTTATTTTTTTATGATGAATCCCGGGCAGATTTTTACCCGTGAGCAGCTGCTAAATAGGATTTGGGGCTATGATTTTGAGGGGACTACCCGTACGGTAGATACCCATATTAAAACACTGCGGCAAAAGCTTGGAAATGAGGGAAAGCATATAGTAACGCTTATCCGTTCCGGATACAAATTAGAGGTGACAGTATGAAGAACAGCGATAATTTAAGTATTTATTCAATACGTAAGAAAATACTTTTAATGTCTAAAGTGATAGGCGCTGTCCTTGTTATTTCATATGTCCTTTCAACCAAACTACCGTTTTCCTCAAACATTTCACTTTCCATTTGGACTGTTTTTGTGGTGCTGCTTATTTTTGCCGTTGATTTTCTGATGAGCTGCTTTATCTCAAAACCTGTTGCTGAATTGGAACGGACAGCAAAAAGGATGGCGGATTTAGATTTTTCTTCGACCTGTGACATTGTGACAAATGATGAATTTGGGCGGCTTTCCACAAATCTTAATACTATGGCTGAAAATCTGCAAAATGCTCTTATGAAGTTGGAGGCAGCAAATAAGCAGCTTGAAAAGGATGTTGAGCAGGAACATCTGTTGTTAGCAGAGCGTAAAGAACTGGTAGACAGTTTATCCCATGAAATGAAAACGCCTTTAGGGATCATCAGAGCCTATGCGGAGGGCTATCAGGATGAAGATGATGAACTGAAAAAACAAAGATATGCAGAAATAATCATATCGGAAACAGAAAGGATGAATCATCTGATTACTGCTTTGTTGGATCTGTCTGCATTGGAAACCGGGGCTGTGCAGCTTACCTGCGAACGCTTTGATTTTGTTGAACTTTTAGAAACAGTCGCCGGGCGGTTGCTGATCGACACGCCGGATGCTGATTTTGAATTGCAGTATGAGCTTCCTGATTATAAAGTTTATGTTTATACAGATAAGACCCGGATGGAGCAGGTCTTAAATAATCTTATTATCAATGCTAAAAAGAATGTAAGACCGGAAGGCATTTTAAAACTATGCCTTTCAGACGAAAATGGGCTGTTACATTTTTCCGTATACAATCAGGGCGATACGATTCCAAATGAAAAGCTGAAAAAGATTTGGACAAAATTTTATCGGGATAATCATTCAAAGTATAGTGGTTCCGGGTTAGGGCTTGCGATTGTTGCACAAATTTTATCTATGCAGGAGTTAAGTTATGGCGTAGAAAATCTTGCGGACGGCGTTCAATTCTACTTTTCCATACCCGCAGTTAAATAATATACGATACTCACTTTTGGTGGTTCTGTTTTCCAAAATGAGAGCAGAAGCATTTTAAGACAAAATATAGATTTTCTTAGGCAGCGTATTTTGATGCCTTAGAAAATCTTTTTGACTTTTTCACAGCAACTTCACATCAATCTCACATCGATTTCACCTCATTTTTTTATTTTTATGATAACACACAATAGAAAACAGGTTTTGCAGATTTCCTGTTGTCATTAATAAAAGGGAGGAGAGGTATATGTTTTTAGGAATTGAATGGTATTGGTGGATTGTTATTGTTGTAGCAGTGGGAGTTTCTATTCCATTCAAAGTAAAATTTATGAAATGGTGGAGCAAACGCCAGCAGGAAAAGAAAAACGGCCAGAGAGGGAAATGGGGTGACGATGAATGATTGAAGTGGAGAATCTGACTTTTTCTTATGGGAGGAAACTCTCTATGGGAAAGGATAAGCAAGCCCTTCATGGCTTAAATTTTACGGTAGGGGATGGTGAGATTTTTGGCTTTCTGGGGCCGAACGGTTCCGGCAAGTCAACAACACAGAAAATCCTCACCGGAATTTTGAAAGGGCATGGCGGTAAAGTTTCACTGTTTGGACAGGATATTGCCACGGCGCACACGCAGGATTTTTTTCAGAAGATAGGTGTTTTATTTGAATTTCCCTATTTATATGCAAATTTGAGTGCTATTGACAATCTCAAATATTTTTCGACCTTCTATCCGGAGGAACAGTTGCGGGATATTGGGGAAGTTCTGGAAGAATTGGAGTTTAAGCCCGATTTTCTGAAAAAGCCTGTTTCTTCCTACTCAAAAGGTATGCGGCAGCGTGTGAGCATGGCAAGGGCGCTTATCAGCAATCCGAAACTGTTATTTTTAGACGAACCAACCAGCGGGCTTGATCCGACAGGTGCGGTTTTGTTCCGCAAGATTATAGAAGAAGAACGCAGGAAAGGGACAACCGTATTTTTAACCACGCATAATATGTTGGATGCAGATTTGCTGTGTGACAGGGTGGCTTTCATTACAAATGGAAATATTGTTGCGCTTGACACTCCGAAAAGGCTGAAAGAGAAAAACAGCAGCCACCGCGTTGTGGCCACCTATCTGTATCAGGGCAGACGTGAGGAAAAGACGATTGAGATTCCGGAATTGGAAGCAGGCATTTCCTTCCCACATGATGAAATCATCAGCATCCATTCAGAAGAACCAACCTTAGAGGATATGTTTATCCAATATACGGGAAGGAGGCTGTCATGATGTCGAGCCGGAATAATTTCTGCTCCCTGTTCAAAAAAGACTGCCAGATGATGATAGCCGGAAAATTCATCTTTGTTGCTTTTGGCTCACTGCTTCTTTATACATTATTTATTAACTTTGGCTACATCAATTTTATGGATATGCAATTATACAATGTATACCTCTATGACCCGCAAAAGACGCAGCGGGAAGCGTCAGAACTGATTCATCCGGTGGCATCGTTAGAAGAACTGGATGACGCTCTTTTTGCTGATACAAACGGTGTCGGAATAGACGCCAGTTCCGGTACGCCAAATATTATTTTGTATTTCGGAAGCGAAAAGGTTGATAATCACAGGGCAGATTATGCGTTGTCGCTTCTTCGTTCCGGTGATGAGTACACTGCGCAGATAGTAGGAACAGATACAACGGAGCAAAAACATAGGAAAGAAATGTCCTGTGAATTATTGTTTATTGAAATTGTCGCCGTTGGATTTTTGGGTATTGCTTCGGTGCTGTTCAAAGAAAAGCAGATGGGGGTTATCCGTGTCCATGCAGTCCTGCCGCTTAGAAGGAGCTTATTTGTTCTGTCAAAACTGGCTGTTTTCCTGTTGTCTGATTTAGTTTTTGCGGTGCTGTTAACATTATTCAATTTAGGCTTTTCCGATACAATCCGCATTTTGCCCGCCGTATTGGTGCAGACCGCAATTTTATCGCTGATTATGTCACTTACGGGATTTGGATGCACTATGCTGTTAAACGATTTCAAGCAGTTTTCGCTTGCCTATTTAGTAATTGCTCTTTTTGTGGCAACGCCCATATTTTTGTCAGCAAATACTTCTGTAAAAATGGCATGGATAGGATACCATCCTTTCTATCAGGTTTATATGGGACTTAAAAATGCCTATTTTGAAACGCCTGTCACAAACCCGGTTTATTATATTTGTACCGCTTGTGGAATTGCTGTTCTGTTTGTGGTTGTTCAGACAGCATTCCGTAAAGAAATGGGAAAGGAGGGCTGAGTATGCGGGGATTGATTTATCAGCTCAAAAGTGTCCGGAAAGACAAATTTTGTATCATGTCTTTTCTTCTGCCAATCATAGTGGCCGTTGTTTTGCGTTTTGTTGGTACGATTGATCTTTCCTCACTGGGAGAATTTCATTTTGGGGTATTAGAAAATAATTTGCCTGACAGGACAATATCGTGGCTGGAACGGTATGGTTCGGTAACCACATATAAAACGCCGGAAGAATTAACAGCTTCAATCAATGAACCCTCTACAGACTTGATTGGAGTAGAAACCAGTGGCAATGGTATCAAAACAATGGTAGCCGGCGATGAGCTGGACATATATCGCCAAGTGGCTGACACGCTTCCTGCATTATATGCGGAGCGGGAAGACACAGAGCAGATACATGTCAGTATTTTAGAGCGTCCTGATGTATTAGCAGGAATGCAAAATGTTTTTATAGCAATGACGCTAATTGTTGCTATGTTCATGGGGTGTACTTTTAATGCCATGAATATGATATCTGAAAAAGAAAATGGTGTCGATTGGGTTCATCAGATATTGCCTATGACATACAGCCAATATGTCATTCAAAAAATCTTTATTGGTTTTATCTTTGGATGCCTGTCCGCTGTCTTGACAGCTTGTATCTGCTTTCAGCTTTCCCTGCAGAGTACATTTCTTATGTTAGTACTGATTATTCTGTCAGCTTTTGTAGCTGCATTGATTGGGTTATTTATCGGTAAATTTTCCGATAATCTTATGGTAGGAGTGGTTTATGTTAAAATAGTAATGATCGTATTTATGGCAATACCATTATTATCCTATCTGCTGGGGGCAAATGGTTTGTTTTTAATACTTTGTTATTTTGTGCCGTCCAATGCAACTTTTGAGGGGATTATGAATTTGGCAAACAGCACTGAGCCGATAATTGCAAAAGATATGCTTATTCTTATGGCGCATTGCATTGTTTGGTTTCTGCTTTATTTGTCAATCTCTAAACGGCAAAAGAAGAATGTATAAAGAGAAGAACTTTTCATGTACCTTTGAAACGGCAGCTTTGAGAAAATTGAGGCTGCCGCCTTTAAATGGAGCAGCAGATTTTTCAAGATGAACTAAAGGGGAATACAAAATATGTCTAAAAGAAAGTCCGAAATGTTGAACCATAGAATAGGAAAAGTATAAATCGGTATCCGCTTGACGGTAGGGGATATACGGTAGAACTGCTAGGGAATGAAGTGATGTCGGAAATTGCATAAACGCATGAAAAATCATCAGCACAGGTTATTCTTCGGTGGAATCTGCAAAAGGGTGCCGTAGTCATTCCCGGTTCCGGCAATCCCGAACATATTCAGGAAAACACTGATTTAACGCGACAATCCTTTGAAGGTGAGTATGTTAATTTTGAAGAATCATCTGGTGAAAAAATGCTTTTTTGTTGAAGCGAAAAACAGTATGGACAGAGGAGAGAAGTTTACGGAAGGGTTTTCTGCTAAAGAAAATCCCGGGGAGCATGGATATCAGGCCGGCTGTTTGAAACAGGAATCTGACACCCTGTATATCTCTACCGGAGCATTTCCAAGCACGCTCTGAGTTTGAGAGTCTGAGATAAAGGTGGCTGATACCAAAGGACGCGAAAAAACCTGTTGACGCGCGTAAAAAACAGTTCAAAAGTAGATAAATAGTTGAAAATTATTTGTTATCTTCAATTGGTGATGGAGCTTCCTGTATAATTCAAGTATAGAGAATTCCAAGAAAGAAGGTTGAGAAAA
>CAJUED010000078.1 GCA_910585075.1 uncultured Lachnospiraceae bacterium
CCGCAGCATCGCGGTATATAAAAGCACCTTCGGTATTGTACTCGACACATCGGGTTACGGTGCCGAACAGTGCGACCCTGATTGTCCTCCCACCTATGCAGCCATTCAGAAGTGGATAGAGGACAATCACGGGGTTAAAGTCAGCAAGTCCAGCGTCACAATGGTAAAGGACAAATGTGGGGCCTCAAAACTTGATTTTAAGGCCGGAAAGGAGCCGGACAACGGCACTATAAAGACGGCAAAGGAAAGGCTTGTTTTAGAGGCGTTCAAGGCGTTTGGCGTGGTGTAATGCCAGTGTGGAGCGGCAACAAAGGCTATGGGCTGGATGATGGATTCATCATCCAGCCTTGTCCGTGTAATGGCTGTGCGGTTTTTGAGCATGGATTTTGAAGGTTTTCAATAATGGTTACAGCTAAATGCTGATGTATCAGCATTTTTTGAAAATCAGCAAAAAAAGGGTTACGTAAAAGTTACACTATCGTTACAGTTTTAGGAGCGAAAACCCTTGCGGTGCAACGGTTTTGAGCCGTTGCATTTTTTTGTAACCGCTGTAACCATTTTTTTCGGGAGCCTCCATTAATATAATGAAAAATGCACTTTTTCTTAAAAATCCCTCTAAAACCCTTGCAGCTGTAAGGGATAATTAAAATCTAATTATCCAACGCGCACGATATAACAATGGGGCTTGTCGAGTGAAACGGCGGCGGGGCGGGCTTGGCATGGCGGAGGGCTGGGGATAATTAAGGGGAATAATTGAACAGGGATAATTAAATAATTTTAATTATCCCTGTTCAACCCAATAGGAGGCGGGAATATCCCGCCATCAAGAAGTCTTTTTACTTTTAGGAAGTCTCGGCATGTTCTGTGCCTCTATCTCATTTTTAAAATATAAATATGCAAACTTATATTTCTCGCTTGCTCTTATTTCGTCCACAGTGATTTTGTGATTGATAACATCATAGTACAAATCCGAGTATTCGCGCTCTGCCCGTTTTCTTAACGCTGTTTCTATATCCTTTTTGAAAAACTGACATAGAGCTTTATATTCATCACAAGCCGCAATTTCTTCAAAAAACAAATTGATTTTATGTTCTTTAATGCCGTGCAACAGATTTTGCAAATCGTTTTGTAGGGCTTCTTTAAATTCATCCTCCAACGCTTTTTTTAAATTTTCTTCATAACCATATTTCCGCAGCAGATTGAAATGCTTGCTTGCCTCGACTTCTTCCCATGTGGTTGTCTTTTTATCTGCAATCGCTTTTTTTATGTTTGCAAAATGGGCTTTGCATACATCTTTAACAAGATTAGATTTGGCGCGAAGTTTTTTGCCGTACTCTAAATCTGTGAGAAGATTGCAATATTCCTCTGTATCAGCTAATTCCTCATATGTAAGTTCCCCGCTGTTCAGCTTTGCTAAGGCTTCCAAGTAACGATGTTTACGGGCTTTTCCGCCCTTTTTCGCAACAATAGGTCTTGCTTTTTTCCATCTTTCCGAACGTTCATTGTAATAATCCATATAGTCCGTTCCGGCAAGCGTCACAACATCTTCGGGGGCATATTGAATCTTGTTTTCATACTTGACATGCGTCAGATATGACAGCATATTGTCATAGCTGAAACGGCCCGAATGGGGCTTTCCAATTACCTCCGGGGGAACGCCAATAAATCGGGCAATATCCTTCAATGTGGCTTTGCTTTCACGTTCAAATTTGATAACAATATGATAATGAATTTTGGTTTCATCAACGGCCCTGTGGTAATCTCTCGTTTGCGAATCAGCCTTTTTCTCGCCCGTATGCTCTATGATATACATTTCCATTACCTTTAATCCGTGGCTTTCCAAGCGGGCTTTGATGACTTCGGCGGTTGCTTTGCAGTTTCCCAATGCGGCAAGCTCTTCCTTCGGCCAATTATAATGGGCGGGGTTATAATCGCTTACTATCATACATGTTGTTAAATCAGAATCTTTTCTTGCCATTTTGTTGACCTCCTTGTAATTTTCTTGTGGACTGGGGCCTCTACCTTCCGAGGCCCCAATCCATACCGTCATGTTGATTGTCTAATCCTCTCCGCAGTTCCTCGGCATCGTTTCTCTTGAGCATTTCCCGCAGCTTCGCCATGCCGTCTAATTTGCCCTTTTGCGGGGCCGTCTGCCCTTGTACGGGCTGTTTCTGCATGGGGGTGCTATCCGTCGTACCCTCTGCCACCGTGGGCGGCGTTGTAGCCCCGTTGGTGGGCTGTGAGGGGGTGGGCGTTTCTGCGCGGGGATTCTCGTCAATCACGGCGTTAATCATGTTCCGCACAGTCTGGGAATCCACGGGCTTCCGCTCCGGGGCGCGGTTCGTCAAGTCTTGCGCTGACGTTTTCGTGTTCCCTTCGTTTGCCTGTGGATAACGGGCTAAATTGTTCTGCGCTTCCGCTGTATTGTTCTGCTGTTCAGCCGTCCGCAGCCGTTCCCCGGCCTTTTCCCGCAGCTTGTCCCGCAGAGCGTCCGGCCCATAGGCCGCGCCCAAGGTATAAGACCGCGCTTTATACTTCCGGCTCGTTTCTGCCATGTGGTCGGGAACGTCCACAAGCTCATAGGTGATATACTCGCCGTACCGCTTGGACGTGCCAAGCCGCGCCGTCACTCCTTCGTCCTCCAAGGCTTCCAGAAAGTCACTTTCAGAAGCGGCGTTCTCCATCGCAATCCGAACCCGCTCGCGCAAATCGTCCTTCCAGACGTATTCCGCCGCGCCGCCGTTGTCTTCGGCTTCCTCGTTTTCCTCCTGCAACCTGCGCTCGTTCTGTGAATACTTTTCCTCTGCCTTTTTGCCGTAGTCAAGTTTGATGTGCCTACCCGCTACCCGGTCAAAGTGGTTTTCTACATAGCGGAAATTTGTTTGCTCGTCCGTACAGCCCTTGTGTTCAATGCTGTCAACATTGCTCACAAGAATATGAACATGCAGCTTTCCGCCCTTGCCGTCATTTTGTACGAAAATCGCGGCTTTCCTGTTAGGATATGCTTCCTCCACAAACTCCTGTGCAATCTCCAAGGCGATATATGCGCTATCTTCGCCCTGTGGGGCCAACTCGTTTTCACTGAAAGAGGCCACGATCCGGCGAATCTGGTTCAAATTTTTTTTGGAGGCTTGCCCCCAATCCTCCGCCATTTGTTCCTCAATGGGAATCACTTCATCCGGGAGCATTCCCACGCAGCCAATTAACAGGTTGCGCCGTTCGTGTCCGTTGTGGCCCTTCCCGTCCCCTCTGGCGTATTGGATAGCGGCCCTCCCGTTCTTTGTGTGGGAAATTCTGGTGTATGCCATGCTATTTATAAATTCCTCCGCAGTTGTATCAAACCTTCCCATGATTTCATTGAGTGCTTCCGGCGAAAAGCCCTTGCATTCTTTTACGATGGAATCCCGCTCGTTCATTAGCTCCTTTACGCTCATTGAGTTGCTGCTAAATTTGTTTCCCAGATTTTTCAAACGGACTTCCTGATTGTAATTCACGCCAATACGGTTAAGCTCGGTTTTTATGCCAGACAATTCCGTACAGGCGTTTAAGATTGCTTTCTTTATGGCCTCGCCCTGCTCCTTGTCCACATACTGCACCCCACTAAGGTACTTGTTTAAGTTGCCTTCAACGGCCCGCCTTACGATTTCCGCCGTGGAGCAGTTGCCGCTTTTTGCCAGATTTTCAATTTTTTCTTTGATATTGAGCGGCAATCTGATGGTAAGCTGTTGCAGCTCGTTTTCATTATCCATATAACTCCTCCTTTTCTGATTTGAACACAAAAATGCCTGACACTTCCTCCCTGTGGAAGAATGTCAGGCCCAAAATGATAAAACATCAGCGTTTGACATTCACAGGGAGGCAATCCGATTTCTCTGTAATCGCTCTCTGTCAATCAAACGCTGATACTCATTCGCTGTTTCCATCGGCGGGACTGTGGCTATTCGTAGACAACACTACCGCCTGTTGTTACTATACCACACAATCCCGCCGAGGTCAAGCACGGTTTTCCGCAAAAAGGAGGAATGCAAGTAACGGGGTGCAATTCGCTTCGCCCACCCCCTACTTGCCGTGGGGAACTCCGTTCCCCCTCGGAACCCCCTTCCCCTGCGGGGGAAGAATACGCCGCCCCGCTAAAAATCCTATTGCATTTCCTTGCCAAAACATATATAATGGTAACGGACAACAAAAAGGCAGGCCGGTAGGGTGCTACCAACACCCTCCGGCCCGTATGCAGGAGAATGAGCCTCTCCCACACAGCAGATATAACTGCGCCTGTTTTTCATTATACCCTTTCCCGTGCATTTTATCAAGAGGGGAAATGAGGCTGTGCGTTTGTAGCGGTGTAGGGAATTGTAAATCCCTGCGCCGCTTTTGTTGTCTCACGGGAAAGCCTACGGGGGACGGGAAAGGGAAGTACCACCCCCAACGGCTGACCGTTGAGGCAGGTATCAAACCGTGTAGAACGGCAAGACTGCACAAAAAAAACGCATAGCGAGGGTAAGAACATGAGAAGAAAAACAGTCGCGCTTTTGTTGGCACTGACATTGTGCCTTTCCTTGCTGTCTGCCTGTGGAGCGGACAGCAAGCCGGACGGGGAGCCGTCAACAGCCGGAAACACTTCCAGCCCCACAGAGCAGCAGCCAGCAGAGAAGCAAGAGGAACAACCGTCACAAGAGCCGGAGCAGACGGAGCCGGAGGAATCCGAGGAACCCACGCAGGAGCCGGAGCCGGAAAACAATGCGGGGACGGAATTTCTTGCACTCTTGCAGGAGGAATGGAACAACGGATTTGTCGAGGGCGAGGGGCCGAGGCGTACCTATTTTAACAACAGGAAATTTTTCCTCTTGAATGGGGTTGTCTATATTCTCGGTGATATGGATTATTCCAGCGAATACGTTTCCAGTTATTATACTTATAACATTGCAACAAAAGAATTTAGCGAAGCCATTTCGCCGGATGTGCGTCGCACTAATGACCAAATAGTTTCTTTTATGGATGGCAACCACTACTATATGAATTGTGGATGGGAGGAACAAAACGAAATCAAATTTGGGTGTATAGCGGTTGATAGCAATAGTGCAGTTCTCAATTCGTGTGCGGTGCAAAGTGACTGGAACACTTTCTATGCTTTTTTTGAGAAGGGTATTTTAGCTGTTTCTACCTTGGATAATAGTATTGAACCTGTATTCCTGTCCTATGACCTTGAAAAAATTGCAGATATTCCCTATCCTCAAAAGGAAATTGAACATGGATTAACGGAGCCTGTATATCTGTGGTTCCATAATAGCACAGCCTTTGCCGCAGATGGAACATTATATGTGAAAGCTGATTCTTCTCTTTATCGGCTTAATACAGATACCTGTGAATGGGAAAATATAGGCAGTGCTCCATCCCTTGGTGAGGGTACTTCTTTTTGGGGGAAATACCTTTCCTGGAAGGACGGCGTTTATGATCGCGTTACGGGAGAACAGGTTTTTGAATACGGCGAATTGTATCCCGCCGTTAATAATAAAAGCGGTTTGTGCTACTTTGGAGGCGATAAATACCTTGGGTGCAAAAATAATGAATACAGATGGGTAAGCCTTACCGATTTGAGCATGTCAGACCCCTTACCCTTCCCGGAGGGAAAAGATGTTGTTGTCCTGAACGATACCTATTGTGCATATGAGGACAGTTACGGCTGGTTCCTTTGGAATTACAACACAGGCACCGAAGAAACGATAAAGACGAAATAAGCTGTTACCGCGCCCGTCAGGTAAAACCTGATGGGCGCGGTTTTTCTGTGGAGCCAATGTGGGACAAATGCGTCAATATAACTTTTTTGCAAAATGTTTATAAATAAATTGTCAAAATAGCTTGACAAAATGTTATTTTAGCGGTACAATAAAGGTGTCAGAATAAGTATAGTTTATTTGAAAGGAGCCGCAGCATGAAAGTAAAGGATTGGGACATTAAGAGGCATATAAAAGACGATTTTTATCTTGTCGAAGCTCCAGCCCCGTGGGGAGAGGTAGCGTTGCACAAGGAAAAAATCCGGGAGCATCTTGACATTGATGAAAAGGAATTGAACGAAATTTTAGCACAAATCTGATTGAAGCATTGAGCCACACAAATAAATAGACCTCTTGCGAAAGTCAGAATCAGATTAAAGATAAAGATTCTATTTTGCAAGAGGTCTACTGTATTTAGGGGGAACAATGGGAAACTATTACAGCTACATGCGCATTTCAACCAATACGGAGCGGCAGAACTTCGCCAGACAGAAAAAGTCTCTGGAAAGGTATGCAGCGCAACACGATATTGAATATTTGATTGAGTTTACCGAGGAAAAGTCGGCGAAAAATTTTGAGGACAGGAAAGAGTTTTGCAAGCTCGACAAGCTACTACAAAGCGGCGATACAGTCGTTTTTAAGGATTTGTCAAGATTCACGCGGGAAGCCGAAAATGGCTATAAAAAATATATGGAATGGCTTGGGCGTGGTATCAACATCGTTTTTCTGGACAATCCCACCGTATCAAGCGACTATATCCGGCAGTTAATGAATACAGCGGAAAGTCAGGATTTAGTCACCAAGACCGCTCTGGAAGGTACAATAAAACTGCTGCTCATTGTGGAGCTTGACCGGGCGGAGCAGCAGCGGCGGTATATCTCAAAGGCCATCAAGGACGGTATCGCGGCGAGTGATAAAAGAAGCGGACGGAAAAAAGGTGCATTGGACAAAATGACCGATGAATTACAGCATGATTTAGAGCTTTACATGCATGACAGAAACATTTCACAGAAATCTGTGATGGAAAAGCATGATATCAGCCGGAATACGTTGAAAAAGTATGTAAAGATACTTGCAGTAAGAAAGCCGGAGCTCTTTTAGCACAGAGCCGAAAGGCAGTCAAGGCACCGGCTACGCCTCGCCTGCGGCGGCCTTGACTGCCTTCCGGCCCTGCGCTTGTGGGTAATCAAGAGGTGCTGACGCACCTCCGGCCAAAGAGGCCCAACACAAATTTTGATACTTGTGAAAACGACAAAATGTGAAAGGAGCAGATAACAATGGCGAACAAAATGAAAGGTTTCCAACGGAATCCGGGAAATGTGGCTTTTTGCTACTACCGTTATAGCTCTGACGCACAGCGGGATGTTTCCATCGACCAGCAACGGCAAGCCGCCCATGAGTACGCAGAGCAACACGGTTATATTATCCCGCCGGAATGTGAATTTGAAGACAGAGGCATCACAGGAACTACGACAGACAGGCCGGGATTGCAGCTCATGCTTTACAAGGCGAAACATATGCGCCCCGCCTATTTGATTCTTTGGAAGCTGGACAGGCTTTCCCGCGAGGTACATGATTCTTTTATCATTGACGCGCAGTTGCGGGATTCCGGCGTTCAGATCGTTACCGTTGCCGAGGTACTGCCGGAAGATGAAGGCTTGCGTTATGCGATTCAGGGGTTATATGCTTCTATGGCCCACAATTTTATTGTGAACCACCGCAGCAACGTAATGAGGGGACTGAACTATAACGCTGAAAACGCATTATATAACGGCATAAAGATTTTAGGATATGCCGGGAAGCAAAACGAAAAGTATGAAATCGACCCAGAAACTGCGCCGATTGTTCGGAAAATCTTTACGGATTATGTGAAGGGAAAGCCTCTGCAAAAGATAGCCAATGAGCTAAATGAAAGCGGGCTTAGAAGCACGCAGGGCAATCCGTTCGTGGTGAACTCTTTGAATAATATTCTCCGCAACAGGGCCTATATTGGCGAATATCGTTATGGTGAGCATATCATTCCGGGGGGAATGCCTCAAATTATCAGCCTTGAATTATTCGACGCTGCCGGGAAGAAGCTGGAAAAGAACCGGCGTGGAGGAAGAAAGCCGAGCCAAGAAGATATTGAGTTTTGGCTTACAGGCCATATATACTGTGGCGAATGCGGCGCTCCCCTTCATGGGATTTCCGGGACGAGTAAGACCGGGAGCATCTATTACTATTACACATGCTTACAGCATAAGAAAAAGGCGTGTAAAATGAGAAATCAGCCCAAAGAGAAGATTGAAGCCATCGTAAGATATACCCTTGACCGAATGCTTGAAGATTCTGCGTTGAGGCTGTTTATTGCGAAACTCTGCTTTGATTATTACGAGGACAGCAAAAGCGATGATAAAGGAGCCTATCTGGAATCGCTGAAAAGCAAGTTGAAAGATGTTGAGGGCAAATTGCAGAACTTTGTGAAAGCCATTAGCGCGGGAATTTTCAACGAAACTGTTCAGCAGGCCATGAGCGAGTTAGAGAGCCAGAAGCATTTATTGAAAGAGCAGATTGAAGCGGAAGAACTGCGGGAAAAATACGATATAAAACTTGATACCATCGTAAAATACTTTGAAGGTTTTGTCGGCAATCTGGACAACGAGCAGTTGCGGAAACATGTGCTTGACATTTTTGTTGACAAGATATATATTTACAAGGAGAAAATGGTTATCACATTCCATTTTACGGATGACAAACAGGAATTGTCTTATGAAGATACTCTTGAAATGTTAGAAAATCATGGGTATCTGATGGACTGCGTGAATGACCCGGAGGCGCACACTGTTTATAGTCCGACGGTAGCAAAAATGATGGAAAGCATTATCAATGTGGGAGGCGCAGACCCCGATTTTTTTCTGTGAGGTGTTCGACTTCTTTTGATTCGATTCCACTTATTCAATGTATTTTATGGTACTTATAGTCAGATGGGATTATGCTGGCATCTAAATTTATGGATGCTGGCGGAACGGAGGATTTATGTCAGTATTTAAGAGCTATTTGAGACAGCTTATCAGGCAATTAAAAGCATTGCAGAAAGCGAATAAAGAAGGAAATAAAGAAGAAGTGGAAAGAATTATCGATGAGCTTTTAAAAGATGCTCAGGATGGCTTGGAGGACGATTAGCGGATAATTGACTTGATTTTTTCATATAATTTACAGAGTAAAAACGATACCATGAAAAGGTGTCGTTTTTTTATGCACAGGGCCGCACACACGCAAAATTGCGTGGGAGATTTGCCGCTTTGCGGCCTGCGGCCTGCGCGGCGAGCAGGGGAAGTAACCTTCCCTACTCGATTGCTTGACTGCAATAACCCAACATGCGAAGCGGGCTTATATTTAGTATGCGGGAAATGGAATGGTCACGCTTCGCGAGTCATTTAATTGATAAAAAAGCGGATGACATTTTGAAAGTCATCCGCTGCCGTTTTTATTCCGTAGATAGTATATAACATACCATACCACAAAGAAAAAGTCTAGTCTTTTTTTATTTCTTTGTTATACTTTCTTTGTAACCGGAAAATGGAGATGGGGAAACCATATAAAGTTAAAAACATAACACAATTCAACATATTAAGCAATGGCGATTCTTCATCCACAATATAGCAAGGAGGTTATCATGATTGAGTTTCAGAACATTTGCAAAACCTATCGTGTGGCGAAGCGGCAGGCAGGGTTTAAGAATGCCGTAAAATCCCTGTTTTCCCGGGAGTATGAGACCATACATGCCTTAGACAACGTGAGCTTTCGCATTGAGGACGGCGATATTATCGGGTATATCGGGCCCAACGGAGCGGGAAAAAGCACTACCGTAAAGGTAATGTGCGGTATTCTCACTCCGGACAGCGGCGTTTGTGTGGTGAACGGAAAAGTCCCATGGAAGGAGAGGGCAGCCCATGTAAAGGATATCGGCGTGGTATTCGGGCAGCGCAGCCAGCTGTGGTGGGATGTGCCGGTAATCGACAGTTTTGAACTTCTGCGGGATATGTACAAAATTGATGAAAAGCGGTACAGGTGCAATCTGGATGAACTTACCCGGCTTTTGGATCTTAGTGAGCTCTTAAAAACCCCTGCAAGAAATTTAAGTCTGGGGCAAAGAATGAGATGTGAAATTGCGGCGCCGCTGTTACATGACCCCAAGGTGCTTTTTCTGGATGAGCCGACTATTGGACTGGATGCGGTTTCCAAAATCGCAGTGAGAAATTTTATCAAAAAAATCAATGAGGAGAAGGGCACCACCATTGTGCTTACCACCCATGACATGCTGGATATTGAAGCGTTAACAGAGCATATTCTCCTGTTAGGCCATGGAAAGATTTTATTGGATGGAAATCTGGAAGAACTGAAAAGGAGAACTTCCACGGACAAGAAAATAACTGTGAAATATACAGGGAATGTTCCTGAGATTTCTAAAGGGATGAAGCTTACGGAGTCCAGGGAGAACCAGCTTACAGTATCCATTGATCCCCGTATTGTGCCGGTATCTGCTGCTATAGCGGCTTTTGCCGCCCAGACAGATTTGCTGGATGTTTCCGTTACCGATATTTCCACCGAAGAAGTGGTGGCAGCCCTCTATAAGGAGTATCACATATGAGACCATTACATACGAAGTTTTCGCGAATAAAATCTATACATAAAAAATCTTCGAGAAAGGAATCTTCAGATAAGATATCTACACAATGGAAATCTAGCCAAAGAAAGTTCTTTTGTAAGAAATCTTTTAATATGAAGGTTTACCTGTCGCTTTTGCGAATCCGCATGATTAACGGCCTGCAATACCGTGCGGCAGCCCTCGGATCCGTGATAAACCGATTTTGCTGGGGGTTCATGGAAATACTTGCTTTTTCAGCCATCCACCAGTCAGGAGGGAATTTCTCCATGACATTCTCCCAGACCGTTTCCTATATCTGGATACAGCAGGCTTTCCTTCGCATGTACAATGTGATTGACGGGGATGATGAGATAGAGGCGGCCATTAATGACGGCTCTATCGCCTATGAATTGACCCGTCCTATGAACCTGTATGGAAATTGGTTTACCAGATGTATGGCAAACAGACTATCACCGACTTTGTTAAATTGCCTGCCGGTGCTTATTCTCGTCATGGTGATACCGGAGCCCTGGAGGCTTCACTTTCCCGGACTGATGACAACAGTACTGTTTCTGATATCTACAGTGCTGGCTCTTGGAGTGGTGGGAACCATCGCCATGTTGATGCACATCACCATGTTTTATACGACTTCTCAGAGGGGAACAAAAATTATTGGGCGGGCTGTAACCAGCTTTTTTGCAGGCGGGCTGATTCCACTGCCTTATTTCCCGGAAGCCTTTCAAAGGCTTGTAAACCTATTGCCCTTTGCAGCCACTCAAAGTACCCCGCTTCTGATTTACAGCGGTTCCCTGACCGGGCAGGACGCAGTCTTTGCTATGGGTCTGCAGGTGCTGTGGCTGGCAGTTCTGGGAACCTTCGGATACTATGTCATGGACAGAACTTTAAAGAGAGTTGTGGTACAGGGTGGCTGAACAAAGGGAGGCTTCGGCTTGCATGAGCTGATGTGCCAGCAGAGAAAGGAAGATGATGATATGAGATTTTATGGAAGATTATTTGCTTTAAATTTAAAAAGTCAGATGCAGTATAAATTTTCTCTTTTTCTGTCATGCCTGGGACAGTTTATCACTGCATTTACTTCTTTTTTCAGCGTCAAGTTTATCTTTATGCAGACGGACGCCGTTGGGAAATTCACATACGGGCAGGTGCTGCTTTGCTTTTCCGTGATTATGCTCTCCTTTTCCATTGGAGAGGCAATAGGAGGCGGGCTTGCAACCTTTCCCCAGATGGTGAACAGGGGAGAATTTGACAGGATTATGACAAGGCCCCGGAATCTTATTTTACAGGTGATCATTCCTTTTTTTGATTTTACACGGATTGGTCTTTTGATACAGGGAATCATTGTGCTTGGGATTGCAATTCCGCGAAGCGGCGTTATCTGGAAGGCGGATAAGGTAACCTGCCTTGTGCTGATGATAGTGTGCGGGTCCGTTTTGTTTTTCTGCCTGTTTATGTTCCGGGCGTCCTTTGCATTTTTTACCATGAACAACCTGGAATTTTTGAATATTTTTACCTATGGCGCCCGGCAGTTCGGAAGATATCCATTTTCTGTTTATGGAAAAGGAATTCTGCATCTTGTGACATTTGTTATCCCTCTGGCGCTTGTTCAGTATTATCCGCTGGAATTTTTGATTGATGAAAATGCGCCTTCACTGCGTATGTTTCTTCCCTGCCTGTCCCTTCTTTTTGTTTTGCCATGCTGGGGACTGTT
>CAJUED010000079.1 GCA_910585075.1 uncultured Lachnospiraceae bacterium
GCGCCATTGTGTTAGTCCTTACGACCATTCCCATGATAATACCTCCATGTGGCCCTGTTTCCCCGAACATTTCCGCGTCGTGCGTCATTCATAAGGGAACGGGCAAAATTAAAAATATTTATTCAAACACCAATCCTCCGCTGCGCGCTTGCTTTGGTTTGGCGTTTAAACCTTGGTTACGCCGGACGTTCGCCGTCCTGCGTGTGGGGGACCTTTTTGCTGACAGTGACTTTGGAAAGCTTTTCGTGCTGGATAGTGTCCGGAGCGTACAGCTCCCCGCGGGATATCTTCACATCCCTGGGCGCGTCGATAGCCAGCTTGAACTTTTGGCCGCTCTTGTCGCTCTCCACAAATGTGATGTAGATGTTGTCGCCTATCACGATGCTTTCCCCCAGGTTCCTTCCCAGTAACAACATGGCCTCATGCCTCCTTTTTCTCGTGACAAAAAATTAGGTAAATGCGAATCATTCCTGGAATTACAAAAAGGTATACATTTTTGTAAATCAAAAAACTGAAAAAAATTTTAGAGAAAGGGGTTGCCAAAACATTTATTTTGTGGTAATATCATAGCAGTAGACAACAAATTAGGGTTACAAAAAAGTATACCTTTTTGTAACCCTATTATTTTTTGTAAAAATATAAAAATGGCTTAATCATGCGGAAAATCAGGCAAAAAATATCGGTCGAAAAACGTAGGAAATGCGTTTTTCGGCCGTTTATTAATGACATTTTTGAGCGAATTAGCGACTTTTCGAGGTTTACAAAAAATCATCCTGTTTTTGGGCAATTTTTTGTAGGCGGAAATCCGTGGAAATCGTCTTGATTTTCTGCCCCAAAGGACTTATAATAAAGGAAAACAGGGAGGTGAGTTTTATGAGCATGGCGATTGGAAGCATAGGGATGGGCTACCGGATGCCAAACTGGAGTCATTCACAGAATGCCGCCCAGTCAAAATCCGCCCTGCCTAAAAATTGGGAGGTCGGAGCATCAGCGGAATCGCTGAAAAAGGACGGCGGAACGCTGGCGGCTACCGCAAGGGAGGAGCAATCCCCCTCCAGCGCGGTACAGCGTAAAAGTGATACCGGCGAATGCGAAACCTGCAAAAACCGGAAATATCAGGATGGCTCCGATGATCCCGGCGTATCTTACAAAACCCCTACCACCATCGATGCGGATATGGCAAACGCCGCTGTCCGCAGCCACGAACAGGAGCATGTGGGCCGGGAACAGTTCCAAGCGGAGCAGGAGGGACGGGAGGTCGTTTTCCAGACCGTGACCATCCACAATGCCATCTGTCCGGAATGCGGGAGAATTTATGTCTCCGGCGGGACGACCCGTACCGTGACCAAGGAACAGGTGGAGCAGGTTGCCGCCAAATATCAGGTTGGCAAACCCGAAGCCGATCAAAGTGGAAAGACCCTTGCCGTTGCGTAACGGCGGGACGCTTTGGAACAGGCGCATATAAAAAGAAAAAATGCCGTTGGACGTTCAGGGCCAACGGCATTTTTTATTGGAAATGGCAGTTTTGTCAAAGCGCTGCGAGAAAATGCAGGAATTGCTGTAAGCCTGTCTCTGTAGCCTTAAATACGCCGCACTGCTCTAGAATATTGGCATATACCAGCCCAACCTCCCGGCGAAGAATTTCACCGGGTTTTTTTTCTAACTGATCAACAGGATATCTTGAGGAAATATCCTCTATCCATGCCTTATGGGATGCCAATGGGCTGTCCTCCGCAATCTTGGCCCCGGAAGAAAGGATGGCTTCCAGCTCCTCTAAATCCTTCTTCAGCCTTGCAGGGAGGACGGCCAGCCCCATGACTTCAATCAGCCCGATATTTTCTTTTTTAATATGGTGATGTTCCGGGTGAGGATGGAAAATTCCCAGAGGATACTGCTCCGTTGTGCGGTTATTGCGGAAAACCAAATCCATTTCAAATTGACGGGAGCCATCCTTGGTCATTCTGGCAATAGGAGTTATCGTGTTATGGGGTGTTTGACCGGTATAAGCGAAAATACCGGCAGATTCATCGGAATACTCCCGCCAGACGTCCAGAATGTGGGAAGCCGCGTCGGCGAGCCTCTCTTTATCGGCGGAACGCAGGCGCAGTACAGACATGGGCCACTTGACAATTCCCGCCTCAACCCCCTGCCAACCGGGAAGGGAAACAGAACGAATGACCGGAGCCTTTTCCATGGCAAAGGTATAGCATCCACCCTGAAAATGGTCATGGGTGAGGATAGAACCGCCTACAATGGGCAGATCGGCGTTGGAACCGATGAAATAATGGGGGAACTGATGGACAAAATCCAACAGCCGCCGGAAGGATTTCCGGCTTACCTGCATAGGGATATGGTTTTGATTGAAGACAATGCAGTGTTCACGATAGTACACATAGGGAGAGTACTGCATGAACCATGGTTCTCCGCCGAGATTCAGGGTGATTAGGCGCAGATTCTGGCGGGCCGGATGGTTCAGCCGCCCGGCAAAGCCCTCGTTTTCCCGGCAGAGCATACATTTTGGGTAAGAGCTTTGGCTCTGAGTCAGCGCTGCGGCGATGGCTTTGGGGTCTTTTTCCGGTTTGGAGAGGTTTATGGTGATATCCAGGAGACCATAGGAGGTTTCGGCAGTCCACTTGACGTCCTTGGCGATGCGGTCCCGGCGGATATAATTGACATCTCCGCTGAACTGGTAATACCAGGAGGTCGCTTCCTGGGGAGACTTCTGATATTTTTGCCGGAACTCCGCGATTACCGATGAGGGCCGGGGACAGAGGACGCCCATCAGCTTGGTATCGAACAGGTCTCTGCCTGTAGTGCCGTTGGTGAGGGTCAAGCCCCGGCTGACGGCAAAGGAGGTGATTCGATCCAAAAGCTCTTCCAATGGGGGAAGAGGGACATCCGGCTCCAAGTTACAGGGACAGAAATCCTCCAATCCAAGCAAATCCAAGAGCTGATTGACGATGAAAACGTGGTCCTCCGGCTGTATCAGGTGCCTGGATACCCCATAAGCCGCAAGCAATTCGATGTCCAAATTGATGTCATAGGCTGTTTCCATGTAAGTTACCTCCCTTTTCGTCAACGATATTTTCAGGAGCACGGAACAAATGACTGGGAAGCTCCCTGCTGCATCTTGTATGTCAGGAAGCTCTAATGAAATCTGTGTCGGAATGACGGGGAAACTTGACGCTGCAAAGCGAAGAATCCCGTCTTTCACATAGTGTAGAATAAAAATTCCCCGCCAAGGCGTGTACACGGATTGGTTCAAAGGCTTCCTATATATAAGTGTAAAGAAAAACAGTGCAGGTTTCCATTCTTTCATGGTCCGAAAGTATGTAATTTTGTTACGTGATAGGGAAAATAATTTGCCGTATTTGTTTATGCCCAATAATTAATAGATGAGTGAGAGCACAGCGTTGAGAATGCATAAATATACAAGTTCTTCCCTCCCATTTCCTCAAAGCAAAAAGCGCACCGCAGCTCTTCCCTGCGGTACGCCCCATCTCTGCTTAGTTTAAATTATCGTTCCAGATTCTGGTCTCTGGATGGTCCGACCCCTACCATCTTGATCGAACATCCGCACAGCTCCTCCAGCTTCGCAATGTATGCCTTGCAGTCCTCCGGGAGCTCATCATAGGTACGGCATTTGGAAATGTCGCCGGTAAAGCCCTTTACCGTCTCATAAACTGGTTCGCATTCGGCCAGCTCCTCCAACGCAGGCGGGAAGTCCTTCAGGATGGTCCCGTCCTGCTTGCGGTAGGCAACACATACCTTTAAATCCCCGATATCGCTCAATGTGTCTACCTTGTTTACCGCCAATGCAGTCAAACCGTTCACCCTTACCGCGTGGCGCAGAATGACTGCGTCAAACCAGCCTGTACGGCGGGGACGGCCGGTTGTGGTCCCAAACTCAAAGCCGCGGTTGCGGATTAGGTCCCCCATCTCATCCATCAGCTCGGTGGGGAATGGTCCCTTGCCCACACGGGTTGTGTAGGCCTTGGCAACGCCAATGATTTCATCTACAATGTTGGGACCAACGCCGCTGCCGATGCAGATTCCCCCTGATACTGGGTGAGAAGATGTCACAAAGGGGTATGTCCCCACATCAAGGTCCAGCAGTGTTCCCTGCGCCCCTTCAAATAAAACCTCTTTGCCGGATTTGTATGCATCATAGGCCAGAACGGATACATCCGCCACATAACCGGCCAGGCGCTTGCCGTATTCCTTGTATTCCCGAATTACAGCCTCCACATCCACTGCGGGCTCCTCATATACCTTGGTAATGATGCGGTTCTTCATCGCTCCAACCTCTTTGGCCTTTGTCTCCAGGAGGTCGGGATGAACCAGATCATAAATACGGATGCCGCACCGCTCCGCCTTATCCATATAACAGGGTCCGATTCCCCTTTTGGTGGTACCGATTTCTGAAGCTCCTCTCATCTTTTCGCTCATACCGTCCAGAGCGATATGCCATGGCATAATCACATGGGCGCGAGGATCAATGCGAAGATTTTCACAGGTGATGCCGCGGCTCTTCAACCCATCAATTTCCTCTAAAATAACCTTGGGGTCTATCACGGTTCCGCTGCCAATCAGGCAGAGGGTTTCCGGATACAGAATTCCGGAGGGAATCAAGTGCAGCTTATATACCTCTCCCGCATTTTCCACGGTATGGCCCGCATTGTTGCCGCCGGAGGAGCGAATGACAACATCTGCCCTGGAGGCCAGGATATCAATGATCTTGCCCTTCCCCTCGTCGCCCCACTGGGTTCCTACAACAACCTTTACTGACATGACTGTAAACCTTCTTTCTTTATATGTGACATGTTTCATGGAATTTCCCGGCATAGCTTACATCGTGTGCCGGATATCTATCAGTCATTCATAATATAACGGATTTAAATCATACTGCCCTTTTTGGATGCCTTGCTTTCTATCATAAATGAGAAACTATTTTCATTATATCATAAAAAAAATATAAGTAAAATGAATATTTCTTATATATTTCATAAGAAAAAATTATGCTATTAATCGGTGTATTAACCTGGAATCTCTACTTCCACAAATTTTTATGTTTTAGTATTGCAGGATAATTTGCCTCCTGGCTGTCGTGGAAAAGATACAGTAAAGTCTGTATCGCAAATGAACGCGCATAATCTATATCTATGCCTTTTACAACCTTCTTTGACAGCATAATCTCGCTTAGTTCGTCTACCCAATGATTGATTTTAGTTGGAAACCTGCCATAGCAAAAATCATTGAAGTTTGAAAGTGTGGCATGATACCCCAAAGAATTCTTCCGGTTTTTCATATCGGATTTCTCATACTCATCGGCAAGATGGTCAACCACTCGAAACAACTCAAAAATTTCCGGTTCCGTCAATCCGGATAAATGTTCATCCAGATAAGCCCTGGTTATTTTGGCGTCCCGGTAGTCTTTGTCCAGCCATATCTGCTGTTTTTCATAGGAGAGGTTTATCTCCGGCAAATGTGCAGCATACCATGCGCCCAATTCAGCGAGGCAATTTTGCAGGCTGTCCTTGTCATTCTCCGTATCAAACCATGGCGAACATACGGTGTATTTTTCGGAGACACGGGAAAGCCTGCCATAACCAGAGTAGTTTGACACCTTGTAAGTACACATGGCTGCGCTCCAATCGTACTTGAGATAACTAACATAAATACTGTTGAGCCGCAGATGGATCTGTTCATTCCAAAATCCACGCTCAATGCACAGATGTCGGAAGCTGCCTGTCTCACTTTTCTGCGCAAATGGGTAATAAGGGCCGCTGCTCCCATCCCACAGGACAAAGTAGCAGGCTTTGTCAAATTCTTTCGGAGGAAAGATAGATTGAAAGCCAGTAAAATGTTTTTCGCCAAACTGAATTATGTCATTTTTGCAAGTAATACAGCGTTTCATCATGCGCCTCCATTTTCTTCCTGTTGAGCTGGACTAATTCATTCCATGAATAAGTGAGATTTCATAAGCCTTTTTCTCCAGGTACTCCCAATTTCCATTCCCGACTGATTCATAAGATGTCCATGCCACTTTAAGCTGGTTTTCAGATATATAAAATTTGATACGGGTTAAAACTCCGTTGCTTGTATCAATATCAGGCTCTGCCATATAATCAAAGGTGTAAACCGTGTGTTTCTGCGTCCAGTCCGAAGTATCTCGATAATAAATGACCGCATTTTCCGCAGGTATCTTTATCAGGCCAAACAGCTTCTCGCTTTCTTCTTTTCCAGGAAGATAGAAATAGCATCGTCCCCCGGTTGAGGTGATGTAAAATTCATTCTCTCCTGCCTTCTCGTGAAACAGGATTTCACCGTTGCTCAAGTCAATCAAGAGCAGATCGCTTTTTTTCAGCCATCCTTCCACATAGCCATTGTGGTGTGGGGCTGTCCAATGCTCTGCACAAACCCAGATTTTACCATATTCCTGCACACTCCCGCGCACGGCTTTGCTCCCCATATCGGGATATTCATACAATACAGAACCATTTTCATCCAGTATATGTATATCATAATCATAGGTTTTCTTGTAGTCATCCGCTTCCTCCCACTGAAGATAACAAGAGCTTCCCTCAATGGGAGATTTTTCACCATATGCATAGGAATCCCTGCTGTAACCGGACGGATATATTACTTCATATTCTGTTGCGCCTGCTGTTGGATTACAGCCGGTCAATAATAGAACCAATATTGCTGCACAGCATATGTAGCAGACTGTATAAAGGATTTTTGAGCGCATAGCATCACCTACAAAATTTTTTACTGATGAGTTTTTTTGCTCACACATCAATTTCCATCATCTGCAAAAACCGAGTTCCCGCCGCGGACAGCGGCAGATTTTGATGAATCACCGCCAGCATACGCCGGGATGGAATAGCGGGGTTCAGAGCGATTTGCTGCAATTCTCCGCTCTCCAGATACGCCTCCGCAAAACCCCTGACAACACATCCGATTCCAATCCCCCTGGCCGACAGCTTAACAATCAGGTCACTGGTTGCCAGCTCCAGCTCAGGGTGCAGCGCCGCTCCCTGACCGGCAAAGAATCCGTTCACATATTTTCGGGTGCTTGTTCGCTCCTCCAGCATAATCACCGGGTATTCTGCCAGCCCCTGCGGTGTCATAACCGATGAGAGACTGGGGTGTGACTCAAAAAAATCCCGGCTGGCTACAAAGATATCCTGAAGGGGAATCCCCACCGGTATGGTGCGTAGATTTTCGTTGGGTTCTATCGGCTCGCTCACCACGCCAAAATCAATTTTGCCCGCGTTGAGGGTCTGAAGGGTAACTGGAGTTGGGGCGTTGCTCACCTGAATGCGGATTTGGGGATAGCGCTTGTGAAAGCGCTCCAGATAGGGCAGAAGATAAAAATCCATGGTCATATCGCTTGCGCCGATGCGAACCTCTCCGGTTTCCAGACTTTTCATCTCCCGGACCTTTTTTTCTGCCAGCATCAGGTATTCATAGCCGCGGGAAACATAAGAATATAGAACCTCTCCCTCCCGTGTCAGTTGGATGCCCCTTGGCAGGCGCAGAAACAAGCTTCCTCCCAGCTGTCCTTCCAACTGCTTGATTGTCTGGCTCACAGCCGGCTGAGAGATGCAGAGCTCCTGGGCGGCCTGGGAAAAGCTCCCTGTTTTTACAACATAATAAAAGACGCGGTAATAGTCCAGATTGATATTGATAAGCCGCACCCCCTGTTACTTTCTTAAGTATCGGTATATTTGTAAGCATATCTCCCATCTTTTCGACCACATTGTTTTTGCTCCTTTTCGTGTCGGAAAGAGCCTTGATATGCCTGTATTCATTATAGCAGATTCATGGTATTTTTTCACTATCGTTTTCGACAAGTCAGTGATTCGCTCCGGCAATCTTGATAATGCCTGAGAGGATAAAATAACTTTTTGATTTATATAACATTTATAAATCAAAGAGGCGATAGCATTGAAACCGCCGCCCTTTGATTGTCCCTTGTTTTTTCTATATTCCTATTGGATTCTGTTTGTGGATATGGTATGCTCCTTTGGCGGCTCATAACCTGCTGCATACCCAAACGAAGCACACAATACAGGATTGAATTTATCGGGGATTCCTAACTGTTTTTTTAACTCCTTATCCTGTTTCACAACAGCAGTAGCCGCCGACCAGAGAATACTATCTATTTTTTGGTCTGTGGCTGCAAGAACCATATTTTCAAGGACACAAGCGGCATTTGCATATTCAATTCCCGGCAGCACTGCGGGAGTTGATGAAACCATAATAAGAGTTTCTGCTCCAAAATCCATATTCTTACGCACTTTTATCATGTTGTAAACCGAATCGGAAGTCGCTACGGCTATGCGTTTAAGCATATCTGAATTTTGGGAAATTTCAGAAGCCATTGGACAGGTACACGCACTCTTTCCAAGATGAAAAATAATACCGTCCTCTGCTTCTGTCACTGATACAGGTGCGGGCATAATTCCATTTAAGAAAGAAACATAATCAGCCCGTGTTTTGCAATCTGATGCAGCGGACTTTAATTCAGCCATTGCTGTATTAGCGTTTTTTCGGGCTGCACACCCTTTACCACAACTTTCAATCATGCAGATTGCTGTCGGGTCTTGTGATTCTTTTATTGCACCCAACATATCCTCAATCCATTCAGCATATTTGTTCATACTTAATTATCCTCCAATTTCAAATTTACTTTACGTCTATGATTATACATGGTACAGTCAAAAGAGAAAAGTACGATATTTATTCATAGGAACTATCTTTTTTGATAGTATGGGGGTGTAATATGGGATTTGAGAAAGCTGTTGATAATGCAATAAACGGGCTCGCTTTGTAGACGTTACAATTCGAGGTAATCATTGGCGTTATTTGTGCAGCCATATGTTTTGTTGTCGGCTATCGCTATCTGAAAAAAGACAAGAAAAATGCCGGATATATTTGGTGCGGCATAGGAGTACTGATTATTCTTTTAGATGTGGTTAGGGCTTCTTTTCATCTGTTGCTATAGAGAAAAAAATATGACAGAGAAAGTATTTCTTTCAATAATTTACTACACATATTCATTCCCGGTTCGCCGACAATATTTCTACAGACTTGAAAGGATGTGTTATATTTATGTCAATGACACCGCAAGAGTATGAGGCCATTAATCAGCGCTATTCCCCGGCCTCCAAGGGATGGAAGACCATTCCCATGGCGTGGCTGTTCGGGGGGATTATCTGCTGTATCGGACAAGCTTTGAGCGACTGCTATCAGGCTTTGGGCTTAGAAAAGGATATTGCCTCCGCCTCCGTATCGGTGACGCTGGTTTTTCTGGCTGCCCTTCTGACAGGCCTGGGAGTTTATGATAACATTGCCAAATACGGTGGAGCGGGCTGTCTGGTTCCAATCACTGGCTTTTCCAACGCAGTGGCCTCCCCAGCGCTGGATTTTAAAAGCGAGGGCTTGGTTTTGGGATTGGGGGCAAAGATGTTTGTGATAGCGGGGCCGGTAATTGTATACGGCACAGCCGCCAGCGTTATATATGGACTGATTATCTATATCTTTCATTGGTACTGACATAATTTGTGCATGAATATCTTATTTTGTGAAAGGAAAGGAAGAAAATGCCATATCGCATTGGAAAATATACTCTGGGCTTTGACCAGCCCCCGGCGGTTCTCAGCTATGCGGCTGTGGGCTCGAAAAAGGAAAGCGAAGGCCCCTTAAAGGATGCCTTTGATTTTATCGAACAGGATTCCTATTTCGGGGAAAAATCCTGGGAGAGGGCGGAAAGCCGGATACAGCGGGAATCTGTCAACCGCGCGTTGGAAAAGGGAAATTTTGACCCTACAGATATTGATTATATTTTTGCGGGGGACCTGCTGAATCAGTGCATCAGCTCTGTCTATGGCCTGAGGGAGCTGGGAATCCCCTTATTTGGGCTGTATGGGGCCTGTTCCACCATGGCGGAATCTCTCAGCATTGCCTCTGTATTTATTGACAGCCAGGCGGCGAAAAGATGCGCGGCAGTGACCTCCTCGCACTTCTGCTCTGCTGAGAGGCAATTTCGGTTTCCTCTGGAATATGCCGGACAGCGCACACCGACCTCTCAATGGACCGTAACCGGAGGCGGGGCCGCTATTGTGGGGATAGGAAACAAGCCGCCGTTTGTACGTGGAATCACCACCGGGACCATAGAAGACTATGGAATCAAGGATGCCAACAACATGGGAGCGGCAATGGCCCCGGCTGCCAGCGCGACGATATCCCGCTTTTTCAAGGATACCCATATGAATCCTGCTCAATTTGACTTGATTTTAACAGGCGATTTGGGTTATGTCGGCAGTGGGATTCTGCTGGAGCTTCTGGAAAGGGAAGGTCTTGACATCCACCGGCAACACAATGACTGCGGCCTTCTGATTTTTGACCGGGAAAAGCAGCCGGATGTTCAGGCGGGAGGATCGGGCTGCGGATGCAGTGGTTCTGTATTATGCGGACACATTCTTCCCAAGCTCCAAAGGGGAGATTTAAAGGATGTTCTGTTTATCGCGACGGGTGCGCTGCTGAGTACAACCAGTGTCCAACAGGGAGAGACAATTCCGGGGATAGCCCATTTGGTATATCTGTCCTCCCAGGCACAGGACGAGGCATTTCCCACGCGTGAACGGGCAAGCCAATTCGATGGCAGGAAGGAGAAGAGGTAATGGATTGGATGATGTATCTCAAGGTATTCCTGGTAGGCGGCGCATTATGTGCCATTGGTCAGGCGCTGATCGATTACACCAAGCTGACGCCTGCTCGGATTTTGGTCTCCTATGTGGTTACGGGGGTTATTTTAGGAGGACTGGGAATCTATCAGCCTCTGGTCGATTTTGCGGGTGCAGGCGCAACTGTTCCGCTAACAGGATTTGGCTGGCTTTTATCCAAGGGGGTAAAGGAGGCCATAGCGGAAAAGGGACTTCTGGGAATTCTTTCCGGAGGACTGACCGCAACCTCGGCGGGAATCGCTGCAGCGGTTATCTTTGGGCTCATCTTTGCACTTATTTTTAAACCCAAAGACAAATCTTAAAAATAATGGTCCATTGCAGACGAACAACTGTAATGGACCATTATTTCTTACAATGAGCTGAATGCCTGAAATTGCATAAATATCCAAAACACTCGCTCTCATTTCCAGCCGAAGACTTTCTCCAAAAGCCTAATCGAACGGCACTTACAAGATGTCAAAAAGAGGATAGGTAACCTCCATATAAGGGATGTACCGGAAAGGGCACGGTGCCCACCGGAAAAACCAGCCCCCTCTGGAAAAAGAATTAGGAGGAAATGATTCTTATGAAAAAGACTCTTGCTGCGGTTCTCGCAGCGGCGATGGCGCTCAGTACTGCTACTGTGGCGTTTGCACGTGACACCATGGAAGGTGAAACCATTCTGGAAAACCTTTCTACTGTAGGCACCAGACAAACAATTGCAAAGGGAAAAGAATACTCTTACGTTATTTCTGCGGATTTTGTTGGTGATGACGGTAATGAGATTACAGCTACCGAATTAGGCAAGTGGGTAAAGGATGGAAAGGCTAACGTAACTGTGACAGTTACTGAAGGCATGAGCAAGTTGGCCTCTAAGCCTACTGCTACTGTTAAGAACATTGTTACTACTGAAGAAGTCG
>CAJUED010000080.1 GCA_910585075.1 uncultured Lachnospiraceae bacterium
GGAATTTCACCTATTCCGCCAAAGGCACCTACGGCACGTCCGGATGGATGAGCCGTAAGGAAATGGCCGGCGTGCTGGAGCTGGTGTCCGATTTACACAAGTATCAGGGAATTGTTCTGGGCATGCTGGACCGGAAAGCAGTCTGTGTGCCGGAGAAAACAAGACTCAACAGCAACCTGGCAGTCTACGGCGCCAGCGGCTCCATGAAGACCCGTTCCTTCTGTATGAACCGCATCCTGCAGGGGGTATCCCGCGGGGAATCCCTGGTGATCTGCGATCCCAAATCGGAGTTATACGAAAAGTCCAGCGAATACCTGCGTGACAAAGGCTATACCGTCCGTGTGTTCAATCTGGTCAATCCCGAAAACTCGGATTCCTGGAACTGCCTCTCGGAAGTGGAAGGGCAGGAACTGATGGCACAGCTCTTTGTGGACGTCATCATCAGGAATACCACCGGAGGCGGCAAGGGGGACCATTTCTGGGATTCTGCGGAAATGAACCTGTTAAAAGCACTGGTGCTGTATGTGGATAAGGGCTACCCGCCGGAGAACCGGAACATGGGCCAGGTTTACCAGCTCATTACCCTCAATTCCGAAACAGCGCTGAACAGCCTGTTTGAAGTCCTGCCCATCAACCACCCGGCAAAAGCCCCTTACAGCCTTTTCAAGCAGGCATCCGATTCTGTGCGGAGCGGTGTTATCATCGGGCTGGGGAGCCGCCTGCAGGTATTCCAGTCGGAACTGATCAAAAAGATCACGGCAAGGGATGAAATCGACCTGGAACTGCTGGGACAGAAACCCTGTGCCTATTTCCTTGTGACCAGCGACCAGGACAGCACCTTTGATTTTCTGGCATCCCTGTTTTTATCCTTTGTGTTCATCAAGCTGGTGCGGTATGCGGATAAAAACTGCGAGGGAGGGAGGCTTCCTGTGCCCGTCCATGTATTAGGGGAGGAGCTGACCGCCTGCGGAACCATCCCCGACCTCTCCCGGCGCCTGAGCGTGATCCGCTCCCGGAACATCTCCATGTCCTGCGTGTTCCAGAACCTTGCGGGACTGCAGAACCGGTATCCGCTGAACCTCTGGCAGGAGATCTTAGGGAATTGTGATGTCCAGCTCTTTCTGGGATGCACTGACCCCCTGACTGCGGAATTTGTCTCCTCCCGTACCGGACTGGCAAGCGTGGCAGTCTCCAGCAAGTCCAAGCAGTTAGGAACCTGGCGGATCTCCAACTACACGCCGGAGTACCGGGAGACCAGCGGTGTGGGAAAGCGGCCTGTGCTGACGCCTGATGAAGTGCTGCGCCTGTCCATTGATGAAGCTCTGGTCATCATCCGTGGAAAGAAGACCTTAAAGGTGGATAAGATGGATTATTCCAAACATCCGGAATATCCCCTGCTGCGCTCCTGCAAGGCATCCGCTCATATCCCGGAATGGAGACGGCTGGAAATGGAAACGGCTGCCCCACCGGAACCGGCCATAAAGCCCGCTCCACAAAAAGGAGTTACAACGCAGGCAGGAAAAACAGCTTCCAGACCCACCCCAAAGGCAGGGACGAAGCCCGTCACAAAAGGGAATGCAAAGACACCGGCACCGGATGCACAGCAGAAAGCATCCTCTTCTTCGGCAGCCATGCCGAAAAAGGATTCCCCTGCCGCATCTTCCGGCACGCCTGCCGGGATCGTATCCGCGGACAGGGATTCCATCATGTCCTGAAACCAAAATGCTATGGAACAGCCCATTTCCGGGCTGTGATATAGAATAACAACACAATGGAGGTAAACATATGGCAAGAAAAAAAGAACTTATGGAACTGGAAAACCCTGCTATGGAAGGGAACACCCCTTTGGACGGAGCGGACACAGAGGCCGGGGCTTTTCCCGCTGAAGGAGACAGCGCCCTGACGGAAACAGACGGGGACGGCATGGACTTAAATGAACTGCTGGGCAGCATGGACCAGGAAGCGTCTGCCGAGCCGGAGACAGAGTCCGGAATGCTCCCGGAGCTTACGGAGGATGAGATATTTGGGGAAATGCCGGAAGATATGGATGGCTCTGATGCTGTACACGGCACGGACGAAGATGCCGGCGGCTCCGATGAAGCACAGCCGGGATCAGTATCCGCTCCTGAAACAGAAATTCCTGCTGCAAAAGGAAGACGCGCCACACGCAGAAAAAAAGAGGAATCCCCTGAAAAAGCTGACGGAGAAACACAAAAAATGGAAACCGAAATGCCGGGCCCCTCTGAAACGGTTTCTGACGATGTACCCCATTCCCCGGATGCTTCTGTCATTCCCGATACAGACGGGCCGGCAGAGCATGCCGCAGATGAAGCGGCAGAAACCGTTCCCCCGGAAGATATGGAACCCGCCAGGGCAGAGCCGGGAGAAACGGATCTCCCCTCCGGGGAAAACACAGCCACAGCTGTGGCCACACCCAGTCCCGCATCTCCTCCCTCCCGGCGTTCCGCAGGCAGGGGAAGAACAGAGGATGTCCCTGTGCTGACATTGGAAGTACGGGGAGAAGTGGAAACGGAGGAGTCCCGTGAGGATACCATCTGGCATGAGATCCACAATGCCTACCGCACCAGGCGCATCCTTACCGGGCAGCTTGGCGGGATTGAGCAGACAGACAATGGCAAGACCATTTCCATCGTAGACTATAAGGGATTCCGCATTGTGATTCCCTTAAAGGAAATGATGATCAATATCGGCCGCAGCCCCTCCGGACAGGAATATACGGAGCTGATGCTGCGCCAGAACAAGATCCTCGGCAACATGCTGGGGGCGGAGATCGACTTTATCGTAAAAGGCATTGATTCCAAATCCCGCAGCGTGGTGGCAAGCCGGAAAGAGGCCATGCTCCGGAAACGGCAGATCTTCTATCTGGATACGGATGCTGCAGGGATGTACCGGATCTATGAAGGACGTATCGCCCAGGCCCGTGTGATCGCTGTGGCAGAGAAAGTCATCCGGGTGGAAGTTTTCGGAGTGGAATGCTCCATCATGGCCCGCGACCTTGCCTGGGAGTGGATCGGGGATGCCCATGAACGTTTTTCTGTGGGTGACCAGGTGCTTGTACGCATCCTGAACGTGCGCCGTGACAGCCTGGAGGATATGGGGATCAAAGCTGATATCAAGAGCGTATCCCAGAACACCAGCCACGACAACCTGAAAAAATGCCGCATCCAGAGCAAGTATGCGGGTAAAGTTACGGATGTACATAAAGGTGTGGTCTATATCCGGCTCTCCAACGGCGTCAATGCGGTGGCCCACTCCTGCTATGACTATCGGACTCCCGGCAAGAAGGATGATGTGAGCTTTGCCGTGACACGGCTGGATGAAGAACGGGGCGTGGCCGTGGGGATTATTACACGGATTATTCGGCAGAACTTATAACTTTCTGAGAATAAAGCGGAGCCGCTATAGAATGGCGGCTCCATTTTATCTTGAATCATTCTTGATTATCAATCATATTAAATATAAATCGAATATCTTGATGATTCGCTTTATATAGACTATCCCATATATCAAGGCACATGTTTTTAATATTAGAATTATTTTGCCCTTTATCAAATAAACGTATTATACAATGAATAAAATTATTCATATTTAAACTTTTCATTTGCTCTGGCTCCAGCAAGGGAATTTTATCTCCAACAGTTTTTAAGATATCTGCAAATTGTACAATGTCCATAACCTTTTCATCCAGATATTTTAAAAAATCATTTATCAAGTATCCTCCTTGGTTGGAATTCATCAAACAAATTAAAAAACCTTTATCTCTTGGTAATTCAATTTCAGAAAAAATCCGTCTAAGGTCATTTATCTCATCTTTAAACTTATCAATAAAATGTATTATGATCTTTTCACTCAGATTATGAAATTCCTCCTTATTAAATGAAGATATTGCTTGTTGACAGACTTTACTTACTTGCTCTATTGTATACTGATATGACATAACAAAATTCTGCATCTGAGTATCGTTAAAATATATTGCAATAGCACAGCTCTGTTTAGCTGCCTCATCTGCAAGTTCTTCAAAGTTTGACTTGCAAGCAGAAATTATCCTTTCTCGGTAGAACTCAGAATCATGAGAATAATCTCTACTTATGATATTCCATGTGGCAGGTATACCAAGAATACGTGAATCTTTCGAAACAATCTTCTTAAATATTCTAACAGAAAAATCGGAATCAATATCATAATAAACCAAAGCGCTCTGCATAACAGCCATGCGAATTAAATCATGTGAACTTTCACTTGCACTTATAATAATCTGTTTAAATTTATTCCCAAATTCTGGATGATTTGAAATTATTGCAGCAATAGCCCATAACGCACAACCATTTACATTGCTTATTGAAGCATTATATAAGTCTTGTGGTGAATAATTAAACGACTCCTTTTTATTTCTACTTTCATAAAGATTATATTCTGAATCAGAAAATTCTAATGCAAACCCATTTAAAATATCAAAAATATCCTGTGGCCATTCTTGATCTGCATATTTCTCTATTAAATTTGTAATTGCAATACCCACACTATGGCTTGATGTGTGTTTATAATAACGTATCACTTCCATGACTAATTCCATATCAATGATACATTCTTCATTTGAATATTCCATAAGTGCATTTAATACACCACAAATATACCCACTATAACACTCCTTAGGAAAAGATAATGAAAGTTTTGCAAAATGTAAAGGTTTCTTTTTAGCTTGCCTGGAAAATGTATTAGCAAATGTAAAATGGGAGGCTTCTATATAACATTCATCAGTTTCTTTTCCTCTTGAAAAATCTTTCATTTTTTCATTTGGTGTTTTAATAATATTTAACCATGTCTTGTCACTCAATCTATCAGCATACATGCTAACTGGAGAAGAGACTGCCTTTATAGGACCTGATAAGATCCCAGAGCAATAATTTGCTGTTTGTATACAGTGGTTTCTATTCAAAACATTTAACAAGTTTTGTGCATATGAAGACAAACGTGCATTATCCATATAAGGGAGTAATTCCTTTTGAAAACGTCCCCAATATGTATAATACATGGCATCGAGAGGATGTTCTTTATTCATTCTTAACCGACACCTATAAATTTCTACCGTTCTTTTGACATCATCTTTCCAAGAACATATCCTTTCTTCCAATTCTTGAAATAATTCCGTTCTACATACAGATGAAAATTTTTGAATGATATGTTTTGTATATTTTAAATTGTCTTTTTCGGATGTATACACAAAAACCCTATACCTGAAATCAGACAAAAGCCATTCAATAGCATCATCACTATACGTTATTGGAAGTTCACCTATAGCATACATAATTATTTCATTGCCAACTACAGATTTAGGATAATCCTTATTCTTCAAAAATAACAGCATTCCTACAGGCTCTTTTTTTGCAAATTCTGCAAATGCCATTTTCATCAATTCCACAATTGTTCTGACACATGACTCTTGATGAAGCCTCGGAAACCAAGCCTTGTACTTATTCCAATATTCCAAACTTAGACGTTCAGCAGAAAATGCTGGCGTCTCTTTACAAATTTCTATAAATAATTCATTGACAAATAGCATGTAATTAGAAGTAACAAAGAATTTTGTATCATTTTCATCTCGAAAGATGACATCTTGAAATTTGTGCGCTATTTTGTTTTGTATGATTATTTTCATAAGTTGAACTGCCCGAAGGGCAGGACAATTTTTTAGAAAGACAAGAGATTTAAAATCTCTAAATATTTCAGGTGAATGTTTAAGCAATTTTATTCGAAATTCAAACATTTTCTCGGAATCACCCTTTAAATCTCCACATAAAGTATTGAAGATTTTTTTATCATCATGCAAATTACTACATCCGTATGGATATAGTTTTTCTGTCACAAAATCGGGGTCTTGATATTGTATTGATTTCAGTAAAAATAATCCTTCGCTTCCAAACCAATTATATGATGGTATCATATCTAACTGCTTGATAAATACAGGATGTCCATAATAAACGGTTTGGATAATATAATTGTGCCATTCTGCCTTTTCAAGATAGGATTCTGTAAATACATGAATAGCTTTATTTGGTGCTTCACATTGACCAATCGTTTCAAAGATTGCACATTTAAAATAATGTCTTATAGTATCTGAAACAAGCATGGTTTCACATTGCTTTAAAAACATATTTTTATCAGAATCAAGCAATGTTTGTAATATAATTAAAAACTGATAACGCAATTTAGGAGTTTGATTATCTCTAACACCCAAAATATCTGTCAATTCTACTCCTGAATATATATCCCTCATAGCTTTATATGCAATAAAATAATCCAGAAAGCTTTGATGAGTAAATGCTATTGTATTTTCATTCCTAACTAACAATCCCTCCGAAATCAATAAATTTATTACTTTCTGCTTATTTTCAAACAGCATATATGGAAGTACAAATACAGCATTATCATTCATTTTTGTCACAATATCATTTTTGCATTCAGTTACTTCCGCTTCTGATAAATGATTATCTATAGTGCAATTTTCCAGTATCTGTTTCCACCATGTTTGCATCAACTGGTTCACAGACGTAATCGAATTTTTTCTTTCCTGTTTATTTAAGTGCGACCATACATACAATGAAGACGGTGTTCGTAATAATACCTTTAACCTTGTTGATAATGTACTATAATCAGACCCAACTGCTGTTTTAACATCACTATCACAAAGCAGGCCAACTTCTACTTTTTTCCAAAAGTAATTGCTGTCATTTTTTATATTAGAAAATAGCGATTGCAAACCTCTATCAGTTTCAAGATCAAAAGTTCGTGATACAAATACCACTGATATTTTTCCATTTTCATATTTGTTAATATCATTGGCCTGGGATATCATTTCTTTGCATACATCTAACGCTACTGCAGAATGCCTCCCTATCCAACGCAGAGCATCAAGTTGATCCAAAATCAACACACAGTTTTTTCCTGCTGATAATGTATGCAGACAATATATTGGCGACTCTGGCAAACCCAGTTTTTGTCCAAATTCATCTGCAGATGTATCTGGTACAAATTTATCTAATTTTATCCCCAGATATAATATCTGCGACTTTTGTAAAAACTCCATAATTTCCTGAATACATCCACTTTTTCCAACGCCGGCCTTCCCATGTATAATAAGAGAATTGCCCTGCATAATCTGATTTATTGTAAAATCTGTTTCCTTTCTATGAATGAGTTGATTATTGATAGCTTTGAATGTTCCCCAATATATTTCATTTAAAGTAGTAATCCTGTTTAGCACTCTATTGTCATGATGATAATTACGAACAGATATACCATGTCTTTCAGTAATGTATGCAATAACATCATTTGCCGTTATTTTAATTCCAAAACTTCCAGTATCATTTGCGTATTGTTCAAGTAGATTTCTTATGGTAGATGTCTTACCTGTAAAAATTGTTCCTATACGTCCTTCTAAATCTCGCCTTTCCTCTTCTCCAATCGAATAATGTTCAAAATAACAATGAGCAAGTATATAGATAAGATTCTTTAATTCCTGTGGATTATTTCTGTCGAGGCTATAGTGTTTTTCGCATTTACTAAATACTGTTTCAATTTTAGGATTATTTATTTGATACGCCAAAAAGTCTTGTGCTGACGAATTTGTTCTTGCTCGTTTACAAAGTTCATCTAATTCACCATATTGCAATGGGGAAATAAAGTAATAATACTTTTTGTCTCCGCTTTCAATATGCCTCTTAGATCGTTTAAAAACATCATGGCGTTGAAGATCAGACATTGTCCATGAACCGTGTGTTGTATTACTTGCTTTACATTGATAGTAATTTTGATTTCCATGTGCATCTGTGCTTATAAACTCAACACCTTCCCCTTCAACACCTAACGGTTCTACTTCCACAGAAACAATTTCTTCGTTTATAAGTCTAAGTAAAAGTTTCGCCAAATAGCGATTTTCATATTGATTTCCATACTTATCTGCTCGTCCTCCGCTTTCTAAACTCATTGCTATCTCCTCTTATATAAATAATATCTTTAATGCAATTTCCAATATAATTGAATTTTATCACACGAACATTGATATTTCTACAAGGTTATCATGCTAAAAATATTTCATAAAAATAAATTGGCACAACATTGGCACGGTTCTGCTCTTTCCCCGTAAAGGCATCCATGCTATACTTGGTACAGTCAAAAATATGTAAAGCAGCCGTTTTCCATCCAGGGAGACGGCTGTTTTCGTCAGAAAGGCGGTGGTTTAACTTTGTCCCAAACAATGTCCAAAGCAGCCGGCAGAGCCTCTCCCCGTAAAGGCAGATCCTGCAGGAGTCCGGCAGCCATACTGAAAAATGAGCATGGGGATGTCAACTATTTCAGTACCGTAGTGTTCATCTTCATTGCGGTGCTCCTGCTGGCTTTCATCCTGAACCTGTTCAGCATCATCTCCACCAAACAGGAGCTGGATCACTGTGCAGACCAGATGGTGAAACAGATCCAGCTCTCCGGAGGGATCAACGGGGAAACAGATCAGCTTTTTCAGTTCCTCTGTTCTCAGATCGAGGGGGCTGAAAATATCTCCTATACCATTGACACCTCCTACAAGTCGCCCACCCCGTCCGGCATGAGCCGGGCCATCCAGCTGGGCACCCCTTTTTACATCACCATCACGGGCAGGGCAAAGCTGGGAGGCTTCTGGAACTTCAACCTGGTGAACATCACGGTTGTCTCCAGAGGGGCAGGCGTCAGTGAGCATTACTGGAAGTGAGGTGGCCCATGAAGAAACCGTTCCAATGGATGAAAAGAGGCACAGGCCGGAATCCCCTCGGAAATGACCGCGGGGATATTTCTGTCTTTACCTGCTTTTTTGTAGTGGGGATCGTGATGCTGGTCTCCTTCCTGCTGCTGTACGCCTCCATCCGCATCACCTGCATCAACATCCGTAACGGCGCAAAGATGGAGCTGAACAACCTGAGCGCCAGCATCTATGCAGATACCTACCGTTCCCAGAGGGAGACCAATTTCAGCGAATACTTAAATACCCTCTACTCCAGCAGCGATTATACCGCCATGCTGGAAGACATGGTGACAGACGGCCTTGCAAACAAGATCCCTCTCTCCACGGATGACTACCGGGTAAGGGATATCCGACTTTCGTTCCATGTGACAGGCGACCGGGTGGAGTATGTGTTCACCTGCAATGTCGAGTTCTATGTCTACATGTTCGGCCACTCCTATCCTGCCATTATCCGGCCCGTGGAGCTGACCGGCTACCACAACACCAAATTTTAGGCTGCGAAAGACAGCCGCCAGACATGAAAGGAGCTTATGCTTATGAAAAAACTGTTTACATCCAAAAAATTCATCCTTACCACCCTGTTCACCGCCCTTGCCGGTTTCCTGGCATTCCGCTTCATCGGACGCCGCAGGGCAGCAGGCAGCAGTTTATGACGGCCGGACTGACAATGCCTCATAAAATTTCATCTTCTGTTGAAAAACCTTACTTTAAAACCGTAAGGGATATACAGAAAGAAAAAAGGAGATGACTGCCATATGAAGAAAATTTTAAGATCCAGAGGATTCCTTGTCACAGTCCTTTCTGTTTCCTGTATCGCCATCCTCGCCGTCTGCTGGCTGGTGAGCCGGGATACAAAGACCGGCTTCCTGCCGGATGAACAGCCCCCGGAGACCGTCCAGGAGGAATGGAAGGATACCCCGGATGTCACGGATTCCGCTGGAGGTTCCCAGAACCGTACAGATGCCGGGATCCCCGGCCAGAACAGCGCAGAGGAAAAGCTGGAGGGATACCCGAAGGTGGCGGAGGAATCCGGACAGGAGATCGTGATCGACTTTGTTCCCGAAGAAACAAAGGATGAAACGCCTCCCCCGCCCCCGGAAGGCAGGACTGTCACGGCAGACCCTGGCGGGGAGCATCCTGTAAACCCGGCCCCGGAGACAGCCTCCGCACCTGCAGAGACCGGAAAAGAAGATCCCCCTGCCCCCGGCTCCACCAATGAAAACGGCGCCGTATACGATCCCGTATTCGGCTGGGTAGTTCCCGGACAGGTCAACCAGTCTTCCATAGACAGCAGCGGAGACCCCAGCAAGATGGTCGGGAACATGGGGAACTGATGATGCTCTGCAGAGTATCACAGATACACAACTGAATACTGAAACCGGAAAACCGCCTCCCGATGGCGGTTTTCTTTTGTGCATCAATCCACAGAAAACACATCGGCAATACGTTTTTCTGTCACATAAAAAGATTGGAGTGTGATACTGTTTGAAACGCTTTTATGCCCTCCTCAGCACTGCCGCCCTTCTGCTCTGCCTGTGTTCCTCACAGGCTCTTGCTTCCGGACAGGGCAACCTTGATGGAGGAGGCGGCAACATGAACCAGGGCACTTCCACCAACTTCTGGTCTCCCGGAAATGACGGGGTAAGGGTAACGGTGGTGGATGCCCAGTCCGGAGCTGCCGTGAGTACGCCGGTGGATTTCGCCAACCGAAGCCAGTCCTCCGCAATGCTTCATTTTGGCAAGGTGAACAAGATCCAGTACCGGGATGGGGCTTCGCTCTCCTTACAGTCCGGCGTACCCTATAACTGCCGCCAGCCCGCCTATTCCATGCCGGCCATCATAACCAGCAACAGCCGGCCTGCCACCATTGAAGCCATCAAGCGCTATTTCTGTTCGGAGTATGCCTGCATGATGGTGGCGGATGCCGCAGGTGTCAGCTATGAGCGTATGCTGTCAGGAGAATATAAGATCCTTTTAGAACCCATTGCCTACGTCACTTTTAACGGGGCAAAATACGCCTTTACGGCAACGGAGGCGGCACTCTATGACCAGCTCTCCGGCGGCTCCCTGCGGAGTAAGCTGCCCTCGGTAGCGTTCCAGAATCTCCCCC
>CAJUED010000081.1 GCA_910585075.1 uncultured Lachnospiraceae bacterium
CGTCTCGAGAAGGAAAAACCTGTTCTGGAGGCTTTCTGGTCGTGGCTTGAGCAGCAAAAGCCAGTCCGGAATACCCGCATGGATAAAGCAGTGAATTATGTCCTTAACCGGCGGGAAACAGCAGAGACTTATCTGGAGGATGGCCGCTGCAGCTTCACAAACAATCTCAGCGAGAACGCGATCCGTCCGTTTGCAGTCGGCAGGAAGAACTGGCTGTTCAGTGATTCTGTAGAAGGAGCCAATGCCAGTGCTGTAGTCTATACAATGGTTGAGATGGCAAAGGCGCACGACCTGAACATTTACGGATATCTGAAATTTCTGCTGGAACGTCGGCCAACGAAAGAGATGACTGATAATCAGCTCGCAGAGCTTGCACCCTGGAGTGAAAAACTCCAATCTATCAAAAATCGCATGTGAATTATAGTGAATTACTCCAACTCGCAAAGGGCTGGGGTAATTTTATATCTGACCGCATTATTATTTGGCGGTTACGCTGCATCTTCCAGAACCTGCCCCAGATGCAGAACCGCTATCCGTTAAACCAGTGGCAGGAGATCATCGGCAACTGTGATACGCAGCTATTCCTTGGATGCACGGACGAGCTGACAGCCGAATTTATCAGCAACCGCACCGGGGAAGTCAGCGTGGCCGTATCCAGCCAGGCAAAGCAGCTCAATACCTGGCGGGTATCCGACTATACGCCGGAGTACCGGGAAACCCACTCTGTCGGGAAACGGAAGCTGATGACGGCTGATGAGGTGCTGCGCCTCCCGCTGGATGAAGCGCTGATTATCCTGCGGGGGCAGAAGGTGCTGAAGGTGGGGAAATATGACTACACCCTCCACCCTGAGAGCGGAAAATTAAGGGAATGCCGCGCCAGCGACCATGTTCCTGCGTGGCGCAGGCTGCCTGAGACAGAAGAATCGGACTTCTCAAGGCTGATGACGCCGAAACAAAAACCGAAAGCGCCCAGAAAGAAACCGGTCCCGGATAAGCCCGTTTCAGGGAATCCTTATCCGGAAGCACCGGAAATTCCTCCCGCAGCTCCTACCCACAATGAGGACTACAAAATTGTAATGACGGACAAAAAATCCATCATGTCCTGAAGTGATCCACCTGCTGGCTTTACCGGCAGCAACAAAAATAAAGGAGATTAAACTATGCCCAGAAAAGCAAAAACTGAAGAAACTGTCGTAACTGAAGAAAACATCCTCCATGAAGATGACATGGAAATGGAAAATGTACCTGTCCCGGAGGAAACCGGAATGGATGAGGAAAGCCCCGATACCCTGAGCGTGGATGCGGGTACTGACTTTTCCGCTGCTGAAGAAAGCGCAGAGACTTCCACACCTGCAGAGCCTGTTTCCACGGATGAAGAATCCGCAGGGGAAGACACCGGTACGGAGGAACCCCTTCCGGAAGGAACTGCCGTTCCTGATGAGCAGGTCAGAAAAGAGACCATTCCCGATGGGGAGGACACAGATCCTGCGGCGGAAACTGCAGGCCCGCCTGAAACACCATCCGCCAAACCCGCATCCAAGCCTGCCAGAAAGAAGACAAAAGCCTCGGCAGCAAAGACGGAAACACCGGATGCACCTGCACCCATAAAGAAAACCGCTCCGTCTTCCATCCTTACCCTGAGCGCCGATGCGGAAGTCGAAACACAGGAAAGCCGTGAGGATACCATCTGGCATGAGCTGCAGAACGCTTACCGTACCCGGAAGATCCTGGCAGGTACATTAGGAGGCATTGAGAAGATGGAGGGCGGCAGCACCATTGCCGTTGTCTATTACAAGGAGATGCGTGTTGTGATCCCCCTTGCTGAAATGATGATCAACCTTGTGGAAGATGCGGCGCACGATTATGGCGAACTGGTGCAGCGCCAGAACAAGATACTGGGGAACATGCTCGGATGTGAGATTGACTTCATCATCAAGGGACTTGACAATGCCAGCCGCAGCGTGGTGGCAAGCCGGAAGGATGCCATGTATAAAAAGCGGCAGATTTTTTACCTTCCGGATGCCAATGGAAACTCCCGCGTATGCGAAGACCGCATCGTGCAGGCGAGGGTCATTGCCGTCGCGGAAAAGGTGGTCCGCGTGGAGATTTTCGGTACGGAATGTTCCATCCTCGCCCGCGACCTGTCATGGGACTGGATGGGAGACGCCACCGAGCGCTTCCATGTGGGCGAGCAGATCCTTGTCCGCATCCTGAGCGTCAAGCTCCATTCCCTCGAAGACATCTCCGTGAAGGCGGATGTAAAGAGCGTAAACGTCAACACCAGCAAGGAAAATTTAAGCAAGTGCAAGATTCAGGGCAAATATGCCGGAACCGTCACGGACATCCATAAAGGCACTGTTTTCGTCCGCCTCCATATCGGCGTCAACGCCGTCGCCCATAGCTGCTACGATAACCGCCTTCCCGGAAAGAAGGATGAGGTCAGCTTCGTGGTAACGCGAATTGATTCGGATCGGAATGTGGCGTTGGGGTTGATCTCGCGGATTATTAAGCAGAATATTTAATTGCAATGGGATAGCAGGCTCTCAATTCAACTGCTATCCCATTCTATTACTTCAAATTTTTATATGTATTTTCGGTGACAGATTTTAGGATTTTCATCTTTCCATGGCGTCCATATAAATACTTCTCATAACAGACTTCTTTTGGAGTTTTGCAGTAATACTCTTTTTTTACCCTGTCGAAAACCCATAATTTATTATCTTCAGATGTGAAGTTTCTAAGATAAAACTGAGGAACATAATGCTGTTTCTTAGTCATGCTCCAATTCAGCCTCCACTTCATCTGCCGTTATCCAGCCTTTCTCTTTTACAGACTGCTCTCCTTCTTTCAATGCTTCGATGAGCCTTTCAGATGCGGATATTCTATCCGATCTTGTAATGCTATTCCTTATTTCTGTCATTATTCCTCCTCGCTATCAAAAAGCATTTCTGCAAGAAACGTACTTAGATCCTGAAGAAGCAATCTTTACAGCTTCTGCAAGCATTGCCTCCATCGCCAGACGTACATGGCTTACCTCTTCCTTAAAATGATCTCGCAAATCATCGCTGCTGTATTCCTGCTTAATCAAATCTACCATAATCTGTTCTGCAAATTCCATCTACTATATACCTTCCATGCGTTTATACTTTAAATGCTCATTTCAAGTGTTTCCCATTATTTTCGCTCTCAAGTCGTTCCAATTTATTGAAAAAGTCACTGTAGTCATGACCTTTTCCTGCTGCAATATCATGGTAGCTTTCCATTACCATCTGCCGTATTTGATTCTCGTCCAAATCTTGCCTATTATCCAAAACCTGTTTTTCCCATTTCATATCAATCACCGCTTTCTTTCAAATATATCTTAAGTGTCTTCATATATTTCTGCTCTTTCATCATAATAAAGAATTTGGTCATTTTTGCATATAGACAGACTAATAACCTTAGTTTTGGCAACTTCACCCAAAATCATAAGAATTGGCTCTTTGCAATTAAAGTTTTTATCTTGAGCTATTTTTTTCATTTGAGCTATATCCGTTGCACTTGGAGTTGGATTTGATTTCGGATGTAAATGCCACTCCCCTAAATAATATTCGTTCTGTTCTTTCCAACATTGCTGTAATAGGCTCTTTAGCCCTTTGATACCTCTATAAAATCTGAACCTGGCCGCTTTAGAGTCTTCAGGGGGTTTTGTGAATTCTGTTATAACGGCATTTTGACATATCTCGTCGTAATAGCCAATAATTATACCACCTGTTTCCAACTTGTTCTTATTATCTGCAACAATTGACAATAGCTTATGGTATGCCGCATCTTCTATAAAAATTTTTGACTTAAGTTCTATATTTTCATATTCTTTCATAACCAGCGAATAAACCATCCATTCCATATTTTTTTTGAAGGATATAATTATGTGATCCTTCCTCTTCTCTGGCTATGAGCTGAATAAGCATCTCCACTGCTGATGTCGCTGCTAAATACATATCACAACCAAGTGCCGGAAAAACAGGATGCCAACATCCAATGCCCTCCCATGGCAACCCATCCGCTAACATTTGTTCTTTATCCTGTTGTGTTATTCTCTCCATGCGGCTGTCAAACATCGAACTATTAAAGCCTTTTCCCTTGTAGTATATAAAATACAGCCTTTCTGCCTTATAGCCTACAGATACTGAAACGAAAGTTTTTCTTTCACTAATTTGTGACAGCATATTTATAATGGCATCTTTTGCAGTACAATCAATGACCACATCATATGAATTCAAATAACTCAGATTATCAGGTGATAAATACTCCGTTAAGGCTTCAGCCTGTACATGACTGCTGATTTCCTCCAGACGTTTCTGTAATTCAGCAGCCTTATTCTGATGTAAGCTTTTAATTGATAAAGTATGTCTTGCAAGATTTCCTACTGCCAAACTGTCCCCATCTACAAGCAGAATTTTCCAAACTCCTGACCGCACAAGTAATTCTGCTATAATAGAACCCATAGAACCCACTCCGATAATCGCAAACTTCTTACTGGTTATTTTCCTGTCAAACATTCCTCTGTTCAAAATTTGTTTCTGATTCCAGTTCTCCGAAAAACACCATTCTATTTGTTGATTGTCTTTAAGGACATTTGATGAGTCCCTATAACGCCAACCGGTCTTGTTTGCCCGAAATCCTTTTTGAGTTTTGTTATGATGTGAAAGGACAGGAAGCATCCATGCCCACCAGTGATAATTCTCATACTCTCCTCCAAACCGCCTCGGAATGGGAAAGCCGATCAAAAACAAATGCCTCTTTCCATCCCTCATCTTATCCAGAAGTCTTACAACATCCGTATCCCACAATAGATTATTTAACTCAAATGCTTCCTTTAATTCGCCAATCGTATTTGGTGCCTGCCATCTGTTTACTACTGGAACATGGTCCACTATAAGCCAAATCCCTTTATAAAAATTTTTGTCACTTTTGTCAACATATCCACCCCACACATTCTGAACGCACAAATTTCCCTTTTCATCCCAAAATGAATCAACAAAATACTGACTGTTTCCTTGGTAATACATCTTAAATATTCCCGATTTGGCTCCTGCATCTTCCCATTGCATGAAAGAAACGCAATCTTCATCGAAAATTATTTGTGTCTTCTTTAATTCATTTACATCTGGTAATTCAAAATTGTCCTGTTCAGAAATTAAATCATCATTCTCTGCCTTGTCTATCCATTCCAAAAGCCGTATGATATTCCACTTTATTCTCCCTGTTGCCTCAAGAGGTTCGCTATTTATATCAGCCACAGATTCCAATGGATCTTTAAGGCAAACATCACCTTCTCTCCATAATCCATTTTCTGAAATCAGTCCATTATTAGATTGGTGATAAAATGTATCTGAGATTCCTCCAATCACGGAAGGAAAAATTTTCACTTTCCCATAAGGGAAAATGTCCTGAACCGTTATGTACCACGCAGTCTCCTTCGGAATATTTCTTCCTGCAAAGTTATGATGTACATTGATGCCGAAATACCATACTGAATCATCTTCATCCCATGTCAAATCCGTTATTAGCTCCACTTGACTAAATTCATCAATACAACGTCTGCTTTCCAGCAACATTTCAGATGGTATTTTCAAGCAAATCTTCCTCCCGTCAAATTAACACTTGGCTCCTCTCTTTTTGTAAACACTGCTTGCTGTTGTTTAGGCGCCTCTGGAAACTTGTTTCCAAACAACTTTCTCCATAAATCTGCACTTTCCTGAACAGTTTCTGCTTCATACGCATTTCTTGCTATAACAGCCGCCTCACATACTGACTCATAAAATGCATCATAGTCTTCTTCTGATAACCTGCCAAATACATCATGCTCTGATACCCCTCTATCTTTCAGCTTTGGTTTTTGAGGATAATCAGAAACTATTTTTTCAAGGGTTAATACTACTCCCTCTGCAATGGACTTAATTCCATCCGGACAGCAGTCACCTACAAAATGTTCCAGAGGATAGCTTTTAGGATGCTTGATATCCGTAAATTTTTCTTTTCTCCACCACTTAATACATTTTACAACATTCACATAATGCCCATTACAACTCGCATTTTTTTCATGAGTCCAACGAATCTGCTCCAGTGGATGTGTTTCGTCCCATAATTCCGCCTCCCTATCCGGAATAAACAATGGATCGTTCTTCCAACTTGCATTGTCATCTGCTGCCATAAACTCCGCAAATGCAGTTTTCCATGGATTATAAGCACTTTCTACAATTTCTGCAAACAATTCACTCATTTCTTCCACATCATTGTCTGAAAGAACTGCCAAATTCTCTAACAGCCCCTGTTCTGCCAATGACGGAGCAGAAGTTGGAACAACATCCAAATCTACATGCGTCATCTCAATTCCCCATGAACGCCCCTGCTTTCTATACTTACCCTCATAATATTTCTCTAAAAACGGTTCAAAAACATTTAAAGCTTCTTCTGGAGTTACTTCTTCTTTATCCAGTTTTGTTACTACCACGATATCCACATCTGACCGTTTCCCCTGTTTCGGTCTTACTGCAGTAGACCTTCTGTAGCTTCCCTGTAGAAATGTTGTTACGATAATGTCTTTAAGATCCTCATCGGCCATCAACCTGTTCCTCAATGTTGTATGGGCAGACTTCAGTTCATTAACCTGATTATCAGTCAATCTGATATTCTTTAAAAAATCATTGAAATAAGTTACCATTTTCTGTGCCATTATAATTCTCCTTTCTGCGGAAACGAAATTGTCGGGTAGTATGTATTCTCATTTGCATTAAACTCATATATCTGTATTTTGCCGTACATCATGGATTGCATCCCTAAATAAAACATCAAAGAATTAGGCCCTGCAATAAATAAATGCATTATCCCTTTCTTCAAAGTTCCCGGACGTCTGCTTATCTCACCATTTATCTGCTTTGCAAGCTGCCATGCATGGGTACCGTCTTTTACAGCATCAGTTCCAAAGTCCCCCAGTGAAAAACTTTTATAAAGGCCAATTTTAAGTTTACTATTTTCTATAAAATCCTTAACATCCCCGTTGATATCCTGTGTGATACCTATAGATACTGCCATATCACATTCCCCGTTGCATAATACTTCCTCCGATATAACAAATTTACTATATTCCAATTCATTGGTATCATTTCTTTTCCAATCCATACAGCCGTCCAATGTCTTTTGCACAGGAATCACTTTTATCCCGGATTTTGGATTAAGTATACGCCCAACAGTAAAAGAAACCGATAACAATGTCTCTAAAGCTACATGATACTCTATCTCGTAATTGAGTCTGCTGCTAACAAATTGTTCTATGGACTGAAAAACATCTTCCCAAGACTTCCCTTCTCTTAGTTTTCTTTGATCGAGAATGTCTGCCAAATCCAATACATCACTTGCCCAGTTTGTCAACCATTCTGTACGTCTTGTAAAACTTTTTATAGCTATTGAAGCAACATTTGGAGTAGCAATAAAAAAACCTTCCTTATTGCAATAGTTTCTTATATCTTCACCATTTACCATATTAATGTCACTTCGGTTCCATGCACGCACTAAATCACAATATGGAAGTGTATCTATACTATCCGGCCACGGTTGCAGTCCATATTGGGAAAACTCACGGTTTAATATCTCCTTTAAGCTTTCCATACTTTCCTGCCCGTCTTTTATGCGGACCTGTCTTAAAATATCTATCAGTTCACTTTCACTTACAGACAATCTTTCACATAATTTTTTACGGAGCCTTCCCATCTCTGAATTTTCGGTTTTTCCTTTTTGCAACTCGTTAAGATCAAATGCTTTATTTGTATTACTAATCAACTTATTTAAAATATCTCCGGGTCTAATTCGCCATACCGAATACATCGTAAAACGACTTCTCGAAAAGTCTATTTTGTCGTTCTTATATGCATTTACAACATTCTGTAGAAAAGAATTTGTTTTCGCATTTATAAATGCCGGATCTAACAGATTATCCATTGTAATTTCATCTGACTGCTTCAGATGGAACTTTACTTGAATATATTCCGTATCTATGTAAGTATCCCGAAAACGCTGTTCTTTCTTGTAGCATATAACAATATCATCAAATGATTTAACCTTTCCATATTCATAACCGATTTGCTCTATGTCTGAGTCCCTAAACATTTGTATTGCATATTTCCAAAACACCATTGCCTGATAGATATCTCCAAGTTCCCTTGCTGCTACAGAATTCCCCAATTATCACACCTTCTTTCAGTACCTAATTTCTATTCACCCAACATCAACTTTTTTCCTTATTTCCTCCACCAGCTGATAAACTGTTGTACATGGACACATTTGGGATGGAGTGGTTTTCCCATCCCGCACACATTGTTCATGTTTCTGTCTCGCTATTTGAAGTGCCTTTTCTTCATCTCCGGTTCGGAAGATTTTTTCATACATTGCTGCATCTGACTTTGAATACCTCTGTCCCGTGTTTCTTTCAAAAACTTTTTCAAATTCGCTGCAGCATACCCATGATTCCATAATAGCTGGCATCGAACCATAATAAGAATGCATCCAAATTTCAAAACATGGATTTGACCACCCCACCCTTATGCCAAAAGACTCGGCTTCTCTGATTATCTCATCAAATTCTTTCACCTCATCCCTGTCAAACACAATCCAGGGTATTCGATATTGTGCGTCATAAGCGGTCATTGCAAGACATTTATCAATCATTGCCCTCGTCTTGGTCTCCACTACCTTGATTACCAATTTCTTTTGTACTTCTTTCGGAAGTTCCTTATGCAGTCCCTGAAAATAACATCTCTCTGTGGCTTCCGTATCTGTAACGACCAGATAATACCCAAGTTCCGGAATCTTAACAGGAGGACGCTGCTCTCTGGATTTACGATTCCCAGTCCTGTCTTTTCTTGCCATACCTGTCACTCTCCCTTAAAGATATCAATACTTTTCAACGTAGGAATCGCACCATACTTGCCTATCAGATAATTTTTTTCATAACTCTCATCTTTCCTGATTCTGGCTCCGGACTCATCTACAAAATCTGCCAGAGAATACAGTTTTGAGATCCCCTGTTCGTCCTTTTCGGTAAACCATACCTCGTCCCGGCGTAAAAGCTGGTTAGACAACTGCCATGTGTCATGTGTCGTAAAAATCAACTGTGCATGTCTTGTATTGATTTCCGGATTCAGGAAAGTAAGCAAAAAGTTCCGTACCAATAACGGATGCAGACGGGCATTCAGCTCATCAATAAAAAACACACTTCCCTTTTCCAAGACATCCTGCAGTTCCGGATACAACGCAAACATTTTCAGCGTTCCTGCCGACTCCATGCTCAAGGGAATCGCTGCAAATGTATCCGAGTCAATTTTCTTATGCAATGAACTGATCTTATAAGTCTCTTCTTTGCTATCTGCATCATTCGGAAGCTTTTCTATCTCAAAATCCTTAATGTGTTCATCAAAGGAGGCAAAATATTCTATTACTTTCTTTTGTACGCTGTTATCATCAACAAATCCCTTTGGCAGACGGCGTGACAAAAAGAAATTAGTAAACGGATCCCCAAAGTCAGCAAATTCATTTGCCATAAACCAGTCACGGATATCTTTACACTTATTTACCTTTAATTTGGCTCCAAGAGATACGATCAAAACCTGTTTTTCCAAAGCTACCTGAATATTATCCCTGCTGCTCTTTGGAAGTCCGGATAAATCCAATGTATCTTCCTCGGTAGAACGGTAAAAAACAGAGGCATATCTGCGTGCAGTCTTTGCCTTAACATTTAACCATTCCTCTGTTACCCCATGTCGGTCTACACAAAAACCATAATTATATGTTTTTTCAGCCTTATCTCCCGGAATGGTGAAATATACTTCAAAACTGGATTCCGCATCATTTGAAACACTGTCAAACAAAAACGGAGTAGGTCTGTATTTCTCGAACTTTTCTTCCTCGTCTCCATATTTAAAAGATTCAATCACATAATCCGCCATATATCCAAAGGCATTATATATATTGGATTTCCCACTCGCATTCGCCCCATATATAGCCGCCATAGGCAAAATCTTATCATTTCCTTCTGAAACCACTCTGTCAGAAAACTCCGTCATCTTTGCGGCAGATAAATCTAATGTTGCCTCATCCCTGAAAGATTTAAAATTTTTAAAATTAAATTGTATAAGCATATTTGCACCTCATTTCTTCTCTTATATATATTATATCGTATCTTCTCCTTTTT
>CAJUED010000082.1 GCA_910585075.1 uncultured Lachnospiraceae bacterium
GGAACATGATCCACGGTGCAAATGCAGAGCAGGCAAGACAGGATGCGGAGGGACTGTATACCATGCGGGTTCTGGGCAGGAATATGGCGTATATGCTGCGCTGCTGTTACTCATGGCATATGAGCTGGTCGGGCAGGCAGCCCATGAATGGATCGGCATTGGAATGTTTGCCCTTTTTGTCATCCACCATATCTTAAACGGCAGCTGGATCAGAAACCTTCTAAGGGGGAGATACAATCCTGTGCGCATCATGCAGACAGGACTTGTATTATTGATACTTTGCGCAATGGCCGGCTTAATGGTAAGCGGAATTATCCTGTCCCGTCATGCGCTGTCTTTTCTTCCCATAAAAGGCGGGCGTTCTTTTGCGAGGAATCTGCATATGCTTTCCGCTTATTGGGGATTTGTACTGATGTCCGTTCATCTTGGGTTTCATTGGAGCATGATGATGGGAATGGCAAAGAAGTTTTTCCCGAAACCGTCTGCAGTACGGAAGTGGGTGCTGCGCATTCTGGCACTGGTGATTGCGGGATATGGCGGAGCATTCGGAGTCTTTCTTTGCAATGGATACATACATGACTTTTACGGCATACGGGACGGATGCAGAGCCGGCCGTCCTCGCAGCGCAAGACAAAATAAGGGAGCTGGAGGAATTATGGTCTGTTACAGATAAAAACAGTGATGTCTATGCGGTCAATCACAGCAGCGGGCAGACTGTAACGGTGGACTGGAAGACTGCGGAACTGCTTTCTTTTGCGCTAGATATGGCAGAGGAAACAAACGGAGCTTTGGAACCAACGATTTACCCGGTTCTGACTGCATGGGGATTTACAACAGGAGAGAACCGTGTCCCGGCAGAGACAGAACTGGCGGAACTTTTAGAAAAAGTCGGTTACGATAAAGTTGAATTGAATAATGACCAAATTCAAATGGAACCCGGTGGTATGATTGATCTGGGTGCCGTGGGGAAAGGATATGCAGGGGATGAAGCGGCACAGATTTTGCGTGAACGTGGTATTACCGCTGCATTGCTTGACATAGGGGGAAATATTCAGGCAATCGGGACAAAGCCGGATGGGAGTGACTGGCGTGTCGGATTGAAAGATCCCTTTTCGGGTGGCGTACTTGGAATCATTCAGGTTTCAGACGTGGCGGTGGTTACTTCCGGAAATTATGAGCGTTTTTTCATTGGAGAGGATGGAAAAGTGTATGGGCATGTTATTGATCCGGCAACAGGGCATCCGGTGGAAAACGGTATTGCTTCGGTATCAGTCATCGCCAGTGAAGGGAAATTGTGTGATGCGCTTTCTACTGCGCTTTTTGTCATGGGATTGGAAAATGCACAGGATTACTGGAGACAGCGCCGGAATTATGAAATGATCCTGATTATGGAAGATGGAGATATATATCTGACAGAGGGTATAAGGGACAGTTTTTCCTTAAATAGTGAATATAGAAATATGAAAATCAATGTCATCGACTGATGGAAGGAGGAGCAGTAAGTGATTTACAGGGATTTTGGAAAGACAGGGCTAAGGGTAAGCGCTATCGGCATGGGCTGCGAATATGTGTGGACAGCAGATGAGAAACAGATTTTTGATCTGGTGCGTGCTGCCGTGGATGCGGGAATCAATTACTTCGATTTGTTTGTAGGGACTCCCACAACGAGGGAATATTACGGAAAGGCATTGAAGGGAGTCCGGGATAAGATATGCCTGGCCGGGCATCTGGGATGTGCCGATAAAGACGGACAGTATGTAAAAACAAGGGATGAAGCGCTTTGCAAAGATTTTCTGCGGCAGTTTTATGAAAAGCTGGATACAGACTACATAGACGTTCTGTTTCTGCATAACTGTGATGATGAAGCAGATCTGAATGAAATACTAAATGGCTGGATGTATGCCTATGCCAAAGAGTTAAAAGATACCGGGCGCGTGGGATTTATCGGTCTTAGCAGCCATAACACGAAGATTGCACTGAATGCGGTAAAGAGCGGAAAGATTGATGTGCTGATGTTTCCGGTCAATCCACTGTTTAATCTTCTTCCGCAGGATACGGCGGATGCAAGGATGAAGGGCCGGGAGGTAAAATCCATGACAGAGGAGGAAAAGGCGGCATATCCATCAAAGCAGGAACTTTATGAACTTTGTGGGAAGCAGGGCGTACCGATTGTGGCCATGAAACCATTTGCAGCGGGTAATATTCTCAAAAGCCATGAAGAAGGGAGACTGAAAGGCTTATTAAGCCTTACGCCTGTCCAGTGTATCAGCTATGTCCTTTCGTTCCCGCAGGTGGCTTGTCCCGTTCCGGGATTTGCAAACGTAGATGAGTTGAATCAGTCATTGGCATATCTGACAGCGAGCGAGGAGGAAAAGGATTTCAGCGAAATTCAGGAAAGTCTGGTGGGGCAGTTCGCAAACCAGAGCATGTACTGTAATCATTGTCAGCCATGCCCTAAAAAGATTGACATTGCTGAAGTGACGAAACTGGCTGACATGGCGGAAAAAGAGATGACAGATGAATTGAGGGAACGGTATGCAGCGCTATTGGTGACAGGAGAGGACTGCGTTCACTGCGGCTCCTGCACGAGAAGGTGTCCCTTTGGTATTGATGCATCGGAGAACATGTGGAGGGCACAGAGGATTTTTGGATGTTGAGGCGGCTAATATAGAGATATATGCCTAATACAATATGAAAAGATATTTACATTTATAAACGAGTAATGAGCATGTGTTCATTGCTCTCTTTTCATGTATAGGGGAATAGCGCATTGCGTCATGATATAGGTCGCAATGCAATCTGTTTATCAATACCTTGCGTTGCTATGATTAGCATAATAGCGAGGTATAAAGCATGAGAGCAGAGAAAAAAGAAATCAATATACAGATAGGGAAACGGTTGCAAAACGCCAGAAAAAACGGCGGATATACACAGGAGACTTTTGCAGAAACGCTGGATGTAAGCGTGGAGCATTACCGCAAGCTGGAAAGCGGCGCCTACGGTCTGCAGCCGGAAAAGATGCTGGTACTGTACGAAGCATACAGGATCGATCCGACTTACCTGATTACCGGTGAAAAGAGAGAGACTTTTGATCTGGAGGCGTTTCTCGCCAACAGCAGCAGGGAAGAACGGGATGAGTTTATCGGGCAGACACTTTCGTACATGAAGAAGCTGATGACAGGGCAGCCGTAAAGACAAGGGCTTCCCCTCTGTGTATTTATGACATGTGTATGGAGGTGGAATGGATGAAAATAGCTGTCTGTGACGATGACCCAAAAGCGGTCGAGATATTTGGCAGGTATGCGGCGGCAGTCATTGAATATGCCTTTACCTATGAATTTTACCAGAATCCGGCGGAAATGCTTGCGGCATATGCCGGACAGGAGCAGGGACCGGACATGTATGTTCTTGATATAGAGATGCCGGGAATGGACGGACTTGCCGTGGCGCGGGAAATCAGGAACAGGGATTCCAAAGCGCTGATCGTGTTCCTGACCAGCTTTACCAAATATATGCCGGATGTGTTTGAGGTAGTTACCTTTGATTACATACAGAAGCCCATCACGATCGAGCGGCTGAGGCTTCTGCTGGAAAAGGCGGAAACCTATCTTGGAATGACAAATCAGAGTTTTTCTTTCAGCTACGGCAGGAGCCGCTACAGTCTTAAGTTTGACGAAATCCTTTATCTGGAGAAAAGAGGGCGTCAGGCTCTTATCCATACAGAAGACACCATATACAGGACGAACATGACAACAAAAGAAATATGGGAATGTTTAGATGAGAGGATGTTTGCCGCCATACACGGCTCTTTTATCGTGAACCTGAAACATGTGAAATCTGCTTCGGGCGGGGCAGTGTGCCTGTCGGACGGCAGAGAGCTTGCGGTCACCAGAGGATACCGGAAGAGCCTTGCTGAAAAGCACATGGCATTTGTGCAGGGAGGGATGTGACATGGCGCTGTACGGGGTCCGGCTGTTAATTAATATTTTTGACCTGTGCATCTACTGGCGGTTTCTGGAAGTATTTCTGGGAAAGCGGAAGACTTCAGTAGAAACTGCCATTGTGTTTCTTGCAGTATGCGAAATAGCCGGAAGTGCAGTCAATGAGCTAGGGATTAACTGGCTGAATTTCATTGCACTGGCAGTTATTTTGGGGATATTTATATGCCAGTATCAGGGGAAAATATCTGCAAAAGTAATCGCGGTACTGCTGTATATGGGACTTGTGGTGGTGGCGGAGCCGGCAGGGTATGTTATATACAGGCTGTTTGAGTTTGAATTTATCAGGGATGTGGATGCGGCATATTATTTTATGGCATTTGCCGTTGTGTTATTCCGCGCGGTTATGGTAGAAATATTCTGCCACATTAAAACAGGGAAACGGCTTCGGGTATCTGCAATCCCAAAGGAAGTGGCATATATGCTGATTTTTATCCCGTCTGCAAGTCTGGTCTGCTGTTTTCTGGTAATGGAAGTGGCGGAAGAACTAATATCGGTACGGACAGTGATACTGTGCATATGCATTATTTTTGCCATTGTTATTACTAACTATGTGGTTTTTCTGATGATAGAAAAATATACCGACATAGAAGAAAAGCGCTATGAAGAGGAACTGGTGTTGAGTGAGGTTGCCTACCAGAACGAGTATTATGAAGACATGGAGAAATATCAGGAACAGATACAGGATATCAGGCATGACATGAAAAACCGCCTTGCAGCGCTTTATGATGCGGCAGAGGAGGGAAACAGCAGCGTGATGACGGCGGCGTTAAAGGAAATGCTGGAAGATATCAGTCTGGCGGAAGACATCATCTATTCTGCCAATCCTGTTTTAAATTCCATCCTGAAACTGAAGGCGGCGAAAGCGAAGGAAAGCAGCATAAAAACCGACATACAGGTGTTTATCCCCAAGCGGCTGTCCATTGAAACTGGAGATATGGGCGTCCTGTATGGAAACCTGTTAGATAATGCTATTGAAGCGTGCCGCCAGATCAGGACGGAGGAAAGGCATCTTGCATTTGAGACAAAATATCAGGAAGGGAATCTTTTTATTCTGGTAAGGAACAGTAAGACAGGAGAGGAAAAGAGGCGGCTTGCCACGACGAAAACAGATAAAAGGAAACACGGCAGGGGAATCCGGGCAGTGCGCAGGGTGGCGGAGAAATATGGCGGAACACTGCTTCTGGAAGATTTGGGAAATATATTTGAGGCAAAACTGCTGCTGACAGGAGTGGCTCGACTGGAGTAAGCTGTGTAAGAAAGGTGAAGCTGTATATCAACAATGCAACTTATTACAGCGAACGTAAGACTTATTACAGATAGATTGTATTTTTTCGGTCAGATGATAGAGTGGAAACATCAAATATAAGGAGGTGCTTCCATGCAGAAGAAATTTGGGAAACTGCTGTATAAAGCAGGCGGCAGTATGATGACCGGAATGGCGGCTATGGCACTCATGGTGACGGCCTTTGCAACGAACCACTGCTGTATGTGGTTTTTTGGGCAGGATGAAATGCCGGAAAACGCAGAGAAACTGAGGAAGTTTTAATGTCCGGGTGGTTGAGCCGCCGGATGGCAGAACGGGGTATTATAAAAGAAGAGGACAGGGAGATATATCAGTTTGGAATACGGAATGGGTTTATCATGCTGTTAAACATTGCTACGGCGTTCTTAATCGGACTGTTCACAGAACAGCTTCTGGTGGTATATGTGTTCACGGTTTCTTTTATGATGCTTCGGAGCTTTACCGGCGGTTATCACTGTGACAGCAGGCTGTTCTGTTATATCGGATCAAACCTTGTCCTGTTTATCCCGGTGTATACGGGCAGCCTGTTTGTCAGGATGCCCGTCCCGGCTGTGCTGCTTACGCTGGCAGCCGCATTGGGGATTGTACTGGCGCTCAGTCCCATGAACAGCAAGAACAGGAAACTTGACCAGACAGAGAAAAAGCATTTTGGCAGACGGGCAAGGGTCACGGCAGCTCTGCAGACGGCGGTGTTCTTCCTGCTGCGGCATCTGGGATATCCAGACTGTTCATACGCCGTTTACTCGTGCATCTGTATTATTTCTGTCTGTATGCTGGCGGGTAAAATCCAGCTGTATATACAACTTCATATGGATAAATAAAAAACTTCCGGGGAAATCAAAACCGGAAGTTTTTTATTTGTGTTCCGCGGCAATGAGTCAAGTGACTGCCCTCAGACATTTGGCGGCTGCCGGGAGAATCAGATGAACAGTGTGTGCATCGGAAACAGGCTGCCGTATAACGGCATTAGACGATTCCGGCACAGTTCCATGCACGGGGAAAAGGAATCCTGCCTGACAGCAGTTCGGTACAGTCAGAAAAGCCGAGCATATAGGCGATTTCCCCATAGCGGGTTCCATTGGATACCTGTGCACTGACATAACGGTCAATGAGCTGCATGACATCTTCTGACAGGTGCATGGATTCCAGCTGGACATAATAACTGGCAGCTTCATTTTTTGTATCAAGGTACATGGCGTCATTTTCTACAATTCCATTAAGAACTTTATTCAACCGATATCTTGCACCGATCCAGATGGGGGATAAAGAAGCAGGGGAAATCCTGATTGTCAGCAGGGACGCGGCGGAGGCATACTTCGCAATGGAAGATGAGGCTGTCGGTATGGCAGAATGCAGGATGATGTAGCTGTGTTTTTTGAAGGTAAGAATTAAGGGTTCGTGAAATGGGAGGAAATAGATATGAATTGGATAATCGGAGCGGCATGCATACTGGCAGTGCTGGCTGTTTTAGGAATATTCACTGCAGGGGTGGCAGTCACCATCGCAGGAAGTTATCAAACGGACTGACACATCTTTTTTAGAAGGGAATAGAGGGAAAATGAAGACACAAGCCAATGAGGTTATGTACAAGATGGCGGAATTTCTGCTGAAAAAGATGCAGGAGAACGGGCTGATCAACGCAGAGGAACGGGAAAAGATCACTGTTCTGAACATTGAGACTTTCTCTCCGGAACTTGCAGAAGTATATCTGTAAAAACACTAGCTTTGCCCCGACTTGTGTGGTAGTGTATGTTGCTGACAGGGGACAAACCCTTGAAAACACAAGGAAAGGAGAGAAGCGTATGGCCAAGAAAGTCACGGTCATAAACGCAGACCGGAACAGGACAAGCCTGCAGGAGCGTCCGAAGCTGAGAGTCTGCGGCTATGCCAGAGTCAGCACGGGAAGCAGGGCGCAGGCAGAATCCTACACCGCGCAGATAGCGTATTTTACGGAAAAGATAGAGAATAACCCGCTATGGGAGTTTGCCGGGATGTACGCCGATGAAGCGGCTACCGGGACTAAAGTAAAGGGCAGGGAAGAATTTCAGGCAATGGTCAGGGCATGTGAGGACGGGGACATCGACCTGATCCTGACGAAATCCGTCACAAGGTTTGCCAGAAACACCGTGGAATGCATCCAGACAATCAGAAAGCTGAAAGCCCTTGGCATCGGCATCCTGTTTGAAAAAGAGAATATCAACACGCTGACGGAAAAAAGCGAGGTACTGCTGACCATACTGTCCTCCATTGCGCAGGGGGAATCGGAGGATTTTTCCGGCAATAACAGATGGGCCATAGAAAAGCGGTTCCGGGACGGCACTTATATCATCGGGACGCCTGCCTACGGGTACAGAAATGACGGAGACGGGAACCTTGTCGTAGAAGATGGCGAAGCGGAAACTGTGCGGTGGATATTTGAATCATACTTAAACGGCCTCGGCATATATCTGATCGTAAAGGAACTGAACCAAAAAGGCGTACCGACCATCCGGGCAGGGGAGAAATGGCATACCGGGAGCATCAAGGAAATCCTGAAAAACCCTGTTTATGAAGGCAACCGTTTACAGCAGCGGACTTATACGGAGACACAGTTTCCTTATGCGCGGAAGAAGAATACCGGACAGCGGAACCAGTATCTGATCGAAGATGCGCATATCCCCATCATCACCCACGAAGAAGCGGAGGCGGTGCGGGAGATTCTGGAATACCGGAACCGGACGCTTCATATGGGCGGCGAAAAATACAAAAACAGATATGTATTCTCAGGCCGTATCATCTGCGGCGGATGCGGGAACTCTTTCCGCAGACAGAAGATATACATAGGGCAGTCCTATGAAAAAATCATATGGACCTGCCATAAACATGTGGAAGACAAAAATGCCTGCCCCGTGAAAGCTGTCAGGGAGGATATATTACAGCAGGCATTTGTTACGATGTGGAACAAACTCTATACCAATCAGGGAAGTGTTTTAGAACCCCTGTTAAAAGAGCTTACGGAGTTTTCGGCGGATATGCCGGATACGGAAGAGCTCATACAACTGGATAACGAAATACAGAATTTAAGTGAGCAGAGCCGAATCCTGAACCAAGTCGTGAAGAAGGGATATATGGACTCTGCCCTTTTTATGGAGAGCAACAGCCAGCTGATCCAGAGGCTGACGGAATGCAGGAGAAAGCGGGCGCTGCTTGCAGGGAAGCAGAAGCGGTCAAAAGAAACCGTCCGTACACGGCAGATGATCGCCCTCATCGCGGAGCAGGAAAAGCCGCTAAAAGAGTATGATGAAAACCTGTTTGACCTGACTGTGAAGGAAATACGGATATCGGAAAAACACGACATCACCTTCTGCCTGCACAACGGTCTTGAACTGACAGAGAAGGAAGGAGGGGACAGGGATGCAGTGGCACATGCCGATCGGATATAAAGTCATAGACGGCAGGATAACCGTGTATGAGGAACACCGTAAGGTCGTGGAAGAAATTTTTAAGGATTATGACAGCGGGATATCGACATTAAAGATAGCCGAAGGTCTAAAGGCGCGGGGCATATGCAATGCCCACGACAGGGCGGCATGGACGCACGCATCCATCGGCAGGATTTTGGAGAACCATAATTATCTCGGCACGGAATACTATCCGCAGATCATAGATAAGGAATTATTTCATCGGGTGCAGGAACGCAGGGAGCAGGTGCGTGTGGAGAAAGGAAGGGGAAACCACAGACCGGGCAGGGATGAGAGAATCCTGTTCGGCGGTGTCATAACCTGCGGAGAGTGCGGGGAAACCTACAGCCACATCCAACCCCATAACAAAACAAGGAGCGGCGGGACGGCGAAGTGGAAATGCAAAAATTATATCTACCAGAACCGCCTTTCCTGTGCTGGCGGATTTATAACGGATGAGCAGGTAAAAAAAGTATGCGTCAGCGCCATCAATCGGATCATACAGGATAAAAAGCAGATGAAGCCGTCGGCAGAAGCAGAAGAACGGGTCAGCGCAGAGTACAGAAAAGCGCAGCGCAGGCTGGAGGAGGCAAAGACCAGACGAAAACAGACCGGTGCAGGAAAGGTGCCGGACGGGGCGGATATGGCGCCGGAAAGCACGGACGCAGACCAAGCGGAACAGGCAGCAGACGGCTCGGACATCATGGCGCTTATTTACGAGCGGGCGCAGGAGCGCTATCGCACACTGGAGGTAAGGGATGCTTCATTCCGCACAGAAGAAATGCTGGAAATCCTTTCCGGCAGGGAGGAGCTGACGGAGTTTGACGAGGAACTGTACAGAAAACTGGTGAAAAAGATTGTGGTCCATAAAGACGATACCGCAGAAGTGATATTTCTGAATGGGAGCAGCATCAGAACAGGATACCGGTAAAACGGCATCCGGAAAGGAGAAAAAGTGACGGAAACAGCAGAAAAGAAAAAAATATCCATGATACCTGCCAAGCCGCAGTATGACCGCAGCGTGAAGTTAGCGGAAAAGCGGATGAAGGTAGCCGCCTACTGCCGCGTCAGCACGGAGCTGGAACAGCAGGAAAGCAGCTACGAGGCGCAGGTGGAATATTACACCAGGAAAATAGAAGAAAACCCGAACTGGAAAAACGCGGGCATCTATGCCGATGACGGAAAGAGCGCGACAAACACCAAGAAAAGGGACGATTTCAATGCCATGATAGGGGATGCGCTGGACGGGAA
>CAJUED010000083.1 GCA_910585075.1 uncultured Lachnospiraceae bacterium
GGGGGAGTCCTTTTCGCATTTAAAGGAGGAAATTTCTATGAAATCTGAAATACCACTAACCCCGGAGCAGCGTTTGTTTGCTGAAGAAAACCATAATCTTGTCTATAAATTCTTAGCAGAAAATCACCTGCCCCGCGATGAATTTTATGATGTAGTCATTTTCGGTTATCTACGTGCAGTTTCCCGCTATTTTAATGAACTGAAATTACAGCAGTATTCATTTGCTACTATTGCATGGCGCAGAATGTCAGCATGTATATCTGACTATAGAAGAAAACAAAGACGCCCCAAGCACAATGCCGATGTAGTTAGTCTGCATATCAAGCCAAACGAAGATAGTTTGGCTTTAGAAGAAACTATAGCCGCACCTAATCCATATATGTGCCAACTGGAGGAACAGCTTCTCCTGCACGACCTGGCAAAACGGGTATCCAGGCAGCAGATGAACATCGTGCATCTGAAATCCTGTGGGTACAATGACCGTGATATCGCTCACAGGCAGAATACTACCATGAAACGTGTCCAGGAACTTCTGGAGGAAATACGAACTGTATTGATGGAGATGTGCTATGAATAATACTAACAATTTTGAATCTTTTTTAGAGAAACGGAATGATATTCTGGATGGTCAGGCGTATCAGCTATTACGACTTTTGACATGTCCTGAAATCGAGCAGACAGAAACACTGTCCGAATTCCTATGGGATATGGCTTTCATTGGCCCGCTACTGGAAACAGCGGAATCTTTACTTCAAAAGGCCGGTTTTTCAACCTGTTATCCGTATTATGGAGAAAATGAAATTCCCTGTATCCATACCAGTCTGTGCCAACATCCGAACTGTCCGTTCCTGACAGATTCTCACATGGATTTTCCCAAAACATCAACTAAGAAACAGAATGGAGGTCAGAAAGAATGAGAAAGAAAAAAGAAGAAAAAAAGAAAGTAATGCTCTGCGGCCAGCTGATCTGCCCGGTTACGGTCGGAAAGCCTGCCGTCTTTGCGGCCGGGGGGAACCTCTACCGTACCTCCCGTGTTGTGGCGCTGCATAAGCAGACCATGGATGAGATTCATTTTGAGACCATGAACACCCATTACCATTTGTCTATGAGCCCTTTTCCGCTGGCGGCCATGAGTCCGCTCCCTGTGAGACTGGCCGCATGTGCATAAATGGACTTTAAGTAACTGTGGCGGCAGTGTTTCACTGTCCGCCTTCATGTTCCGGCCGTAGTTAATCCCAGACTGCGGCCTTTTCTTATGGATATGCTTATGGCATACAGACAGGAGGCATTATGAATATAAAAGAATTTGCAGAGCGTATGAAATCATCCATTTCCAATGTCCTGCCGAAGGAAGTCACTATGATAGAACAGCTGAAAATAAACGGCATTTATTCCTATGGAATCCGTATTTCAGAGCCAAATTCCCATACAGGGATCACCATTTCCCTGGAACCCTTTTTCGAGACATTTCTGGATACAGACAACTGGACGAGAACCGTTGACTATGTTCTCGATTTTTACAAAAACCAGGCTCTGCCAGAATCTCTGGATGCGGAATGGCTTTATGATTTTGAGCAGGTCCGGTCAGGGCTGTATTACATTCTTGTAAATTATGAAGCAAATGAAGAACTTCTCCATAAGGTGCCATACACAAAATTTCTGGATCTGGCAAAAATATACTATGTGCAGTGTCCCCTTGGGGAATCAGATACAGGAACTATTCTTGTACGGAACGAACATCTGAAAGATTGGGGGATATCCATCTATGAACTGGATAAAGCAGCAGAAGAAAATACGCCCCGTCTTTACCCGGCATCTATCACCTGCCTTATGGATGAAGCCGGACTGGGAAATCTTCTCGGCGTTCCTTTTGAACTGCCGCAGGAGCCGCTGATTCCCATGTTTGCTCTTTCCAATACCCAGAACGATCATGGAGCCACGGCTGTCTGCTATCAGAAGATTCTGGATGATTTTTCTCAGAAAATACAGGATGACCTGATCCTTCTGCCCAGTTCTGTCCACGAAATGCTTTTGATACCGTTACATAAAGATGATGATATCCCGTCCCATAAAGAAACGGTTTATGATGCGAACCGTTATATTCTGGAACCTTCCCAGTTCCTGTCTGATAACGTATATCTTTTCAGCAGGAAAGACAAACAAATTACGATTGCCTGATACTCCGGCAGGAAAGTTCCCCAAAGGATACTGCCCTGCCTTTTGGTATTAAAGCAGACTGGAAACAGATTCCTCATTTTTCACAAGGATAGAAAGGAAACGATTATGGATTTACTTAAAAAATTTGAAAGTGTTGAAATAAAAGCGGATACCCGGATCTCAGAAGCAGACCGAATCTTCTGTGAAGCCCATCAGGCGGCTTATGACCTTGCCCGAAGCTCCCTGGCAGAACTGGAATTTTTCTGGGAAGATATGCGGAGCCAGCAGCGGGAACTTCTGGCTCCGGCAGACGCATCTGCTGATACCTACCTTACTACGTATGGTGAGTTTCAGCTCTCCAGTGACAAAATCCGGGGGCAGCTTCAATCCCTGCATGCCCTGTTTATAGACCATCTAGTTTCACATTTCTCGAAAACCTATCATTTTTCTATTGACAAGGGCGACGTAAAAGACCATCTGATTCCGCAGGAACCAACGGACCGCTGGGTGGATGATTATAAGGAACAGGCACTAAAGTATACGCAGGAACTGGAAAATCTGACGCTCCACTATACAGACATCCTGGAGCAGATATTCCTACAGACTGGCGGCAGGGCTTTTTTCGAGCAGGCGCTTCATGAACTGAAAGAAAAATGTCACAGCGCCGCCTGGGATTCTGGCAGCGGCCGTGCAAAGTTTGAACAGAAAAAATGCGTCCTGCAGTTTACAAATTATGCATGCAGCTATCGCAGCTACTATAGAAGCGAATCCTGGGAGCTGATCGGCAGAATGAAAGATATCATACGAGGAATTTCCCATTTTGAAACCGGCGGATTTGATCACACTCCGGCAAGTCTCTCAAGGCTTCTCGGGCGGGAATCTGATTCCGGCCAGTGCGAATTTCCGGATTGCAAAAAAATACAGTCACTGAGGATGTTCAAGAATGGGCGGGTGGATCTGAAATTTACCAGTGAAGCTTATGTCCTGCAGTTCGTGGATGAATACTTAAAAACCATATGTTAGCGAGGTGATACCAATGAAATATGTCTATCGGGATGAACCCATTCCGCATGATAAGCGGAAAGAACTCAATGAGAAAGTCCTTTACCTGATCGACAGCAACACTGCCGGTTCCTGTTCCATCAGCCGGGAGGATATCTACAACGCCTATACCGGTGACGGCGGGCTTCATGCCCTGGAACGGCAGGACTATGAGAATTACCATGCCTACAGCGAGGCAAAGAAAGAGATTGAAAACGGCCAGTTCTTCACCCCACCCCGGCTGTGTGAACTAATTACAGCCTGCCTGAGATTATCGGAGCATGATCTGGTGGCAGACCTTACCTGCGGCATGGGAAGTTTTTTTAACTTTATTCCAACAGAAGCAAACATCTACGGCTGTGAGCTGGATGTCAATGCGGTAAAAGCAGCAAGATTCCTTTATCCGGACGCCTCCATCGAGTGCCGGGATATCCGCACCTGTCAGCCGGACACGCGGTTTGACTATGTGGTAGGAAATCCGCCCTTCCATTTAAAATGGTGGACCAAAAGCGGCAGAGAATTGTCTTCCCATATGTATTACTGTCTGAAAGCGGCAGAAGTATTAAAGCCTCTCGGCATCCTTGCCCTGATCGTACCTGCATCCTATCTGTCTGACACCTTTACGGACAGCGGGCAGATCCGGGAGATGGAAAAGCAATACAGCTTTCTGGGACAGGTGACGCTCCCGGAAGATGCATTTTCCCATCTGGGTGTCAGCAGATTTGCAACAAAGCTGCAGTTCTGGCAGAAAAGGACTGCCGAAGAAGGCTGGAAACCTCAGCCTTACCATACAGAGCCAGATGATACTCTGGAACAGGACTTTGATGTACAGGAAGAAGCCGCATACATCCATAAAAAGATGATAGCATTTGCCAAATCGGCATTAGAAAACAATCAGTCAAGGATTCTTCTGGAGCTGGCGAAATCACGCAGTACATCCGGTGATTTTAAATACCAGGCTCAAAAACTCCTGTACCATATCAAGGCACATCCGGCCATCCGGCCATCCTATGCCAGATGCTGTGAATATCTGCACCGCTTTTACACCCAGCGCAAGCCTGAAGGCATGAGTTATGAACAGTGGTGCAAGACACAGCTTACAGAAAAAAAGGTACTCACTTATCTGCAGAAAGCACTGAAAAAACAAAATCCTGTGCCGGAAACAGATAAAATCTGCCTTATCAAGAGAAAAGGCGATTTCATTTATAAAGGCTACAGTACGGCCGCACGCCGGCAGCTAAAAGACAGCCAGCGTCTGCCTGTGCCAATCTATCGGGCAGTTTATGATAATACCCTGAAGGATTACCCCGGCTATGAAAAACTGCTTTCCAGAAAGCGGGCAGAATACGAAAGGCAGAATCTTGCTTTTGCAGAAATGGAGGAAGATCCAAAGCTTGCAGACTGGCTGAATGACTTTTCCCTGTGGGATTCTTCTCTTATGGAGCAGATCCAACTGAATGGGATCCAGAAGCATGACATCAACCTTACCCTCCAGAAACAGTATGCGCTCCTGCAGTGGGAGCAGGGGAGTGGAAAGACGCTGGCCGGCATTGCGACAGGATTGTACCGGATGCAGAAACAGCACGTACACAGCACCTGGGTGGTATCTTCAGCGATCTCCATCCGGAATAACTGGAATGTGGTGCTGGCAAACTATGACCTGCCCTGCATCCTGATCCACCGGCTTGCTGATCTGGAACGTATCCAGCCCGGATATTTTGTCCTTATCACGCTAAGCAAGGTAAGCTCCTATAAGAAACATTTGAAAAAACATGTGAAACGGCTGAACCAGAATATCCAGTTCATACTGGACGAAAGCGATGAGATCTCCAATCCCGGAAGTGCCCGGTGTCAGGCAGTGCTTTCCTGTTTCCGCCGGTGCCGGATGAAACTGCTTACTACGGGAACCAGCACCAGGAACAATATTTCGGAATTTGCACCACAGCTGGAGCTGCTCTACAACAATTCCGTCAACATGATCTCCTGGAATCAGTATATCTATCACCATAATAAAGACAGTGAAGCGGATAGCGAACCGGATTATGAGCCCAACCCTTATTTCGGGCAGCCAATCCCTGCCTACAAGAAAGGCTATTCCCTGTTTGCATCCTCCCATCTGCCGGAAAAGATCACAGTATTCGGCATGGAGAAGCGCACACAGGATATCTACAATGCAGATATTCTCAGCGATATTTTAGGAAAGACCGTTATTACAAGAACCTTTGAAGAGGTTTCCTGCAAGGATATCAAGCATATCCACCAGGTGCTGCTCCGGTTCCCTCCGGAAGAAAAGGAAGTCTACCAGAAAGCAATCCATGAATTTTATCAGATGCGGGATAACTATTTTGCTTCTACCGGCAATTCCAGAAAGGATTCCATGATGCGCCTGGTCCAGCAGATTGTCCTTCTCCTGCGCATCGGCGCTGCTCCAGATACCGTGCAGGAATACACGGGGGATACCCCTGTCAAAGTCATGACAGCCGTTGAGATGGCAGCCGAGTGGAAGGATGAGACCATTGCTATCGGAGTACGGCATGTTACCGTATTGGAATCCTATGAAAAAGCACTGCGGGAATACCTGCCGGACCGTCCTTTGTTCGTGGTCACTGGTTCAAACACCAGCTTTGCAAAAAGGCGGGCGCTCAAGCAGACACTGCAGGACAGTGGGAATGGGATTCTTCTCTGCACCCAGCAGAGTCTTCCTTCCAGTGTCAACTTTGATTATGTCAACAAGATCATTATCCCAGAATTACATTACAATAACTCCGGCATGAGCCAGTTCTACTTCCGGTTCATCCGGTATACCTCAACAGAACAGAAGGATATCTATTTTCTCACCTATGCGGGCAGTATTGAATCCAACCTGATGCAGATGGTTCTGGCAAAGGAAAAGCTGAACCTGTTTATGAAAGGGCAGGATGTGGATCTGGATGAAATCTATGACCGGTTTGATGTGAACTATGACCTGCTGTCCCTCCTGATGCGTCAGGAGAAGGATGAAAACGGTGTCCTCCAAATCCACTGGGGTGAACAGCAGATTGCATGAAAGGAGACAAAAATGAATTTTTATGAAACCAAAATGGGCAGTATTTTTTTTAACCGCCAGTTACCGGAGCTGATCAAAGCTCTGCAGGAAATCGCCGCAGCACTTTCAAAGCCGGCGCCTGCAGCCGTGAACCTGACGGGCCTGGAAGAACCGGATTTTTTACATAATCTTTTTTATGGTCATTATGAGCCGGATATCTACGGCTGCGTAACGGCTCCATCCAGGCTGGATCAGAAAGTGAAGGAAACGGAGAAAGCGCTCCTTCCTGCCCTTGGGCAGTCCAAAAGGCTCTTTGAGCAGTACCAGGCGGCGGTTTCTGAAAGAGACAGCGCCATAGCAGAGCAATCCTACATCTGCGGATACCGCACCGCTGTCCAGATGATCGTAAGCGGGCTTGCGGCCCCGCAGACAAAACCGTCAGGAGGTGCCGGGAATGAATCCTGAAAATAATCCGGCTGACAATATGCCAAAGCTTCCCATGGAAATTTACGGGCATGTACTGATGCAGTCAGCGGAAATAGACGAATATCAGAAACAGGAGCTTACCCTGTCCTATGTGGATCTGGATGGTTCCCATGAGCTGAAAACCTGTTATGGCGATGTCCTGAAAACCATCAACGCACTTATGGACTATACACGGATGCTGGATATCGTATGTGATCAGTGGGAGCTGACTGGTTTCCACCGTGCTACTTACGAATACCACGCAGGTAAACTGAGAGAGATTGCAGATAAATTTCAAAAGGCAATCGGCTATGATTATGCCGCCGCTGTGGAAAAGTGCCGTAAAAAGAAAGCCAGGAAACAGGCATACAGCGATGTAGGCGAAGATGCACTGGCGCTCGCTGTCCGCAGCCAGCAAAAGGCAGCAGAAAAACAACTGGAAGACCAGAAAACAGAAGAGCCGGTTTCATCAATAGAAACCAGTCCCCCCTATCCGGCGGAAAATACTCTGCCGGCGTGGGAAGACGATTTTTAAAAAAACTTATTTTGCAGGATTGGAGGTATCCCTATGAATAACAGCGAATTACGAAAAACACTGGAAGAACATCTTGACCTTTTAAAAAGAAACCTTGCCGTGGCATCCCTGGAGGTATTAAAAACCAAATACAAAAAACCTTTTGACGAACTGCGGCACAATATCAAGTCCACAGCCACAGCCTATGTAAAGCAGATCACGCTGGAAAATATCCGCATCCGTGCGGACTTTATGGACGAGGCACAGCCGCTGATCCAGGAAACCATTGACCAGTCCGGCATTCTGAAGCAGATCTCCGCGGCTGCTTTTAAGAGACAGGATATTGAGGAGATCGACCAGCTTGCCCTGACACTGAAAGAGCAGATCCGCCAGGCCCTTATTCCTTTTTATGACAAGCACATCTGTCTGTATCTGGATGAGGAATGTTTTGGGAATCCGCCCAAGGCGCCTAAATTTTATAATGAAGCAAGTGGCTGTATGTGGAAAAACGATACATGGATACCTGCAGAGGTGGAAAAAGGAGTGATACTTCTCCCGGCACAGAAGATGCCCAGAACAGCAGCATAACAAAAACACATGGCAAAGAAACAATACACCCCCAAAGAAAGGAGACACTATGAAAATATTTGATTTGGAGAAATACGGGAATACCTATAAGATCCAGCTGAATGTTACTTCCTATACGGAAGGCAACCTCGCTATTACAATGACTTCCTGGGAAGACGGAGAGGCGGAACCCTGGAATGTCCTGACCGTTAATCTGAACTCTATCCGGCCTCAGAACTGTGCATTTATTGATACCAATAACAATGGTGAAGATATCCTTGCATGGATCATCCGGCACGGCCTGGCAGTCCCTACCGGCACTTATGGCCGCAGCGGTTTCTGCAGTTATCCGGAATACCGGTTCCGTCCGGAGATCCTTCAGGAGATTGACCCGGATGGATATGCTTCCTATCTTCATGACTGGAAAGAGAGGTATGCCGAATGAAAATCGAATTGTACCCAAAAAACATGCTGGAGACACTCTGGAAGAAAGATAAAAAATGGTTTTCGGATGGCAATGGTCAAAGACCGGTCTGCCTGCGCTGCGGAAATCCTTTGAATGACCGGCTTATGGTTAATTCGTTAAGCCGCCACGCAAAAATCTATATCTGCCAGCAATGCGGATCAGACGAAGCCATGCGTGATTATGGAAAAGCTGTTATGCCTTTTGAGAACTGGTATGGAATATCCGACAAGCGGTTTCAGGAACTGCAGAAAAGCAAAAATCCGATGCTTACCACAAGGTGTGCTTTTCTGGAAATCTTTCAGAATCCGGATGATGACAAAAATACACGGAAAAGGCCTGACAGTGAGATTTCCTATTCCCGCTCTGATTATGACGGATACAGGTGGTGGACCACCTGGTTTCACTGCCAACAGGAACCAACACCTGAGAATCTGAGCAAAGAGATTGACCGATTCCAAAATGCCCTCTTCTGTATGCCGGAATTTAAAACACTGGGAACAATGCAGAATCTTTGCACATTTGCAGAGCCTGTAGGCGATTCTGAGTTTAATCTGTATTCAGAAACATTGCACCTCTATATCTGGATTCGGATGCTCACACAGCCCCGAAATTATAATTTATATATTCATTATTATAAGAAATAACTGTTTTCCAACAGTGCAGGTTCATTGATTGTATTTCAGAAAAGCGCCCGGCATATACCGCCTGGCGCTTTTCCTTTTTATATGGCACAAACCACCTTGTTCCTGCCTGCTCCTTTACATCCTGAACTGGCCAATGCATTTCAACAGTATGATACAAAGCTCCTGATAAAGGTCTTCGTCAAATCTGTTGTTCACAATGGCATTCTTTACCAGAAGCGGCTTATACATTTCCAATAAATCTATGACTGCTGCCTCTTTTCCTTCTTTTGCCTGTAACAGTAATTCCTTAAAATTCATTTTGTCACCTCCATCTTTCTTCTGATCTTCTGTGCTGTCCGATAATACACTGCCGTCACGCCTTTGTATCCCAGCTCGGTTTCTTCTGCCAATGTTTCAAAACTCTTTCCGTCCAGCACTCTCGCAAGAAATATGTACCGTTCCCGCTCACTAAGCTCTTTCAATGCCTGGAGAAGCACACTGTCCTCCAGCTGCATGAGAATGGGCAGCCCAAGAAACATGTCCTGCTCTATGCTGCATTCCGGCATAAACAGGAAATCCTCGGTGAGGCTCTCAATCTGCCGGCGCCTGTCCAACTGTTGTATATAATCATTTCTGCGGCGCTGCACTGCAGTTGCCAGATACGCCGTAAAACGATTCTGCATAATTTCTGTTTCGCTTTTTCCGTTATTTTTATGCCACATGGCTTTTCCTCCTAAAATTCCAGATTTTTAGTTGCAAAATCTGGAATTGGAGGTGAGCGGCATCGGGTAATACAAAAAGAACCATTACCCGTTTTACACCCCAGATAATCGTTCTTTTTCCAATCTTTTCTATCTTCCCCTAAAAAGTAGCGCAATGCACTACCATTCAGGTCCTTCTCTACCCACAAAAAACTTATGATTTTTTTAACGAAATTCCCCTGCCGATGCCCGGCTTAAGACCATTCCCCA
>CAJUED010000084.1 GCA_910585075.1 uncultured Lachnospiraceae bacterium
ATCTTGCATGAGCGCATCTTAACCAGACTCTGTTCTTTTTCTTTACTGAACAGTGTCTCATAATGTTCGCTATGCAGATAATATGCGAAGCCATTCGCAGCGAAATTAACTGTTGCCATGATCTTTTCCTTTCTGGACTCATCCGGTCCGCTTCGTTTTCTAACTGTAACCACTATAACACCAATTCTTCGGTTTGTCATTATACTGATAATATAATTTTACAGACAGTCTACTACATCCTTATCTCCAGCCCGTCCAGCTTCAGTCCCGGCGCCCCGACCAGATACCATTCCCTGTCCATGCCCATCTCCACACGGGCGGGAATCCAGACTTCATTCAGCCTGAACTCGAAGACCTCCCCACAGTGGATACCGCCATAATCACTCTTATCACCGTCCTCATCAATATAGTGGAAATTGTACCTCCCACTTCCCTTATCATAAAACAATGTACCCTGCTTCATAAACAGCCCTCCTTAAATATGTTTCTATATAATAAAGATTCCCTTACTTCTATTTCCTTGAAATTTTCCGCAAAGTTTTTATAAATTTTTATGTTCTTTCCTCTGCACCTTTCAGCTCTGCTTCATACTTTTTGACTAGCCGGTAGAAACTGTCCTTTTTCAGTCCTGTAAGTGTCATAGCCTCCTTTGCGGAGATCACGCCGCCTTTCCATCTCCCGTAACAGTCCTCCCAGTTCTCCGGGTACTCCACCCTCGGCCTGCCCAGATGCCTGCCGCCTGCCTTCGCAACCTCTATTCCCTGCCGCTGCAGCTCATGCCGCTCTGTCCAGTCTTCGTCCGCCACATAAGCGAACACTGCCAGCACCACATCCGTGATCAGCTGCCCCACCAGCTCCTTCGACTGTGTGGTATCCAGGATGGGCATGGATGTCACCCGGATGTCAGCACCGATCTCTTTTGTGATGTGGAACCACTCCTTGTAGATTTCGCTGTAATTCCTCCCGAACCGCTTCAGTTCCGTCACCACCAGCAGGTCGCCTTCCCGCAGGATGTTGTCAACCAGGGAGCGGTACACCGGGCGCTCAAACTGCCTCCCTGACTCCTTCTCCACATATATGTCACGCTCGTCGATGCCCTCCTCGTCCCGCAGGATATGTACCTGCCGGTCCAGGTTCTGCTCCCGGCTGCTCACACGGGCATAACCAAATTTCTTTGCCGCCATGGATGCGCCTCCTTTCCATAAACTTTCGTGTCGCTAAAGGTATACCTTTGGAGATATGCCTTCCGGCAGGCATATCCCCCTGTTTTTCTGTCGCAGAAGGTCTGTTTTCACTATTGCGACATCGCAGGGATGCCGGATACCTTTAGCGACACATCATTTTATACGCAGGGGACGCCCAAAACACAGCAGCCCCCTGCAGAATTACCCGGTATGCCTATGCGATCCCCAAAGTTCCGACACCGGCTAAACCCTGAATTTCCGGATACAGTTTAACAGGGTTGCCGAAAGCTCCTGATACAGATCCTCCTCAAACACGTTCTGCTCCATGGCGTTCTTGATCAGCAGCGGACGGTACATCCTGAAGATCTCCTCCTGCGCCGCCTTATCCCCTGCCTTTGCCTGCTCCAGCAGTTTCTCAAATTCCATCTTTCCCATTCATCTCCTTCCGCAACTTCCTGAGCACATAGTAATATGCCATCTCAGCCTGCTTTGCCTCCATATGGAACCGCTCCCCCAACTCTGAGAAGGTAAGTTCCCCATAGACCCTGGCAAACAGGATCTCCCTGTCCCTGCCTTTCAGCCGGCTTATTGCCTTTGCCAGGTGGTCGCTCTCCAGCCGGGCCAGCAGTTCTCCGTACCTCTGCCAATCCCGGAAGATAAAATCCGTATGTTCATTTATATAGGCGCGGTACTGCTCGTCAAAGTCCGTATAGTTGCGCTCCAGCAGATCCTCCTGTGCAAGATCCATACCCTGCAGCCGGTATTTCCGTTCCCAGTATTTCTTCCGCGTATTCCCCACTGCCGCCACAAGGTATGCGGTAAAGCGGTTCTGTACGGAATCCGTATGTTTTTCTTTCATCCTTTCGTCCTCCAGTCATTTTCTGCTGCGTTAAGACCGCAGGACCGGAGGTCCCCTGATGGTACAGGCTCCAACTACCCTGGCTGCAAAAGAAAAAGAACCATTATCCGCCCCAAATGCCGGATAACCGTCCTTTTCCCATGATTTTCTGCTTTCCACAAAATAGTAGCGTATTACGCTACCATAAAGGGGCTGTCGTATCCCATAAAAGAATATGATTTTTTTAACGAAATTCCCCTGCCGATGCCCGGCTTAAGACCATTCCCCAATGTCTGCCATGCGTCCTCTCCCATGGCACAAAAAAGACACCCAAATAAGACTCTGATGAACCATGTTTTTTTTGTTCACCAGAAATCTGGGTGCTTGGTAGTTTATTACGCTACTTTTTAGTGCGTCATTGCCATTTTTACTTTTATGAGGTATGGCAATACACTACTATCAGGAGGTGATTAAGATGTCTCTATCAATCAAAGATGCCCGTATATTCAGTGCTGCCTTAAAGAATGCAAGGAAAAAGAGGAAACTCACGCAGGCTGAGTGTGCGGAGCTGCTCGGCCACTCTGTTTCTTTCCAGAAGGATCTGGAGCGCTGCCGCTGCTCTACAAGCATTGAAGGTTTTTACCATATCTGCAGGACTCTCAATATATCTGCGGATGACTGCATTTTTCAGGACGGGCACAACAGAACCGGCTCTACATACCAGACCCTGATGCGGCTGCTCCCACGGTGCGATGAAAAAGCCCTGGCCGCCCTTGCAGCTGCTGCAGCCGTACTTGCTGACGGCCTGCCTGCGGAACCCCCGGAGGACCTTCCCGGCAGTCAGACGTAGTATGTAGCAAAAAAACAGAAAAGCCTGCCGTCCAGATTTTGTTATCTGCTCCGCTGGCTTTTCTGCGCTGTTTCATGGGAAAGATGCCCATGCCTGTTTTTAAGTGATGAAATAAGTTTCAGCTGAATGATCTACAAATATCTATGTCCCGCTTCCGGGACGGATTCCCCTTAATCCATACAGGGAGTTGTCTCCCTGCCTTCTGTATGATTCCCTTTCTACGGGCTGCAGTGCAGTCTTCCTGTAAAACTCTCCTCCTTATAAACACTATGCTGTATCATATTTATCTTAATCGTTACAATATGGATTACATTCACGCCTTCCCCCCAGTTCCATTCCCTGTTCATCCTGTGTACTGTTTACAACCGCCATAATCTTATCAATCAATGACTCTTCCTCTTCCGGTATTGATAAAATCAACACTTTTGCCAAAACCATTCCCTCACTTCCAAATCTTACTGCTGTAATATTTTAATTATTACACCTGTGGGATTTAATGTCAAGGGTATTTTACTAAGAAATTGACATTTCCCATATTTCTCTCTATAATGTATATTACAGCCGTAAGATTTTAAAAGGAGGGGTTCAAAGTATGAAAACATTGCCACAGATTTCAGAAGCAGAATTTGAAGTGATGAAAGTCATATGGAAGCACGCACCGATCAATACGAATGAAATAACGGACAAATTAACACAGACTACCAAATGGAGTCCTAAAACGATACAGACTTTAATCAAGCGTCTTGTGACAAAAGGGGCGCTTTCCTATGAAAAACAAAGCAGGGTATTCGTTTATACGCCTCTGATAGAAGAAAAAGAATACATCGGGCAGGAAAGCCATTCTTTTCTTGAGCGTTACTATGACGGAGATATTACCGCAATGCTTTCCGCTTATATTGAAGATGACAGGCTTTCTGAATCAGAAATAGACACCCTGCACTCACTTCTCCATAAAGGGGCAAAAAGGAGGGATTAGCATGGCAGATTTCGGGATACGTTTTTTCATCTGCAATATTCTCATTTGTGCCATCATAGGCATACTACTTATGATAAAAAAAGTATTGAAAAATCACCTGACCAGCCGAATGCAGTTCAATTTATGGTTCCTGCTGCTCGGACTGTTGGCAGTTCCGTTTATTCCAGTTCGTCCGGTTCAGTTTTCACAGATTTTTTCATTACTTGACAATTGGAAGAATGCTGCGTCAGCGGGCATGGAAACTGTTACAGAAACAGCGGTAAATATGGAAGCATCCGGCACTGCAAGGCAGATGAATGATTTTGCGCTGTCCGTAAGCAGCAAAACGCCATCTGTTATCGGGCTTATTCTGCTTGGGATATGGATCACCGGCATCTTTGCAATGCTGCTGTTAGTAATAAAATCGAAAACCCGCCTGAACTCTTTGAAGAAATCTGCTCTTCCTTTGCAGAACAGGGAAGTCCGCATATTATACAGCAACTGCTTAAGCGAGCTGAAAATAAAAAAGGACATTCCCATTTACAGCACCGCCTTTTTGAAATCCCCTATTATTGTGGGATTGTTCAAACCTTGTATTTATCTGCCAATCCACCTGATTTCGGATTTCAATGCCGTGGATATGCGGTATATCCTGCTGCACGAATTACAGCATTACAAACATAAGGATGCCATTGCAAGCTATCTTATGAACCTTTTCGGCGTACTGTACTGGTTTAACCCATTGGTATGGTATGCGCTGAAGGAAATGCGAAGCGACAGGGAAGTTGCCTGTGATACCTCTGTCCTAAAGCTCCTTAACGAAAACGACTATGAAGATTACGGCGATACACTGATTAACTTTGCTGAAAAAATTTCACTTTCACCATTCCCCTTTGCTGCCGGAATCAGTGGGAACATGAAACAGATGCAGAAAAGGATTATCAATATATCTTCTTATGAAAATCCTTCCGTCTGGAAAAAGATAAAGGGATTTACTGCTTTCGGTATCATAACCGTTATGCTTTTAGGGCTTACCCCTATGCTGTCCACCTATGCTGCAGATCAAAGCTATTATAAGTGGGACATATCCCCCGAAAAGATTGATCTGGTTGACTTATCTGCATATTTTAGCGGATATGAAGGAAGTTTTGTTTTATATGATTTAACAGGTGATACATGGAGCATTTATAACATGAATCATGCCACTTTAAGGACAGCTCCAAACTCTACCTATAAGATTTATGACGCACTGTTTGGTTTGGAAGAGGGCATTATCACGCCGGAAGCTTCTTTCATGGCGTGGGACGGGACTGACTACCCGTTTGAAGCATGGAACGCCGACCAGGACTTGTATTCTGCAATGGAGTCTTCCGTCAACTGGTATTTTCAGGAAATTGACGGACAGATCGGGGCATCCGCTCTCAGGAACTATGTAAAAAAAATCGGATACGGGAATGAAAATATAAATTCAGACCTTTCCTCGTACTGGATGCAGTCAACACTAAAAATTTCCCCGGTGGAGCAGGTTGAACTTTTAAAAGACCTATACAACAATGACTTTGGCTTTACACCGGAAAATGTTAATACAATAAAGGATTCCATCTGTCTCTTTTCATCTGATGACAGAAGTTTTTATGGAAAGACCGGAACCGGACGCATAGACGGTCAGGATGTGAACGGCTGGTTTGTCGGTTTTGTATGCACCGACGGGAATACATACTTCTTTGCTACAAACATTCAAGGCAATGCCAATGCCACCGGAAACAGCGCAACCGAAATAACGAAGTCTATATTGTCAGAACTGAATATTTGGGAATAGGAATAACCGGGGGGTTTGTCAAGTTAAATGTGTAAGTTTTTTTGATTTTTTATCAGCGGTTGCCTTTAGCCGCTGATTTCTTTTTTAAAATATCATCTACTGCTAAAAATGTATCTGTAAGAAACAATACCGTTGTCAAGAGAATCGTGGAATAATGGGCAGGGCCCCGTTATGCCGCGAAAGTCTCTTGACATAAGGTCCTCAAAACATCCCCGTCCTATGGAAAAGGGTATCCCCCTTTTCCCCGCTTCCGCACGGACGGTCTGGGCAGCGCCCGGTTACCGGGTCAAGGGACTGCTCCCTTGCAGGTTCTCAGGGCAGCGCCCTGAGCCGCCGGAGGCATCCCGCCGGCCTGTCTCATACGCTTGTGAGCATGTCCTCTATATCGTCTATTGCGGATGTGAATTCTTCCCGTAATTCCTGTATCTGTGTCAGTACATCTTCCAGAAGATCATGCAGTTCTTCATTTTTAATACTTTGATTATAGTTTAAATTCTTTTTCATTCTCTGTTCCTCCTATAGATCCTCATATTTTAGAATACGTGCCTGCATCTTATCGTCCATAGACAGCTGGTTGCGTACCATAGCCCAGTTGGACACCGGGCGGCCTTTCCATTTTTTATACAGTTCTGTGATCCGCAGATACAGCGCTTTCCTGACCGCGTCCTCACTGGGAAAAGCACCCTTCTTTGTTACTTTACGGAAGCTGGAATTGACTGCCTCTATGCTGTTTGTCGTATACATTACTTTCCGTACCGCACTCCCGTAGTTGAACAGCTGTTCCACATGCTGCCAGTTGCGTACCCACACGTCTATCGCTCCCGGATACTGGCTCCATGCCTGCTTGAACCGCTCAAACTCCGCCTCCGCCGCTTTCAGACTGGAAGCTCCGTACACTTTCTTCAACTGAGCCGTGAATGCTTTATAATCTTTGGAAGGTATGTACCGGATGGAATTCCGGATCAGATGTACGATGCAACGCTGGACTACGACATCTTTAAAGATAGACTTTGCCCCTTCCTCAAGACCGGATACGCCGTCCATGCTGATAAACAGTACATCCTCCACACCCCGTGCTTTGATCTCATCAAATATCTGCATCCAGTGATGTTTCCCTTCCGTATCTCCGATCCACAATCCCAGGATATCCTTGATCCCATTTACATCATATCCAAGGATGACATAAACGGCCAGGTTCTTTGTCTCCATTTCCTTACGGACTGACACATACAGACAGTCTACAAACAGGAAGGTATAAAACTTCTTGAGCGGACGGCTCTGCCACTCCTCAGCTGTCTCTATCACCCGGTCCGTGATCGCGGAGACCGTCTCGTGGGATATCTCAAACCCATAGATGTCTTCCACCGTTTCGGCGATATCCCGCTGGCTCATCCCTCTTGCATACATGGCAAGGACTTTGTCCTCGATCCCGCTCACGTCTGTTGTGCGTTTGGGGACAGCCTGCGGTTCAAAGGACGCATCCCTGTCACGGGGAACCTCCACCGGAATATCACCATAAGTGGATTTCAGTGTTTTACTGCTGTATCCGTTACGGCGGTTTTCTGTGCTCTTAGGGCCGTGGTCGTTGGACTCATAGCCCAGGTGGGAATCCATCTCACCCTGAAGCATTGCCTCAAACATCGGGCCGAAGATATCCTTGATCGCATCCTGCATATCTTCTACATTTTTACAATCGTACTGTTCCAGGATCGCTTTTGCGATCGCGACTGTCCTGGGGTCTCTTTTGGGTTTTCTTGCCATAAGTGCTGTACTCATAATCCTTTCATTCCTTTCGTTTTAGAATACCGCACCTTACATAAAAAATAAAGTGCGTAAGTTTTTGTTACCGGTAACTTACACACTTCATTTTACACTCTCATACCGGGTAAATTGTCATCTTGACTTTTACCCGGTATTCTATACCTTATCCAAATTATTGCTGTATGCAATAAGGGGATATTCTTTCAGTTTTCCCCACATTGCAGGAAATATTTATTTTTCTATTAAATCACTATCCTCATCAGAATTTGCCTCATTCTCATCCAGTTCCATATCTTCCTGACTTTCTGATTCACCTGCATAAGCTGTCTGTGGATTTATCCCTTTGAATTTCATCCACATCTCCCACTTCTATACGTTCTTCCTTATCCGTTAACTGTTTTACCTCTTTTCTCCCATTAAAGTATAGGATAATCTGCTCATCGAGTTGTTCATCTCCTGACAGAATAACTTTCACACAATCCTCATGCCATGTAACCTCCCATATACTGCTGCGTATGCACCCACCGTCATCAAACAGCTCAAAGTCCGCTTTGGATATTTTGCTTTCACCCTCATAAAGAATCAATCTCCCTGAAGCAGAACCAAACGGAAAATCAGCTTCTCCGACAGCCTGCAAAACCAGTTCATAAGTTTCATCCGGTGAAACAGAAATATCTACCGTTGTTATTTTGTAATCTGATACATACACGATGCTTACCCAAAATACAACGATTATGATAAGAACAACAGACACAACGCCTAAGATAACCTTCATTATTTTTTTCATCGCTTCGTATCCTTTCTTTTTCAATACCAGACAATGTTATAATCACTTTCTAACAATCCGATATTGATACTCCGGTATATTTGAAAGCCCATCATCCAAAATTTTGTTTCCCAAATACCTAAAACTCCCATCTTCTGCAAACTTCACTGTAAGCTCATGGGTTATCACTGCATCATCACATAAAATCATGCTGCACACCGCATCCACAGTTAATGTGACCGTCCCATCTTTGTTTTCTCTGATGTCTGTAACCTCTGGAAAGGAAGTTCCAAAATAGGTAGGCGCATAATTAAAACATCCCAATCTTTCCCACATATAAGTTTGTTTCTCTTCGTCAAATACCGCATAGCTTTCTATCTCCTCCGCCGTTACTGGAAGATACTCCATGATCAGACGCTCAAACTCATCCTTTGGTATCCCGTCCGGATAATTTTCTGAAGGAAACCGCCCCTGATATTTCATTGCATATAAATATTCGTACATCCCGTTATAATCCAGATTTTCCACATGGTCTATGTCCCAATCAGAGCATAAAAGGTTATTTCCCTGATAGGCTAACCCAAGCACACATTTTTCTGACATTTCCTTGTTTTCTTCTGTGATAGGCTTAACTCTGACCATGCAGCTCCCATCCACGATTTCAGTCACTTCCGGGTACTCCGGTACGCATAATTCATAACAGAACCATCCCTTATCAGTAAATTTCCATTCCTTGATCCGGGTATATGAAATATATGTTATCACGGGCTTATCATCATCGCTCCATGCAGCTTTTGCTGATAAAATATACATATCCTTTCCGTCATAAATATATTTATATCTCCCAACGCCTCCGTCCGAATGTATTTCATAGCAGACTGCTGAACCGCTTCTGCCCGCTATGGAAGCATTTAAAAAATCTTCCAGCTCTTTGTAGTTTTCCATATCAGAATATAGTGCTGTTACCGTAACCGAGCATCCGATACTTTTCAGTTTTTCTACCATCTGCTCTATGATTTCATCTGCAATAATAACATTAGACGCATAGCCTTTATCTGCGTTTTTGTATAGTTCTGCTATAAGTTCCATCTTTTCTTTACAATCATCTTCTGCCTCTTTCCGTTCACTGTCACTCACCGGAAGATCATAACCCTTTGCCATTCTGTCCGTTTCTGTACTTTCTTCTGTTATATCTTCTTTGGCGTCACTGTCAGATACAATTTCCGTTCTTTCCCTGCCGTTATTACAGGCACAAAATGAAACACAACATAGCAGCATAATGATCAGCAGAATATCTCTTTTCTTCATAAACACACCTCAAATCTCCGCCTTACCATATGTCTGTCCGAAACATCACCATTCTACCGCATTAAAATCTAAATCTTCTACCGGGATATATTCGTCACTTTTCTGGAAAACATTTATCACGAAAGCTGTGACAATTCCATTATCCTTTTTTATCCTGCTACGTGGGATCGAACTGCTATCCGGCAATTCTGCTAAATTGAACCACATTTTAAATTCTTCTTCCGTAACCTCTTTTCCATTGACAATCGCTGTCTCCGGATTATATTCGTCAAAAACCCCTGTTATATATTCTCCATCATGGCATGA
>CAJUED010000085.1 GCA_910585075.1 uncultured Lachnospiraceae bacterium
GATGGCAGAAAAAATTTATATTTTTTTCACTGTCTACTTGACGGGGAGCAGTTCACTTTGGCAGCTTTTGTATCCTTTTATCTTATAATCTGATTCCAACTGGAAATCCCTATGATATCCTTGGCAAAATTGGTATATGTGTCGCGCTCCGGCGTGTCAATGTATTTAAACACATTATAAATCTGTTTGTGTCCTCCGCCCCCATTGGACAGGCCAAAAGCTAGTCCCTGGGCCACTTCCTCCCCGGCGTCCGTCTCCCGGTTTAACAAAAATCCGTCAATCTCCGGATAAGCCTCCACTTTATAATACGCATAGGCAAAAGCCGCCGCCTGCAGCGCTTCCCCTGCATGGGAAGTATACCCCTGCTCGCTGAGCAGAATGCTGCGCACCTCACCTTTACTGTTGCGGAAGTGCTCCTGCTTCATATAATTAACCAAAACCTCTATATTGGCCATAGTGATCATGGAAGTTCCCGCGCTGTGCTCCACATATCTGGAAGGCGCCCAGGTTCTGGCCTCCGTCAGTGGAACATTGTAAGGGTGCTGGGCCACACCCCAGTCAATATCCCCCTTGGATGCAATATTTCGGTTAAACACATCCAGAATATCCCTGCCATCATAATTGGTGTTGTTCTTAATATTCCTGTCCCACTGCTGGTCAATGGAAATATAGACCCGGGCGCTGCTGCTGACGCTCTTAATAGCCGTGTAGAATACCCGGAATGCCTTGGCATACTCCTCCACATAGGTTTCCACGTCCGTATAAGCCATATGGTTCCACTCTTTCCGGGCATTGATTTCATTGGCAATGATCCAGTTGGAAATCCGCCCGTGGGTGTTATCCGAATACCGCTCCGCCAGAAAAGAGCCAACTGCCGCCATATACTCCACGCCGGATTCCTCCGCCCCGTTAAACATGTAATAGGGAGCCGAACCGCCGCCTCTTGCCTGAGGATGAATCAGCTGGGTATAAGCGGGAGAATAGTTATTTAAAATAATCGCCGTGGTGGTAATACCTTTTGCCGTCAATGTTCCAAATACAATATCGTATTCCGCCACCACCTGCCCGTTAAAAGCATAGGTTTTTCCGTTGTAAGTATAATGAATCGTGGGATAAGCCGCACTGCTGGTAGGCCCAAGCAGTCTGGCAACCGGTATATTGTAAGCCGCCTGCTTTACGCCCAAATCATCCAATTCCCCGCCCCGCAGCTTATTGGGGTCTACCAGAAGCCCTTTTTTGGACGCGGGCTGCTGGAACACGGAGCCAAACCTGGCAATTGCTTCAGGATTTGTAATATAGCTGGGCGTGCTCACCGGCACATACTGCCCGTCCTTTTTCACCGCAATCACAAATTTTTTGTAAAGGCGGCTTCCTGCAAGATTATAATTAAGACCGGCCTTAAGACTAATGGCAGCGTCCTTATAATCTCTGTCCAGATATTCGCTTCCCTCAGGGATACTGCTGTCATATGTATTCAACGCAAAAAGATAATAAAACTTGTCATCACTCTTTGGAATGCCGTCCCCCTCCAAAGTGACTGAAACCCTTTTGTTATCGTCAATCACGCATTCCGTTATATCTGCAAAGTCCGCAGGGTTTTCCGGCAGTTCCTTGCTTGCGGGACGCTTTTTATAGGAATTCCAAACAGCCCCTCCCGCCGTCACAATATGGTTGGTCACATCATCGCCGATTTCATCTTCTTCCTCAGGCACTTCGATTTCTTCCCTGATATTTCCGGTGTCAGGAATACCGGGCGTATCCGGTATCTGCGCATCCTGCCCCGGCTCCTCTCTTTTTAATGTAAAAAGAAGAACCACCGCGACCGCCGCAGCCAAAAGAATGCCCCCAATCAAAATCCCCATTCTTTTGACCAGCTTCTGCGTATCATTTCTGCCTCTTTTATTTAACCTTCGTTTTTTAGCGCGCTTTATCTTTTCCCGCTTTCTCTTTGCACGTTTTTCTTTTATTGCCCTGTCCTTTTCCGCCCTGTCCTTCTTTACATTGTTCTTTTTTTCATTATCTGTCTTTTTGCTGTCTGTTTTTTCAGTATCGGTCTTTGTGCTATCTATCTTTTCAGTATTGGCCTTTGCGTTGTCTACCGTTTCCGCATCGGTCTTTGCATTGTCTTCTGTTTTGGCATCGGTTTTTGTGTTGTCTGCTGTTTCGGCATCAATCTTTGCGTTGTCTGCCGTTTCGGCATCGGTCTTTGCGTTATCTGCCTTTTCAGTATCGGACATTGCGTTATCCGTTTCCGGTTTTTCGTTTTCTCCGGTCCTTAAATTCATCTCTTTTCGTTTCCTTCTTTTTGTTTGATGCGTTTCATGTGTTCCTTTATTTTTACCTCATACCCGTTTCCCGAAGGATGATAAAACTCCTTTCCCGTAAGCTCATAGGGAAGATATTGCTGCTCCACATAATGATTGGGATAATCATGGGCATACAGATACCCGGCACCGTGCCCTAACTTTGCGGCCCCTTTATAATGGGCGTCCTGCAAATGAGTCGGTATGGGAAGATTTCCTGTTTTTTCCACCATTTCCATGGCCTCTCCTATAGCCTTAACGCAGGCATTGCTCTTGGGCGCACAGGCCACATAAAGAGCCGCCTGAGACAAAATAATCTGGGCCTCCGGCATCCCCACACGCTCCGCTGCCAGGGATGCATTCACCGCCACCTGAATCGCCTGGGGGTCCGCATTCCCCACATCCTCGGCCGCACAGATCATAATCCTTCTTGCCACAAAGGTCACACTCTCCCCGGCATAAAGCATCCTGGCCAGATAGTAAACCGCCGCCTCCGGGTCAGACCCTCTCATACTTTTAATAAAAGCCGAGATTGTGTCGTAATGATTGTCACCTGACTTATCATAGCGCACCACACGCTTTTGAATACATTCCTGGGCTACCTCCAGGGTAATATGTATCTTCCCATCCTCCGCCCGCTGGGTGGTCATAATCCCAAGCTCAATGGCGTTCAAAGCATGCCTTGCATCCCCTCCCGCCATATCCGCCAGAAACTCCATGGCGTCGTCCTCAATCACAGCGTCATAAGCGCCCATTCCCTTATCCGTATCATAGACAGCCCTGCGCAATAATTCCTTTATATCCTCCTTCTCAAGAGGCTTAAGTTCAAAAATAACAGACCTTGAAAGAAGGGCCCCATTTACTTCAAAATAAGGATTCTCCGTGGTGGCACCAATGAGTATCACCGTGCCATCTTCTACAAAGGGAAGCAGATAATCCTGCTGGCTCTTATTAAAGCGGTGTATCTCGTCAATAAAAAGTATGGTCTTTTTTCCATACATTCCCATGGTATCTTTGGCCCCTTTTACGACCTCCTCCATGTCCTTTTTTCCGGCCACAGTGGCGTTAATCTGGGTAAACTCCGCACTGGTGGTCTTGGCAATCACCTTGGCAAGAGTGGTTTTCCCCGTTCCCGGAGGCCCATAAAAAATCAGGGAGCTGAGCTTATCCGCCTTGATCGCCCGGTACAGCAGCCTGTCCTTCCCAATAATATGCTGCTGCCCCACCACCTCCTCCAGGGTAGCGGGCCGCAGCCGGGCCGCTAAGGGAGACTCCTTCTCCATACTGTTCTTCCGCATATATTCAAATAAATCCATGGTAATTCCTCATTCCAAAAACTGCTTATACAACCCGGAGTGGTCATAAATGCATCTCCAGGGACTGTTGGCCATCACCGTCACACACACATATCCTTTTCCGTCCTTACTTTCCGCATAGCTTGCCGCACAGCTTCCCGACTGCTCCACATACCCGGTCTTTGCATAGACAACCTCCCCGCCGCTGTCCTTATCCTCAATCCTTCGCAAAAACCAGTTAGAAAGCTCAATTCCCTCCGGATGCTGCTCTGTCTCCGAAGTCGTGTAAATATGCGCCGACAAAAAATCTCTGCACATTTCGTTGTCCACAGCCGCCTCCAGAATCATGGCGATATCGTAAACCGTAGAATAATGATCCTCGTCAAAAACCCCGACACAGTTGGTAAAATGAGAGGTTTCCGACAGACCAAGTTCTTCCAGCTTCTCATTCATCAGCTCCACAAAGGCCTCCTGGCTCCCCGCCACATAAACCGCAAGCCCTACCGCCGCATCCGCACCGGAAGGAAGCACCGTTCCATAAAACAAATCCCGCACCGTCACAACCTCATCCTTGTCAAACCCGGCGCTGCTGCATTTATGCCTGAAACCATAATCTGTGATATCCAAAGTAATCGTTAAGGTGTCGTCCAAATCCTCCGGCTCTATATGCTCCGCCGCCACCAAGACAGTCAAAATCTTGGTCATGGAAGCCGGATTGATCCTTGTTTTGTAATCCTTCTGTGCAAGAATGCTTTCGCTTTCCAAATCAATCAACACCGCATATGCGCTGAAAAACTCATCTCCTGACGCAAGCATACTATCCAACGTTATTGTATTTTCCGTTGTGTTGGCTTTATGAATTTTTCCACGCCCCGATTCCTCTAAAAGCTCCCATGCGGCGGTTACCTGCGGCATGGCGCTTTGCTCCACCAAAGCGGCTCCACTGCCCCCCGGCAAAAAACCGCTGCCTTTTAAAAACTGCTGCATTACCTCTGCTTTTGATGCAGGCTTTTCATTCGAACCGTCCGCTGCCGCTGTCTCAGCTGACCCTGTTTCGTCCTTCTGTTCTTCTTTATCTGCCTCGTCCGCCTGCACGGCCCCGGTATCTTCTCCTCCTTTTTCCCCCACAGCGCTATCTAAGACCTTCTCTTTTACATCTTCCTGCCGCTTTTCATCCCCGGCGCTTTTTATATCCGGCTGACGTAACATCCTTACTCCAAAAAATGCCAGCATCAGCACAATAACCGTCCCTGCCACAGGAGGTGCAAATTTGCGAAACAGCATCTGCCTGCGTTTGCTGCGCTGCATCTGCTCAATCCGCTTTCTGTGCCGCTCCCGTGCCGCTTCTTCCTCATTTAATTGTTCTTCCACTTATATTTCCTCATCTTCCCACAAAAATATTTTTTCCACCGGAATTTTTTTTTTCAGCGCCCGTACCATATACCCCTCCATTTTTTCCGTCAACTCTTTGGGATAATGATACACGCCCCCTGTATTACAAAAGGGGAACTGTACCACCGCCGAACAGGGCTGCTGCCTGCGCATCTTCCTCAAATAGTCCTGGGAAATCCGAAAGCTTCCCACGCTCACATCCTCAATCCACTCCATATCCACCTGAGAAAATATGTCCTCAAGCATCTCGTCATACCACTGTTCCCAACCTCTGAAATAAATCATAGGGTCAAAACAAAGCCTTACCCGAAATCCCCTCTCCACTGCCCTCGCCACACATGCAATTCTCTGCTCCAGAGCCGGCGTCTTATGTTCACAGGCTTCAATCACCTTCTGCGGAGATAAGGTAAAACCGTAAATAACCCCTAGCACAGGAGACTTTGCCTGAAAATGCTCCTGCATAAGGCGGCTGCCTGCGGCTTTCGTTCGTATTTCAATGGTCAGCCTGTTTTCTATCTGCCTCTGAAAATTCTGTTCCTTTGAATTTATTTCTTCCACAAACCGAATCCATTCCTCCACGTATCCGGTCAGCCACTCCATTGCCAGTAAATCCGTATCATAGGATATGCAAAGATAAAGAGGCCCTTTTGCAAGAAGGCCCTCCACCTCCCTGAAAATATCCTCTAAATTGACAAACACCACCATATTCCCGGAAGGGTACATTCCCTTCAAATAACAGTATTCACAGTCAAAAATACAGTTCATCACACAGGAAGTATAATAAAAATTCTCATTTCCAAAGCTTTGACAGACCGGCGCCCCTTTATATATAAGATTCCCGTGTTTTGCCCCGATAATCAGACTTCGGGCTCTGCTCTGCAGAATGCTGTTCTGCTTTTTTCTGTTAAATACATCCTTATAGTGCTCTGTTTCAATCACTGTTGCCCCCGGGAGCCTTTCCAGAATACGCCTGGTCCTTGGATGCTCCCGCACCTCCCGCTCCACATAAACATGGGAAAAAGGAGGATTATAGTAGTCGTTTTTTGAATTCTTCAAGACACAGTTTTCCTTCTTTCCTGTCCCTGCACGGCAATTTCCCTTCCCGGTACATCTCCTCCCTGACAGCAGCAATGTCCACACCGGATAACATGCCATAGCGGACATATTGACTCACAGTCGAAGCCATGGTACTGGAACAATGCATATCCCTGCACAGCTTTTCCACCTCGCCCTGTACCATAAAAGTTCCGGTCCGCACGTCCTCTTTCCCTATATTCCGCAGGCAGACGATGAACTCTGCGATTTTCTCCACATTCCTTTCCATCAGTCCTTTAACCTGCTCCGGCGTCACCTTCCCGGCATCTCCATAATCTGACACCACTTTTAAAAAGCTCATCTGATGAGGCCCGAAATAATAGGCCCCCGCCTGATAAACCGCTGCCGCCTCCATATCATAAAGGAAAAAATCTTCTTCCCTCTTTTCTTTTACATAAGGCTTTCCACCTGTTATGATCTGCGCTTCCGCAAAACCATGGCGGTAAAGAATATCCGGATAAAATGTCCGTCCTGTGGCCTGCTCCCTGATTTTATTGCACAAAAAAATATCTCCTTTCGTGCAAATCCCTTTTTCTCCATCCAGGCAAAGTCCGGCTTTACCCTCCCCGCTTCTTTCGGAGCAGTCCATTATTTCCTCCGGAAATGTATTACTTCCCTTAAGGGAGGCTTTTTCGCCCTGTATGCCCCCACAGATACCTATATTCATCAGAAAGTCTCTCTCTCCCGCTGCCCTGCATACATCAGCAACCGCCACAGCCGCAGCAATTTCCCCTGTCCCTGATATTACCAGACAAATCTCTGCTTCCTGATTGCCAAAAACCTGAAACCGGCCCTGGGATATATCCTTTTTCAGCCCAAAATATGTAATAAGTGCCTGTGCCTCAGCATAAATTGCCGTTACAATATAAATCATGTAGATCCTTTATGCGCCCTTTGCATCAATGCAAATCTGACGAAAATTCCGTATGTCGTGACAATTCTTTATTATATACTGCAAAAAGTAATTTTACAAGTAACTATTCGCCCTTCACAGTTTCCAAGTTTCGGATGCCCAAGTTTCGGATTATCTTCAGCGGCCAGCCAAAAGCCAGCATTGCATGAATCCCAAAAGCAACAGTTCTGTTTTTGCACTGTTTTCACATTTAAATTTAAAAATCATACTGTTGACATCTCAAATTGCATGCGATATTATAAATGCACTAAATAATATTTTGGTCCGTCGGCCTATAGCAGTATATATCGGACTGTTACCCATCTTTTATGGTTCTGAACTTATACCGGCATTCCGGAAATTTCACCTGATATTCACCACATCCTACCTTGATAATTGAATAGACTTTACACTTTGACTTTCCGGAATCGACGCAAACATATTGACAATATTTTTTTATACAAACATATATCACACAAATGTATTCCGGTAACAGCTTAGCCGGATACTTCAGGCCGCTACTCTTTGGTACGGCCAGCGCGGTAAATGCGCAAACCTGTCCGGATTGTTGCGAACTGTTACATATCCCAGTCAAAACAACAGAATTCATATTGACTTCCGGATTTACACAAGTATGTAAATCGTAGAATAAAACGGGCGGTATCACGCCCTGCAAGATATCAAGATACTTAGTTATAATGAAGAATGGAGGATTTATATGGCCTTAACAGCTGCTGACCTTAACGCAATTGGAAAACTGTTTGATGAAAGCTTTGACAGAAAATTTGATGAAAAATTTGCGGAAAATTTCGATAAAAGCTTTGATAAGAAATTCGCGGAAAATTTCGATAAAAGTTTTGATAAGAAGTTCGCAGAGAGCTTTGATAAAAGTTTTGATAAAAAGTTTGCAAAGAGCTTTGAAGAAAGTTTTGCGAAAAGTTTTGACAAAAGCTTTGACAAAAGCTTCGATAAAAGCTTCGATAAAAAATTTGACGCGAAAATCAAGCCCATCTGTGACCGGCTTGATGTTATGGAATTAAAGATGGACCGCACGTCAAAAAAACTGGATGATTTTCAACTTGACATGAAAATTGCCGAAAGAAGTATCCGCAAAGACATTCACCGGCTTCAGGATGAAATGGAGACTGTGATAGAAGTTTTAAAGCAACATGAAATGGTTCCTCAATAAACCTTTATCCATACGTCTCCGTATCTCAAAGACTGCCACATTCCGTGAATCAGCTTATTGATGAAAAAGTGTAAAGCCTATTGAACGATTAATCTTTACACTTTTTCAAATTTCCGGTCGCTTCACTCACATAACAGTTATCCCAATGCCACATCCAAAATCATCATAATCAGAAAGCCCGCCATAACGCCTATCGTGCCAAGATTTGAATGCTCCCCCTGATTGGCCTCCGGTATCAGCTCCTCAACCACCACATAAATCATCGCCCCTGCGGCAAAAGCAAGAAACCATGGCATATAAGGCGTAATCTGTGCGGCAATCAATGTGATTCCAATCCCAAATATTAATTCCACCACTCCGGAAAGACTGCCAAACAAAAATGCCCTCCATCTGCTCATCCCTTCCTGACGCAGTGGAAGGGATATTGCTGCACCCTCCGGGAAATTCTGAATACCAATACCGATAGCCAAAGCAAAGGCTGCCGCATAAAGAGCCTGATCTTCGGGATGCTGGGCTGCCATCGCAAAAGCAAGCCCTACCGCCATTCCCTCCGGAATATTATGGAGAGTTACCGCCAATACCAGTAAAGTGGTTCTGTGGAAAGATGTTCTGACCCCTTCTGGATTTTTCTCTCCCAAATGAAGATGGGGCATTAAAAAGTCTAACAGATATAAGAATAACCCTCCAAGCACAAATCCTCCCGCCGCAGGAATCCATGCTATTTTTCCCATACTCTCTGTCTCCTCTATTGCCGGAATCAGTAAAGACCATACGGAGGCAGCCATCATCACTCCGGCCGCAAAACCCAAAAATGCTCTTTGAACGTTTTTTCCCATTTCCTTTTTAAAAATGAATACCACACTGGCGCCAAGGGCAGTCATAAAAAAAGTGAAACCTGTTCCCATAGCGGCCCAACCAATTGCCTGATTCATATTTCCCTCTTTCCGCATCCTGAAAGCGGATGCATACCTCTATTTTTATACTATATCATATGGTACCCATTTGTGCCTGTCAGCATATCGAGTTAACCTAAAAAACTTGTATTTACCGGATTTTTATTGTACCTGTACATCACGAATCAAAATCCGTTTTTAATGGTTATTTTTCCTTATTCCATACCCGGTATTGCTTTTCCCACTATCCGCATGAACAAATTCATTGTATCGGATAATTCCGTTAATATCAAATGTTTGTGCATACTACACCACTTCCGGCGGTGTGTGAACCAGGCGAAATCTTCCCTTCAAAGAAGTTCTTTTTATAGTATATAAATTTATGTAAAACTATTGTATTTAGTGCCACTATGTTTTATTATTCATTTTTATAATTACGGAATTACATTTTAACAGATGAATAGTTATAAGATTATGGGCAAAACTACGATAAGGAAATTGATATTCTCAAAAAGCAGACGGATGGACTGTGCTATAAAAATGAGTAGAGAAGGGTGAGCGGACTTGTGACCCACGGGACAGGTTTATCACCACACGAAGCTGCTACTTGCCGTCGATACAGTTGTGGAAGACAAGCAACAGAAAGGCGTTTACATTATCGGGACTATCCCAAAGTTTGTGTAAACCTTCAAACTGATGTAAGATAAAATTACT
>CAJUED010000086.1 GCA_910585075.1 uncultured Lachnospiraceae bacterium
TGGTTTTCATTCTCAACTTTGTTTCTTTATGACTAAACCCTTCCGGAATGTAAGTAGGATAATACCTCTCCTGCCAATCCTCAGGCACCTCTACCTGTCCGCCTGAAATAAGCGTATCCAATGTAGAATACTTGCCGAAATCCGTTAGAACAATCTCCCGTATAGCGGGACTGACCGCCATGGCCGTTACCATTGTGCTGCTGATTGCCGCAAAGAGCATTGCTGCTGTCATAGCCGCCTTTCGCACAAAGGTCCGAAGACCTTCCCGGAACTTATTCCTGTGGTACTGCCGCAAAACGGCTTTCCATCGCTGCTGAATCTCCTGGCTGGTAAGCGTTATTGGCTCATATTCATTCTCTTCTTCCTCCTTTTGTTCGTGGATTGCAGCGGCAGCCAGCCGCAGCAGGCTTTCATCGTCCACGCCGCGTCTTTCCGTGTTCACGTAGTCCCCTCCTCCTTTTCCATGTCTGAAAGAATACTGCGAAGTGCTCTTACGGCACGGCTTTTATATGAACGGACTTCATTGTCCGTCATATTCATCTTTTCCGCTATCTGGGATACCGTCATGTGTTGGAAATAGAGCATATGTATGACATCCCGCTGGACGGGGGATAGCCGATTGACGGCTTTCCTTACATCTTCACGGTTCAAGCTTTCCAGAACAATCTCCTCTGTGGAAGCCTCCGCCGGGAAAAATTCCTCCTGCAAAGTTTCAAACTGCTTTGTTCTGGTAAAATGGTTTATGATGGCGTTTTTCAGGGCTTCCATCACATATGCTTCCTGTCCATGCAGGGGCAGCGATTCCTTTCGCTCCAAAAGCCTTACGGACAGGCTTTGTATGATGTCCTCCGCGTCTTCCGTTTTTACTTTATGCCTTACAGCATAGCTCAGCCATTTTGTATAATTCTCTGCAAACAGGCAGCATATTCTTTTCTCTACTGACACCGACTCCTTGGGCATGGCCTTTTTTGTCATTGCGGTTTTACCCCTCCCCTTGCCATTTTTACTTGGAGAGATGTGAGGACAGGGAAAAGTTCCCTTATTTTATCCTTCTACCCTATATAACACATGAGAGGCCCAAAACGCAACAGAAAATCAAAAAAATTTTTAAAAATTTTTTGGCGGTTTGTGTTGCGTTTTGGGGGTGTGGCGTGTTATATAGGGTGAAAGGAAAAATTGAGACGTCGATTTTACCTTTCAAAAATCAAAAAACGGCTGGCCTATGAGTACGTGGAGTAAGATTATGAAATTTAAGAAAATCATTTCTGCGCTGTTGGCTTCAAGTTTTGCGGCTCTTTCTGCTGTTTCTGTGTCAGCACTCGAACTTTCTAATGGCGCAGAGGTTAGCATGGATGACGTCATTGTAAAGGAACTGCAAGAGGAACTTTATAGTCGTGGCTTATCTGAACAGAATATCGCCACATTGGGCAACCTCGGTTTCCATCTCGATGAGATGGTACAGTTATCTGATAGCGAATTGGCATCAATCTTTGGCTCGTCTAGGGGCAGAGCAGTTATGCCAAGGATTACTACATATACTGTAACAGGTATTCCCGATGAACTGTACAGTTCCACTTCAGATTTTGTCCCAGGTTCTGGTATGGTTAGCGGGGACTTTTATGATGATAACGATGGGATGTATATTCAGGACCAAGTTGATACCTTTTCCAATAATGCAATGCCTGATGCAACTTCGTACAGCAATATGTACTATCTATTCGGAGAATATGATCCTTCTATAGGAGTACATCAAGGGGTAGATATTCAGCCATCTCCCAGAAACTGCACAGTATATTCTCAGCATGAGGGTACTGTTGTTAGGACTGGTGGCACTTGGGGTGCAGTTGGTATCTATGATAGCAGTGCAAACCGCACATTCTATTATCTTCATATGAAGAATATCCAGCCGGCACTTAATAGTTCTGTATCCCTTGATGATGTCTTAGGTACATCTTCTAATAAAGGTGTTTCTGCGACACATCTCCATTTTGAAGTAAGAAAAGGTAAGAGCACTTCAATAGGGAACGGAAATGGAACCCAGTTGACCAGTGTATATCCTTACGACTATATGGCATAACTGTTTTTAGCAATCTAGTATCCCGATAGCACATAAAGGGGTGGGAAGAAGTGATATGGACCTTCTGGTCATACTTTCCTTCTTCCCACCTATCTTTTCTTAATAAATATCATTTTTATTGATTTATAATCATGTATATGATATAGTTGTCTTAAATTTTATACAAAAATCTTCTAAAACGAAAGGATGCTGTTCAAATGAAAGCTACCCCCCTTTCCACCCTATCCGGTTTGCTTGCCTTTTCGGCAGTCCTGACCTTTTCCGGATGCCTGCCTTTACCCAGTGAAAGTTCTGATACGCCATTTGTCAGCTTATCATCGGGAATGTCCAGCACCTCTGGCAGTTCCGCCCCAGGCGGCTCCGGGGAGGCCGCTTATACATTGGACGAGGTTTCCTTTTCCGATAATCCGGAAAACACAGGCTCGCTGGAGGTTAATTTCCCCAAAGGAATGTTTTCTTACAAGCCCATATGGATTGATTCTACCCATATCTATTTACAGCCTGGAAAGAATACAGAATTTGGAGCAATCGCAAACATTGAAAACAAAACCATTACACAGGCTCCGGCATATCAGTTGGCCTGGAACAATATCGCTTATCAAAACGGTTTTGTCTACCTCAGCATGAACGATACAACAATCAAAAAAATGGACGGCAGCTTTCAGCTTGTCTCTGATATTTCTTTTGATCTGCACCCCGAAGATATTTTTTATTCTGCTTTCTATGCACCAACAGAATCCCTGTATTACATAGAACAGGACCTCAGCACCGGAAAAGCATCCCTTTGCCTAAAAAAGGGAGCACACACCGAAACGGTGGCAGAGCTTCCAGACCTTGGGAAGAAGGAATTTTACCAATCTCCCCAGATTTCTCCTTCCGGCGATGAAATTTTTCTTTACCGTGTATTACATGAATTTGTGGTCACTCAAATTTATTTTTATGACATTCAAACGGGTTCCCTGACCACTGCGATGCCTGAAAACGGGGGCGAAAAAACAGGGGGGCTATGGATGCCCTCCGGGTCCTGGATAGGTGAACAGCCCATTTATATGGTGTATCATGAACATGACGACGGGCGTAACTCCAATGAAATACTATACGGAAATCCGATAGAAACAAAGGCACAGTCTTTTTATAAAGGTGAAGAACTCGATATTGGATTGTATAAAGATGAATTATCCCCCTGGAGCTGTGTTACTTATACAGTCCGTTCTATTGCCGACCCCAATACACTTCAGGAGAAATTTTTCTATTTTAGAGACGATGGAACCTATTTATCCTATCAGCCAAAAAAGAATATTTGGACCCCATATGTCCAGCTCTCGCCGGATTGTAAATATCTATCCTGTATTCCTGACCCTGGTGAGCACGATACAACAGGGAAGCTACTTATCCTTCCCACCGAATCCATGTGGAAGCCCTTAGACTGGCAGCAGATCCAGACGGAGCTAGACGAGGCTGTGATGGAAATTTCCGAGAAAAAATAATACAGCAAATTGCAAACGGCAGGCCGGTTTCTCCACCTATTGAGAACCGGCTTGTTTTCTATTGACTAAATCTCAATTTTATGATACATTTCTATGTATAAGATAGTTATTTTTGGAAAAAAGGATGATGTATTATGAAAAGAAAGGTTGTTTTCTCCCTTCTCCTCTCCCTGGCCGTTCTGGCGGGATGTACCCGTCCCCTGGATACTCCCTCCTCCGAATCCCCTGAGGACATTCCCCAAATAGAAGTGATTGAAAGCTCCTCTGAACCGGAGTCCTCATCGGAAAGCGCATCATCGTCGGAAGCCTCAGGGAGCTCGTCTTCCTCGGAGGCTGAATCCTCCCAGCCAGAGCGGTCTTCTTTCCTGCCACCGGTGAAAGAACCGGAGCCCACGCCCTCCAGCAACACCACCCCGCCATCCCCTGTGTCTACCCAGCAGCCTGTCCAGCCGGTTTCTCCTCCTATTGAGAACCGGCTTGTTTTCTGTTGTCCCTTACAAATGATTTGACATGAAGGCAAAAAAGGCGGGAACCTGTTGGTCAGATTCCCGTCTAAATTGGTATAAAGGCTTATATGCTTTGTTCGGTTTGGAGCTTTTTTACCTCATCCAGGGGAAGCCCGGAGATTGCTGAAACATCCTCCAGCGCGAACTTTCCAATCTCCAGCATTCGGAGGACGGTTAGTTTCTTTTCCTCTTTTATGCCTTCTTTTTTACCTTTTTTTCGCCTTCCTTTATGCCTTCCTTTTTGCCCTCTTTCCAGGACGCAATCCTCATATCTTCTATCGCCTTACACATAATCGCAACTCCTTCCTTGCTTTCTTTGAAAAACCTGACGCGTTCCGCCAAATCGTCATAGTACATGGTTTCCGGGTCGGTGCAGGAAAAATCGTGCATCAGCTTTCCGATGGGCGTCTCGTCACGGTATTCCCCGTTTACATATAGGATATGTTCCCCATCCTCGAAAGGTTTACCCGTATCAAGATTCATCCGCTCAATCGAGTATACTGGCTTACCCATACCATAAAAATCCTTTTCAATAATAAAAATTGTATAGGTATCCGGTAACTCGATGAACTCTTGCCCAGCATCCAAGTTTTCCACGTCCATTACACTGGAATGGTATCTGGCCCGGTGCGGGTTTGCGCCCTTGTCCGCACGCTGTATTTCAAGATCGTATTTCTTGCCAATGGTATCTGTTCCGTATGCGTCCAGACAAATCGAACGCGCCCCGGCCAGACGTTTCATATCTTTCTGTGTTTGACAATCTGTGATAATCAAGTCCAGCTTTCCCGTGATGATACGCAACACCATCTCGGCCAAAGGAATATTGTCCTTGAACAGACAACGCATAAAATCATCATCAATGGGCCGTAAACGGCGTAGACGTTCCAAGTCTTGCTGCCGCTTCCGTTCTTCTTCACTCATTGCCTCACCAACTTTCCCCTAATGAATGGCGGAGTTCAAACCTTTCTTTCTATGGCTATGATACCACATATCCATCAGTTTTTCAAGAATAACAGCTTTACTTGTGCTCCATTAACTGCCAAATATATTTGACAAAATCGCAATATCGTGATACAATATATGCTGTAAAAGATATATCCCTGTTTTACATCTGTTAGGAGGGGGATTACATATGAAAAACAGACTCATCAGCCTTTTATTGTGTGCGGCAGTGCTGCTCTGCCTGCCGGGGTGTAAACAAGAGGAACCCCAAAAAACTGGCCTGCTGACAGGGGACGAGCTTGCCTTTTACCTGGACCAGATCGGAAAGCCATCGGAAGAGGTGATGGAGTCCCTTTCCCTGACAGAGGAACAAATTGTGGAGAAAAGCGACCTAGAAACCGGGTGGCTTGTTTCTGAGACGCGGGAAATAGAAGGAGAGCCGTTTACCCAGAAGCTTCTTTTTGAATCACCAAACTCCCCGCAGATTCTTTATGGGTATCAGTATACTTTAGCCCCTGACCCTTTATATGATGAAGAAAAGATGAAGGAATTAACGATTGCAATCGGATTGAAGGCAACAGAGCTCTATGGGGATCCCATTACTTACCCCGGCATCAGCAATCGCCTTTTTCATGAGGACGGAACCCCAAAAAGGGAAAAAAAAATTGCTTTTTTCAAGACATGGGATATCAGGGAAGTGTGGGAGATTTCAGAAAATGAAGCGTTGGTGCTGAGGGCTTCCCTATCGGACGGGTGGCAGTATATCTGGCTGGACTATCGTATTAAAGATGGGCTCCATCTGGAGTATTTGGAAAATATGAAAAATATTCTATAGAAAAACAAAGCCCGGCCCTGGACAATCGCCGGGCTTTGGTGTATGATTAGGATATAATCGCTGCACGCGAAACAGAAAATTCAATCTGCCGTCATAAGGAGCTGAATCAAATGACAAAATCCAACCTTAAAAGCGCCCTGCTGAAAGCGGTTGTTATCTTCGCGGTCCTGTACCTGCTGCCCCATCTGCTGTTTGTGGAGTTTGAATGCCATGACATTCTGACCATTGCCGTCAGCATACTGGGCGGGGTGGCTGCTGCGCTTGTGTTCAACCGGTTGAAGATAAAGGCCGAAAACTATTGGTTGGATGTATCCGTGTTTGTTTTGGTGTATAGTGCCATATTAGGCGTGAGCGCGGCGCTTTTCTATGCGGGCATAGAGCAGGGGACTTTTATGTGGCAGGTGTTTTACTATTTCCCCCAAATGGTGGCCGTTGCGTTTATGATTCCGGGAGCGGCGGCGTTTTGGCTGGTGAGACGGTTTAAATATCCTAAGTGCAAATGGGTCTCCCATGGGGTGGCTGTGGAATAATAACAAGTGGGAAGGAATCCAGTGAATGGGTTCCTTCTGTTTTTCAGGGGGCTTTCAAAATGAAAAGGCTGATTTCCGCCCTGCTGGCGTTGGCGGCAGCGGCGTTCACTCCCTACCTTGTCTTGGCGGAGGAACCAAAACCAGGGGAGAATGCTTTCCTGTGTTCCCTTTATGCCAGCATGATGGCAAATACCCTTTCCGCTTTTTGCGGCGGAGAGGGGGAACAGCCGCTGCAGGAGATAAAATTGGTCAATGCGGATACATACCTTTTTTCTGAATATCCTGTGGCGGACGATATCGTAAAAAGGCGGGAAACCGATAAAGACTTTGGTTCGATACCTGGCAGCTTTCTTCAGCTGAGTGACCGCTTTGAGGATATACGCAGATATGCAGAACGCAAGGGCGGCATCAACCTGATAGACTATCTGGTCTGTATTCAGGCAAGTGATGAGCAGATCCGGCAGGCATACAGCGCGGATCATGGCTACACTGTGGATGAGCTGTTGGAGCTGGTCCATAAATATCAAAGCATGAATGGGCCGAAGCCGGAGGATATCCTCTATGAGGAGATCGATGGGGTGGTTTATTACAGGACCTTTCCCTATACGCTGATTCAATATGTGGGCGTGGACGCATTTGACGAATGGAAGCAGGCCGCCAGGTGGAAGGACTGCCTCTATGGGGTCACCCTGCCAAACTGTTTGAATTACTTTGGGGTCTCCAATGAAACCTTTTTGGAGCTGGTGCGGGAGGGCGGCTTTGACTACTTCTATACCCCAGAGAGACAGGAAAAGCTATCCCAGATGCGGCTGGACAGTACAAAGCTCCCCGGTTTTGTCACGACATACAATCGCCTGAGCCGCAGGCAGCCGGAACTGCCGGAGGACGTTGCCAAAAGCCGGGATGAAAACCCAAATGATTTTTCCGTCAACGGGCTTTATATCCGGCTGGATACGGAATTTTATTCCCAGTGGAGAGAGATTGCGGACAGGAAAAATCCCTACAGCGGGAAATACCTTGTGGATTTCCTGGTGAATATCCAGGCCTCCGACGAAACCATAGCAAAAATATATGACCAGGATACCCGGATCAACCCCTATGAAATCCCGGAATATTCTTTAGAGGAGCTTTTGGAGCTGTGCCATAAATACCAGAGCTTTGACAAGGTCCCCAAAGAGGATATTTTGTACGAGGAGGCCTATGGGAGCCTGTATTACCGCACATTTCCCCGGACGCTGACAGATTATATTGGAGAAAAAACCTTTGATAAGTGGAAAAGGGATGTTTTGAAACAGGAAGCCGCTCACGGCATTACTCTGCCTGAATGTTTGGATTATTTTGATATTTCTGGCAAGAAATTCACAGAATTAGTAAAGAATGGCGGTTTTGACTATTTTTTTACCCCGGAAAGGCTGGAAAGCATAGAACAGATGCGGAAAAATGCAAAGTAAATGCTGCTCAACATATGTTTATCTCTGAGCAGGGACAGTATATTTGCCTGGAATATCGTACCCAAGAGGGCATTCACATAGATTGGAAAGAGACGTAATGGCAGGAAGGAGTCCAGCGGATGGGTTCCTTCTTTTTTCCTTCTGCACTCTGCAAAATTTCGCCCGGTTTTATTGACTAAATCGAACGATTTGAGTATAATATAATAGTCTGTAAATCTGATAATATGAGGGGGTATCACGATGTCGATCACAGCAACAGAATTAAAGGCCAATCTTGGAAAATACCTGCTCCTTGCGGCATCTGAGGATGTCTATATTACCCGAAACGGAAAGGTAGTGGCCCGGCTTACATCGCCTTTTCAAGACAAGCTGGATATTGTAGATTCCCTGTACGGCAGTATTCCCGGAACCATAACGCCGGAAGAAGCCAGGGAGGAAAGGCTTGATAAAATATGAAGGTCTTGCTCGATACCTGTATTGCCATTGATTTTCTCCAAAAACGAGAGCCTTTTGCGGAGGATGCACTCCGTATTTTTCGGGCAGCGGCCAGCGAGCTATTTTCAGGCTATATTACCGCAAAGTCGGCCACCGATATTTTCTATATCGACCATAGAGGAACCCACAACAAAGCGGCATCTTGTCAAAAACTCCGGTCTCTGCTTACCATTGTAGGGTTAGCGGACAGCGCAGCCATTGATGTGCGCCAGACATTAGCCTCTGAACTCCCTGATTTTGAGGATGCGGTTATGGTGGAAACTGCAAAGCGCATAGGAGCCGACTGCATTGTGACAAGGAATAAAAAGGACTATGTACAGTCCGGTGTTTCCGTTTATACGCCTGCGGAATTTTTGGAATTGCTTATTTCTTTGGGGTAATACGGCAATGGAAGATGGTGTATCGTGAAAGAAACACCACAAAATTTAGGGGTTGAAAACAAATGCCAAGAGCCATTCACCTGTTGATTAAACCCGCATCCGGCCTGTGCAACCTGCGCTGCCGGTACTGCTTTTACTGCGATATCACCCAGAAAAGGGAGCAGGCCTCCTATGGCATCATGTCCCTGGAAACCCTGGAGGCTGTCATCGAAAAGGCCCTTGAGGCCGCCCGGACGGAATGCACCATCGCCTATCAGGGCGGGGAGCCCACCCTGGCCGGGCTGGACTTTTTCCGGAAATCCATCGAGATGCAGAAAAAACACAACCGGCGAAAAATTACCATCCACAACGCCATCCAGACCAATGGCATGGTCATCGACGAGGAATGGGCCAGGTTCTTCGCGGAGAACCATTTCCTCGTGGGCCTCTCCATCGACGGGACCAAGGAGACCCACGACGCCTGCCGGGTGGACGAAAGGGGAAACGGGACCTATCATCAGGTGATGAGAGCTGCCCGGTTATTTGACCGCTTTCAGGTGGAGTACAATATCCTCACGGTGGTGAACCGGATCACCGCCCGGCGGATTGAATCGATCTACCAGCAGTATAAAAAACACGGTTTTTCCTACCTCCAGTTTATCCCCTGCCTGGACCCTTTGGGGGAGGAGATTGGCGGAAAGGACTATTCCCTCACCCCGGAGCTGTTCGGGGAGTTTTTAAACCGGCTGTTCCGCCTGTGGTACCGGGATATGATATCCGGAAACCCGGTTTCCATCCGCACCTTTGACAACTACCTGAATATGCTGCTGGGGAATCCCCCGGAGTGCTGCGGCATGGGGGGCGTCTGCGGGGTGCAGAATGTGGTGGAGGCCGACGGCTCGGTCTACCCCTGCGACTTCTATGTGCTGGACGAATACCGCCTGGGCAACCTGCGGACCGACAGCTTTGAGCAGATAGACAGACGGCGGGAGGAAATCCGGTTTATCGAAAGCTCCAGGGAGTTTCCCG
>CAJUED010000087.1 GCA_910585075.1 uncultured Lachnospiraceae bacterium
GATGGCAGAAAAAATTTATATTTTTTTCACTGTCTACTTGACGGGGAGCAGTTCAAAGTTAGCACAGGCAGTTTTTTATTCGATTTAAATCTATTCGTTTGGGATATCAATTCCGGCGCGGTACTTTACGGGAATACCATTTACCTCCACGTGCTCATTGATTTCAATTACCAGACATTGTCTGCCGTGAAGGGTCATTGTATTGACCAGATCGGCGCGCAGGGGATTTACTTTCACAACCACGTCGGGCGTTTTTACCTCGAAGGTTTTGGTATTGGCCACATTATCCGCAAGAAGACAGGCGTCTTCTCCGGCGGCCGCGTCATAGATTTTTTCAAAATCCGTCAGCTTTTCTTCCTCAATACCGCTTTTTTCAAATAAATCTCTTACCTGCCGCTTATCCAAAGTGAGGGGTTCGGGGATTTCTTTGTGTTCCTCAATTAACTCCGTCAAATTTTCGTGGATATTTTTGACGACTTCATATTCGGCATCCTCCCCTAAAGTTTCCTCTATAAGGGCCTGAAAGGTTTCCTTCTGGCCGCCGGCAGTGAGAGGGAGAACGGCTCCTAAAATGCCGTCCACGAACTCGGAATGGGGCTCCTCAGGCTTCTTGGTATAGTAGAGTGTGCTGTGAATATCGGTACATCTGTCGTTGAAACTGGGGAACAGGAAACCGGCCTCCGGCATTTCCACAATCCAGTCGCGAATTCGATTGTGGAATTCATTGGTCTCAGCGTCATAGCTTAATCCCGGTTTTGAGAGATTCACCGGGCAGATACAGCAGAGAATATAATCAAATACCGTATCGGAGGCGTCATCCATGGTGAGCCCGTCATTTGTCTTGCCGGGGACATCATAGGCGTCATGTATGAGTAAAATCAGATAATTGCCTACGTATTCATAGGTGTCAATTACTTTGTCATAGAACTGAGCAAGAAGCTCGTCGTCCTTGAGCTTGCTGTCACGCAGGCGCAGGAGAAATTCCTGGGTACCGCCTTCTGCCTCGGTGGAAAGGGGAAATTCCAGGTTCAGTATATTTTTTCCCACAGTACCGGAGAGGGTTTTTCGCAAAAGTTCAAAATATTTGAAAATTTCTTCCTCAGGCAGAGAGAGAAAGGCTTCCTTAAATTCTGCTTTTTTATTCTTTTCGCCATCCACATAGCAGCCGCAGATGCGGGTGATTGAGCAGTGGCTGGGAGTGTATAATCTTTTAATTTCGTTGATTTCCTGTTTGATCATGAAAAACCTCCATTTTTACACAGACCGTAAATCGAATGTATGGGTATGAGAATTCCTCGAGAGCGTGTTATATAGTAAACGACATAATCAATTGCACTTTCCGAATCTAGCAAAAGCCATATACGCAAGCTTTTGCAGGCTCGAAAAGGCAATTTCTAATGTCGTTTACTATAGAAGATGTTTTAAACACGCTCCGGAAATGGCAGGAACAAATATGTTTTATGCTGTCTGGGTTTTGATTTTTGCCTTAGCTTCGACTTCCATTCTGGTTTCGGTTTCAGGCTTGGCCTCGCCCGTGGGCTGGTCTTTTAAATTTTTCTGGGCGGTGGAGAGCATCAGTTTGATTCGGTTTAACTGATTGACCTCGCTGGCCCCCGGGTCATAGTCGATTGCAACAATATTGCTTAAGGGATAGCGCTTTCGCAGCTCCTTGATGACGCCTTTGCCTACAACATGGTTGGGGAGGCAGGCAAAAGGCTGTGTGCACACAATATTGTTGACGCCCTCGTGGATCAATTTCACCATTTCACCGGTCAAAAACCACCCCTCTCCGGTCTGATTGCCTATGGAAACAATAGGCTTTGCATATTCCACAGTCTGATAGATACTGGTGGGAGGGGTGAAGTGTCTGCTCTTTGCAAGGGCCTTCCCGGCGCTTTTTCTTAAGAACTCCAATGCATCAATGCCAAGCTTTGAGATAAAAGCAGCCTTTTTGCTGGTGCCCAGGGAATCTGCCTTGTAAATCTGATTGTAAAAGCAGTAAAGCATGAAGTCTAAAAGATCCGGCACAACAGCTTCGGCGCCTTCGGCCTCTAACAAATCCACCAGATGATTGTTGGCGGCGGGGGCAAACTTTACTAAAATTTCACCTACAATGCCGACTCTGGGCTTAATTTCATCCGTAATAGGAATGGAGTCAAAGTCTTCTATCATTTGACGGCACATTTTTCGGAAGGTGAAGAAACTCATATGTTTTGCGGACACAAAGTCCTGGCATTGCTTAAGCCACTTCTGATGCATGGCCTCAACGCTTCCCTTTTCTTTTTCATATGGGCGCATGCGGTAGATACAGCGCATAAAAATGTCTCCGAACACAGCGCTGTAGGCGGCGCGCATAAGCATTTCCGGATTTAAATGGAAACCGGGATTGGATTCAATACCGGCCATATTTAAGGATATAACAGGTACTTGAGGCATTCCTGCTTTTTCCAAAGCCCGGCGGATGAAACCTATGTAATTGGTAGCGCGACAGCCGCCGCCGGTCTGGGTCATAATGACAGCCACTTTGTTTAAGTCATATTTCCCGGAAAGCAGAGCGTCCATAATCTGCCCAACTACCATGAGAGAAGGATAGCAGGCATCATTATTTACAAATTTAAGCCCCACATCCACAGCCCGTCTGTTATCATTGGGCAGTACCTCAAAGTGATATCCGCAGGCATTAAAAGCCGATTCCAGTATATCAAAATGAATCGGAGACATTTGAGGGCATAAAATGGTGTAATCCCGGCGCATCTCCTCTGTAAACGGTACTTTTTCGATAGCGGAGGAGCGGATGGTCCGCTGTTTATCCTGCTTCTCCCTGACACGGATGGCAGAGAGCAGAGAGCGGATTCGGATTTTGGCAGCGCCTAAATTGTTTACCTCGTCAATTTTAAGACAGGTATAAATTTTGTCAGAACCGGTCAGAATATCATTTACCTGGTCAGTGGTGACCGCATCCAGGCCGCAGCCAAAGGAGTTAAGTTGAATCAGCTCCAAATTGTCAACAGTCTTGACATAGCTTGCCGCCGCATAAAGCCTTGAGTGATACATCCACTGGTCGGAGACAATTAATGGACGCTCCGGCGCAGTAAGGTGGGAGATGGAGTCCTCTGTGAGTACGGCAATGTCATAAGAGGTAATCAGCTCCGGAATACCATGGTTGATTTCCGGGTCAATGTGGTAAGGGCGCCCGGCCAGTACAATACCGCGTTTTCCGGTTTCTTTTAAATAAGAAAGAACTTCCTCGCCTTTCTCCCTCATATCAGATCTGGCCTTTGCCAGTTCCTCCCAGCCAAGGCGGGCAGCCTCCATGACTTCCTCGAGGGGGAGCTCCTTAAATTCCCTGACAAGGGCTTCGGAAACTGTTTTTAAATCCCGGAAGGACATAAAAGGGTTGCGGAGGATAACCTCTCCCCGGCCAATTTCTTCCACATTGTTTTTGATGTTTTCCGAGTAGGATGTAACAATGGGACAGTTATAATGATTATTCGCCTCGTGAAATTCGTCGCGCTCATAAAACAGGGAAGGATAAAAAATGAACCCTACTTTTTGATGAATCAGCCAGCTTACATGGCCGTGGGCCAGCTTGGCAGGATAACATTCCGACTCGCTGGGGATGGATTCAATTCCAAGCTCATAAATTTTGCGGTTGGAAAGAGGGGACAACACCACCTGATATCCCAGCCTGGTAAAAAAGGTGAACCAAAAGGGATAATTTTCATACATATTAAGTACCCGTGGAATTCCGACGGTGCCCCTTTTGGCCTTATCGGCGGCAAGAGGTTCATAGCCGAAGATACGCTTCAGCTTATAGTCAAAAAGATTGGGTACGGTGTTCTGTGTTTTTTGTTTTCCAAGCCCGCGCTCACAGCGATTTCCGGAAATGTATTGTCTTCCTCCTGTAAATTTATTGATGGTAAGGCGGCAGCTGTTGGTGCAGCCCTTACATTTGGCCATACTTGTCTCAAACTGCATGGTATCAATTTTTTCAAAAGGAAGCATAGAGGTCTCGTAACCTTCCGTGTAGCGCTCCCTTGCAATCAATGCGGCACCGAAGGCTCCCATGATTCCGGCAATGTCGGGGCGGATGGCTTCACAGTCCGCAATCTTTTCAAAGCTTCTTAATACGGCGTCGTTGTAGAAAGTGCCGCCCTGTACCACAATATTTTTGCCAAGGGCGGAGGCGTCGGACACCTTGATTACCTTAAACAGGGCGTTCTTGATGACAGAGTAGGCAAGTCCGGCGGAAATGTCCGGAACGGAGGCCCCTTCCTTCTGAGCCTGCTTCACCTTAGAATTCATGAAAACGGTACATCTGGTGCCAAGGTCGATGGGATGCTCCGCAAAGAGCGCCGCCTTTGCAAAATCTTCCACCGAATAATTAAGGGATTTTGCAAAGGTTTCTATGAAAGAGCCGCACCCGGAGGAGCAGGCCTCATTGAGCTGAACGCTGTCCACAGCCTGATTCTTGATTTTGATACATTTCATATCCTGCCCGCCAATATCCAGAATACAGTCTACCTTTGGGTCAAAGAATGCGGCCGCGTAGTAGTGGGCTACCGTCTCCACCTCGCCGTCGTCTAAGAGAAAGGCAGCCTTCATCAGGGCCTCTCCATATCCGGTAGAACAGGAACGGACAATGGAAACGCCTTTGGGAAGAAGGGAATAGATTTCCCGGATGGAACGGATTGCGGTGGTCAGCGGACTGCCGTCATTGCTGCTGTAAAAGGAGTAAAGCAAAGAACCGTCTTCCCCGACCAGGGCAATCTTAGTGGTAGTGCTTCCGGCGTCAATGCCCAGATAGCAGTTTCCCTGATAGGAGGAAAGGGGAGCCGTCTGCACATGATATTTTCCATGGCGGGCTTTGAACCTTTCGTATTCCTCGGAGGAGGAAAACAGAGGCTCCATACGCTCTACCTCAAATTCCATTTTGATATCGCCGGAGAGCTTTTCCGTCATTTCTTCCATTGTAAAGGAGACTTCCTCTTTGGCGTTCATGGCGGAACCAATTGCCGCAAAAAGATGGGAGTGGTCTGTTTCTATCACATGTTCATCATCCAGCTTTAAGGTGCGGATAAATGCTGCTTTTAATTCGGAAAGGAAATGTAAGGGGCCTCCTAAAAAGGCTACATGTCCTCTGATTGGTTTGCCACAGGCAAGACCACTGATGGTCTGATTGACTACCGCCTGGAAAATAGACGCGGATAAGTCCTCCTTGGCAGCCCCGTCATTGATTAAGGGCTGAATATCAGACTTGGCAAATACACCGCATCTGGCGGCAATGGTGTAGAGCAAATGATAATTTTTGGCGTACTCATTTAAACCGGAAGCGTCTGTCTGCAAAAGAGACGCCATCTGGTCAATAAAAGAACCTGTCCCACCGGCACAGATTCCGTTCATGCGCTGTTCTACATTACCGCCTTCAAAGTAAATAATTTTGGCATCCTCACCGCCAAGCTCAATGGCAACATCCGTCTTGGGGGCAATTTCCTTAAGGGCGGTGGCTACTGATATAACCTCCTGCACAAAGGGAACGCCTAAATGATTGGCCAGGGTAAGACCACCCGAGCCTGTAATCATCGGGTGAAGCCTGATGTTTCCAAGCTGCCTGTAGGCTTCCTTAAGCAAAGCGGAAAGTGTTTCTTTGATATTTGCAAAGTGTCTTTTATAATCGGAAAATAAAATGTTATGAGCATCATCTAAAATGGCAATTTTGACAGTAGTGGAACCAATGTCAATGCCCAGAGTGTAATATTGATTGTACATAAGCTGCCACCTTTCTTTCATTTATATATAAATCTCGACATGCGTAGTAATTATACGACAAGGTTTTTTAAAATGCAACGCGAACAGGATAAACATTTTGTTAAAAAAGCTGTAAAATTCTGTTATCTATTTGAAAATTTAAAGCGCCTTTATTTACAATTGGTTTGGGGGATGATAGAATATATGAAGTTTTAGATGGGGTAATGCTTGTAAAGGAGTGAAAATCTATGAGTGGTTTCGAAAAGAAATTTGGGAAATATGCAATCAGTAATCTATCCCTGGTTTTGATTGTATGTTACGGAATTGGGTATATAATTGAGTGGATTTTTCCAAATCTGCTTGGCTTTTTGTATTTGAATCCTTATGAAATTATTTTTCATGGACAGATTTGGCGGCTGGTCAGCTGGCTGCTCATACCGCCTTCCGGGTTTGATATTTTTACCTTGTTGATGCTCTATTTCTATTATTCATTGGGAACAACATTGGAGAGAACATGGGGAACCTACCGATATAATGTTTATATTTTTTCGGGAATGCTTTTTACCATATTGGGAGCTTTTTTGCTGTTTGGCTATTCCCTGCTTACAGAAGGACCTGCAGCAATCGCCCTCTGGGGAACTTACGGTACTTATTCCCCGCTGGCGGCCATGTTCAGCACATACTATGTGAATATGTCTATTTTCCTTGCCTTTGCCGCCACCTATCCTAATATGCAGGTGATGTTGTTTTTCATGATACCAATCAGGATTAAGATTCTGGGGATTATTTATGGGGCGCTGCTGGTGTTTGAATTTGTTATGGGCTCTGTTGCAAGCAGGTTTGTGATTGCGGCTTCTCTTATGAATTTTGTTGTCTTTTTTATCACAGGCAGAGGAAAGGTGCACATGACGCCGAGACAGGCAAAGCGCAGACAGGAATTTAAGCGGGAAGTCAAGAAGTCTACCAGGACTACAAGACATAAATGTGCCATCTGCGGAAGAACGGAGGAGACGAACCCGGAACTGCAGTTTCGGTTCTGCTCTAAATGTGAGGGGAATTATGAATACTGCGAGGAGCATATCTTTACCCATACCCATGTGAGAGGGCAGCAATGATAATTCAAAGGCTGCCGCATTTCATAGTACATTTTGTAAATGTGGGCATATTTTGTGAAAACAGCGTTATTTAGGAACAAATACTGCATGTTTTGTAAAGCTGCATTTGGCATTTAAGAAGGAGTACGCTTTTAAGATGGGAGAGAGTCAGGAAATTTTATTTGCACGTAAGCTGAAAGAAGTACGGGAGCTGGCAAAGGAGCAGGGAAATTGTGTCTCCAAAGAACAGGTGGAGGAAGCCTTTGAGGAACTTGCGCTGGCGGAAGAACAGCTTCGGATGGTCTTTGACTATCTGAAAAAGCACAAAATAGGCGTTGGCGAACCGGTGGATTTGGACGATTATTTGTCCGAAGCGGAAATGGACTATTTAGAGGAATACAAAAAAGAGCTTGCCCATCTTGAAAAGGTCAGCGACGGGGAAAAGGAAGCGCTGCTTCTCTCCGCAATGGCCGGGGAAAAAGGTGCACAAAGCCGCCTGATCCATGTTTATCTGCCCCAGGTAGTGGAAATTTCCAGGCTTTATGCGGGACAGGGCGTGTTTTTGGAGGATTTGATTGGAGAGGGAAACGTGGCTCTCTCTGTGGGCGTCACCATGTTAGGCTGTCTGGAGCATGCAAAGGAAGCGGAAGGAATGCTGATGAAAATGGTCATGGACGCCATGGAAGATTGTATTGCGGAAAATGCCAGAGAGCAGGATAAAGATAAAAAAGTGGCCGCCCAGGTAAATAAAGTGGCAAAAAAAGCCAAAGAACTTGCGGGAGATCTTCACCGCAAGGTTACGGCGGAGGAATTGGCCGCGGAAACAGGCATGTCTTTAGAAGCGATAGAGGACGCCATGCGTATGAGCGGATTTGCAATAGAAGATTTGGAATGATTTTATCTTGAGTTTATTCACAGGGGGAGCGTCGGAGCTGACGCTTTTGGAAAGGTATGTGGTAAAGGGTATGAAGGTGAAGGGAAATGTAACCCAATATGAGGATTTCAAGTATGTGATTCAGGATGTGGGGAATCTTTATCTTGGAGCGGGGTTTTCCTATGAAGAACTGCTTGGCCATGAGATGGTTCCGTTTAAGTTAAAGGCGATTGTTACCCAGTACCTGTTAAAGGAAGCCGCCCCGGAAACGACCCTTGAGAGTCAGTTTTATTATCTGGAGGAGAATACCTTTCTCTATGAGATTTTCGAACAGTTGAAAGTGCGTGTTAAGACACAGGTGCAGGTGGAGAAAAAGGGGCTGTTTGGGAAAGAGCAGATTTTGTACAAGGAAAAAATATTTACATTACAGGAACTTGCTGATATGAATCTGGCAAGGAAAAAGGCGGCCGGGATGCTGGTGAGGGAGATTATTTTTTCAAAGCTGGAGATTATGTCGTTCAGTTTGTAAAATGTCAAGGAAATTTACTTGACAAAGTTATTTTCGTGTAGTATTCTACACTAGGTGATTGCGAATGGAGAAGATAGTTGAGCAGGGTCTTTTGTATGATTTTTATGGGGAGCTGCTTACGGAACACCAGAGAAGGATATATGAGGACGTAGTGTACAATGATTTTTCCCTGACTGAAATCGCCAAGGAAAGCGGCATATCCCGTCAGGGGGTGCATGACCTGGTCAGGCGGTGTAACAATATCCTACAGGGATATGAGGATAAGCTGCATCTGGTGGAACGCTTTATGAGGGTGAAGGAAAATGTAGCCCGGCTGGAGAAATTAAGCGAGGACAGGGAAGTTACCAGAGACGAGCTGGCAGAGAAAATCAGATTTTTGTCCCATCAAATTTTAGAGGAGCTTTAGTCCATGGCATTTGAAAGCTTAACGGATAAACTTCAAAATGTATTTAAGAATCTCCGCAGTAAGGGAAAACTTACCGAGGAGGATGTGAAAACCGCCCTCAGGGAAGTGAAACTTGCCCTTTTGGAGGCGGATGTAAATTTTAAGGTGGTAAAGCAGTTTGTAAAAGCTGTGGAGGAAAGGGCTATCGGTTCGGATGTGATGAACGGCTTAAATCCCGGCCAGATGGTGATCAAGATTGTAAACGAGGAAATGATTACCCTGATGGG
>CAJUED010000088.1:0-6426 GCA_910585075.1 uncultured Lachnospiraceae bacterium
TATTACTCAGCTACAGGAAACACGGAAAGCGTGGCAGGTTATATTGCAGCGGCGATAGACGCCGACATTTTCGTGCTGGAGCCGGTGGAGCCGTATAGCAGTGAGGATCTGAATTGGACGGATGAAAACAGCCGTGTTGTGTATGAGCATGACAATCTGGAAGCAAGAAACGTGGAATTGGTGTCAACGACCGTAAATGACTGGGAATCCTACGACACCGTATTTATCGGTTATCCCATCTGGTGGCACATTGCGGCATGGCCGGTGGACGGGTTTGTTGAGGCAAATGATTCCACAGGAAAGACGGTAATTCCTTTCTGTACTTCATCCAGCTCTGATCTGGGTGAGAGTGGGGAACTGCTGGCAGAGGCAGCCGGAACAGGGAACTGGCTGGAGGGAGAACGGTTTTCGTCCAGTGCCTCCGAGGAAACGGTCCGGGCATGGGTGGAAGGTCTGGATCTGTAAAAACAGATAAAGGCAGATTGCAGGAAACAGGAACAGTTGGAAGTAATCAATGAAACAGGGAGAATTGTAAATGAATAAAAGATATATTTTTACAGCGCTGCTGGCAGGATTGCTGACAGTATCCGTACTGACAGGCTGTGGTAATGAGGCGGCTGGTACAACGCAGGAAGCAGTAACGGACTCAAAGCAGGAAACGGCCGCAGATGCAGGGCAAAGTACACGGGAAGATGAACCGCAGAATGTATCGGTGGATGCAGAGCAGGAAACATTGATGGAAAAAGAGAATACTGATGATGTACTGATGATTGCACAACAGGGAATGTTCTCTTCCGGCGGCATCGTTACTGAGCCGGTGGAAGGAGAATATGATCCGACATCAAACTGGCTGGATGCAAGCCGTGCAGGGAATACTGCCCATGTGGATCATGCCAATGTATTTTACCAGATACCGGTGAATGATAATGGCAATCCGATTGTTTATCTGCATGGTTATGGGCAGTCCCGTATGGGATGGATGACAACTCCGGACGGGCGTGAAGGATGGTCTGACCTGTTTTTGAAAAAAGGATATGCGGCATTTCTGGTGGATCAGCCGAGACGCGGCGAGGCGGGAGCAGCCTCATCCATGACAACGGACGGATTTCTTGATACATGGGCTGAGGACTCCAAGGAATATAAACCGGGAGACCAGGCGTGGTATACCCACTTCAGAATCGGACGTGTGGCGCCGGAGCGGTATGAGGGCTCTCAGTTTCCGGAAGGGGAGGAGGCACAGGATCAGTTTTTCCGTCAGATGACGCCAAATACCGGAAATTTCGATCAGGCACTGGACGCAGCGGCTCTGGGGGCTGTAATGGAAGATGTGTATGAAATGACGGGCAGCAAGGCAGTCTTTGTGACACATTCACAGGGCGGAGCTGTAGGCTGGGATGTGCCAGTGGAGAATATTTCCGCGATTATAGCCATTGAGCCGGGAGGAACACCAGAGCCGGGTTCAGAGCAGTATCAGAAACTGCTGGAGGCAGAGATTCCCATTACGATTTACTTTGGGGATTATATTGACAATGGACCGGAAGATATTATGTCCACAGGCTTCTGGCAGGCAGTCCGGGACGGTGCCATTCAGTTTGCGGAAAGCTATAACAGTGACGGCGGCGATTGTACCGTAGTTTATCTGCCGGATGAAGGAATTACCGGGAACAGCCATTTTATGTTTCAGGAGCTGAATAACGATGTGATTGCAGACCATATTGCCGCATGGCTTGAGGAAAAAGGACTGCATTAAAACAAAGGGAGCTTTGAGACGGCTTTTATAAGGAGAGACGATCTATGAAAAAAATTGTAGTGTGGTTTTCTGCGGTTTTACTGGTACTCAGTTTGGCGGCATGTGGAAACAGCACGGAATCGGCGGAGAATAACGACACAGAAACGACAAATTCGCAACCGGCTACTGACGGGAGCGGATCTTCCGGACAGGAGGAGAACGTTTCTGTGAATGATGATTCAGAAAAAGAAACAGGCGCTTCACAGGATACTGTCTCTCGGGACAATGGGGAAGCATCCGTGGTATATTTCACATCCGACATATCGCCGGAAGGGTTGATGGCTGTTTACGAGGCTTTGAACTGGGAACCTACTGGAGGCGTTGCGGTCAAGCTGTCAACAGGAGAGCCGCCGGCAAGTAATTATCTCGATCCGGAACTGATTAAGGACCTGATACAGTCCGTGGACGGTACGATTGTGGAGTGCAATACGGCATATGGCGGCTCCCGGACGGAAACGGCCATGCACATGCAGGTAGCGGAGGATCATGGATTTACGGCGATTGCGGATGTGGACATTCTGGATGCGGAGGGTTCCATGGAACTGCCCGTGGAGGGTGGAACGCGCCTTGAAAGCAATCGGGTGGGTTCTCATTTCGCGGATTATGATTCTTATATTATCCTGTCTCACTTCAAGGGGCACGCGATGGCGGGTTTTGGCGGGGCGATTAAGAATATCTCCATCGGGCTTGGTTCCAAAGAAGGGAAATGCCTGATCCATACTGCCGGAGCGAGCAGCAGCAGTCCGTGGGGCGGCGATCAGACCGGTTTTACGGAGTCGATGGCGGAAGCCGGTAAATCCGTATCGGATTATCTGGGATATGGGAACCGGATTATATATATCAGTGTGTTGAACAATATTTCCATTGACTGCGACTGCGACGGAAATCCCGCAAAGCCGGATATTCACGATATTGGGATTGTGGCTTCCTTTGATCCGGTGGCTATCGACCAGGCATGTATTGATCTTGCTTTTGCGGCAGAAGGAAGCAAAACCCTTCAGGACCGGGTGAACAGCAGGGATGGCTTACACACATTGGAGCACGCGGAAGAAATCGGATTGGGAAGCCGCACTTATGAGCTGGTAAATATTGATGAGTAATCAGAACGCTCTGTATGGCATTTTGATACAAGGAAGGTGATCTGCATGGAACTATTTGCCCTCATAAAACGCGAATTTGTTTATATCAGTTATTATTTCATGGTACAGCTCCGTCAGATCGCCTTTTACTGGATTCTGGGTATGATGGTCGGCTCTCTGGTATCTGTTTTTGCAAAAGACGCCATCCATAACTGTTTTGAAAGAATCAGGGACAAAAAATGGGGAGTATTCGGCGTAATCCCGGCAAGCATTTTGGGGATTGCGTCGCCTCTGTGCATGTATGGCACGATTCCTATAGCGGCTTCTTTTTCCAGACATGGGATGCGCCACGACTGGCTGGCGGCTTTTATGATGAGCAGTGTGCTTTTAAACCCGCAGCTTCTTTTTTACAGCACGGCGCTTGGGGGAACGGCCATGGCAGTGCGGCTGGTTTCCTGTACTTTATGTGGGATTTTTGCAGGGCTGGCGGTACATTTTGCCTATGGGAAGAAACCGTTCTTTAACTTTGCGGGATTTGAGCCCCGTGCAAGCCATGACACAGACCCCAATCTTTTTATGCGGTTTTTGAAAAATCTGGGGCGGAATGTCAGGGCGACGGCTCTTTACTTTCTGATTGGTGTGCTGCTTTCTGCATTGTTCCAGAGATATGTCCCGGCAGACGGTTTTGCGGAGCTTTTCGGGAAAAGCAATGAGGGGTTCGGTGTGCTGATGGCGGCGACCATCGGTGTTCCGCTCTATGCCTGTGGGGGCGGGACAATCCCGCTTTTGCAGCAATGGCTGGTCTCCGGAATGAGCATGGGGAGCGCGGCGGCATTTATGATTACCGGGCCTGCCACGAAGATCACAAACCTGGGGGCATTGAAGATCGTGCTTGGAATAAAGCGTTTTGTTCTATATATTGCTTTCGTAATGGTGTTCTCTCTGATAACAGGACTCATTACAAATCTGCTGGTTTAAGGGAGAAGATTGTATGAAAAAAATAAAAAAGAGAACGGTGATTGAGCTGGTGATACTGGTGGTCCTGATCGTATGGGCGTCATGGTATTTGTTCATGGGTAGAAAGATTACAGGAGTAGATGATAATGTGGCTGTCGGAGACGAAGGGACGCATTCGCTGGTCGTTTATTTTTCCAGAGAGGGTGTTATACCGGATGGAATAGATGCCGCCTCCTCCGCATCGCCCAATTCCAATCGGTACGAGGCTGAAAGCGACACGGAGGCTGCGGCTAAAATGATTGCGCAGCTTACTGGGGCGGATTTATTTCAGATCCGCACGGACAGATATTACCGCAGCGCTTTTTGGGGAACGGCAGCTACCGCATGGATTGAGGAGGCGTTGAATTTAAGACCGGGGCTGGCGGCAAAGCCGGAAAGCCTTGATAAATATGATGTGATCTATATTGGTTATCCTGTCTGGTGGTTTAATGCACCGATGGCGGTTGGGACATTTTTAGAGAGCTATGACCTGACAGGGAAAACAGTGGTTCCCTTTTGTACCAGCACCGATAATGGGATTGATGTAAGCATGGATTATATCCGGGAGGTTTCAGGCAGCGCGACGGTTTTGGATGGATACCGTGTCCATAATTCCGATTTGGAAGATGTATCAGCATGGCTTGAACGGATTGGCATGTTGGAGCAGACAGACGAACAGCAGGATACAAAAGATGGTTTGGCAAAATCAGAAACAGATATGGCGGATACTGCTCTGAAAGCGGATGAACGCCCCGATGTCACGGAAGGAACGGAAGTCTACCGGGACTTTGTGATTGACAATGTGTACCATTCCGCAGATGCAGGGGATATTCATTACAATGTATATATTCCGGAAAGCTATGATGGCAGTAAGCCCTATGCCTTGTATTTTACGCTGCCCGGTTATGAAGGGCTGTATTTTCAGGGAGTCGCTGCCAATATCGAGTCGGAGGAATTTGGATTTGAGGCACAGAAGTACAATGACGAGATGATTATTGTTGCGCCGCAGCTTAACGACTGGGGAGAAACTTCGGCAGATCAGACGATTGCACTGGTGGAATATTTTCTGCAGCAGTATAACATCGACACATCGAAAGTATATGGGAACGGTTATTCGGGCGGAGGCGAGACCATGTCTATCGTAATGGGAAAGCGTCCCGATCTGTTTACGGCATATCTTCATGTCAGTTCACAGTGGGACGGCGAATACGAGCCTGTTGTGGATAACCGGCTGCCTGTTTATTTTGCCATAGGCAGGAATGATGAGTATTACGGTTCCGCCAAAACGCAGAGAGCGTATGATACGCTTTATGACTTGTATGAGCGGCAGGGATTGTCGAAAGAAGAAATTGACAGCCTGCTTGTGCTGGACATTAAGGAGCATGATTATTTTACCGGGAGGAATGCCCCGAATGAGCATGGCGGAGGCGGACTTTTTGCCTATGATGAGGAAATTATGGGCTGGCTGTTTTCAAAGTGATTGGGATATAACAGGAAAGGAAAGGCGGAGATGACGATGAAACGAAAGAATATTTTGTGTCTGTGCATGACGGCATTATTGATATTAGGCATAGCCGGATGCGGGGCAGAGGGAAAGGATAACAGTATCGGGAGCAGTCCTGTTCAGGAGTCAGGAGAAAGGGAAGTGTCCGGCAGTGAAAATGAAAACGGCGATTTGGGAGCAGGGGAAATCGCTGCAGATAAACAGGGAAGTGCAGATGCAGGCAGTGAATCCCAGTCAGGCAGCTCCAACATATTGATTGCCTATTTTTCCATACCGGAGGATGTGGAAACAACGGATGCGGTTGCCGGAGCCAGTATTGTAATCAGGGATGGGGAAAAAATGGGCAACACCGAGTATGTGGCAAAAGTAATCCAGCAGACAGTCGGTGGGGATCTGTTTCGTATTGAGACGGTAGAAGAATATCCGCTTGACCATGATCCGCTGGTAGATCAGGCGGCGGATGAGCAGGATGAGAATAAACGCCCGGAGCTTTTGAATCATGTGGAGAATTTTGAACAGTACGAAACCATCATTTTAGGGTTTCCGAACTGGTGGGCAGATCTCCCGATGCCGGTCTATACATTTTTGGAAGAATATGATTTTGGTGCAAAGACCATTATCCCCTTTGTGACACATGGCGGCAGCGGTTTTTCGGGAACCATCCGGACTATATCGGAACTGCAGCCCGGCGCCCATGTAAGTGAGAATACCTTGTCCTTATCCAGAAGCAGTGTGGCGGACAGCGAGGAAGATGTAGTGGCTTGGGCGGAAAGCCTGGGACTGAACGTGACAGAAATTGCGCCGGACAATAGTGGTGATACAGTGGCAGATGCGGTGGCTGATCCTGTGGACCAACAGATTTTATACCTTTGGGAAGAAGGCAACATGCCTGCGGTCACAGAGTATACAGAGAACAACGGAAATTATGCGGATGATCCGGATTTCCGTCCTTATATGGTAACATTTCCTGTTCCGGAGGGAACAGAAGTGAAAGGTGCTGTCCTGATCAATGCAGGCGGCGCTTTTCAGTTTAGAAGCGACCAGATGGAGGGAACCCC
>CAJUED010000088.1:6526-8568 GCA_910585075.1 uncultured Lachnospiraceae bacterium
GGTATATCAGCGGATGCAGGCGCGGACGGCATGATTTATTCCTTTTATGGACGCCTGAGTGTCGCGTCCACTGACACGGACAAATTTGCGTCGTCCAATCTGCCGCCTACCTATTTCTGCTACGGCACCCGTGATCCGTTTGTAGGTGAGTTTGAAGAATGTGTGGAGGCGTTAAAGGAAGCGGGTGTTCCGGTAGAAGTGGATGTGCTGGAAGGCAGACCGCATGGGTACGGCTATACAGAGGGATGGATTCCTGCCTATGATGCGTGGCTGACAGGAATTTTTGAGAACAACTGAGTGTAGATACCTTTAGGTAATAACTTAGAAACCATTCGGAACTTCTGTAAAAGGTGTGGATTGATTAAAATAAAATCATCAAGGCAAAAGCAAAAACACGGTTGCAGAAAATCATGGAGGTTGGCTATGGAATATAGGACACTGGGAAAAGATCTGACAGTATCCGCGGTGGGGCTTGGCTGTATGGGAATGAGCCACGCTTACGGGGCACCGGCAGATAAAAATGAGATGAAAGAACTGATTGCGGAGGCTGTAGATATCGGATATACATTTTTTGATACGGCGGAAGTTTATGGTACGCCGGAAAATCCCCATCACAATGAAGAACTGGTAGGGGAAGCATTGCGGCCGTATCGAAATAAAGTTGTGATAGCGACAAAGTTTGGAATCTATTTTGACATGGAAAGCAAACAGGTAAATAAACCGCTTCTGCCGGATTCCAGACCGGAGGTTATCCGTGTCTCGGTAGAAAATTCCCTAAAGCGGCTGGGAACTGACCATATCGACCTGTACTATCAGCACCGCATTGACCCGTTCGTACCGGTTGAGGAGGTGGCGGGCGTCATGCAGGAGCTGATGCAGGAGGGAAAAATTACGCACTGGGGACTATCGGAAGCTGACGAGGAAACGATACGCCGCGCCCATGCGGTCTGCCCGGTAACGGCTATCCAGAACCGCTATTCCATGATGGCGCGCTGGCATGAAGTGTTATTCCCCGTACTGGAGGAATTAAACATTGGTTATGTGGCATTTTCGCCATTGGCAAATGGATTTTTGTCCGCAAGGTATGGGAAAGAGGCTAAGTTTGACGCGGGTACGGATTACCGGAGCATGATGCCGCAGTTTACGCCGGAAGCTGTGGAACAGAATCAGAAACTGCTGGAGCTGGTCAGAACGGTTGCGGAAGGAAAGCACGCCACGCCCGGTCAGATTGCCCTTGCGTGGATGCTTGGGAAAAAACCATATCTGGTGCCAATCCCCGGAACGAGAAAGTCAGACCGCCTGAAAGAAAATGCGGGGGCATCGGATATTAAGCTGACGGAAAAAGAGATTGCGGTTTTGGATAAACAGCTCGATGCGATGGAAATGTCAGAGGTATTCGGCGGCACCAATGCGAGAAGAATTTCTAAGCGGTCAAAAAACACCCGCTAAGAAATTCTACGGTTCCAAAGGGCGGAACCTACTCACATGGAAGAACGCAAAAACAGCGTTCTTCCCGTATATTGTTATGCTGCTGATGAATATAAAAAGGAGGACATCATAATGAACGAATTTGTTTTCACTTATCCCACAAAAGTATACTTTGGACAGAACTCTTTGGAAAAGGCGCTTCAGGCGGAGTTAAACGGACATGGAAAGACAGTGATGCTCGCTTATGGCGGCGCTTCCCTGAAGAAGAACGGCATCTATGACAGGGTAAAGGAGCTGCTTGCAAAGGAAGGAAAGGAAGTTGTAGATTTTCCGGGCATTATGCCCAACCCTACCTATGCTAAGGTGCAGGAAGGCGCGGCGTTAGCGAAAGAAAAGGGCGTGGATTTTATCCTCGCGGTAGGCGGAGGCTCCGTCATTGACTGCTGTAAGATCATAGCGGCGCAGGCAAAAACAGACAAGGACATCTGGGAAATGGAGTTTTCGGAGGGTAAATTTCCGACGGAGTATCTGCCGATGGGTGCGGTGGTTACCGCTTCCGGCACAGGAGCCGAACAGAACTGCGGCGCAGTTATTACCAATGAGGAAAAAGGGAT
>CAJUED010000089.1 GCA_910585075.1 uncultured Lachnospiraceae bacterium
GTTCTTTTCATCTATGTATATTTACCTTTCAGCCTCGGTTTCCAATACACCCGTATCACCTCACCGCAGTGCGGACATTTCAGCTCTATCACAATTACCCCGAAACGGTTCTCCCAAATGCTGCACTGCCGCTATTCCTCATTGGTGTCCTCATAGTTCTTAATCATTCCACTTGTATTTCGACTGTAGGCCATCCAGAATATTAGTAACATTTATCTCTTTTATACCAGTCTTCCATATTCCATCTCATATACCGTATCGCACAAAACCTCTATATCCTCTTTATTATGGCTGGCGAGTATGACGGTTTTCCCTTCTTTCTTTAATCCCAAAAGAATATCCCGCACATCGTTTACCCCCTGATTGTCCAGTCCGTTCATTGGCTCATCCAAAATCAAAATATCCGGGTTTTCCATAATTGCCTGGGCAATACCGAGCCTCTGCCTCATACCAAGGGAATATTTTCCAACTTTTTTGCAGCTGTCGGGATCTAAGCCTACCCGTTCCATGCTCTCCCTGATTTGTTCCCTGCCTATCAGTTTACGGATAGATGCCAAATATTCCAGATTTTTGTATCCCGTGTATCTGCTTAAAAATCCGGGATTTTCAATAATAATTCCCATATTTTCTGCAAAATCAATATCTTTTCCGATCTCCTTTTCCTCCACTACAACCCTTCCGCCTGTCGGTTTTAAATATCCAATCATCGTTTTGAACAGTACAGTCTTACCGGAACCATTCCTTCCTATAATCCCATATATTTTTCCTTTTTCAAAACTGATGTTAATACGGTCGAGTGCAACGACTTCTCCAAACCTTTTTGTTACATTCTCCACACGGATTGCTTCTGCCATATTCGCAAACCTTCCCTTCTTCAAATATAATCTGTTTCTTTTTTCAAATATTCCCGCCCGACAGCAAAACTGGCTGCCAGCAAAACTGCTTCCGTTACAATTATCACTCCGACCGGAAAGCCGCCTGTTTCATTTAAACTGCTTCGCAGATACATCCCCCACATTCCATACATTGCATGGGAAACTGCGCAAATCCGGCAGCCAATCATAAATGTCATGCCTTCCAACAGGAATAACACCCCCGGAACAAAACGCCTGATGGGGAATAAATCCAATAACACGAAAAACGCTGCCATACTGATACTATGAAACAGCCACAAGACACTGATTTTTGCAAGAAACCCTGCGGAAAGTAAACTCAATTTCCCCATAATAATATCGCAGGTCAAAACAATGAGTAGGAGCAACATTGCCGTCTTTATACCCAATATCACCCTTTTCACAAAATGCTTTGTCCACCAGTCCGAAACTGTTCCATAACGGTACAGGGAAAATATTTCCACCTTTCTGTTCCGTTCTGCATAAAAACCCACTGTCAACAGAAAAAAGCCAATCGGCAGAAGCCATTGTCCAAAAGGAATCAGCGGTATGGCTTCAAAATAATCGGATGGTACTCCTGCAAACAGCCTGATAAACACACTTTCCGACATTATCCTTCTACCTCCGTTCCCGACTGAAACTCAATTTTTTTCACAAAAATAGATGATAAAACCATTAAAACCACAATCAGTGCCAAAAACAAAGCGGCAGACTGCCAGTAAGACAATGTCCCATCTATAAAATTTCCCGGAACTGCCCTTGCCAACAAAGAAGTTTCCGTATAACCGTCCATCATTCGTAAATATCCGGTCAGATGCACCCCTATTACAGCCACCATTCCGGCTATTCCCGAAAACAGCAGTGCAGCAGCATATAAAAGCACTCCCATAAAAGCAAGATACAGATAAAGGAACAAAAATGTCACTGCAAATGCCTGTGGAACAGACATGACCTTCATCATCACAAGCCACGGAAATGTAATATTATATTTGGCTCCAATGTTGTTTGTGACATCACGTGCAAGAGAATATACCGGACTGCTCCACATATTCCCCACAAACCCCAAAAAACTGCTGATGATTATGGTAAATGCAGCCATAGCCGCAGTATAAAAAAATGCCTGCATCAATATATAGAAAAACATTCCCATATTCCAACGCTTTCTGCCGCACCGATATAAAAGCAGGTAAATATTCCCTTTCATAAACGGGGCGTCTGCCACTACCAGAAGCCATCCTAAGACCAAAAACAGCATATTCACATAATGCTGCTCAACCACGCAGAAGGCTTCCAGTATATTGACTGGTTCTCCTGTGTCAGCCGCATACCGCAAAAAACCACTCATCCAATAGCCCACGATCGCAAATCCCAAAAGATATCCCATGATAACCCTGACGTTTCTTTGCTCCTGCCGAAACATTCCTTTTATGATTACCGCAAAGCTACCCATTCCGATACCTCCTCACAAGTCCTGCCATAATGACGGTTGATACGGCAATGATATAGACACATTCTACTCCTGCCGCCAAAGGGTAACTTCCTACATCATCTCCCCGAAGAAGAAAGATTGGATTCAGCCATATAATCTGATATAGTGCAATCCACAGGGACTCATATAGTACAAAGGGTGCAATCAGGGCAACATAGCGGTTTGGAATCCATACTGCAAATGCGAATCCCACAAGCGCCCATACACACCCAAATAAAAAACCGAGAACGGTTTTCCCAATGGCAATGTACCAATCCCCATATTTGACGATATAGGTAAGAATAATTGTCCCATCCAGCAGTCCCTCGTCCGAGCCTTGCGGCACGCCCGGAACGCCAAGAATATAAGCCATGATACAGGCAGACGCAATCGGAACTGCCAGCATGACGCCCCCGGACAATGCAACGCTGCATATACGGATTCTTCCAAAGCGTGTCGGGCTCATCCTTGAAAAAATCATACGGTAATACCCACTCTGATATTCTTCACAAAAACGAGTCGCATAAGCCAGCACGGGAAAGACAGCCGCAAAAGGCCCAAATCCCGAAGCGCCAAACACATTGAACAAAATATAGTAGCTGCTCCGTATACGTCCCGGCGGTGTCCCCGTCACCACCGCAGCCGTCAAAAGCGCTGCCACGGAAGCCATCCCGACAAAAAAACCCATATTCAGGAAACTTCTTTTCATATCCTTCCAAAAAAATCCATTCATTTTATTCCACCTTTATCAATTCTCCCGTCACGGCATCCAGATAGATATTCCACGCCGCGCCGCTCTCGACCGCTTCCTGCCATACTGTATCGCCAGACTCCATTGCATCTATCCTTTCGTTGAGCGGAATGTAGATGTGCCATGCCGGTGTCAGGATCAGTTCCTTTTCCCGAAGCGTCGGATAATATATAAGCTCTGCCTGCGTCAGTTTTGCCCTGGAATTTCCGAAAAGCATATTATTTTCCAGATATTTTTCCAAAATATTAGTCACCTGTGAGAACGTCAAAATATTCCCTGTTTCAGACCGTTCCACAATTTTGCCGCAATAATCTTCCAAATTCATCATCGCTATGCCGTCCTGCGTAATCCATGCAGTTCCTCTCGGCTGAACCTCCCCAAGCACAATCTGGCCAAACTCTGACGCTACTCCAATCGCTTCATAAGAAGGCGTGAATGTCAGTTCATAAAATGCGGTTCCGTCAAGCTCATAATACAAAGCCCTGGAAATATGTATTTCTGTAATATCCAATACTGCCAGTTTCTCCAGAAGAATTTCCTTCGCATGGGAAACGGGAAATTGGGCGGGAGCGGTTTCACTCTCCCTTATAACATCAATTTCCGGAGCTTCTTTATAAATTGCATCACAGTTCTTTTTTAATATTTCATCCGTATAACTTACAGATGTATTTCTTGCAAGAGATACCTCCTTCTGTCCGTCCGACAAAATCATAAGAGAATCATCACCGAAATTCATCCATTCAACCGGCTTATCTTCTTCATTCATTTCACTGAACTCTTTTTCCCTCTGCGCAAGATATTCTTCGGTGATGTCCTGAATATTCCCGTTTTCGCTGTCAAGCAGTTCTTTCAGCTTTTCCGTATCCCAATCGCCTCGTTCCTGCAAAGTCAACGCCAAAACGGCCTGTGGCACGTCAGGAATATCAGCGCAAATCCAGATACCGTTTTCTTCCGTTCCGACTAATGCATCGTAACCTTCTCCCTGCTCAGAGCCGTCTGGCCCTGCCGTACTTCCGTCAGACTCCTTGGCCACGATATTCTCCACATCGCCCTCCAAAGAGCTTTTTGCATGATAAACATCGCTGTTCCCAGACGCTTGCGGCGCTTTCTGGCACCCTGTCAGTACACATATTCCTAATGCTCCAGCTATCAGTATGCTTGTAATTTTTTTCTTCATCTTAATAACCCTGCCTTTCTCTCAACCTGCTTCCTGTAAATTTCCCATCCGGGTTATAAGGGATTATACACTTTTTCATTTTCATTTTTTAATTTCGGCGAAATTCTACCATATTTTTTCCGAAATCAACCCAGAAATCTGTTACAAAAATCTTTATGAAAAAGCTGCCATAAACATATGACAGCTTTTTCAGTGTTTACAGTTTTTTCATATACAGCATAATCTCTGTTTCCATATAGTTGTCTTTACAATACATTTCCATATCGCCATGATATTTTTCCACAATTCTCTGGACATTGGTAAGTCCTATCCCATGCCCTGCATAAGACTTCTCGGAAAGCCTGCGTATTTCGCATACACCTTCGGGTATCCCCATGCAGCTATTTATCATATGCAGGAGCAGAACGCCGTTCTCCATCCGCATACTGAATTTTAAAAGCTGTCCGTCTGTCTGAACAGATGCTGCTATTGCATTGTCCAAAAGATTTCCAACAATGACATTGAAATCGAAAGAGTGCAGATTCATCTTCTCAGGAAGCACAATATCCGTTTCCACTTTTTTTAATACTTCTTTTGCCCTTTGCAGCTTGTAATTCAGCAGGCTGTCCAAGGCTTCATTCCCAGTATAAATATGTTCTGACGGATTCTTCATAAACTCCTGCATGGAATCAAGATATTCCATCAGTTTTTCTAACTTTGAACCCTTTGCCAGTCCCTTAAGTGCTAACACATGGTTTTTCATATCATGTTTTAATGCCCTGATACGGCTCTGCGACTCTTTCATAATCTCAAACTGGTTCTGATAAGCAATCGTCTGCTGTTTATAAATATCCTGTTCCCTTAGCTTCACATAATTTTTAAGCAAAATATGGTACAAATAAAACACACACAGATTAAGCGCTAAAACCACAACACACACAAATACCGCTGTCAATCTGCCAATGTTTTCATACATAAACCCCCAAAATACCGTCACGCTTAATATGGGAATTGCAGACAGCAAACACATCTGCTTTTTATCAAGCACTTTTTCCCTTCCTTCTCTCGAATCAGGAATATGACACACAACCACCACGCAAATCAGCAGGAGCAAGGCAGAAACCGCAGCCTGCTGCATTCCTACCATCTCTGAACAGGCAAGGGATACAGCCGTCCCGCTGCCTGTATCCAAACAGAACCAAACCATAGAAATCCATATTTTTTTCTCCCATGCCCCACAATAAAAACAAGCCACGCCAATAATACCCGCCAAATTACATATTTCATAGGGAAACGATACATGAAATACACTGTAGGCGGCTGTTGTCAACAAATAATATCCCGCAAAAACGATTTTCCACATCAGCCTGTCCTTATCCCCTGCAGGCAGAAAGGTATCCAAGACCTTTTTCAGTAGTGCCGTATGCAAAATGCCTACAATCAAAACCACTGTCAATTCATATACTATCTTATAATGCATTGTACATTTTTTCCTTCAAATATTGTTTTATTTTCGCCCTGACTTCTTTTCTGTAGGGCTTACTGACACTCAGGACATCACCATTCATCATTTTTATGCTTTCATAGGAATACTCGCTCACATATTCCTGATGTATCACATAGGACTGGTGTATCATCAAAAATCCTGCCGGAAGCTGCTCCATGACATTTTTCAGCTTGCCATAAAATTCCTCCTGTCCATCCCTTTTTATCATCAAAACCTTTTTATCCATGCTCATAAAATATAATATTTCCTTTACCGAAACACGAAAAATCCGGCTCCCTCTTTGATATTCAAAACAGCTTTCCGCATACTTTTTCCTTTTCATGCTTCTTTCGAGCACTTCTTTCAGCCGTGCGGCGGAAATTGGCTTTACCAGAAATTCCAATGGCTGCATCTTGAAAAGTTCCATCGCATAACTCTGCTTTGAAGAAATATAGGCGATATGGGTATCTGTATCCTCCATCTCATCACGGATAAAAGCTCCTATCGCAATCCCATTTTTCTGCAATAATTCAATATCAAGAAAAAGGATATCCAATCCAACACCTTTTTTCAAATCACTCTCCAAGCTCTCTCCGCTATACCATACCTCTATTTCAAATTTTATTGAAAATTCTGCCGAAAGCCCCTGAATCTGTTCCTCCAGCAAAGAACACAAAACTTTATCATCATCACATATTCCGACTCTGTACATACGATTGCTCCTTTAACCAATATCGTTTCTATTGTACTTTACCTCTAACCTGCTATCAAGAGAAAAGCGTTCATTGGTTTTCTTCCAACAAACGCTTTTCCGTTTTAATGCCTGATCCATCTAAGTATCATATATCTTGCATATCGTCTTTATCACCTTTTGTAGCAGTCCGCCTTTGCCATATTCGCATGGAATGCACAGTATAATGCGTTTTGTCTACTGAATATCCCCACTCCACACCGCACGATTCGAGCGGCAAAAAGGTAGATTTCTTAAGGAAGTCACTATATATTGTATAAGTGCTCCTCTTAACAAGACTATATATAGTGGCTATTCCTACCTTTTTGGGCTTTTGTCGCTCGAATCATTTCATCATCAACAATAAAACAAACTGGGACATACTCTGCTTCATACGGCTCCCCGAACAGGAGGCACAGCCACCGCCTGTCAGCCTCCCGTATCGTTTTCATGTCAGCCATTTCCTGACTGACCTTCCCCATTCCGCTCTAAGGAAACGGCTTCATCCTCCAGTACGATAACCCCCGCCGCTTCAAGCCCGATTTTAAGGTCACTATATTGGGAACAGGCCGCTTCCATTAAGATTAAAAAAGGCGGCATAAGGCCACGTTTTTTAACTGCCCGTCAGTACGGGATTTGTATTGTAACTTTTGCACCGCCTACAACAGCAGAATTTTCTAAAATGATTTTGCCATTGTGCTTTTTGGCTATGGAAGCAGCCACATACAGACCAATACCATAATGAGATTTTGAATTCCGGCTGTCATCCCCCATATAGAATTCTTCTGTTGCATGTTTTAAAGATTCGTCAGAAAATCCTTTTCCGGTATCTGTAATTAGAAAAGAAAGCTCGTTGCCATGTTCCTCTACTTCAAAGGTAATCTCTCCACCCTGCGGAGTGTGTTCTACTGCATTGGAAAGCACGTTGGTGAACATCCTTATAAGCAAATTGTGATCTGCAGTAATATAAGAAGGATGATGTCCACAATCCCAATGCAGTAGAATATTTTTCACAGCACATAAACCATCAATTCGCTTCTTAAGCTCCTGCAGTAAAGAATCCATATTGACCTTTTTCATACAAGGTTTATAGCTGTCCCAAGATTTTGCAGCTTCAATCAATGCCTGCACATACTCCTGCATCTGTAAGGAGCTGTTCTCAATGTATTCCGCACACTCTCGCTGTTCTGTTGAACGGGAAGTGTCAAAAAGCAGCTCTGCATTTCCCCTGATAATGGTAAGCGGTGTTTTCAGATCGTGTGCCAGGGCAGAAAGCTGCTCCTGTCTCATTTTATCGTCATACCACTGCCTCTCAAGGGACTGCCGCAGCGCAAGCCTCATATGGTCAAGCGCATCCAATGCCTGATCCACCTCAAAAAGTCTGCTTTTTTGAATTTCAAATTCCAAATCCTGATCCTCTATTTTGTGGACGACAGCCAGCAGTTTGTCAATCTTTTTCCCAAGATATTTCCCAAATATAAAAGATATTACAATCAGAGAGAGCAGAATTTCCAACAGGATAGTGACGATCAAAAGCCAGTCGGCAGACGGAAATATACTTCTTAATGCCGCATTTCCAAATTGGGCCGTCATGCGGTATCTCAAAATCAGGATTTCTTCTTCTCTCTCAATGACAGAATAAAGATACGCACCGTCTCTGGTCCTGCCCCCTTCCATGCAGGTATTCCATATGGCGGTGCTATACTCCCAGCCAATGGAGCCGCCTGCGTACTGCCCGTCTTTTGTGAATATGACATATTCGCATGGATACGGTATATCAGATTCTTCGACCTGCCGGACAGACCGCAGATTATCTTTTTCCATTTCTATTGCGGTACTTATGCTGGTCAGCGGATATATGGCCCCTATGCTCACGCAAAAAAGATAAGCCCCCACATTAACCGCAAGCACCATAAAAACCGCAAGCGCAAGGCACAGTGCATACCGCATGAATACGGAACGCAGTT
>CAJUED010000090.1 GCA_910585075.1 uncultured Lachnospiraceae bacterium
CGGAGAGTGTGGGATTCGAACCCACGTGCCCAGTAAAGGACAACTGCATTTCGAGTGCAGCTCGTTATGACCGCTTCGATAACTCTCCGTATGATAACAGGCTGATAGCTTTTGTGCCGGAGCCTTCTGTTATTATACTTGTTTGGAAATTACAAGTCAATCGCTTCTTTTTACTTCTTTTGGGAATAATGGATTTTGTGGTTACTTTTTGCATGGTGGCAATCTCTAAGGTAACATTTTTCGGGCTAAAAAGGTTGTTTAAAGACATCAAATTATGTATAATAAAAAACACATAATAATTTGTGACACAATGAAAAGGAGGAATGAGTTAAGTGAAAAGAGTTGGTATGTTGACGAGCGGCGGTGATTGTCAGGCACTCAATGCCGCTATGAGGGGTGTGGTAAAATGTCTTGTAAACAGCAAAGAACAGGTTGAGATTTACGGATTCATTGACGGCTACAAAGGCCTTATTTATGGAAATTTTCGGATGTTGGACGGCCGTGATTTTTCCGGTATACTTACAAAGGGCGGTACAATTTTAGGAAGCTCACGTACTCCTTTTAAGACCATCAAAGACCCTGATGAGAATGGGCTGGACAAGGTTGATGCCATGAAGCAGAATTATTACAAGCTTCGTCTGGACTGTCTTGTAATTTTGGGTGGTAATGGAACCCATAAGACAGCAAACCTCTTAAGGGAGGAGGGACTGAACATTATCACCCTGCCTAAGACCATTGACAATGACCTTTGGGGAACGGATATGACCTTTGGTTTCCAGAGCGCAGTGAATATTGCAGTTGATGCAATTGACTGTATCCACACCACCGCGGCTTCCCATGGCAGAGTGTTTATTGTGGAGGTAATGGGGCATAAGGTTGGATGGCTTACTTTAAATGCCGGCATGGCAGGCGGCGCGGATATCATCCTGATACCTGAGATTCCTTATGATGTTAAGAAAGTAGTTTCAAAGATTAAAGAGCGGAACAATGGCGGAAGCAGATTTACCATCCTGGCGGTGGCAGAAGGAGCCATCTCCAAGGAAGACGCTAAACTGTCCAAGAAAGAATATAAAGAGAAAATGAAGAATTACAAATTCCCTTCCGTTTCCTATGAGCTGGCACAGCAGATTCAGGAAAAGACAGGGGATGAGGTAAGAGTTACCGTACCCGGACACACACAAAGGGGCGGAAGTCCCTGCCCTTACGACCGTGTTTTTGCAAGCCGTTTAGGAGCAGAGGCCGGAGCGCTTATTTTGAAGGGTGAATACGGTTTCATGGTAGGATACAAGAACCGTGAGGTTGTAAAGGTGCCTCTTGAGGAGGTTGCCGGAAAGCTTAAGATGGTTTCCCCTGACGCTTCTATCGTAAGAGAAGCTAAGCTGCTGGGAATCAGCTTTGGCGATTAGGGAAGGAAATAAAAGGTATGTCATATACGGCCCTTTACAGAAAATTCCGTCCTGCGACATTCGAAGATGTAAAGGGACAGGAACATATCGTAACAACACTGAAAAATCAAATAAAGGCGGAACGCACCTCCCATGCGTATTTATTTTGCGGTACCCGGGGAACCGGTAAGACAAGTATTGCCAAGATTTTTGCCCGGGCCGTTAACTGTGAGAATCCAAAAGACGGAAGCCCTTGCGGGGAATGTGCCATCTGCCGCGCCATTGGGGCGGGAGCCAGCATGAATGTGATTGAAATTGATGCGGCTTCCAACAATGGCGTGGACAGCATTCGCGAGATTGTGGATGAAGTGGCATATTCCCCCGCTGAGGGGAAATATAAGGTTTATATTATTGATGAAGTCCATATGCTTTCCATAGGGGCTTTTAATGCCCTGTTAAAAACTTTGGAGGAACCGCCTTCTTATGTTATTTTTATACTGGCAACTACAGAGGTCCACAAGATACCTGTGACAATTATGTCCAGATGCCAGAGATATGATTTTAAGAGAATCACGATTGAAACCATATCGGAGCGGCTTTTGGAACTTATGGAGAAGGAACAGGTGGAGACAGAGGATAAGGCCATCCGTTATATTGCAAAGACAGCAGACGGTTCCATGCGTGATGCCTTAAGTCTTTTAGACCAATGTATTGCTTTTCATTTTGGCCAAAAACTGACCTATGATAAAGTGCTGGATGTGCTTGGGGCGGTGGATACGGAGGTATTCAGCAGGCTGCTTCGGATTGTTTTAAAGGGAGATGTGACAGGAGCCATTTCCCTTTTGGAAGAAATTATCATGCAGGGCAGGGAGCTTGGCCAGTTTATATTGGATTTTACCTGGTATTTGAGAAATCTGCTTCTGGTAAAGACGGCGGATGGAATGGAAGATGCGGTGGATGTTTCCACGGAAAATCTTGCCAGACTGAAAGAAGAAGCCCAGATGGTGGAGAATGATATTATTATGCGTTATATCCGGGTGCTTTCCGAGCTTTCCGGACAAATACGCTATGCCACCCAGAAAAGGATACTGGTGGAGATGGCTATTATCAAGCTGTGCAGACCGGGCATGGAGACGGATACGGGTTCTCTGGCAGACAGAATCAGGCAGCTGGAAGAAAAAATAGAAAACGGTATTCCCATGACGGCGGTGTCAGCCCCGGCAGCAGGAAATCATGGAAGTGCCGGCGCTCCCCCGGCAGCAAAAGTTCAGGTGGAGCTTCCCAAGGCGATTCCTGAGGATGTGAAGCGTGCGGTGGGAAGCTGGTCGGCAATCGTAGCTGAAACGCCTATGCCCATGAAGGCATATCTGAAGAACGCTTATCCCAGCCTTGGAAAAGATGGAAATCTGCTGGTGGTTGTGCAAGATGGTCTGCCGCTGGATTATTTTAAGGAGACCTTGCACAAAGAAGAATTTGAAAATATACTTGCAAATTTCATGGAAAAGGAAATTCAAGTGACCATACAAGGCCCGGAACCGGGCAGGAGTCCGGAAGAACTTTTCCCGGATTTAACAAAGGTGATAAGTCAGGCAATCCACATGGAAGTGGAGGAACTGGATGAGGAGCCTGAAGAAATGTATTGAGTAATGCCGGACTCTGATAAGATTCAGGCGGTTTGGATATCTATAGTCAACGATATTAGAATAAGAGCAATAGATGACAACAGCTTGGAAGCTGCTTTCATATAACAAATTTGTATAACAGCCGAATTGCGGGCTGTTGGCGGAATGGAGGTTTCAAATGGCGAAACGTGGAGGATTCCCAGGCGGGATGCCTGGCAACATGAACAATCTGATGAAGCAGGCCCAGAGGATGCAGCGCCAGATGGAGGAAAATCAGAAGGAGCTGGAGACTAAGGAGTTTACAGCCAAATCAGGGGGCGGCGCGGTCGAAGTGACTGTGACCGGCAAAAAAGAAGTGACAAAGGTCAAGCTGTCCGAGGAGGTTGTGGATCCGGAGGATATTGAAATGCTTGAGGATCTGGTGATGGCTGCAACCAACGAGGCCCTTCGTATGGCTGATGATGCAAGTGCGGAGGTTATGAGCAAAATGACAGGAGGACTTGGTCTGGGAGGAGGCCTTCCTTTCTGATGAATTTATACAGCGGACATATCAACAAATTAATAGATGAGTTGTCCGGGTTGCCGGGAATCGGTTCTAAGTCAGCGCAAAGGCTGGCTTTTCACTTGATTAACATGCCGAAGGATAAGGTGGAGCGGCTTGCCAAAACAATTTTGGAGGCCAAGGAAAATGTCCGTTACTGTAAGGAGTGCTTTACTTTGACGGATAACGAAGTCTGCCCGGTATGTGCCAATGCAAAGCGGGACCACAGCACGATTATGGTGGTGGAAAATACCAGAGATTTGGCTGCCTATGAAAAGACCGGGAAGTACGAGGGGGTATACCATGTACTTCACGGGGCCATTTCGCCCATGCTTGGAATCGGACCGGGGGATATTCGTCTGAAGGAATTAATTACGCGGTTGGAAGGAGAGGTGGCGGAAGTGATTATCGCAACCAATTCCAGCTTAGAAGGCGAGACAACGGCCATGTATATCAGTAAGCTGATCAAACCTACAGGCATTAAAGTGACGAGAATCGCCAGCGGCGTGCCTGTTGGAGGAGATTTGGAGTATATTGATGAAGTGACACTGCTGCGGGCCCTTGAGGGACGGGTGGAAATTTAAGAATTTGTGCCGAAGCGTCACAAATTCTCGACATCGCAGATGTCGTTTTGTCGCAGAGCAGAATTTGAAATTCTACTCGCAGTTTCTAATGAGTATGCCGACGGCAAACTCAGCATAAAACGCTTCGGAATGGGGGAAGAAATGATTACAAAAAAAGAATTATTTGGAAAAACGCGGTCCGGTGAGGAAATCTATCGGTACTGGCTGGAAAATGCAAAGGGTATGCGGGCAGGAATTATCAATTACGGCGCTATTTTAGTGAATCTTTTTGTGCCGGATAAAGATGGAAACGCTGTCGACGTGGTTCTGGGATATGACGCGTTGGAGCCTTATTTTGAAAATGGCTGCTTTTTTGGGGCGGTAATAGGACCTAATGCAAACCGTGTGGGCGGGGCGTCCTTTGAGCTTCAAGGCAAAAGATACCAGCTGCAGGTAAACGATGGGGAAAATAATCTGCACAGCAGTAAGGAGCTGGGATACCATAAGAAGGTATGGAAGGTGAGTGAAAAGGAGGATGCTCTTGTCCTTTCCCTTGAGGACGAGGATGGAAGCATGGGCTTTCCGGGCAATAAAAAGATACAGGTAACTTATTCCCTTACCGAGGACAATGAACTGAAAATCCAATACGAGGGTGAAAGCGACAAAGATACGATTATCAACCTGACCAATCATACCTATTTTAACTTGACCGGGCATGATAAAGGGACTATCTGCGACCATGTTCTCACCTTAAAAGCGTCCGCTTATACGCCGGTAAAACCCGGCTCAATCCCTACCGGGGAAATTGCATCTGTTTCCGGAACGCCCTTTGACTTTACGGAGGCAAAGAAAATAGGGAAAGAAATTGACGCTGATAACGAACAGCTCCAAATTCCGGGAGGATATGACCACAACTGGGTGCTTGACGGACCGGAGGGGGCTTTAAGGGAATTTGCCGTTGTGGAAGAACCGGTATCCGGGCGCCGTATGAGAGCTTACACGGATTTACCGGGAGTGCAGTTTTACGCGGGGAATTTTATCACAAAGCATACGGGAAAAGAAAATGCAACCTATGGGGAAAGAGACGGCCTTTGCCTGGAAACACAGTATTTCCCGGATACGGCAAATAAACCGGGTTTCCCTTCCGCTGTGTTTGGCCCGGAAAGAAGGTATAAGAGTACAACTATTTATAAATTTGATTAAACGGCAATTTTTTCCCCAGGAGGAAATGTTTGACGATGCATTACAATCCCACTTGGCGCCATGCTATGTTAAACTTTAGGTAACAGTTTGGCCGAACTGCTGCGAATTTTGACAGGCATAGGGGAAGGGGGATTGTAATGCAGCTGCCGACAATGGTAAAACAGGTTGGAAAAGTAAATGGAAGCGAACGGGTTTATCTGGAAGACTACGTTTGTACATATTTGAATGAACTCAGGAGAGAAAAGGAGGTATTTCCGCTGAGGGTTGCGCTTTTTGGGCATGTCTGCCAAAAGGACAACCGGAAATGCTATCTGATATTTGGCGCTGCAAGTGTGATAGACGAATTGGAATACGGCAGGAATGAGGAACAGGTTAGAAAAGAATATTTTGAAAAGTACGAATTGATTGGCTATGTTAATATATACGGGAACAGGCAAAAAGTTCCCGGTGCTAAAGAAGGATATTATATTTTTTATGACAAGAATGAGGCTATGCAAAATTATCTGATTTTTTGTTATGAGAAAAGTGGAAAATATATGGGTAAAGAGGCGGACCGGAAGCAAAAATCCGAAAAGTTTTCTCATTTGTGCAGGAAGCATTCTGCCTTTTCGATAGGGAACATGATTAAAAGATTGATTTATGGGAGTTGCATTATTATACTGACAATAGCAGTGACTGCGATTAATGATTACCATAAAATGTATGGATTCGTGGAAATGACCGGCAGGGCGGCGGCTTTCGTAGGGAATATAAACGATAACGGTCCGGATGGCGCTGCGCGCTTGCTGCGTTAAAGCGCCGCTATGGCGGGACTTAAGTCGTTACGAAAGATTTGGAGATAAACGGATGGCGAACATACGTGATTATTTAAAGGAAAAAGAAAAGCGGCAGAAGACAGAGAAACGTGTCGATTATAAAGAAAAAATCCGCAGTCACAAGCTGGCAATATTTTATAGGATTGTACTTACGGTGGCTCTGGCAGCAGGGATGGTGGCCTTTTTAATCATACAATGGAAAAATAAAGTGTATACGGAAGGAACGGTTACCGCCTCCTTTCCGGTAATTATTGTACAGGGGGCAACGGTAGAGGAGCTTGGCGGAAACGTACTTTTGTACAGCAAGGATGGGGCAAGCTGCATGGATGCAAAGGGCAATGCGGTCTGGAACCGTACTTATGAAATGCAGACGCCGCTTATTTCCATCTGTGAACAAATGACGGCGATTGGCGATTACAATGGACGTGCCATATATGTTATGGACAAAGGCAGTGAGAAGGGAACCATTAACACAAACCTTCCGATCAGAGATTTCTGCGTGTCGGCAAACGGGGTTGTGGCAGCTATTTTGGATGATGCGGATGTGACCAGAATCTACGTGTATAACGGGAATGAAAATACGGATGTGCCCATTGTGAACGGTAAAGCCACTATGGACAAAAGCGGTTATCCGGTGAGTGTTTCTCTGACACCAAATGGGAACCTGATGGTGGTTTCTTTTTTATATGTGGACAGTGGCAATATGAAATCTTCCGTAGCATTTTATAATTTCGGAGAAGTAGGTAAAAACGAAACGGATAACTATGTCAGTGGCTTTGATTATCTGGATACGATTGTGCCTTATGTGCAGTTTATGGACAATGATTCCGCCTTTGGTGTTTCAGATGACAGGATTGTATTTTTTTCCGGTGCGGAGAGACCTGTAAATATCGCAACCAAGTTTCTTGAGGAAGAAGTACAGAGTATTTATTACAACGAGAATTATGTTGGCCTTGTCTTTAACGACCAGAGCGGGCAGGCTGCCTACAGACTGGACGTCTACAACGAATCGGGCGAACAGGTGCATTCGCAGTTTTTTGACATAGAGTATACGGATATTATTTTTAACAAGGATCAGATAGTTATTTATAATGACATGGATTGCCGGATATTCAGTATGAAAGGTGTAGAGAAGTTTTCAGGAAGTTTTGAGAAAAGCACATCGCTTCTTATTCCCACATCTTCCGCTTACAGATATGTGACGGTGACATCCGATTCTATTGATACGATTGAGCTAAAATAAGAGGGTACAAATGTATTATATTTCTCTGGCAGTAATTTTGATTATTTTCATATGGAGAGTTATGGCGGGCCTGCGCAAAGGGATGGTTCAGGAATTGATTTCGCTGATTGCCATGGCAGTGGCGGGATTTTGTGTTGTTCTTATTATAGGGGCCATAGGAAGTTATATGGATCAGGAAATGAACAGGTCGGTTCAGTTTATTGCCGTTCTTTTCGCGGTTTGTGTTGTGTATCGGCTGGTCCATGTGCTGTTTACCTCACTGGAGCTGATAGCAAAGCTGCCTGTGGTGAAAGGGCTTGACAAATTGATGGGTGCGGTGATCGGAGTAGCGGAAGCGGGTGTGATTGTTGGAATCCTGGTGTATTTTCTAAAAAACTGGGGCTTATCCGTTCTTGCATAGAAGGAATTATAGATAGCGACAGCATAAATTTTGTAATCAGCCCTGTAGAAGCGTTTACATATAAGACGATAATCAGACTTAAAATAGACGCTTTGAAAATTAAAAAAATTTTTTTAAAAAAATTTTTAAAAAAGTGTTGACAAAAAATGGTTCATTTGATATTATTTGAAAGTCGCACGTCACAAGAGATTGCGAATGAGAATTACAAAGCAGTAAAGTTGAACCTTGACAAATAAACAGCAATGCAACCCTGAAAATTCTAAGAGAAGCCG
>CAJUED010000091.1 GCA_910585075.1 uncultured Lachnospiraceae bacterium
CTTACAGTAAAGGCAAATGCTTTCAGTGCATCCGCAAAAGAAAAAATTGAAGCTGTTGGTGGAACTGCAGAGGTGATGTAATGTTTACAACCTTAAAAAATGCATTTAAAATTAAAGAAATAAGAAATAAACTACTGTTTACACTCGGCATGCTTGTTGTGATCCGTTTAGGGTCACAGCTGCCTGTGCCCGGGGTAGACAGGCATTATTTTTCCAACTGGTTTGCGCAGCAGACAGGGGATGCGTTCAATTTCTTTGATGCTTTTACGGGCGGTTCTTTCCTGAATATGTCTATATTGGCGCTTAACATCACGCCTTATATCACATCTTCCATTATTATGCAGCTTCTCACCATTGCAATTCCAAAGTTAGAGGAGATGCAGAAAGAAGGGGAAGATGGCAGAAAGAAAATTGCCGCAATTACCCGTTATGTAACAGTTGGGCTTGCTCTGATTGAATCTACTGCTATGGCCTTTTATTTTGGAGGCGGCGGTCTTTTGGAAGTAAATAACTTCTTTAATAAGCTGACCGTTGTTGCCGCTCTCACGGCAGGCAGTGCTTTCCTTATGTGGATAGGCGAAAGGATCACGGAAAAGGGCGTAGGCAATGGTATTTCCATTGTCCTGGTCATCAATATCATTTCCAGAATTCCGCAGGATATTGCCGGTCTGTTCGACAGATTTGTGCGCGGCAAGGCAATCGCCGTTGGCGCGGTTGCAGCAATTGTTATTTTGGCTGTTATCCTTGCAATGGTAGTTCTGGTTATCATTTTAAATGACGGCGTCCGCAAGATTCCGGTTCAGTATGCCAAGAAGGTTCAGGGAAGGAAAATGGTAGGCGGACAGATGTCTTCCATTCCCTTAAAGATCAATACGGCTGGCGTTATTCCTATTATTTTTGCATCATCCCTGATGCAGCTGCCGGTGATTCTGTGCAGTTTCTTTGGGTATAATGGAACTGGTGTATGGGGACACATCCTGAGAGGATTAAGCTCATCAAACTGGTGTAATCCCAATGAGCCTGTTTATTCTATCGGGTTGGTCGTGTATGTTGTGCTTGTTATTTTCTTTGCATATTTCTACACATCCATTACCTTTAATCCCCTTGAGATTGCAGAAAACATGAAAAAGCAGGGTGGTTTTATTCCCGGTATAAGGCCAGGAAAGCCTACAAGCGAGTATCTGACAAAAATTCTGAACTATATTATCTTTATCGGCGCTGTGGGTCTGACCATTGTGTGTGTGATACCTTTCGCATTTAATGGTATCTTTGGAGCACAGGTATCCTTTGGCGGAACCAGTCTTATCATTATTGTCAGCGTAGTATTAGAGACAATGAAGCAGATTGAATCACAGATGCTGGTGCGCAACTATAAAGGTTTTTTAAATGACTAATATACGAAGTAACTGTTATGACGCTTTAAGGCGTAAAAAAGCAGTGCTGAAAAGTCATTGCATGAAATATATATTAGAGGTTAAAGGAAAGCCTGAAGGTTTGGCCGGCTTTTCTTTTACCTCTAATTTGATAATGAGAAATATTCGCCCCTGCAGATTCGGGCATGAGGACTTATAATGCATTATCTCGAACAGTATGAGATATGCGGAGGAGTAAGTATGAAAAGAAAATCTAAGGCAACAGCTCTGCGCATTTACTGCGCTGAGCGTACACGCGCCATGCGGCTTGTCCGCATGTGTGCATCCGATACTTGCACCGTACTTTTCATGAGCATTGGTGATGGAGAAAACATGGAGGTGCAAGCATGAAAATAATTATGTTAGGTGCACCTGGTGCAGGGAAAGGCACGCAGGCAAAAGTGATTGCAGAAAAATTCGGTATTCCCAGTATTTCCACAGGAGATATTTTCAGGGCCAACATTAAAAATGGAACTGAGCTTGGAATGGAAGCAAAGAAATATATGGATCAGGGACTTCTGGTTCCGGATGAACTGACGGTCAAGATTCTCCTTGACAGAGTGGCTAAGGAGGACTGTAAAGACGGTTATGTTCTGGACGGCTTCCCGAGAAACATTCCACAGGCCCAGGTACTTGATAAGGCCCTTGAGGAACAAAATGAAAAGCTTGACTTTGCAATTGATGTGGAGGTGCCTGATGAGGACATCATCAGAAGGATGAGCGGCAGGCGGGCATGCGCAGGCTGCGGCGCCACATATCATGTAGAGCATATTCCACCCAAAAAGGAAGGCATCTGCGATACATGCGGTCAGGAATTGGTCCTCCGTGATGACGATAAGCCTGAAACGGTGAAAAACCGTCTGGATGTTTACCACAAACAGACCCAGCCGCTGATTGATTTTTATGAGGCTAAGGGCATTTTAAAGACGGTGGACGGCACTATGGATATGAAAGAGGTATCCGCCGCCATAGCAGCCATTCTTCAGTGAAAGAAGGAATCTAAATGGCGGTAACGATTAAATCAAAACGTGAAATTGATCTGATGCGTGAATCCTGCAGAATTTTGGCGCAGGTTCACGCACAGCTTGGAAGGGCCATAAGGCCGGGAATTTCCACCTGGGACATCGATGCTTTAGGAGAAAAGCTGATTCGCGGCTACGGATGTACTCCCAATTTTCTGCATTACAATGGCTATCCGGCGTCTATCTGTGTCTCTGTAAATGATGAGGTGGTGCATGGGATTCCTTCTAAGGAGCGGATCCTTAAGGAGGGTGACATTGTCAGTCTGGACGCAGGACTTATTTATAAAGGCTATCATTCGGATGCGGCCAGAACCTATCCGGTAGGGAAAATAAGTGATGATGCGGCAAAACTGATTGCGGTTACAAGAAAAAGTTTCTTTGCAGGTATCAAATATGCCAGGGCAGGTTATTATTTACATGATATATCAAATGCCATTGCGGCATATTGCGGCAGATACGGATACGGGGTTGTGAGGGACCTGACAGGCCATGGAATCGGCACAAGCCTCCATGAAGACCCGGTGATACCCAATTACAGGCAGTTGCGCAGAGGAATCAGGCTGCAGCCTGGTATGACGCTGGCAATTGAACCTATGGTTAACCTGGGAAGTTATAAAGTGGAATGGCTTGAGGATGAGTGGACTGTGGTCACAAGGGACGGTTCCCTATCCGCTCATTACGAAAATACCGTGCTTATTACAGAGGGAGAACCGGAAGTGCTTACGTTGCTTTCCGAACGGAAGTAAATACGGCAAAGCGACAAATTGCATATTCATATTGCTCCGCCACAAAACGCTCAGGAATGGAGATTCATTTTACGGGCTGTTGGCAGGAATGGGGGATTTATATGACAGGAATGTTTGCAATATCCCGTGCAGGGCATGACAAAGGACAGATGTATGTCATTATAAAAGAAGATGCGGAGTTTGTATATCTGGCGGATGGGAAAAACAGAAAGTCAGACAATCCTAAGAAAAAGAAAAGGAAACATATACAACTTGTGAAGACAGATGTCAATAAGCCCCTGATGATGAAGCTGAAGGCACAGGAAACAGTATATGATGAGGAAATCAAGCGCGCAATTAAAATAAGAAGTAATCATAATAGACATCAAAACGCTTTTATTCAAAAGGAGGTAACGAATGTCAAAAGCTGATGTAATTGAAATTGAAGGAACAGTAGTTGAAAAGCTTCCTAACACCATGTTTCAGGTAGAACTGGAAAATGGCCACAGAGTGCTTGCTCATATCAGCGGTAAACTGAGGCAGAATTTTATCCGTATTCTTCCGGGTGATAAGGTTACATTGGAATTGTCCCCCTATGATTTGAGTAAGGGGAGAATTATTTGGCGGGATAAGTGATAATCCCCCTTGCATTTGTATTTATACCATGTTATAATGTAAAACGGTCTTTTTTGAAAGGAGGGTTTAACATGAAGGTTAGATCATCAGTAAAACCGATTTGCGAAAAGTGCAAGATCATCAAGAGAAAAGGACGTATCAGAGTTATCTGTGAGAATCCGAAGCACAAACAGAGACAAGGATAATCTGCTGCTTTAATAGCGGGAGGGTTCTTGTCCAATTATCATGAAGCGGCTGTAGTGCAGCGCTCCGTCGCCGCACTAATTGATATAATTGTACGAAGGAGCCTTAAAGATTACTTCTTGGTTCGTGAAAATTTCGCACGTGAAAATTCACAGTGAAATCACGTAAGATCGGGAAATCCGATTGGGCCTTAAAAGCCCCAATCAATTAGTATCAACGCACATAAGTGCGCGAAGGAAAATGGAGGAAACGTAAATGGCTCGTATTGCAGGTGTTGACTTACCCAGAGAAAAACGTGTGGAAATCGGCTTAACTTATGTTTACGGAATCGGAAGAACAAGCTCTAACAAGATTCTGGCTGAGGCGAAGGTTAATCCCGATACTCGTGTTAGAGAGCTGACGGATGAGGAAGTTAAGAGAATCAGCGAAGTAATTGAGGCTGGTTACATGGTGGAAGGTGATCTCCGTAGAGAGGTAGCCATGAACATCAAGAGACTTCAGGAAATCGGATGCTACAGAGGTATCCGCCACAGGAAAGGTCTTCCTGTACGTGGACAGAATACGAAGACAAACGCAAGGACCAGAAAGGGCCCGAAGCGTACCGTTGCAAACAAGAAAAAGTAAAAAATTTAATTGAGAAAGTAGGTTAGTTTAAATGGCAGCAAAAAAAGTTACCAAAAAAGTGACAAAAAAACGTGTCAAGAAAAACGTTGAACATGGACAGGCACATATCCAGTCTTCTTTTAACAATACAATTGTTACATTGACAGACAATGAAGGAAACGCCTTAAGCTGGGCAAGTGCCGGTGGTCTTGGTTTTAGAGGTTCAAGGAAATCTACTCCCTATGCCGCACAGATGGCGGCTGAAACAGCAGCAAAGGCTGCTTTGATACATGGTTTAAAGACAGTAGACGTTATGGTAAAGGGCCCCGGTTCAGGCCGTGAGGCAGCAATCCGTGCTCTTTCCGCATGCGGACTGGAAGTAACCAGCATCAGGGACGTAACACCGGTTCCTCACAATGGATGCCGTCCGCCCAAACGTCGTCGTGTATAATATTTATCAGTAATTACGGTTGGAAGAAGGCGCACAGTGCTGTAAACAATACCGCGCAGGAGGCAGTCATGTTTCCGGGCGCGCGAAAATGGAGGTAAAATAATGGCGGTAAACAGAGTACCGGTTTTAAAAAGATGCAGGTCACTTGGTCTTGAACCTGCATATCTGGGATATGATAAGAAATCCAACAGGACAAATGCAAGGGCAGGTAAGAAGGTAAGTGAATACGGCCTTCAGCTCAGAGAAAAGCAGAAAGCTAAATTCATTTACGGCGTGCTTGAGAAACCTTTCAGGAATTATTATAGCAAGGCTGACAGAATGAAAGGCATGACCGGTGAAAACCTTATGATTATGCTGGAGAGCAGACTTGACAGCGTTGTTTTCAGAATGGGCTTTGCAAGAACCAGGAGAGAGGCAAGACAGATTGTAGGTCACAAGCATATCCTGGTAAATGGAAAGAGTGTTAATATTCCTTCTTACTTGATTAAAGCAGGGGATGTGATTGAAATCAGAGAGAAATCCAAATCCCTGCAGAGATACAAGGACATCCTTGAGGTAACAGGCGGAAGACTGGTTCCTGAATGGATGGAAGTGGACCAGGAGGCGTTGAAGGGAACAATTAAAAACCTTCCTACCAGAGAAATGATTGATGTTCCTGTAAATGAAATGTTAATCGTCGAGTTGTATTCCAAGTAAAAACATGCGGAAAAAGATATCCTTAATGCGGCAGCAATATGCTGCTTAAGGATGTCTGTGCTATTGGATGGTTTTTTAATTGCTCGTAAAGGAGGGTATTTGCAGTGTTTGATTTTGAAAGACCAAATATTGAGGTGGCAGAAATCTCTGAGGATAAGAAATATGGCAGATTTGTCGTAGAACCTTTGGAAAGAGGTTACGGTATCACACTTGGTAATTCGCTGAGAAGAATTATGCTGTCTTCTCTCCCTGGCGCTGCTGTGAGCCAGGTCAAGATTGAAGGCGTTCTTCACGAGTTCAGCTCCATCGAAGGAGTTAAGGAAGATGTGACTGAAATCATCATGAATATCAAGGGTCTTGCCATCAGAAACAACAGCGATACAAACGAACCTAAAACCGCGTACATTGAGTACGAGGGCGAGGGTGTAGTGAAAGCATCTGATATCCAATGTGACCAGGATATAGAGGTTTTAAATCCTGAGCTTACAATTGCAACCTTAAACGGAAAGAATACCAAGCTTTACATGGAACTGACCATCACCAACGGACGAGGATATGTAAGCGCTGAGAAAAATAAAAGCGAAGATCTGCCAATCGGTGTTATTGCAGTGGATTCCATTTACACACCTGTAGAGAGAGTGAATGTAACCGTAGAAAATACCCGTGTTGGTCAGATTACGGATTATGATAAGCTGACTCTTGACGTTTATACAAATGGAACACTGGTGCCTGACGAGGCAGTCAGCTTGGCAGCAAAAGTACTTAGCGAACATTTGAGCCTTTTTATTGATTTGTCTGAAAATGCCAAAACTGCAGAGGTTATGGTAGAGAAGGAAGAAGACGAAAAAGAAAAGGTATTGGAAATGAGCATTGATGAGTTAGAGCTCTCAGTGCGTTCTTACAATTGTTTAAAGAGAGCTGGTATTAATACAGTTGAAGAATTGACAAATAAGACTTCCGAGGACATGATGAAAGTCCGTAACCTGGGACGGAAATCCCTTGAGGAAGTTTTAGCGAAGTTAAAAGAATTGGGATTACAGCTGAATCCTGTGGATGAGGCTTAATCTATAGATTAGCGCAACAAATTTTGTGAAGCGCGGTGCAGTAAAGCCAAAGAGTTTGCAGCGCGGTCTCATAAGTGGAACAAACCGCATTCGGTATGTAAGTCCAAAGAGCGTGGCCGAATGTACCATGAAGGGTAAGACGCCCATTGAGAAAGGAGCCTTAAAATGGCAAAATACAGAAAATTAGGAAGAACATCAGACCAGAGAAAAGCGTTACTCAGAAGCCAGGTAACAAGCCTTATGTATAAGGGCAGGATTGTAACAACCCTTGCCAGAGCAAAAGAAGTTCAGAAGATTGCTGACGGCCTTATTGCTCTTGCAGCAAAGGAAAAAGACAATTATGAAACTGTTACCGTTTCCGCAAAAGTTCCCGTAAAGGACAAAGACGGAAAGAGAGTAAAAGAAGTGGTTGACGGCAAGAAAGTTACCAAGTATGAGACAGTTGAAAAGCAGATTAAGAAGGATTTACCTTCCAGAATGCATGCAAGACGTCAGATCCTCAGAGTTTTGTATCCTGTAACCGAAGTTCCCACCACTAAGGCAGGAAGGAAAAAAGGTACAAAACAGGTAGACTTAGTTGCAAAGATGTTTGACGAGTATGGTACCAAGTATGCAAGCCGCAACGGCGGTTACACAAGAATCATCAAGATTGGCCAGCGCAAGGGCGATGGCGCTATGGAAGTGGTTCTTGAGTTAGTCTAATCATTTAGTTCTTAAAAAGTAACAGTCGCTTTATAGAGACTGTTACTTTTTTATTCTATAAGCTGACTCGCGAAGCGTGGCAGTGTTTGATACAATAATCTGATAAGCGATATGTGTCCGTTTTGTTTCACAAAGCGTCAATAAATTCCCTATAAACCTATTGACAAAATGATTAGTTTATAATATTATATTTATTGTTGTTGAGGTCAATCCTTTGCTATAGATAAGAGGTTGATGGACAATAACAATTGTGCGTTTAGCTCAGCTGGATAGAGCGTTTGGCTACGGACCAAAAGGTCGGGGGTTCGAATCCTCTAACGCACGTTTGGTTAAGGTAGCGGAAATGCTGATAAATGATATGCTCCCCATATGGTAGACAATGGAAATATCCAAAAACTATCAT
>CAJUED010000092.1 GCA_910585075.1 uncultured Lachnospiraceae bacterium
AACGATCCATAGCTGCCTTAGCTTCAGGAACTTCTACTCTATTAGATTTGCTGCTAGCCATCTTTTTCACCTCCGTTATTTTTTTTGACTGCCTGTTGCAGTCCTGCTTCAAGATAAGCGTTTTGACTTTACGCTTATCTCGAAGTTTCCTCCGTTTTAAGCGCCGTCTTTATCACTTATCTTGTTCATAGTATTAACGGTGTTCGTGAAAATATTATGGTAAGTTTTTCCGGTTTATTTAGAATTAAAAGCTTCTTATTTTATCGCTGCCGTCGTCCTCGGTATTTTCTATGGAACGGACAATCAGGTAATAGCCATAGTCTGCATTTACCTGCACGTATACTCTGTCCCCTGCTTTATGTCCTAAAAGCGCCTTGCCGATTGGCGACTCCACACTCACAAGGCCTTCCAATGAATTTCCCCGCATGGTTGTCACAATTTTGTACTTCTCAATGGCGCCGTCCTCCTCGAACTCCACCTCAACAGTATTGTTCACACCGATTTCATCCTCTTTGGAGTCGTCAGATATCACTTCCGCCGTTTTAATCATACGCTCCAGAAAACGGATACGGCTTTCATTTTTATTCTTTTCTCTTTTTGCGGCATAGTATTCAAAATTTTCACTTAAATCGCCATGAGCCCTGGCTTCTTTTACCGACTCTAAAAGCTTTGGACGTATGACCAGCTTTCTCTCCTCTATCTCAGCCTCCATAGCTGCAATATCCTTTTTCGTTAACTGATTATACATTTTAATCCCCATTCCGAAGCGTTTGCATTACCATCACACAATTTGTGACGCTCCGGCACAAATTGCATGCTCTAGTCAATTTTCATTCCCCCTGCCTCTAACTGGGCTTTCACCAGCTTCCTGCAGAGATATTGAATCAAATCCTTCCTGGTAATCAGGCCGATAAAACGCTTTCTGTCATCCACCACCGGGACAAAATTCTGATTCATTGCCTTGTTCAACAAATCTTCCATGTTTACATCCACGTCAACCGGCTCATTGTCACGCATTCGCGGAACCTCGGTCATTAAAATATCCTCCGCTCCCCGCAAGGACAAATCATCCTGATCCTTGATATACCAGAGCAAATCGCCTTCTGTCAAGGTACCTATGTAGCTCCCGTCCTCTCTGGCGATAACCGGAATGGCGGAATACCTGTGATTTTCCATTTTTTCCAAAACCTGACGCAGCGTGTCCGTATCGTAAACATAGGCCACCTCACTTTTGGGCGTTAAAAAAAATAATATATTCATGAATGTATTCTTTTGTAACCTTTCCCAATTTTATATCATTTTAGTATAGCAGCGACAGATAAATCCGCACCACCAATGTGCGCCGTATCAAAATTTTTATTTTCAATACAGCGCAAAAAGCGTAGGTATCAGAATTTTCCCTCGTAAACCACTTTCTCTGCCATAGCCTCGCTGGCTTTCCTGTCCGCGAAATATTCTATCAGCGAAAGTCCGAAAGCAATGGAGCAGCCCATACCTCTGCCCGTAATAATGTTCCCATCGCGCACTGCGGGCTCATAGGTCACATCAGCCCCTGTCAGCTGGTCTTCCATACCGGGATAGCAGATTGCTTTCTTTCCTTTTAAAAGGCCTCTGTGTCCTAAAATTGTGGGAGCCGCACAGATGGCGCACACGGCCTTGCCTGCCGCTGCAAAAGCATCCACCTGCTCCATCAAAGGAGCGCATTCTTCCAAATTCTTGGTCCCCATAAGGCCGCCGGGCAGCACAAGCATATCCACCTTGGAAAAATCCACATCCTCCAGCTTCTTATCCGTGACCACCGGGATTTTGTGGGAGCCTTCTACGGTCTTATCCTCCATAATGGAAACCATCTCTGTGTCAATGCCCTGCCTGCGCAGAAGGTCAACTACCGTAAGGGCCTCAATTTCTTCAAAACCTGTACCAAAAAATACACATACTCTGCTCATAATAATCTCCATTTCCGCAGCTTTCCTGCTGCTATGAATATTTTACCATTTTATATATCAAAATTCCAATTAACGATTTGTAAACTTTCTTAAGGAATATTATACTATTAATAAAGAAAGGAGACCCCATTTATGGAAATCGAACGCAAATTTTTAATCAAAGAACTCCCCTCAAACCTTGAAAGCTTCCAATGCCTTTTGATTGAGCAGGCTTACCTTAATACCGATCCGGTCATCCGAATCCGCAGGCAGGATGAGGATTATTACCTGACTTACAAGGGAAAAGGGCTTATGGCCAGGGAAGAATATAATCTGCCTTTAAATAAGGAAGCTTATCTTCATCTGCTCCCAAAAGCTGACGGAAATGTCATAACCAAAAAGAGATATCTGATCCCCATTGACCATCCCTCTTTTGCCGCCGATTATACCCTCCCTAAAAGTCCTGTCCATTTGACTGTCGAACTGGATATTTTTGAAAAGCCCTTTGCTCCACTCATTATAGCCGAAGTGGAATTCCCGGATGCTGAAATGGCAGACGCCTTTCTTCCTCCCTCATGGCTGGGCCAGGATGTGACCAACGATACTGCATATCACAATTCCACCCTGTCCCAGAAGGTATTTCCCCGGTAATCTGCTGTCCCATGTCTGACCTGTGTCATATAAAACGCAGCTGTGGGTTACGTTTTCTCTGAAAATTTATTTTTTACAGGGAACTCTCCCATACAGCTTGCAAAGCCCATAAATTTTCTCTGCAAGTTCCTCATTTGCCTGGCCCTTCACCATTCTCCACTTCCAGTTATCTCCAAGGGTGGAGGGCAGGTTGATTCTGGCTTCCCCTCCAAGTCCAAGGTAATCCTGCATAAGAATGACAGATGTATCAGCCACACTTGAAACAGCCGCACGTATAAAATTCCAGCCTATTTCCTTCCGCCCTTTTATGTTCAAATATGCTTTTGCAAAGCTTTTATCCTTTCGACCAAGCGAGTCAAACCAGCTGAGGGTGGTATCATTGTCATGGGTTCCGGTGTAAACCACACAATTAGGTGAATACTTGTGAGGCAGATAATCGCTTTCCCCGTCCCAGTCAAAGGCAAACTGCAAAACCTTCATGCCGGGATAACCGGTCTTTTTCACCAGTTTTAAGACTGATGGAGTCAAATAGCCCAGATCCTCGGCAATCACCGGTTTGTTGCCGATTTCCCTTTTCATCACCTGGAACAAGTCGTACCCGGGGCCCTTTTCCCATCTGCCGTTTTCCGCCGTCTCGTCCCCAAAAGGAATGTTGTAATACTCGTCAAAGCCCCTGAAATGGTCAATCCGCACCACGTCATAGAGCTTATAACAGTAGGAAATCCTTCTCATCCACCATGCATACCCGGTCTCCTTGTGATAATCCCAGCGGTATAAGGGATTTCCCCAAAGCTGTCCCGTTGCGGAAAAAGCATCCGGCGGGCACCCTGCCACTCCGGTAGGCAGCCTGTTTTCATCAAACTGAAAAAGCTCCGGATTTGCCCAGGCATCTGCGCTGTCAAAGGCCACATAAATGGGAATGTCCCCGATAATCCGAATCCCATTGTCATTGGCATATTTCTTAAGACGCCCCCACTGCTCTGCAAACAGATACTGCTGGTATTCGTAAAAAAGAATTTCTTCCTTTAATTCCTCCCGATACCTGCAAAGGGCCTCCTTGCGGCGCAGACGGATATCCTCATCCCACTCTGACCAGCTCTTTCCCTGATAGGAATCCTTTATGGCCATATAAAGAGCATAATCAGGGAGCCAGTAGTCGTTTTCCCGGACAAAATCCAAAAATTCTTCCTTCTCCTCAATATGGCTGTTTCGAAACGCTTCCTTCAGTATCACAAATCTTGACTGATAAATCTTTTCATAATCCACATAGGCCTGGCTCCCGCCCCAGTCCCGTGCCTCGCACTGCTCCTTTGTCAAAAGGCCTTCCTCTATAAGCTGCTCCAAATCAATAAAGTAAGGATTTCCCGCAAATGTGGAGAAGGACTGATAGGGGGAATCTCCATAGCCCGTAGGGCCTAAGGGCAAAATCTGCCAGTAGGTCTGCCCTGCCGCCTTCAAAAAATCCACAAATTCGTAAGCTTCCTTTGAAAATGCCCCAATTCCATATTTAGACCAGATACTGGATATTGGTAATAAAATGCCGCTTGCTCTCATACGCACCCTCCTTATAAAATCTGTATTTTTGCAGAAAAACCCTGTGTTCGCGCACAGGGTCTTCGGGTCTGTAAAGGTATTAAATTGAAAATTAGCGCTCCATCTTCCAGAAAGCCGCGCTGTAAGGGGGCAGTTCGCTTCCGCCGCCAAAATCATGGAGCTTACCGGTGATAAGGTCAACCGCCTGTCCGCATCCCGCGTCAAAATGGGCCACATAAGGCTCGCTGTCCGCATTGATTGCCACAAGCACTCTTTCTCCATCTGTCTTTCTCTCAAAAATACACTGTTTATTGGTTAAAACAACAGAACGGAATGCGCCATAATTTAAAGCCTCCGACTCCTTCTTCGCCTGGGCAAGCTTGCTGATCCACTCTGAGAGTTCATTAAATACCGGCTCCTCAAAGCTTGCCCGAAGTGCCGGGTCTCCTTCGCTCTTATTTGCCTTTGCACCCCACTCGCTTCCATAATATACGCAGGGGATTCCCGGCATACCGAAGCACATTGCATAAATCAGGGGAAGATGCTTTTCATTGGTGAGGATGCTTGCCACCCTGGTCACGTCGTGGTTGTCCACAAAGGAAAGCATGTGCTTGCCCTTGTAAAGAGTCCAGTTTTCCGGCCCGAACTGACGCAGCAGGGAATGGACAATCTCAAACATATTCATGCTGTTAAAGCTGGAATACAATCCTTTATAGCACTCATAGTTGGTGGCGGAATGCAGCATTCCGTCATTGACCATACGGTTGTAATCCCCGTGGAGCATTTCTCCAAGAAGATAAAAATCTGGCTTTAACCCTTCCGTAAAACTGCGCAGCCTTCTCACAAAGTTTTCATCCAGACAGTAAGCCACATCCAGCCTCAGGCCGTCAATGTCAAACTCCTCCACCCAGTAGCGCACAGCGTCCAGAATATGGTCCACCACCTGGCCATTTTGAAGGTTTAACTTTACTAAGTCATAGTTGCCTTCCCAGCCCTCATACCACAGTCCGTCATTGTAATTGGAATTCCCGCCCAAATTAATCCGGAACCAATCCAGATAAGGGGAATTTTCCCTGTTCTTGACCACATCCTGAAATTGATAAAAGCCCCGGCCCACATGATTGAATACGCCGTCAAGCACCACCCGGATGCCGTTTTCATGGAGCTTATCGCAAACCTCCTTAAAATCCTCGTTGGTTCCCAGACGGGTATCAATTTTCTTGTAGTCCCTTGTATTATAACCATGGGTATCCGACTCAAATACCGGAGAAAAATAAATTGCATTTACTCCAAGCTTCTTCATATGAGGAATCCATTCCTCCACCTTCTTAATCCTGCTCACCGGCACGCCGTCATTTTCAAAAGGCGCTCCGCAAAATCCCAAAGGGTAAATCTGATAAAAAACACTTTCATATGCCCACATATGATTCCTCCATTCCGGCCGGCTTCGTTATGCCCTGTTTTCTGTCCTGGCAAAGCCGGGCCGTTATTTAGTTTACCATATTTTTACGGGCCACGCAATTATTGCACGTTATTTTTCGGTGGTAGCCATCCTGAAGCCCTGCATGTTCCTCTATGCTCCATTCGCCGCTTCCTCAAACACCACCCTGCACCTTTTCCCATAACAGGCAAAGCCGCATCTTATAATTCTGTTCATTCCGTCCAGATAAGGCTGGGCCGCATATTCCTTATCTTTTATCTGCTGAAGGGCCTCCATACAGGCAGCATCCAAATTTCCCTTTTCCCCATACTTCACTTCTATCACAATTCCGGTTTTTTCAGAAAAATGCTCAATGATAATATCCGCATATCCCCTACCGCTTTCTCTGTTGGAAATCACCTTCCAGTCTTCCCGAAAACGCAACAGGCCCAGCAGAAATCCATGATAAAAATTTTCCTTCAATTCCTTTCTGACCGCAGTATCTCTGATGCTCACCGTTTCATTCAAATATGCTTCAAAAATCCTCCGTACCATTTCACCGTCGGCGCTTTCAAAGGCCTCGCAGAATTCCCGAAGCCGCGCCCCGTCTTCTCTGGCCTTACGCTGCATCCAGTTTCTGATTTGTTCCATGAAAATATTATGAATCTCTCTGTTCGGAATCACCAGTTCCCGCATTCTGCCCTCCGCTTCCCCTCGCCAGGTCAGATATCCGGTAGTAAAAAGAATGCTCCACACATTTTCAACATTATCGTACAACTCCTTATATGTCAGCTCCTCATTGACCGCCTTCACCACAGACTCTCCGGCTATCAGCCGCTCAATCTCGTCTCTCGTATCAGGGGCCGCCTTTTCAAGAAGCCTTCTCACCACATCATTACTGCTGGTGTTTATCCAGTAATCCTGCGGCGGCAGGTTCCTTTTTACCAGAAGCTTATTTACATAGCTGACCACATCCCACGGGCAGTACACATCGGCATCCCCAAAACGATATCCGTCATACCACTCCTTTATTGTTTCAAATTTATCGCTGAGCCCATAATATTCTAGCATTTCCTTGACCTCATCATCCACAAAGCCAAAACAGGAATCACATTCAGAATCTGTGACCGTAAAAACGCTCAGATTATTAAGCCCTGTAAAAATACTTTCCTTGGCCACCCGCAGACACCCGCTCAACACCGCAAAATAAAGGCTGTCGTTGGTCTTAAGGGCCTGTTCAAACAGATTGCGGAGTAAAATCACCATCTGATCATAGTAGCCCTGCTCCTCCGCCTTTGCCAGAGGGACATCATATTCATCAATCAGGAGAATTACTTTCCTGCCGTAATATTTCTCAAGCAGCATGGACAAGGTTCTCAGGCTCCCCATCAACACTGCATCGGACATTCCATAAATACCCCGACCTGTTTGGTCAACTTTAATCAACTGCTTGTATATTTCCTTTTCCTGCTCAGTAAGCTTATCGCCATTTTGCATTTCATGAAATTTCATTGCTTCATTTCCAATAACGGAGCACATTAAAGTCCGCGCTGTGGTATAGTCCGTCCCATTTACACTTTTCAGGCTGAGCAAAACCACCGGGAATTTCCCCATATATTTTTCGCACAATGCGCTTTCCTTTGAAATGTACAGGCCGTCAAATATCCCTTTATCCCCTTCGGGCTCAAAAAAGCATTTCAGCATCGCCATATTAAGAGATTTCCCGAACCGGCGGGGACGGGTAAACAGATTTACCTTCCCCCGCCTCAGGAGCAATTCGCTGATCATTGCCGTCTTATCCACATAATAGTAATCCTCTGTGCGAAGCTCCTCAAAGCTTTCTATTCCTATAGGCAGCCTCTTTTTCCTTAAATCAAGCATCCGCAATCATAGCTCCTTTTCAAAATCTTCAACACTACCTTGCAAATTGAGTGTTCGGGTCAATTATAATAATCGTTGAAACAAAAGTTTATTTTCCTTACGCACTACTTCAATATAATGAATTTTACTGCTTTTCGCATACTTTAAGCCAATGTAAGTATCTTGCGTATTCTCCCCGATTGCAACGGAATAGCTTACCTGGTTTCTTTCGTTTTCAGCTGCTACATATTCTGCAACAGTTTGTACGCATTCTCTGCTGCATTCTGCAAATATATTGTCACCGCCGTTCATATAGACAACACCACCATGGCTCTCTATCATCCGGACAAACTGAAGCAGCATATCCTTGATTGAATTACTAAAGCACTTCAATTCGGCCAATCTTTCTTCCAAAATTAATTGTTGTAACTGCGTACCAACCGAATCCCCATCTATTGCA
>CAJUED010000093.1 GCA_910585075.1 uncultured Lachnospiraceae bacterium
GTGTAGCATATCTCTATTTACGGGGAAAGAGCAGAACCGTGCCAATTTCGTGCGGAATTGTGCCAATTTTGTGCCAGAGAAACAGACATGGAAATTTTTGGTGATTTCTATAATCAAGGCAATATATGTGATAAATTTTAAGGAGAGAAATATTAAGCTTTTTTTGAAAAAAATTGCATATATTCATATTGTATGATACACTATAATCAACTATGCGTATTGGGGAGGAAAGACTGTGGAGCAGACATACAAAGTTAATCTCCAAAAAACTATTGCAGATTTTTACCCTGCTTATTTGAAAAAAGAATTGTTGAAGCAGGTGGTCAACGATGGTTTGGTAATTAACAATAAGAAAAAGAATAATCAGCTGTCACTTAAATTTGCGGATATAGTTGATGTTTCCGAGTTTGAAACTTTAGATGAAAAAATAAATAACATTTTAAATGCGGAAAATGTTTTACAGTATATTGAAGAATTTGAGTATAAAAGGCAGTATCGTCATTTTTGTTATTTTAAATGCTCAGAAATTCCTCCCACAAAATTGGAAGAACTTGTAGAAAATAGTATTGTGCATTTATTTGACAAAAAAGGGGAAACTTTAATTGACAGCTATGATAAACCTACTTTATACATTGTAGATAATTCGGTTTATTTGAAATTTTCTGAACACTTGAATAATGAGACAGGAAATGTAATCAAATTTACAGTAATTTGTCTCTTGGATAGGGAGCATAATGTAATAGAGTTACGTTTTGATAGAGTAGGAATAGCTTACAAAAATTCATATAATTTTTACAGGGATAAAATAAATGGTATTCTTGAATATTTAAAAACAAATTTAACAGTAGAAATTGACAATTTTGATTTTAAGGCTGTTATTGACTATATTAAATCGGAGAAAGATGATATTTCCATTTATGCCCAAAGAATGCAGCGAAATGGAACTACTGCTTATTTAGAAGCATATGATGATGGTGATGGAGTCATGCCGATTCTTGGGGAATTAGGAAATTTTATCGAAGAAAATAAAGTACTGTTTGATACTGACATAAATACAAATTTAATTAGAGATAAGTTATCAACTTTCATCAAGGAAATAGAAGTAAAATCTGATATGCCAATGGTGAAAGTAAAATTAGATGATAAAGATATTAAATTTGGTATTACCCATAATTATAAAGGCATGGAATACAGCCTGTTTATGTTTTATGGCGAATTATTAGGTGATAAGGAGATGATGGATTATGTCAGAAATTACCTTGTTGAGAGTAATCGAGAACTTGAAAACTGCATATCGCCTAACACCGTACCAGGGGAAGAAATGTGACGAATTTTTTGCTGTTGTTAAACCGGGCGATTTTGTTTATCCTGGCCATTTAAAATCAAAAATGTGTATTGATATCAAAACGGCGTATTTTTTCATGGAAGACTTGAAAAAACAAGGATTTGTTAAAAATATCTATGAAGTATACTGTAAAGAATGTAATAAAAGCAAGGGTATCTTTTTGGAATCACTAACAGATTTTGATGAGAATTTTGCTTGTGATTTTTGCAATAAATCTCTATCAAAATCTGAAGATATTATAGTTTTGTATAAGGTATTGCATATATGACAAACACTAAAAACGAGAATTTTGATATTAAACAATATTTACAGGAAATAATCCAGGATTCTGTGAGTATATTTCATGAATTAACTACTTGGACAGATACTGACAGGCAAGAATTTTCTCTTTTGCTAAAGGAGTTAAAGGAGCCGTTTGATAAAAAAACAGAAACAACAAAAGATAAAGGAGATCGATTAGAGAATTTAGTGGCCTTTATTATTAAAAAGTCCTACTTTTTTGAAATATATCGAAATGTACATACCGGAACAAATGAAATTGATGAAGTAATAACTTTGTCTGATGTTGGAAAGCAGGCACTCTGTACTTATAATATTTCAAGAGATTTACTTGAAATCGACTCGGATGTTGTGTTGGGAGAATGCAAAAATTATGAGTCAACATTAGGAGTTACTTATGTAGGGAAATTTTATAGCTTATTAGTAAGTACTGATGTTCCTTTTGGTATTATATTTACACAAAAAGGATTAAGCGGCAATGAAAGTGAATATCATGATTCGTATGGACTTACAAAGGTGTTGCGTATTATTGAAAAGTACCAGAACAATAGAAATTTGACTATTCTTACATTTACACTTGATGATTATGAAAAGCTTGAAAAAGGAATTTCGTTTTATGAAATAGTCAAATCAAAAAAACTTGCATTACAGTTGTCTTCGAATTATGATAATTTTATAAGAGAATATTATCATGAAGGCGTTGATTCTATAAAAAAGAAAATACAAAACCTTTAAAAAATACTAAAAATAATACCTAAGGAGATATTGAGTTTTAATAGGGCGACCATCTATTATAGAGACAGTCGCCTTTAATCATGAGAAATTTTAGGAATATGAATATAGTACTTATGGTTATAAATCCTTTTCAGGATAATCATATCGTAGATTTCCACCCATAACTTTAGCATGGTTGATGACGTATAATAAGTTTCGCAAATTAATTTCATAAAAAATAGACATGGTCTATAGCCGTTTGGTAGAATTAAGTCACCACAACAAAACCTACTAAAGCCTGCAAATAAAAAGTCAAGCTAAATTTTAAAGAACATCGAAAATTTTATACAGGTTGAAAAATGGGTATTACAATTAGACCGCCAGAATATGCCGGTCTGAAAGAGTGCTGTGTGATGGTTAGTTTGACGTGGGAAGAGCGGCGAGATATTCTTTCACTCTCCCATAGTAAATGCGCAGAAACTTGTTGGCTCCCGCTGTCATGTAGACGTAATAAGGTTTGCCTTGTGCCCTTTTCTTGTCCATGAACAGATATACCGCGTCATCCGGTTTGGTCTTGATCAGTACATCCATGATCTGGAACAGGGTTTTGCGTAACGCTGGCGAACCGTGCTTGGAGGCATGTACACTTTTCTGGGAATAATCTCCAGAATCATTCACGCCTGGATCTACTCCGGCAAATGCCGTGATTGCTCCTTTGTGAGTGAAACGTGTCACATCTCCGATTTCAGCCATGAGCTGAGGGCCCAGAGACGGCCCTACGCCTTTCATCGCCATAACAGCCGGATATTCTGGGAGCTTAGAGGCAGTTTCATTCATAAGCGAGCGCAGCTGTTCAACAGTCTGTGACGCGGCGTTCAACTGCCCTACGGCCTGCTTGATGATGCGCTTGGTAAAGCTGTCCTTTGGAAGTACGGGGATGAGCTCCTTGGCCTTTCCGTAGATTTCTTCAGCTTTCGACTTGCTGAAGTTGTACTTCTTACGGCTGCACCACTTCTGATAGTGGTCAATAAAAGCAGTCAGGGACAATTTACGAACACAATCGACATGCCAGTAAGTGTCAATGAAGTCCACCCATTTCTGGCTGCCGTCCTCGCGGGCAGGGCTGTCGAAATAGGCATTGGCGCCTGGATAGGTCTGATCGATGAGACCGATCAGATTGTTTTTCATGGCGGTTTTGTGTTTCATGTAGAAATCAAACTGGCGGTTCATGGTTTTAAGTTGGGAACGTAATTCATCCATAAGACTATACTGTTTCAGATTTGCCCAGCTGTCAAGAGTATAGCGGGCGATTTTTACGGAATCTGCCTTATCGGTCTTGACTTTGCGGAGAGGATTGTCCTGTCCCTGGAAGTTACGGATGATCTGGGGATTCACAGCGCTTACAAAAAAGCCCGCCTGGGAAAGTTCACGTGCCACCGGTTCATAGTAGCGGCCAGTACATTCCATGACAATGCGAGTTTCACCATCAAGCTCCCGGATCCGCTTTATCAGAGATTGGAAATCTGCGAACAGATGAGGAACATCAAAGGGCTTTCCAACAGCCTTCCCACCAGGACGGAGGATTGCTACCGTGCTTTTTCGTTTGGAAACATCAATACCTACTGCGTTCATGTTCATAAAAATGTCACTCCTAAATAAAGATTGCAATTGGTCGGTGCCAGTTTTACTCATTGCCCATTCAATCTACTGTGGTGTGACGCGAACGCACCGAGAGGGCGGCTCAACCTGCATAAATCGAACGCTGCGAATGAGGAGCTGGTTATCAGACTTTCGTACGGACGCGAAGTCCAAGGAGGTTTCCGATATACCGATTGCCCTTATCATTCTAACAGCTTAAGCAACAAGATGGATAATTCCTTACTGGCTGTAAGGGATACTAACCATAAATCTATTGTAGTAGGAGGTATAGAACCATGTCTGATAACATTATACAACTAAACGAGGACTTAATAAAGCATGATCTGAAAGACCTTGTCCGCTCCAGTGTGGAAGAAACCCTCAATGCCCTGCTCGACAAAGAAGCAGATGAACTGGTCAATGCACAGAAGTACGAACGTTCCAGCGGCCGTCTAGGTTACCGTTCCGGGCATTATAAGAGAAATTTTCAGACAACTGCTGGAGAAGTGGAGTTAAATGTTCCCAAACTCAAAGGGATCCCTTTTGAGACTGCCATCATCGAACGTTACCGCCGTAGGGAATCCTCTGTGGAAGAAGCCCTGATAGAGATGTATCTGGCGGGCGTCTCCGTACGCCGGGTGGAAGATATCACGGAAGCGCTTTGGGGGACCAAAGTATCTCCCGGCACTATCAGCAATCTCAACAAGAAAGCTTATGAACATATCGAGCAGTGGCGCAGCCGGCCGCTGTCCGGGGACTATCCCTATGTCTATGTAGACGGTGTCTATCTCAAACGCAGCTGGGGTGGTGAGATCCGGAATGTCTCCATCCTTGTGGCCATTGGTGTAAACAGTGACGGATTCCGGGAGATCATCGGTGCAGCAGAAGGAATGAAAGAAGATAAAGAAAGCTGGCGGTCGTTCTTTGTATGGCTTAAGGAGCGTGGGCTTTCGGGAGTCAGACTGCTCATCGGAGACAAGAACCTGGGTATGCTCGATACTATACCGGAAGTGTTCCCGGATGCCTGTTACCAGAGATGCACCGTTCATTTTTACCGGAATATTTTCTCTGTTACGCCGCGCAATAAAATGAAGACAGTTGCTATGATGCTGAAAGCGATCCATGCCCAGGAGAGTAAGGAGGCCGCCCGTGAGAAAGCCCGCAGAGTATCCGACAAGCTCAAGGAGATGAAACTGAGCAGTGCGGCCAAAAAGGTGCAGGAAGGGATCGAGGAGACGCTGACCTATATGGACTTTCCTACCCAGCACTGGACGAGGATCCGGACTAACAATACCATAGAACGGTTAAACCGCGAGATCAAACGCCGGACAAAGGCGATCGGAGCATTTCCGGATGGTCAGAGTGCTTTAATGCTGGTATGTGCCAGACTGCGTCATGTGGCCGGGACCCAATGGGGCACCCGTCGTTATATGAACATGGATCACCTCTCCAAACCAGAGGAGGAACTGCTGTCTGATATCATAGCCGGCTGACTACCGGATACCAAATGGCAGAAATTAAATTTGCGAAAAAAACTTGACACTATCCATGGTTTCGGATATGTATATATTGCTGTTTTTGATTTTCCAATGCCTTTCGATAACCTTCATCTGTCAGAAACAGCCTCATCCGGCTCCCTTTATCCCCTATCGGGGATTCTCCTGAGAGTACATCAAACACAATCATATGCTTTACTTCCGGATCAAAGCGTTCCAGTGCCATAATATCATGCCCTTCCAGTTTCCGGGCACCGGATTCCTGCCGGGCCACAGCGATCATCTCCCCAACAGTCCTTGCTTTATAGGGCAGATGATAATTTCTCTGAACATCACAGATCAGCTCTCTGCAGTCATCCTCCGAAAGTTCACGCAGTTTCTTTAACAGATTTTCTGCCACATCCTTTTTGTCATGGTCACGGGTATACCGACACAACACAGCAATCTCCTGTATCGCATCATATCGGTGGCATCCCTCCAGCTGAAAGACCATCCTTTTCTCATCCTCGGTCAATGTTATCATATATTTCCTCCAATCCGGCTTAATTTCCCATAAACGCTATGTAACTGCCTGTTATTGTTCTCCAGCATTTTTATCCTCCGGAAAGAACTGCTCCAGAATATCAATACTGTCCTTAGAGGTATATCCCCACAGGATAGAACTAAGCGCATCAATCGCCTCCCGCCTCCTGCGGTAATAGGTGCGGAAACTGATATCTCTGATATGGGGACGCAGCTTCTCTATGATTTCCTCCACATTTCTCAACTGTTGTGGAGAAAGGAAAGAGTAATACAGCAGCCAATAATAACTCTCCCCATTCTTGTGTTTGGTACGGAGCAGGTCGATGGAAGTGTCCAGGAGCTTCAGCATCCGGTGGCTCCGTTCAATGCATTTGGCATGATGTTCGATACTGCGGTCTGACAGATCGATCCCGGCAACATAGACGGACTCCAGAAAGTCCTCAATGGAACTGCCGTACTCAATCTCAAACCGGCTCCGAACCTGCTGGACGGACAGCTCCAGGCTCCACACCACATCCCTGTATTTCTTCAGCAGTTTCCAGGTGTCATGGTACAGCGGGTTGTCAGCCATGTTCATTTCTTCCTGATTCTTTTTCATGCCCTGCATCCTCCTTCCCTGTCATTTTCAGCGGGGGAGAAGGTCAGCTCAAAGGTGTAGACCGGCTTATCCTCCCCGCAGCATACCGCCATTCCAAAACGTGAAACAGCCTTCGGTATGTGGCATATATACTCTTCCCTGCAGGCGTCTGATAAAGGATATAACTTATATACGGATTTCGGACACCGGAAGCAGGAGATCCCCTGTGCATCAAGGACTTGCGCCATTTTTCTGATGACTGTATCAATATCCGATTTTGAAACGCAGGATAATTCTTCTGAAACGCATACTTCATGCTCTGTGAGGGCAGAATCTTCCTGCGGTTCTCTTTCATCCGGCAGAGTGATCTTGATCTTCAGGCTCATGGCAACCTCCTCTTTATCCACAAGGACATCTGATAT
>CAJUED010000094.1 GCA_910585075.1 uncultured Lachnospiraceae bacterium
TTTCACTTTTTTTGAGCGAAAATCGCTGAAACCCGCATAACTTCGTGGGGAGTACGGTTGATTATTGCTAAGTTGGAACAAAATTGATGGTGAATTATTGTCAAGTTGGAATGTCCGAAACAGCCTTCAGGATTTCCTCTGTAATCTCCGCCATATTCCTATCTGCTGCATAAAGTTCCGTTCCCTGATTCTTTAACTGCCTAACCAAACCTACTGCATCTGGTACCGAACGTGACAGCCTGCTCATATTATAGACAAATACCCCATTATAAGTCCCGGCATTCATTAAAAGTGCAGTCCGGGGCGGTCTGTCCGCAGGCCGGAAATGCCGTTGTCGGCATAAATATCAATCTCTGTCCGTTCTCCCCACATGCCCCGGATTTGTCCTGTCAGCACTTCTGCCTGATGCCGTACTGCCACCTGATCCGGATTCCCTACTCTTGCATATATCGCTGCTCTCATTCTGTCTCCTTTCCATTTTCGCGGAAGTTCCACATAATTTCAACTCTTTTGTCTTTATAAACGTGTATTTTCTTAATAAATACATCAATCACTTCCTGTGTCAGCATTTCCAGATGGGAATACCGGATGACCTGTTTCATATCTTCCTCCGCCCTGCGGTATTCCTCCCGAAGCTGTTCCAGTTCTTCCCCCTGCGCATCTGCCTCTGCCGACAGCCGGATAGTCTGCTCTTTTATGCTGTCTGCTTTCTGTCTGTAGCTTTCGGCAGATACTCTGCCACAGGCGTAACTTTCATATAAGGCGCCTGCATCCTGCCGTCTTTATCCGCCCGCTCCGGGTGGCGCATCTGTGTTTTGGTCGGAATCCCCTTTTCATTGAGAATCCTTGCGATCTGGGTGCTTCCATTCCCACTAAGGGCAAGGGCAAAAATATAACGCACAATCTCCGCTGCCATCTGCTTCGTATTGCTTCCCCGCATCCCCGTATCAAGGCCGTCAGCAACCGCAATGAAGCGGACGCCCAGAAACGGGAATATTTTCTCAATATAATTCCCCGCTTCCAGATAGTTCCTTCCAAACCGGGAAAGGTCTTTGACCACCACGCAGTCAATGTCGCCGAGCCGTATATCCTGCATAAGCCTCTGAAACTCGTCACGGTTGAAATTGCTCCCCGTTTTCCCCAGGTCTATGTAACGGTCTGCAATCTCTATCCGCTCTGTCCCTTCCCGGTTCAGTTCTTCTATATGCTTTTCCGCGATCCTTACCTGTACTTCCACGGATTCATTCTTTTTCCTGTCCTGATCTGATGAAAGCCTTGCATAAATGCCCGCTTTATAACGTATTTTTGCCTCTTTTGCCGCCACAGCAGGGGCAAAAGTCCTCTTTGACACTCTGCCCATGCTATGCGCTCCTTTCCGCCGTCTGTGCTTTCGCTGCCTGGTCTGTCAGAACCTTCCGGCCAATTCCTGCCATAACCGCAAACGCATCCATAAAATAAAAGTCGATCATGATCTGCCTGTTCTCATAAACATCAATCCGCCTTACAAGGCTGCTCAAAGTGTGGCGGTCTATCTCCCTCAGTTCCACACAGTCTTTAAATGTTTTCAGCCGCCCCGCAGAAAGCGCCCCTTTTTTGAACATATCTTTAATGAGCTGCTCCTGTTTCTGCATGGCGGCTTCTAGTTCCTTTCCTTTCTGCGAAAAACCGCTGTGCAGGCGCTCAAATTCTTCCTTTGTGACAACGCCCTCCCGTAAATCTTCATACAGGCCGGAGCAGAGGGAGTAATATTTATCCTGTTCCTTTTTCAGCCGCCCGATCTCTTTGTCATACCGGGCAACCGCCTCAAAGTTGGTCTCATACTGCACTGCATGGTCAAAAAGTTCCTTTTCTTTCAGGAAGGAATTTGCAAACTTCCGGATACTCTCACAGACGATCTCTTTCAGTGTGCTTTCCTCTATGCTGTGCCTGCTGCACCCCTCCCCACGGTTCTTTGTGGAACAGATATAATAAACTTTTGCCGTGTCTTTATAACGTATCACCCGCCTTACCATCTGCTGGCCGCAATCTCCGCAGAACAGCAACCCCATAAAAGGGCTGGGTGTCCCCGAATCCGGGCTTCTCCTCCCGTCTGCTTTCATCAGGTGTTGTACTACAGCAAAATCGTCAACGGAAATGATTGCCTCATGGGTATTCTCTACTTTCACCCATTCCCCTTCCGGTTTAGCGATATGTTTCTTTACTTTATAGTTTACCTTCTCTGTTTTCCCCTGAACCATATGTCCCAGGTAGACCTCATTTGTCAGTATCCGTTTTATTGTTGTGCTTCCCCAGCCGCTGCTGCCCGTACCGGAAAAGCCTCCATTATAGGAAAGCCCCATAGACTTTTTATATTCCTTCGGAGATAGTATTCCAAGACTGTTCAGCTTCTCCGCAATCGCGGACAGCGCCAGCCCCTCGATCTTCCATGCGAAAATCCGCCGCACATTCTCCGCCGCGTATTCATCAATGACAAGCCTGTTTTTATCCGTTTCGCTTTTTCTGTATCCATAAACGGCAAAAGCAGCAATACATTCGCCATTTTTATACTTTACCTCAAGCTGGCTCTTTACCTTTGTGGAAATATCCCGGCAGTAGGAATCATTTATGAAATTCTTTACCGGCAGGACAATGGAGCTTTCCCCTGTGTCCGCCGATATGCTGTCAAAATGGTCGGTAAGCGCAATAAAGCGTACGGAAAGAGCCGGGAAAACCTTTTGTATATATCTCCCGGATTCAATGTAATCGCGCCCGAAACGGGACAGGTCTTTCACTACCACGCAGTTCACCCTGCCTGCCTCAATGTCGCCGATCATCCTCTTAAATTCTGGTCTGTCGAAATTGCTCCCTGAAAAGCCGTCGTCCACATAGATGTCATAAAGCTCTATGTCCGGCTGCTCCCTTAAGAATGATTTGATGAGTTCCCTCTGATTTCCGATGCTGTTGCTCTCGGACTTATTTAAACTGCCCCTGTCCTCGTCATCCTTTGAAAGACGGAGGTACATGGCCGCATAGAATTTTTTTTCTTTCAACTGTATCACCCCTGACTTTTTATTAGCTAACAAGGATAGCCGTTATCCCGCTCATATCTAAAAGCCAGGGCTTCCACTGAATCAAGTCCTGACTTTAGATTAACATAACTTTTCCGTTCTTTCAAGAACAAACTCCTTTTATTCCGGCTAAATATGTATCTCTGCAAGCCTTCTTAAATATTCCTCCATCTTATCATCAATAGTCGGCCCTTCCTTCATAAAACGGACTTTCACGATATAGTCCCCGATCCGGTGGACGTATACGTTATTGGTCTGCGCTGCAAAAGAAGCCAGTTTCTGGGGGACGGGCTTTTTCGTGTCTACCACAATATCCCCTAAATCTGTCAGGCTGCCTATATCCACATCCCGTATATCCACAGCTGCCATCTCCTGTAACTTTTCCCTTGTCAGTTCCATATCCTGCCCCTTGACCGCCTTTCTATATTCTATTTTCCGTTAAGGTTGTCTTATCACAAAAAACTTTACCCCTTCCCGTATAAATGGGATGGAACACCTTGCGCCGCAAACCCGCCGTTTTGCCAGGGCACAGCGGAAAAAGGCTTGCAGCGTCAGGTCTTACATCCCGTAAGAAATCCGGCAGATGCTTTCTGCACACCTGCCGGAAATATAAACAGATAACCGCCCGGACAGTAAAGGTTATAAAACGCCTCCCATCCGGCATCGGTTCTCAAAAATCACAAAGTTCCTGTCTTGTGCCGTATTATCAGGCAGCCGGACTGCCCTACTGCTCACCCCCGGCACGGGAATATCCAAGCCGCCTACGGCTCCATAAGCGCCATGATACCAACGGCAGGTGGCGGCAGGTGACTAAGCTGCCCAGGCCATGCCCTCAGTATCCCCCTTTCACCCTGCGGTACGGGAATATGCTGGTTCTCCTTAAACTGGCGGCTCATGGCGGTCCCGGCGCTGCCACACGCCGGTCACAGGCCCTCCGGGTTGCCGCTCGTGCCTTTGAAGTCATCTTGTTTGACGGGGCAGGCCAGGCAGGAATGGGAAAAACAGCTTCCCTCCCTTATCCTCCCCGCGCCCGCAGGCAGTCATCGCGCCCGTGCCTGGGCCGCTTGCTTTACAGCCCCGCACAGCAGGAGAAACTTGAATACTGGTTATGAACAGGGGTTCACCCTGTTATTTTCCAATGTCCGTAAGAGGGAGCAAAACCCCCTCATAATGTAAGGGACTAAAACCGCATCCTGATAGAAAAAAATTTGATTATTTTTCCATCATTTTTCTCAGCTTGTCCAAAAGCCTGTTTTTCCGGTAATGGATGGTATTCTGTGAGACAGCATACAGCCCGGCCACTTCCCGCTCCGTCTTTTCCAGATAGAACAGTTCGTTAAGCAAAGCCAGTTCCTCTGCGGAAAGGCTGTGCAATACAGCCTGCAATTTCTCCATCATTGCGGCCCTGACCACCCTGTCCTCCACGGAATCGCCGGATGCGGTAAACTGCCAGTCCTGCTCCGCAAGCTGTTCATAGGACAGTTCTCGGCTGGGAATGTATTGTATTTCCTGTGTTTCCGGGTTGACTTTTGTATGCCCTTTTTTCAGCTTCCCCATAAAATAACGTTCCTTGTCCTCGGCGCGGTAATATTCCCGGTACACTTCCCTGCTCACCTGCACGGGCTGTCCATTTATGTATAAATAAAAGTCTCTTTCCTGCATGTTTTCCCTCCGAAATTCTGAAAATGAATAGGTTCCAGAATTCCGGAGGGCGGGGAACGGCACCGTGGGAAAGCGACACCACACGGCAAAAAAAGACATAAAAAAAGCCGCACCCGGAAGATGCCAGGCACGGCGGGATGCTTTTTGTATTTTATTGGTATTTCATAAATATGCAGGGGATTTTTTGTCGATAACAGAAGCGCCGCAATCTCCGTAAGGACTGCGGCGCTTCTATATAACTGTTTCGTTTCTGTTTCTTTCCCCGGACTCCCCAATATATTCCCCTTACCAACGGGAAATGATATTAGTTTCTAAAGTTTTCGCTGATTTCCCTGCTTATTTGTAGTAAAAGGAATTATAAACGATAATATTGTCAAAAAATTGTCACCACATTGTCAAAAGATGAGCAGATAACGCAAGTTACGACAAAAAAGGCATAACCACAAAGGTTACACCGTTTTTTCAATCTGTATCAGGTATCATCCTGTACGAACCGATAGCCTACGCCGCGTATATTTTCAATCCGGCAGGAGGTACAGCCTGCTTCCTCCAGTTTCCTGCGGATGCGGTTCAGGCAGGAATGGAGCCCGTTGTCCGCATCCCGAAGGTAATCATCACCCCATATGTCACGGTAAAGCTGTTCATTTGTAAATACCCGTCCCGGACTGGATGCAAGCAGACAGAGCAGATTAAACTCATACCGGGGAAATTCCACTTCCTGTGAATTGATAAAAACTTTGTGATAGTCCACGTTGATAAACAAAGTTCCCCTTGAAATGATGCTGGACGGCTGCTGCTTTGTCTGGTTCAGTTCCGTATAGCGCCGGATCAGTGCAAGGCCGCTGGCAATGGTTTCCTCCAGATAACTGTCTGTCCACTTAATGTATTCATCCGCCCCCGCTTTGACCGCGGCTGTTTTTTCTGTGCTGTCATACTGCCGGTCTACCACCAGGACAGGGGCTTTTGTCAGCCCCCTTATGATCTTCAATGAAGATAGATACTCCTCTCCATCTGAAAATATAATAACCAGCAAATACTCCGTATTCCCTGACAGTTCACTAGATGCTTCCCCCGCAACTGAAACGATGCGGACAGATATGCCTTTTTTCTGCCATTCTCCCTGAAGGTCAGCCTACTGTGGTCGGTCATGGCATAATATCAATATCCATCTTTCCATAATTGCCTCCTTCTACCTTCTATTGTATTTTTGACAATTTGATTTTTAACATCAACGGTTGCCATTATTTCATTATAATAATTTTTTGATTTTCTGTTATTGTCATTTCCCGGCTTACAGTTTTTTCTCTGAAATACAAGTATGAACTTTCACTAACAAGCCTATATGGTCCAGTTCTAAAGTATTTTTTCGCTCTCACTACGCCGGATAACAATAGACGAGGCGTTGCCGCTTATATTAACCTGCTTGAAATCTTCAACTGCAACATCCCCATACATTTTTTCTTGTCTATCTGGGGCTGATGTGTCAAAAGAATTAAGGTTATCTGTTGCGCAAACTGACAACCCAACTATGCTAATAAGCATAACAAATATAATTATTGCTCTTTTAATAAAACTGTTTCCTCCAAGTTAGATATAATTTCTAACGCAACTTTTCCAGCCACATCTCTATAGCTTGCCTCCTGCGGTGACTTTCCATAAATAGCAAATCAGTATCCATTATATGTCCAGTCTATCATAAACATATCTCCAGTTTCATTAACTCTCATTTAGTCTGCATTTTCTCTAAGAAACGGAATTAAATCGCTGCCTGTTTTTTCCATAAATACCGCACCATGAAATTTTGCTTCCATAACAATACGTTCTTCCCACATAGCAGACATAAGGATAAACAGCATAGAAAACTTTTCCTGTCTGCAAAATTCTAACAGTTCAAGCCCGGTTCCGTCCGGCATAGCATAGTCAGAGCAAATCACGTCAAATACAGTGGTTGACACTTCCTTTTTAGCTTCTGTCAGATTGCCAGCGGTTGTTACTTCATAATGGTCTTTCAGAACATAGCTTAATCCCTCTAAAAAATCAGGGTAATCATCTACAATTAAGATTTTTTTCATAGTCTGTCACCCCGCATTTACTACATTGACAATGCTTGTCTTTTTAATCTTCCAGGACGGTGCAATGACAGCAATAAATGTAGTCAGGATTGCCGCTGAAATTACTACGGCAAG
>CAJUED010000095.1 GCA_910585075.1 uncultured Lachnospiraceae bacterium
CCCAGGTGGCTCTCAAGCGGGAAACTGGTGGCTCCCAAGAGGGATAATATTCATTTGTGCGGGATGCCCTAGATCCATGAGACCTGCAGGGTATTGCCCGTGATCTTTCCTTTCAGTTCGTCTTCAGCCAGAAGCAGTACCAGTTCCTCCCAGTAGCTTTTTGCAGGGAAGGAGTCAAGGGTGCCCTTCAGCGTTTCCTTTTTCTGCCTGGTGACGACAATATCGCCGTTTTCCTTGATGGTGAGTTTTGTATGGCCGTTGGCGTTTAAGTCGGTGATCTGTGATTCCAGCACTTTCTGGCCGACAAGCTCATACCATACCCTTACATCCACCACGGAAGGTTCCGGGGGCGTTTCTTCTGCCGTATCCGGTCCGCCTGCGGAAGGCTCTGCAAAGCTGCCGATCGTCATGGGTTCCACATGGATGCGCCCGAAGCGGTCAAAGGAGATGTCCGCATGGGTATAGGCGTCCATGTTCTCCACCAGGATGCGAGTTGTCCCGCCTGCCAGGATGTCCTGCAGGGAGGGTGTGTCCTTCCACTGCCAGACGGACTGGGGGTAGGCGGATTTCAGCTTCTCCGTGATCCGCAGAGAGATATGGAGCAGCATGGTATCCGTTTCCCTGCTGTCAGGGACAGGTTTTGCGGGGGAGGCCGGTTCTGTTTCAGGTTCCGGTACTGCCTCTGCCGGTTTTTCCGCAGCTGCCTTTGCCGTCTGGCGTGCCTGCTTTAAGGAGGCAGAAAGGGCGCTGCATTTCTTTGCCAGTTTCCCTGACTTCCGGAACAGGAATATTCCGGCAGTTACGGCGATCCAGAGGATGAGGGCAAGGGCCATCAGTTTCTGGGAGCTTTCCTTCTGGAAAAAGACGGCCAGAAGGAGCAGGGAGATGATCAGGATTTTCATGCTTTTGGTAAATACTGTTTTTCTCATTCGGTTTTCTCAGTCCTTTCTTTGCTAAAATAAAAAAAGAGGAATCACATCCGGGGATTATTTTCCCTGGTGCAATTCCTCTTGTACCGCCAGCTGTGCCAAAGGCATCAGCCAAACGGCAGTCCATTCTCTCCGCAGTCTTCCGCGTTCATGAAACCGTCATCTGCGCCGGCAGGTGTGGGTGCGCCGCTGTCTGTGTTGGTATTGCTGCCTTCCGTGCGTTTCCCTGACGGGACATAGTTCCAGTCGTACACGGTGATCTTGGGGATCATGCCCTTAGAGCCGTCTGACTTGCGCGTAAATTCCACAAGGTCAAGGTCGCCCGTGATAAAGAGCAGGCTGCCCTTTCTGACTCCGGCTTTGCTGATCCGTTCAGTAGCTTTCCCAAACAGGACGCACTGGTAGAAGTTGGGGTGTTCCTGTTCCCCGAAGCCTTTGTTGACTGCCACGTTGAACTGGATGTAATCGGTTCCGTTGGCGCTGGTCTGGATTTCAAGGTCTGCTGTGACCCTGCCCATGAGTGAGATTTGTGTAAACATAGTTTCATTCTCCTTTCCTGATGAAAAAAATTTTTGGTTGCATCAAAAAAAGTGCCAAAAAACTGCCACTTAACGGCATGGTTTTTCTGACACTCATTTCAATCATAAACAGCGTGTGCATCTATGCGCATGGCATATCCCGATGGGAGGCACAAAAATCAATTACAGGAACATCTTAGCACAATATATGGATAATGTCAAATGGTTAGGCACAAGATATTGATTTTATTCTCTGATAAACGCTGCTTTTTCTTTTTCGGTCAATTCTATTACTTTAACACCTTTTTCTTTTGCATACTCCATCAGCCCGCGTAAGTCCAGCTTGACTTTCGGACATTGGCTTAACAGGATTGGTTCAGGCATTTTTGCAAGGCTTTCTTTATATCTCCTCATCTGTCCATTCATAATCATACACCTCCATAATTTCTTTTGCAGCCTGCTCACCGATTGCAAACTGGTATGGGTGCAGGATGGCAATTACTTCCCCATGAAATGTCTTGACATAATGTTCTAATAATTCCTTATCGGCGGCGAATCCATACATATAGCCGTCATATCCAAAACTTACAGATTTTTGGGCGGCGATTGCAAACAGATGACCTCCGATACCCAGGTATCTTACGTTATCGGTGATCTGTTTATTATTGTCAGGGCTGGCACACATCCAACTGATATACAATGCCTGCATGTCATCATTGCGGGCTACGGCAACCAGGCCCTGAATATCTACAGATCCTTCTACCACCAGGGCATAAATTTCATTTTCATCCGCAAGGGATTCCCAGTTTGTGTACCATCCATTCTTTTTATTGTATTTTTTAAGGAATGATTTTCTCTTTATACGGATTACCTCCGTCTGGACAAGTTCTCCTGTCCGTGCATCTTTTAGACAGGGGGTAAATTCATCTATTAAGACGTTGATCATATTGGCACCTCTTTTCTTTTCATTTTACCACATAATGCAGCATTTATCTATGTGAACACGAAAAAGATTTTATGTAAAGCACGCATTGCTTATGAAATCAGTCCTGCTTGCGGTAGGGGAGGAATGTTTTCGGATAGTACATTTATTGCATGCTTCGATGGGTAGGCAACATTTCCTCTGATAAGTAGGTTATACTGCCCGTTAACATTATCTATATTTTTTCATAATTAGCAAACGCATTTCTTCGGTCTTCCTAAATAAGTCATATGTCCTATATTCGTCATAATGCAGTTTCTTAGCAACTTTTTGAAACGCTTTCTCTCGCTCATAATCATTTTCAATATAGATAAAATCTAAGTAACACTGATGGCACCAATAATTTCTTATTTCCCTGATTTCATCTATTGTGTTGTATTCTTCTTCAGAGAATTCAGGCATATCATCACTATTGTCGAGTTTTTCAAGTTCTCTTGCTATCTTGCCCAAGTTCATCTTCTCAACGGACTTTAAATTGTTGTTAAAATTTCCTTTGCACATTGCTGCATATATCGTCTTCAAATTATTTTCTACACATTGGACTTGTTGAATTAGTTCGCTATGTATAAGCTTAAACTGATTTCTATCCATATAACCATTCCCTTTTGCTACTTTTCTTCATATGTGTATGCTTCTGCAAACCTCGATTTGCTTTTCTGATTATATCACAGCCATTGCTTTGTTTCAATTTTACCCACAGGATTTATTTCATATCCTCTACACCCAGCAGATTGTCCGTCAACAGGGCTTTCTTAAGAAGCGGGTTCCTGCCGGGGGAGATGCCGTCAGAGTCCCTGAAATAAAAGCGGTAGGAGAGTCCGGTGCGGATCTTATGGTCTTTACCTATCACAAGGCGGTGTTCGTTCCCTTCCGCGTCTGCAAGGCAGATGTCCTGGGTTCCGACAAGCAGGTTCATGCGGACATCTGTGCAGGTGCCCTCCAGTACGATGTAGGTCTTTTTCTTTACCAGAAGAAAGAAAAGGATGCCCTTCCCGCAGGAGAACAGAAAAAGTAAGATGCTCAGTGTAAAAAAGGGCATATCGCCTTCCCGCAGGAAGAAAACAAGCCCGATAAGGAAGCAGCCGCCCCCGGCCACAAAGGTCAGGAGCAGCCGCCGGAATAACGGTTTTGGTATAGGTTCCATGAATGCCTCCTTATAAAATCTGGAAAGTGACCTGCTGTTTGAGGTAAAGGTTGGCAACAGCAGTAAGTACAGGGAACCTGGTTTCGGAAACGCGGCAGTCCGTGACGATGCTTTCACAGTCCACATCTCCTTCCCGGTACAGGCAGTCCATCAGGTCATTGCTGTCTTTTACGCGGGTCTTCCCATTTTCCGTACACTGGATCACTTCCGCAGTGGACAGCATTTCGTGCCGCAGCAGTGCCAGGACCTGCTTTTCCATCGGTTCCAACTTCTCGGCATGGAATACCGCCAGGGCTTTCCGGAAGGGGAGCCTGCGGCCAAAGAGGAGCTTTAAGAAGGAAACCGTCTTTACAGCAATGCTGTTCGGTGCGGGCTGGAGGTACAGGTGCCCTAAAAGGTCATACAGGGCATCCACGCCGGTACAGTCCTTGCCGGAAGCCACCAGCCTGCGCATGATGAGGCGGTTTAAGTAATGGTCAAAGTCCAGTTCCCCAAGGATGTGCAGTTCCCGTTCCTTTTCATAGAATTCCGCCCTGAGTTCCTGGTAGGTCAGTATCCGGAAGGCAAGGCTGGACCATAAGAGCAGTTCATGGGCGTCCAGTGCGCAGTCCCGCCCGCCTGCAGTGACAAGGGGAAGCCCCTTTTCGGTCAAACGGTAGTTCCCTATGGCAGTATAAAGTGTCAGCATATCGTAATCCTCCTTTTTCTCATCAGGCTGTCAGCCTTTCTTCCCGCAGCAGTTTTGTGGCCCTGGAGATCCATGCCGCCACATGGTTTGGTGCGACGCCGTACCGGGCGGCAATCTCCACGCCAGAATGTCCGCGGCATTTCAGTGCCAGTGCCTCTATTCCCTTCCTTGTGGTGCCGGAGCAGCGTTCTTTCGCCTGGGAGAGCAGGAGGAACGTGTCCGCATCCGAGATGCCGTGGAAACTGTCATCCGGCAGGGTGTCCGCATAGGTCAGCCCGGAGCCGGATGGCTGGGGCGTGTCCATGTATTCCAGTGGCTTCTGTATCCTTGCAACCTTCCTGCAGTGGGAGATGAGGCGGTTTTTGATGACCACGGATGCAAAGGTGGGGAAGGAGGCACCGCCTTCCGCCCGGTATTTCTGTGCCGCGTGGCAGAGCGCCTCGCAGCCGGTCTGGTAGAGGTCATCGTACCCGAACCCCTGTATGGACTCATTCAGGGATATGGTGCCCAGTACGGTGTCCCTCACAAGGTAGAGGTATTGTTCCGCCAGTTCCCGTTCTTTCCTGTTCATTGCTGCCATGGTATCACCTTCTTTCTTATCTCCGGCCCTGCAATGTTTCCTGCCGTCTTAGCAGGCAATTTTCACATGGTTGTTCTCAAGCACCCTCCTGCATTCGGCTTTCAGGCAGTCGCAGCGGTAATCGGAAAATTGCCCGATGTGTGCCTGGGAGCTGGGGAGGGCGAAGATGTCCTGCATCCAGCGGTATGCCTCCTTGCGGGAGAGTATGCCGTTTTTCCAGATGGCGTCAAACATCCGGTGCGTTTCGATCCGTTTGTGCCGCAGGTCGCCGTTTGCCAGCATTCCCTTGGGCTGCATGGTCCCCACATGGACACCCACATAGGCGTCGCATTCCGGGTAGCCGGTGCAGACATAAAGGTATTCATCCAGTGCCTTTTCCTTATATACATAAGATGCCTTCCTGAGTATGGCACTGCGTCCGCAGTAGGGGCATTTGATCCTTGCCGGTGTGTTTCTGGTTTTCTGTTTCATTCGTATACACCTCCTTTGCCCGCCCACGGCGGGCCTCAATTCAGTATTTGAAAGTGCCCTTCTTTCAAAATGGGGCCTTCCTTCCATGTCCGCGTTTTTATGTATGGATTAAGTAATCTGTAAGTATATTTTAGGGGAAAGGAAAGGCGTTTCCCATAGGGGAGGCGCCTTTTCCTAAGTCATTTGCGAGTATTTTTCCAGTATTTTCCAGTTTTTCACCTGATGGGCCCATGACGTGTCAGGGCGTTGTACCCTGACGGCCTGGCGGCTGGTTCATCAGGTGGAGGATCTGCTGGATGGGGCAGTCCCTTGCGGAGCCGGTGGAAAGTTCCAGCCATTTGCTGTAGAGCCGGATGAAGCACCGGCTGTTCATGGTGCAGGCGCATTCCGTCCGGTCCACGCTCCTGCCCATGAAGCTTTCCGCGTCGGAGAGCGGGAGCAGGATGGGGCGGCAGTCATGCCCCGGAATGAACAGGAAATCCCCGCATCCGGATTCCCGCCTGTAGTCACAGGAGCAGGAAACATACACTGCATTGCGGTAGCTGCCCTCCGCCGCCTCAAAGAAGGCGGCGACGGTGGCATAGCTGACGCTTAGTACAGGATCGGTCATAAGCTGCCTCCCTTTAAGGCCCGAATAATCCCTCGATCTCCCGTGTGATACGGGGGATGACGGTATCGTTGAAAATGAGTGTCAGGGCTGCCAGCAGAAGTGCCCCCAGCACAACGGCGATGATGATCTTGACGCCATCGGAAATATAAAAGTCGCCTGCTTCATTTTTCAGGATGGCCCTGGTGCGGGCGGCAACACATGCTGCCCTGGTTTTTAATGTCCGGATCGCTTTATACATAGTTCTTTTTTCTCCTTTTCGTTCTGATGATGATGAATGCGGTTGCTGCCGCCGCTGCATAGATGAACAGGGCGGGGAGTGATACGAATTTTTTCATTAGGTTCCTCCATATTTGTATTGGTTTACGGGTTACAGTGTGAAGATTCTTCACTGGGTCTGGTTACAATGGTATAGGCACCACCTCCTTTGCTGGCGTGCATCAGGGTTCTGCGGGTGTTCCTAAAAGAAGGAGCCTAAAGAGCCGACTACCTCCACGGAAAGGACGACCACATAGATCAAGAGGATGCAGAAAAGCATCATCATGGAGTATTTCTGCATCTGTTTCGGGCGCTTCCCGGCCTCTTTCTTCAGGTTGTTCTGCTCGATCTGGCGCATGTCGAATACCAGCATCTTGAAGTACATCTGCTGGTCATCCCCGCGCAGTGTCCCGATAAGCCCGCGCACGATGTCCGAGAGCATGGTGCTGCCCACCCGGTTCTGGAAGTGGA
>CAJUED010000096.1:0-3210 GCA_910585075.1 uncultured Lachnospiraceae bacterium
GATGCAGCCTGGCAAGGCAATTACCACAATTATGATGTGCGGCCTTCAGGGTGCCGGTAAGACAACCACAACGGCCAAGCTTGCCGGTAAATTAAAGCAGCGGGGGAAAAAGCCCCTCCTGGTGGCATGTGACGTTTACAGACCGGCGGCCATTAAGCAGCTGCAGGTAAACGGAGAAAAACAGCAGGTGGATGTTTTTTCCATGGGAGACAATCAAAGTCCTGTGGACATTGCAAAGGCGGCTGTGGAACATGCTAAAAAGAACGGTCACAATGTGGTAATCCTGGATACGGCCGGACGTCTTCATATTGATGAGGATATGATGGCGGAGCTTCAAAACATAAAGCAGCAGGTGGATGTCCATCAGACGCTCCTTGTGGTAGACGCCATGACCGGTCAGGATGCGGTTACGGTGGCGAAAGAATTTGACGATAAAATCGTGCTGGACGGCGTAGTGCTCTCTAAGATGGATGGCGATACGAGAGGCGGTGCGGCCCTTTCCGTAAAGGCTGTCACCGGAAAACCTATTTTATATGTAGGTATGGGAGAGAAGCTCTCCGATTTGGAGCAGTTTTACCCGGAACGAATGGCCAGCCGTATTTTAGGCATGGGAGACGTGCTTTCCCTGATTGAAAAAGCCCAGGAAAATATTTCCATTGATGAAGATAAAGAAAAGGAAATGGCTGCCCGGCTGAAAAAGGGTAAATTCGATTTCAACGATTATCTGGAAAGCATGAAGCAGATGCGCAATATGGGCGGACTTACCAGTATTTTAAGTATGCTGCCGGGAATGGGAAAGCAGCTTGGAAATATAGAGTCCATGATTGATGAAAAGCAGCTTGCCAAGACAGAGGCCATTATCTTAAGCATGACCCCTGATGAGAGAAAGAATCCCAAGCTTCTTAATTTAAGCAGAAAAAGCAGGATTGCAAGAGGAGCCGGTGTTGATATGGCAGTGGTAAACCGGTTTGTAAAGCAGTTTGAGCAGTCCCAGAAAATGATGAAGCAGATGCCCGGTATGATGGGCGGAAAGAGAAGGGGCGGCTTCGGCGGAATGCGGTTTCCTTTTTAACCGGTAATTTCCATAAAATGCACAGCTGTTGGTTAAGGATTTTGAATTAGTTGAAAATAGAAGCAATTCTGATAGGAAAGTAGTTTCAATAGGAAATAATTCTAATAGGGGAATCATTCCTATAGCAAAGTATTCCTGTTTGAAAAATATTTCCTGTTTGGAAAATGTTTCTTTTCAAAATATATTTTTATTATTATAATTATTTATCAATAAGCTGACGCGCGAAGCGTGACAGTGTTTGATGATTACACGGAGGTGAAAAACATGGCAGTAAAAATCAGATTAAGAAGAATGGGTCGTAAGAAAGCACCTTTCTATAGAATTGTTGTTGCAGACTCCAGAGCCCCCAGAGACGGAAGGGTGATTGAGGAGATTGGCACATACAATCCGAATACTGACCCCAGCACATTTCATGTAAATGAGGAGTTAGCTAAGAAGTGGCTTTCAAACGGCGCACAGCCTACAGAAGTTGTCAGCAAGATTTTCAAGCATGCAGGCATTGAAAAATAACATTGACTTGACAGACCTTTTGGAGGTGGAATATGAAGGAATTGGTAGAAGTAATAGCAAAAGCACTTGTTGAGCATCCGGACGAGGTTGTCGTAACCCAGAAGGAGGACGGGAAGCATATCACAATTGAGCTTCATGTTGCCGCATCTGATATGGGTAAGGTAATAGGAAAGCAGGGAAGGATTGCAAAAGCAATCCGTTCCGTAGTAAAGGCGGCGTCATCCAAAGAAAATCAAAAAGTGGATGTGGAAATTGTTTAGTGTTGGCCTTAAGGGATGTCTTTCATGATGAAATGAAGACGTCCCTTTTTATTCCCGCGAGCAATGAGTCAAGTGCCGTGCTTGCACGAGCATAAAATCAGCAAGCTGATTTGACGAATGCCGCGAGGGTTCAATACCCCGCAGCTCTGCTACGTAACAAGCTTGATGCCCCGTCAGCTTGTTGCGGGGTATTTGACTTAATGATACAATAAGACATCACGTTTTATGTGACGGTGTTTGTTAGGAAAAAAGAGGACAGAGCATGGAAGATTTGCTGCAGGTTGGGATTATTTCCTCCACCCATGGAGTGAGAGGAGAGGTAAAGGTTTTTCCCACAACGGATGATGTGAAGCGGTTTCAAAAATTAAAGACGGTGTTGCTTGATACGGAAAAAGAGCAGCTTTGCCTTGAGATAGAGAATGTAAAATTTTTTAAGCAGTTTGCTATTTTAAAATTCAAGGGCTATGACAATATCAATGATATTGAAAAATATAAAGGGAAAGGTCTTTTTGTCACAAGAGAAAATGCGGTGGAATTAGAGGAGGATGAGTATTTCATCGCAGACCTGATAGGTATACGGGTGATTTCTGATGACGAGAGGATAAAGGGAAGTTTAAAAGACGTGATAACCACAGGGGCCAATGACGTGTATGTGATTGGCCTTGAGGACGGGAGAGAGCTTTTGCTTCCGGCTATCAGAGAATGTATTTTGGATGTGAGCGTTGCAGATAATCTGATGAAGGTTCATATTCTGGAGGGCCTGCTGGACTAACGGCAGATTTCACACCAAAAGGGTGGATTATGTTTGGCCAGGCCGAACCAACGATTGCAAATGGCGGGTACGTTTGTAGTTTAGGACTGTGGGAGGATAACAGCATGAATTTTCATGTGCTCACTCTGTTCCCTGAAATGATTGTGCAGGGACTTGCCACCAGCATAACCGGGCGGGCAATGGCAAAGGGAATCATTTCGTTGGAAGCTGTCAATATCAGGGATTATACAACGAATAAGCATAAAAAGGTGGATGATTACACTTATGGAGGCGGCGCAGGCATGCTGATGCAGGCACAGCCGGTTTATGATGCCTTTCAGGCAGTGTCGGAGCAGATTGAGAAGGCAGGCCGCAGGAGCCGGGAAACCAGGGTAATCTATTTAACCCCTAAGGGCAGAACATTCCATCAGGCTATGGCGAAGGAGTTTGCCAGGGAGGATGATTTGATTTTTCTGTGCGGCCATTATGAGGGAGTAGACGAGCGGGTTCTTGAGGAGATTGTAACAGATTACGTTTCCATCGGGGATTATGTGCTTACAGGCGGAGAACTGCCGGCTATGGTGATGATAGATGCTATCGCAAGAATGGTGCCCGGA
>CAJUED010000096.1:3220-6613 GCA_910585075.1 uncultured Lachnospiraceae bacterium
GTTTTGAGCAATGCGGATTCAGGGGAGACGGAAAGCTTCAGTAATTACCTGTTGGAATATCCCCAGTATTCAAGGCCCGAGTGCTGGCAGGGAAAGAAAGTACCGGAGGTGCTTTTATCAGGGGATCACAAAAAGGTGGAGGAGTGGCGTTTAGAGCAGTCCCTTGCAAAGACAAAAGAGCTAAGGCCGGACCTTTACGAAAAGTGGGCGGAGGAAAATCAGGAATATTTTATTAAGAAAGCAAAGCGGGAAGCGCGAAAGCGAAAGAAAGAACAGCATGGCTGAACTGTTACAGCGGCTGAGATGGACTGAAAAATTTTGCTTGCAATTCAGGCGAGAGTGTGGTAAGTTAGTGATGTTGCGAAATTGTGATGGTCCTCTGTTACTTGGGTATTAAGAACATCTGATTGGTAATCAAAAACATGGAGGTTTGAAATGAACGACATTATTAAAAGTATTGAAGCAGAGCAGCTGAAGGAAGTTGCGGATTTTAACGTAGGCGATACCGTTAAGGTATACGGCAGAATTAAGGAAGGAAACCGTGAGAGAATCCAGGTTTTCGAGGGCGTAGTTTTAAAGGTACAGGGAACAGGTGCAAGGAAGACATTCACCGTAAGGAAGATGTCCAGCGGAGTTGGCGTTGAGAAAACATGGCCCGTTTACTCTCCCAATGTAGAGAAGATTGAGGTAGTCCGCAGAGGTAAAGTCAGAAGGGCGAAACTGTTCTACTTAAGAGACCGCGTTGGTAAACGTGCGAAAGTAAAAGAAATGATTAAATAATTAAGAATGAGAGGGACAATTGATGATGCAATTGTCCTTTTCTTATATTTAAAAATATGATATGATTAAATACGTGTGGTTATGACGGAGCTCTGCAAGGAGGTGTCAGCCCACATGAGAAATGGTATACCGGAGGATAAGGGCAGGCGTGGCGAGGCATAAGGGCTTAACTTTTTATGAAAAGAAAAAACGAATCAGCAAGGAAATGGTGAGGGAAATATTTGTGACGCTTTTTTATTGCTTTGCAGCCGTACTCCTGGCCTTTGTCATTGTGTTTTCCGTGGGAATGAAAATCAGCACGATTGGCGTATCTATGGAGCCGGCTCTGTATAATGGGCAGGAGGTGCTGATCAACAGGTTTGTTTATCGGATGTTTTCACCGAAACGGGGAGATATTATCGCCTTTTTGCCTAATGGGAATCCTAATTCCCATTATTATTTAAAGCGGGTAATCGGACTGCCGGGGGAACGTGTACAGATTATCAATGGTTATGTGTATATCAACGGGGCGCTGCTTTCGGAAGATGAATCCTACGACAAAATTGCGGATGCGGGGATAGCGGAAACAGAAATTTTGTTGGAAAGTGACGAATATTTTGTGCTGGGAGACAACCGAAATATCAGTGAGGACAGTCGTTCAGGAAACATTGGCCCGGTAAAGAAAGAGACAATTGCCGGAAGGGCATGGTTTAAAATGGGTAGTGATGTGGAAAGTATGGGGCTGGTGAAATAAAGTCGCAAAAAATGTCTTTATAAGAGCAGTTTATTCCCAAAAGCAACGAGCCAGGTGGCTGCTTGCAGCGGGGGTGTTGACTTTTATAAATAGAATGGAGAGGAAAATGAACTATCAATGGTATCCTGGTCATATGACGAAAGCGAAGCGTATGATGCAGGAAGATTTGAAGCTGATTGATCTTGTAATCGAGCTGCTAGACGCAAGGGCGCCGCTCAGCAGCAGAAATCCTGATATTGATGAGCTTGGCAAAAATAAATCCCGCATTATTCTGTTAAACAAAGCGGATTTGGCGGATGATGGCTGCAACAGGCTTTGGACAACATATTTCAAGGAAAAAGGATTTTGGGTTCAGGAGATTAACGCAAGGACAGGTGCAGGGATAAAGAGCATCTGGCCGCTTATAAAGGATGCCTGCAAAGAAAAGATTGAGCGGGACAGAAGGCGCGGCATTATTGGCAGGCCGGTCCGGGCTATGGTGGCCGGTATTCCTAATGTTGGAAAGTCCACTTTTATCAACTCCTTTGCGGGAAAGGCATGTACCAAGACGGGAAACAAACCGGGGGTTACCAAGGGAAAGCAATGGATACGTCTTAATAAAGAAGTGGAGCTTTTAGACACACCGGGTATTTTGTGGCCCAGATTTGATAATCAGGCAGTTGGGGAAAGGCTGGCTATGATCGGCTCTATCAAGGATGAGATTCTGCATGTGGAGGAGCTTACGGTTGCGCTGATTGCCTATTTGCAAAAAGAATATCCTCATCTTTTAAAGGAGCGGTATCAGATAACGGAAAATGAGGATGCCTATAAGGCACTTGAGGAAATCTGTATCAACAGGCGCTGTTTCGGGAAAGGAGAGACGCCTGATCTTGCCAGAGCCTGCGCCCTTATACTGGAGGATTTCAGGAGCGGCAAGCTTGGAAGAATTACTTTGGAACGACCGGAGGAATGGCTGTGAATAAGAAACTGAAAGAAATATTAAGCACAAGTATCTATTTACTGTTTGTCCTGGTGGCTACTTTTTTGGTAGTTACATACGTAGGGCAGCGAACGAAGGTAAGCGGGGGCTCTATGGAGCCAACCCTGCATCACGGGGACAATTTAATTGTTGACAAGATTTCTTACCGGTTCGAGGAGCCGCAACGGTTTGATATTATCGTTTTTCCTTTCCGATATGAAGAAAAAACTTATTACATTAAGAGGATTATCGGGCTGCCGGGAGAGACGGTATATATTGACGAGTATGGTATTATCTATATAGACGGAAATATTTTGTCCGAATCCTATGGTAAAGAGGTAATTGCAGACCCGGGGCGGGCGTATGAAGCGATTACTTTGGGGGAGGACGAGTATTTTGTGATGGGTGATAACAGAAATAACAGCTCCGACAGCCGCGACCCGGTAGTGGGAAATATCCACAGGGATGAGATTATCGGGAAGGCCTGGATGAGAATCTGGCCCTTCGGGAAATTCGGCTTTATCAAGCATCAGTAGTACATATGGTTACCATAAGAGAAGTATGAAAATGAGGAAAAGATGGACGAAAAGATAAGTGAGATTAAGAAAGCTTTGCAGGCAGCCAGTATTGATGAGCTGCCTGCTTTTATAGAAGCCTACGGCAGCGATACCCGGTCAGGGGTGGCGGCGCTTGTAAGGAAAGCGGAAAAGAAAAGGAAGGACTATCAAAAAGAGCTGGCAAGGACGGAAGAAATGAAGGCTTTTGAGAAGAAATATGAAGCCTTCTCCTATATCTGTGGTATCGACGAGGTGGGCAGAGGCCCCTTAGCCGGCCCTGTGACCGCAGGGGCTGTGATTTTGCCGAAAGATTGTGACATTTTATATCTTAATGATTCGAAGCAATTGACCGAAAAAAAGAGAGA
>CAJUED010000097.1 GCA_910585075.1 uncultured Lachnospiraceae bacterium
TTTTCGGTGGCTCTCAAGCGGGAAACTGGTGGCTCCCAAGAGGGATAATATTCAGTAAAACGAATGTCACAAACAACAGAACGTATCCATGAGCTGGTAGACAAGCTCAACCGCTACCGCCACGAATACTACAATGAAGATGCACCCAGCGTATCCGATGCCGTCTATGACCATCTCTATGATGAACTGGCGCGTGCAGAGAAAGAAACAGGGATCATCTTAAGCAACTCCCCCACCCAGACGGTGGGCTATAAGGCTGTCAGCAGCCTGGAGAAGGTACGGCACCGCATCCCGCTGCTCTCCCTTGACAAAACCAAACTGGTGAGTGATCTGGTTTCTTTCGCCAAAGACCATGCCGCACTGCTCATGCTGAAGCTGGACGGCCTGACCGTAAAGCTCGTATACGAAGACGGGAAACTTGTGGAAGGCTCCACCAGGGGCGACGGCGATGAAGGGGAACTCATCACCCATAACATAGCCGCCTTCCGGAATGTGCCGCTGTCCATCCCCGATAAGGGGCACCTTGAATTATCAGGCGAAGGTTTCATCCATAAAAGCGACTTTGAACGCTTAAAGGATACGCTCACCGGCAGCGACGGGAAGCCCTACCGCAACGCAAGGAACCTTGCCTCCGGCTCTATCCGGTGCCTGGATGCAAACACCTGTAAAGAACGGGAAGTCAGCTTTTTTGCCTTTAATATCCTTGAGGGCATGGACAGCTTTCCTGATATACGGGACAGCCGCGGCAGTCTGCTGCTTTCAATGATTGATTATGGTTTCGGGATCTGTCCCTTTGTGCCGATTCCGGCAGGCGCCTCTGCAGAGGAAATCGAAAAACAGATCCAGAACCTGCAGGAACTTGCAGAGACCTCAGACATCCCCATTGACGGGATGGTTCTGCGGTATGACAGCCTTTCCTATTCTGCAAGTCTCGGCAGAACCGGCCACCATTACAATGACGGCATTGCCTTCAAATTTGAGGATGACACCTATGAAACAGTCTTCCGGTCTATTGAATGGCAGACAGGACGCAGCGGCGAAATCGCACCTGTTGCCATTTTTGACACGGTGGAGATTGACGGCTGTGAGGTATCCAGGGCAAGCCTCCATAACCTGACTTTTATCAAAAACCTTGAACTGCACCCCGGATGCCGCATCCTGGTATCCAAACGGAACATGATCATCCCCCATGTGGAAGAGAACCTTGACCGTGGCGCATATGAAGACATGGTGCCGGATACCTGCCCCTGCTGCGGGCAGCCCACGCGCACCTATTCCAGAACTGGTGACAAAGGACGTATTGTGGAAACGCTCCACTGCGACAATCCCGAATGCGGCAGCCGCATCCTCCAGCGTTTCGTCCACTTTGCGGAAAAGAAGGCCATGAACATCAGGGGGCTTTCTGAGGCAACGCTGGACCAGCTCATCCGGATCGGTGCCTTAAAATGCTATCAGGATTTATACCACCTTGACCGCTACCGTGAGGAGATTACCGCACTGGAGGGCTTCGGGGAGAAATCCTATGAAAACCTGATCGCTTCCATCAATGAGAGCCGCAACACGACATTCGTGCGCTTTGTGGTGGCAATGGACATCCCCCTGATCGGCAGGACTGCCAGCAGGATACTGGACAGGCATTTCCACGGCAGCCTGCGGGAGCTGCAGCTGGCCGCACTGGACCGCTTTGACTTTACCTGTCTTGACGGGATCGGTGATACCATGAGCAGCAACCTCCATAAGTGGTTCCGCAGCTCAGACCACCTTTTGTTATGGTGCAGTTTACAGAAAGAATTAAACTTTGAAAATGGTTTGGATGCAGAAGCATCCGGAGAGGAGAACACTATGAACGGAACAGATAACAAATTTGCAGGATGCACTATCGTAGCCACAGGGAAACTGGAGAATTTCACCCGTGACGGCATCAATGCCAGGATCATCAGCCTCGGTGCCACACCCGGCAGCTCCGTCACCAAAAAGACGGATTACCTGATCTGCGGTGAAAAGGCCGGAAGCAAGCTGGCAAAGGCGCAGCAGCTCGGTGTAAAGATCCTGACAGAACAGGAATTTCTGGAGATGACAGCTTCCTGAGTGTGGCTGTTCAACACCAGATTTTACCTGATCCCCAAATACAGATAACACAGCCTGCATTTGGGGCATGAAAGACAAAGGAGGATACGACAGATGAACATTTTAGGTATTCCGCTGCAGGTGACATTAACAGAGTTTCCAACCGGAAGCACACTGGCAGAAACAGCCCCGGAAAATATATCCATTTATGAGGATGATATTACGGCTGTCCTCTGGCAGCGGTGGATCGCCTGCTATATGCTGTATGACTGGAATTTCCGCCATGCAGATTTTACATATGGCAACAATAAGCATACATGGATAGAGCAGGTATGCAAACGGCTGGAAGGCACATCCATAAATGCCGGGGCTTTGAAAAATACCCTGACCGATACGTTCAACCACGTCCTGCTTGAGGATCTGGAGGACTTCATCCAGACACATATGAAAGTATGGAAATGTGACCGGTTAACGGTTGAATTCCATGTTGCAAGAGTAGTATCGGAACTTTTTACTGTAATACCACAAGAAGGGAGACGGGAACCTGGTGCGCCGGGTTCCCCTTTTCACATATGCCAAAAGAAAAGTTACTTGATAAATGCTGCCATAAATGCGGCAGCCGGATGAACAACTGGGACAGGCGGCTCACAAACACATTCAAGGTAATGGACACCTGTGAGCGCTGTTTCTGCAGCATATATGACATGGACAAGGATGCCTTCCGTAAGCAGATGGAGGATTTCTTTGATATTCGCCCCTGCCAGGGGCTGTAAGGAGGCGGACATGGATCTGGAATACAACAAACTGACCACCGGACTTCTGGCCCAGGGCTTTACTGCAGACAATCATCCGGACTATGTAAAGCTGCCCGGCTGCATACCCGACAAAAACAACCCGCTGAGAAACTATGACGGAGGCTTTGTATACCAGGGCAGTTACACCGACAGCCTCATCTATAAAACCGGCTGCGGGAAGTTCGTAAAAGGAAAGAATGTCCTGCATGACATGGGCTACATGGGGATCGACTGGTGCCATGAGAATGATAACCCGGTAATGCGCTGTCCCTATGACAATCCTGAATGCAGCAGGAACAATCCCCTGCTGCATGGAACCCACGGCGGCGTACTCCGCGCCCAGTGCTGGTGCGAATGCCACAAAACTGCCGAGCCTTACGATTACCAAAACAGCATAGAGCTGGCAAATGCGGAACGTGAGGCGGAGCGCAGGCAGAAATATGAGGAATATGTGTCAATGCACCACGGCAGGGTATGCGCAAACCACATGTATTATGATGAACACACGCGCACCTGGTCACAGCGCTATGAGCCGCATCAATGCTTCCGCAGGTGCTGCGCCCATTTCTGCCCGATACAAAACCGGGAACTGAGCAAAAAGCGCGGGAATGTATATTATGACCTGAAGACCACCCGCATCCGGCAGGACGGGACCCTGTTCGACGGTGAAAAGATCGTATCGGTCACACGCGGCATCCGCTACTATGACCACCCTGTCAGCATGGATATATGCGAGGCTTTTGTAAAGCTACAGGGCGGCAGGATCTATGAGGAATACAAACGGAACCACTCCCGGCTCTGGGCTTTGGACAGGACTTTCCAGGCGGAGATCTTAAACATCCGTGCTGAATCCAGGCCAAGCCGGGATCTGATGCAGGACCTGCAGGACATCAAAAACGGCACTGAGATCCGTTATGACGCTGACCTGCGGAAAGCTGACAAAGAGCAGAAAAGCCGGAAACGCGCGGAGGCCATGGAAAAGAAAATACAGGCGCTTGAACGGAAGCTGCTGGATGTTGGCTATGAGAACCTGGAGACATACTCCCTGGATAAAATCCACGCCGACAAATGGCTTACGCCGGAGCGGATACGGGAGCTGGCTGAGATACGGGAACAACGGATGCTGGAGGAAAAAAATCAGCCGGTGCAGCTCAGCCTGCCCCTGGATGTGCTTTTTCCATGAAAATTTTTTCAAGTATTTGCGCCCTGCGGAGTCTTTATTTATTGAGGGCATGAAACATTCACAACAAGAAACTGTATACGATTTAAGAAAGAGAGGTATTATTTATGACAAACACAACCAAAACCATTCAGGAACTGAACCTGTCGGATGGCTTCCTTTTCGCAAAAGTAATGGACGATAAGGAAATCTGCAGAAAAGTATTGGGGAAGATACTGGGAATCCCCATACAAAAAGTTTCAATTCCTGACGGCCAAAGAACAGCCGATATTCCCCATGGCAGCCAGGGCATCCAGCGGTACGCATATTCCAGTGATGACAAAGATACGGTCTACAATGTAAAGGTGGAATGCCTGAACCAGCATAAAGCCATGCTCCCCCAAATGGCAAGGTATTATGAAGAAAGCATGGACTCCGGCATTATTTCTGCTGGGCTGGACTACGGAAAACTGAAAAAATCCTATGTCATCTTCATCTGCAGCTTTGACCCGTTTATGGAGGGACGCCATATCTACACCTTTGAAAACCGGTGCAGGGAATATCCTTCCCTTTCCCTTGGGGACGAGGCAACAAAGATATTCCTGAACACCAAAGGTACGGTCAATGATGTGGATCAGGAAATGCTGGATTTTCTCACCTACATGGAAAACACTGCCGATGCTTTTGCGGCACAGGCAGCCAGTCCGCTGGTCAGGGAGATCCATAAAAGAGTAACTGAAATAAAACAGAATAAGGATATGGCGGATGAATATGCAGACTTTGCCATGTCCCTCTGTAAAAGCATCATGAAATAAGGTGATACCGCCCAGCATCTGCTGGTCCTTATTCAAAAATCCGGCTGTCGGCGCTTATCACATATAAAGCTCCCATCCAAAACTGTAAAACAATTTTCAAACCGCAACTGACAAAACGGCGGCACCATGCTATAATGGGAGAAAGGGGATGGCTTTTATGTAAAATCGTGCAGACGGACACCGCAAACCCTGAAAATAACTAATACGGAGGATATGATGTCAGAAGGAATTGCATATCAGAACAAGGATATTCTGTTTAAGATCCTTGGCCAGACCTACAAAGAAAAAAGCTTTGCGGCATACGGAATTGACCTCCCGCCTATCCGGGAACTGCTTCCGACAAACCTGCCGAAAATCTCAGCAAACGAAAAAGACATTGACAACCTGTTCCTGTTGGCAGACGGAACCTATGCCATTGTTGACTATGAAGCTGAGTATAAAAAACTGAATAAGATAAAATACCTGAATTATATTGCGCGGGTTATGGAAAAATACTATAAAGAAAACGAGAACTTTGATCTGCGCCTGATTGTCATCTACACCGGTGATGTAAAAAGCGCTGAACCCAATTTTGAAACCAAATGCCTTACACTCCGCACAGAACAGGCTTTCCTTTCCCACATAGACGGTGAGGCGGCATTTAACATGATCCAGCAAAAAATCCTCTCCGGTACAGTGCTTGAGGATGATGACCTGATGAAGCTTGTTATCCTGCCCCTGACAGTCCCCGGTTCCAAAGGGAAACAGGAAATGCTGGAAAAGGTCGTGGATCTAGCAGAACAGATAACGGATGAGGAACAACGGATTTTTACCCTTTCCGGCGTGATAGTTGCAAGTGACAAATTCATAAACAGGGATTACATGGAGCAAATAAGGAGGCGCATCAACATGACACAGTTAGGACAGCTTTATGAAAAGGAAAAGATTGAGTATGCAAATAATAAGGTACGAGAGAATTCCATAAAAGAAAGAACTGAAATGGCTCTAAAAATGTTAAATCGTGACATTGATATTATTGATATTATGGAAGTTACTGGTCTGACAGAAGATGAGCTTCTTCGCCTTCAGGAAAAAGGCGTAACCGTTTGATTCTCAGCAGGTATCAGGGAGAAGTATTTGCTTCCCCCGATTTCATAAATAACCTTTAAGCAAGTCTATGATTTTTTACAGATTATAGTCAAAATACATGGAGAAGCAACATGACACAGTTAGGACAGCTTTATGAGAAGGAAAAGATTGAGTATGCTAACCAGAAAGTACGGGAAAACGCTAAAGAAATTGCAAAATCTTTACTTGAAGATGGCACTGAAATCATAAAGGTTATGAAAGCCACTGGTCTTACGGAGAAGGAACTTCTCAATCTTCAAAATGAATGATTAACTGTATAAGAGGTATACACAATGACTTAGGACCGGTTTTCACCGGTCCTTTTCTTTTTGGCTCATCTTCAGTTTAGGAGCGTTTGCGGAAGGATTTGAACCTTCGGTGCGTTGCCGCACACCATCTTAGCAGGATGGCACCATAAACCACTCGGACACGCAAACGTAAAGTGGATGGGGCAGGACTCGAACCTGCGGTGTTTCTTTGTAACGGATTTACAGTCCGCTGCCCTCGCCGCTGGGCATACCCATCCGTGGGGTGACCAGGGGGAATCGAACCCCCGTGAGCAGAGCCACAATCTGCCGGACTGCCACTGTCCTATGGCCACAGTAGCTCCTGCGGGACTTGAACCCGACATCTC
>CAJUED010000098.1 GCA_910585075.1 uncultured Lachnospiraceae bacterium
CAGACCGCCGCATATGGCGGATGATGGCCATAGTGCGGCGGTTTGTCTTTTGTAGGGTTCCTTCATTTCTATGAGCCAATTATTCCATTCGTAATCTGTACAATTTCATCTGCCTCATTTGCCAAATATTTACTATGTGTAACAACGATTACGCATTTCCCCAACTCATGCGCAGTCTGCCTTAATAACTCAATAATTCCCTCTGCCGTCTGTTCATCCAGATTCCCGGTCGGCTCATCTGCCAATAAGACTTTTGCATTGCTTGCCAGCGCCCTTGCAATCGCTACACGTTGCTGTTGCCCACCGGACAGCTTCATTACATTTCTTTTCCATGCTTCCTGTGGGATATTCACTTTTGTAAGCAGTTCCCCCGGCTTATCTGTTCCTCCCAGCCTTACGTTTTCCTCCGTGGTGAGATAATCAATCAGGTTATACTCCTGAAAAACTAAGGATACATGGTTCTTTCTGTGGTAATTCAAACCCTTCGCAAGGATATCTTCCCCTTCATATAGAATGGTGCCTCCTGTTGGGCTGTCAAGCCCTGCCAGCAAAGATAAGAGAGTCGTTTTTCCGGCTCCGCTGGCCCCGATAATGGCATAAAACTTTTTTTCTTCAAACCGCACAGAAATATCGCCTAAAACTTTCCTGTCCTTTTGGGATTTATATACATATTCTATATTTTTTGCTTCTAATATCATTTCAACTGTCCTCCTTACCTTATTTACACCTGCGCGCATAAACTGTTTTATAAATCCTGCAGGATATCCTTGGGATTTCTCTTCAATATGCCAATACCCGATACACATACAGATATCACAATAAGCAGGGCAATGCCCGAAACATCCTGTATTAACATCCCGGAAGTAATTTCTGCCTGCACGCCCACCACATTCTGCCCTGATTTTTCATATGACAATGCCACTTTCCCTTCATCCAGTAAATCCTGTTCTCCCGCACTCTGTACCTGCTGTTCTACCAGATAATCCGCCGTCAGGCCTGACACTCCCGGTGCCGCCAAGAAGGAAACCAACACAGCCACTGCTGCAATCATAAGTGCTTCTGCCATGATCTGGGCCAAAATCCGTATTTTTGAAGTTCCCATTGACAGCATGATTCCAATTTCCCTATTCCGGCTTTTCATCCAGAACTGAAAAATTAGGAACAGGATAATCAGGCCTGCCCCTGAAATTACCCAGACTAAAATTCTGCTGTACTTCTCCATTTCATTAAAATTTGCGGACAGGGTATTCATATTTCCGTTATTGTCAATCAGGTCATACCTTTCCCACGCTATATCTACCCCCATTACACTTATCTTTACAGCTTCATATTCATCCACATCTGCAATCTTAAAATATGCCTTTTCATATAATGGGTCGCCTGCCTTTCCATCCACCTTTTCAGGGAAATCCAAATCCGTAAAAATAATATTTTCAGACCGGTAAGTATCCCCATACATATAAGGAGCTATAGGTTGGTTTACCCGATAGATACCGACAACTTCTGCTTCATAAATCATAGGATCCTCTTTATCCCGGCAGTTGCCAAAACTTATTCTGCTTCCAATTTCTAATTGGTTTTTATCTGCAAGCTCTGCTGAAATGACACAGACATCCTTTTCACCTTCTTTAATCATTCTGCCGTCCATGATAAAAGCATTTCCCGAAAGAAAATTGGAATCCATGGACATATCTTTGTTCCCGACCAGCGACACGCCTCCAAGGTCGCTATACTGATCCATATCCTCGTCCTCAATGCGGATAAAACCAACTGGTCTTGCAGCCGTTGTAACTGTTGTAATATTGTAATCGGCAATCCCTTCTGTACCCGCTATTTTTTCGATATCCTCCACTAACAGGGTTTCAAAAGAATTATCCGTCCATGTTCTCCAGCTTTCTACTCCGTTTATTGTAATTTTTTCCTGATGGTATCCGCCCAGGCTGCCTTCCTTATGATCAAGCTGCCTTGATAACTCATCAATCCTCCGATGCCGGTCTGCCTCATTTTCTTCCAGCAGAAGCCCTGCCCCGACTGCCTGCCTTGTATTATCCTGCATCTGAACAGTTGCTTTTCCACTGCTCATTCCAGCCAACAGCAGCAGGCTGATGGTAAATACAGTTACAAACAGCAGGATGCTTTTTACAGGTTTTCTGATAACAGAACGCCATGCCAAACTAAAACCTCTCATTTACTATCCCTCCATTTTTGATAAAATGTCTTTTGGGTTTGCCCTTAAAATGGGCAGCAATGAAATACAGACAGCAATAACCGCTATACAGCCTCCTGCAAAGAACATTGCTGCAATATCCCCTGCCTGTAAGGAAACTGACAGGAAAACTGCCGTATTTTCTTCCATGAGCAGTTCCTTCATAATTCCTGCCATCCCACTTCCTATTACACAGGCGCCAGATACAGACAAACAAAAAACGGCTGCCGTTTCCATAAAAACCTGCATGAGAATATCCGTTTTCTTTTTTCCCATACTGATAAAAACAGCAATTTCCCTCTTTCTCGACCTCATCCACATACAGAGTAATATTGAAGTAATTGTCACCCCTGCAGCCAGCGTGAATACCAGCATAAGTTTCATCACACGGACTATCCTGTTCAGCGGCACCTCCAGCTGACGATATAATATATCAGCAGTGGTGATCTCCACTCTGCTGCCCAAAAAATCTTTTAATTCCTGTACCAGAACATCTATCTGATCCGGTTTTTTGGTATATACCGCTATCTTACGGTAACCCGCATTATCGAATAGCCCCGTATAGGATTCATTGTCAATAAAAATCTGGTTTTCGATACGGTTTACCGCCGGCAGGGTATCCATCTGGTTTCTCTCGCTTCCCGCAACAAAAACACCTATGATCTTTACATTGATCACACTCCCTGTTTCTGTCCCGACTTCCATCTCATCCCCTATTTCAAGGCCATTTGCATCCGCCAGCGCAAAATTGATCACAGCCCCTTTCCCAGAGCTCTCCGTAATCATATCCCCCTTCATCAGGCGGTATCTTAAGTCACTAAAGGCGCTGTCACGTTCCAGCTCATCATAAGACAGCAATGTTACCTTCCAGTTATTTTCATCCTCGGAATCACTGTTTGTAATGGGATTAAAATTAACGGGATAAACGGCACTGTCAGCCATGCGGTTGACGGATATCACTCCATCCATATCCCGGATTTCCCTGACCTCATTTTCCGTAATAAATCGGTCACTCCCCTTCACTTCCAGTACCGCCTTGGTTCCCATCTTTTCCTGCATAGTAATCCGGGAATCCTCTGTGGCATGCAGAATCATGTAAGAACCCAGGATCATGCTGTTTATGAACAGCAATACCAAAAGCAAAATAAATGTTTTAGACTTCTTCCGGCATAAATACCGGAAGGCAAGCTGATAGAATTTCAAAATGAATACCTCCTGCTGTTCAGGCTGTTCTATGGCATATGATAACTTTTGTAGCCGTTACATGATGTGTGTCCTCAAAGCTCCCATAGATAATAACACTTGACTGTTTCTTAATGTCAGCTACAGATGCCTGCTCCAATTCTGCAGTCCCGGTTGAAGTATAGATAGTTGCAATCTGAACCACACAGCCCTCCTGATATGTCACCACTACATTTGTATCTTCACTTTCATACCCAGGTGCGGCAACTACGCCAGTTTTTCCGTCATCTTCTGTTGTGGCGGCACTTACTGTACAGCTGCCATCCGAAAATTCCACAACGCTCCCTGTGATAGCCGCTGATGAATACAGGCTGTCTGCATCCACTTTCTCAACTGTACCATTATCTGTGGTATTACTCTGGTTCTCCTGCGAAGCATCCGCTCCGTCTGTTCCATCCCCATCCGGCAGGGAACTGTCTTTGTTTTCCTGGCTGCTATTGCCATCCGTATTATCTGCTTTAGGAGCAATGTTATCATTTTCATCTGAATGCATATCCTCGTCATCAAATATGCTGCTTTGATACTCTTTTACAGGCATATTCCCACCCCCTGTCTTTTCATCTGCTCCAGTGCCACATCCTGTAAGAGCTGATATGCACAATCCAATTACTAAACCCTTCCACATTTTTTGATTTTTCATAATAAAACTTCCTTTCTGTTTTTTTTCATTTTAGCTGCAAAGTCCTAAAAAAGTCTTGTAATTGGAATCAATTTAAACGTCACTTTTTATAGGATTTTTATAGAATTATCTGCTATACTGAATAGAAAAGAGGAACCCGCAAATGGAAAAATGTCTTTCCAGCCATATGTGGAGCGACACCATGGAAAGAGGATTTGATATCATGAAAATACTATTGCTTGAAGATGATATAGAACTTTGCAGTTCCATACAGGATGAACTGCAAAAAGCCGGATATATAGTTGACTGCTGCTATGATGGAGAAACCGCCATGATCCATGCACTGAATATAGAATACTGCTATGACCTGGCAGTCATTGACCGTATGCTCCCCATCATTGACGGAATGACAATTATTAAGGCCATGCGCCGGAAGGGAATTGCAATTCCTGTCATTATTATTACGGGGATGTCAGAACTAAATGACAGGATAGAGGGACTGGACAATGGTGCAGATGACTATCTGGTAAAACCTTTTCATATCGCAGAACTGCTTGCCCGCATCAGAGCGCTGACCAGGCGTCCCGCCGAAATAAAACAGGAAATGCACATTTGCTTTTCTGATCTGTCTTTCAATCAGATGGAACGTATCTTGTCATGCGGCAAAAATTCCCTGCTTTTAACTGCGAAAGAGTCCGAGGTACTGTCTGCCTTTATAAACCACCCCCAATCCCTCATTACCAGAGAGCAGCTGATATACAAAATTTGGGGAACCGATACAGACATCGTACCCGGAAACGTGGATAATTATATTTCGTTTCTCAGGAAACGGTTACGGGAGATAGGAAGCTGCTGCGAAATAAAAACGGTTTACGGATCTGGCTATAAATTGGAGGGCAAAAATGCTGGAGCATTTATATAAAAAACTTCATCTTATTTTTATCAGTTCCATTATGTCCATCATAACCGTCATTATTGGAATTTTATGCAATGATTTCATTGATAATAAACGGCAAAACGACAGTATTTTTTTCGGGCGGCTTTCTACGTTAATGATTTATGAACTGGAAAATCCGGAAAAAAGCCCTCAAACGGTTATCAAGCCCTATGAAGATAACTATTCCATTTTTGCCGTGCTAAAGGATGCACAGGGAAATGTGATTTATCAAAGTCCTCTCTCATTTCCAACCGATATAACCTTTTTATTAAGTCAATTTACAGAGAAGGCAAATGTTGAATCTGTCACAGCATTGGATCAGACAAAGGCTACAACACAAGGCGGGGTTTTATCTTTTTCCGGTAGTTCACATGATAAATATTGGGGAATACCGGCTGTTGTCATTGACAAAAACGGAACCCTGTTTTATCTGAGCCTGCTGCACCGGCAAAAGACAATTTTTGAACTGATAGGGAAACAACTGCCTTTTTATATACTGCTATGGGTTATCTCCTTATTCTGTATCATAATTGTAAGCCGATTTCTGCTGAAACACGCTATAGAACCAACCGAAAAAGTATTACAAAGCCAGAAAGGTTTTATTGCCGCTGCCTCCCACGAGCTAAAAGCGCCGCTTGCAGTCATACTTGCCAACAATGACAAAATAAACAGATTAAGCGACGGCATACCGGATATTAAAAAGGCCGCAAATATTATAGATGCAGAAACTATGCGAATGTCAAAGTTGATTAAAGATATGCTTTTACTGGCCTCCTCAGATTCCGGAACACGCAATATCAATAAAACAATGGTAAATATTGATACTTTGCTGATCGCCCTTTATGAAGCTTATGAACCGATATGCGGCCAGAAAGGAATTCCTTTAGATGCAGATTTTATGGATATCCACTTTCCCGTACTATACACAGACCGGGAATACCTTTTTCAGATCTTAAGCATTTTTATGGATAATGCCATTTCTCATTCTGAAACGAAAGCATCAATCCAAATAAAAGCCACTCTGTCACGCAAGGCTATAACTATTTCTGTTATTGATCACGGACAGGGAATCTCTGCCGAGGACAAACCTTACATTTTTGACCGCTTTTACTGTGCCGATAAGTCACATACGGATAAGTCACATTTTGGTCTTGGACTAAGCATAGCAAAAGAGTTGGCAGAATTTTTGTCTGCGGATGTCGGGATAAAGAATACAGAAGGTGGTGGAGCTACTTTTTTTCTTACACTTCCGTTAAAATAGGAGCCCCAATCGCCTATTGAATAATGAGCAGGAAAGCAAGTTGCGCCAACTTTGTTTATGGTATTGCTTTCTGCTTACTTTAAAATAATGTTCCACACCAAGGGGGCTTATATCATCTTAAATTAATGGCATTATACACAAGCGGCCCTTTTCCTTGTTTCATCAATATTCCATTCTTTTTTATCGTTCTTCTGTATACTATCACGCAAAACTCCATATTATCACGGAAACTCATATACAAACACGAAAACTCC
>CAJUED010000099.1 GCA_910585075.1 uncultured Lachnospiraceae bacterium
ACAAAAGCTTTTAACTACTTTAGAATGTGATGCGGCATCAGCTTTGAATGATGCATTGCAATTTAAATATGTATTAGAACTCTTTGATGAACATTTGGATTTTATTAATAAAGCTCCTTGTTTTTGGATGGGAGTAATTACTTCACTCAGATATTCAATGCTAATGCAGGCTGCTCGATTATTTGATGAAAGTAAAGATGCTATAGGGATTAGGAAAATATTAAATATTGTGGAACAGAGTAAATATAGAGATACAGCTAAGGATGTTCTGTGCAGAGTTCGGAACGAATATGATGGTTATCAAAATTTGATTGAAGATATAAGAAATATGCGGGATAAAATCTATGCGCATAATGACAAATCATTATATAAAGACTGGAATTTTGATAGAGATGCGACACTTGATGATCCTTTGTGGGGGAGACTGATTGAACTATTGAGATGGGCAAAGGATTCAATCCTATCATTAAGAAGTACATATGGCGATAATTTTCCACTTTATTTTGAAACAAGAAATGATGTAAAAAATTTATTATCAGATGATCATGAAAATTAGGGAGGAGTTATTTGCTGTGTGTTTTTTGACTAAATTAGGAGGCAATAATGAAAGAACAATCAGAAATCGACACTGCGCAGATTGTTAAAGATTTTTTCTTGGGAGAGTTTTCATTTGATGAGTTGAAATATGATCCAGAGAATTTGCCAAAAGGAAGCAGAAAAGAATTGGCAGACGTGGTTGTAGACTATGGAAATAATGTTATTGCATTTCAAATCAAGGGGCGTGGGAATTTTGATAATGGTACCAGTGAGGATGAATGGGTAAAAAAATATACAGATAGAGCCAAGAATCAGCTTGTTGATACATACAATCAATTTCAGAATAATGTGGTTCCACCATTTGTAAATGGTAGAGGAGACAGATATGAGTTAAAAAAGCATGGAATCTATACAGGGATAATTATTCTTTATAATGAAAGAGTGCAGGAATATAAAAAAGTTTTAAATTGTAGGCGGTTGAATGGGATTGTACACTGTTTTACATATAAGGATTTTAAGAATTGCTGTGAAAAATTAGTCCTGCCAAAAGATATTATGGAGTACATAGCATATCGTGAGAAATATGTTGAAATGGATAGGATATGCAAGGAAGAAGAATCCGATTTGGTAGATAGATTTCTTATTGAAAAATATGGAACAAATAACTTTGATCCAGATGAATTGTATATATTTCGTTGGTTCCTAAATAATTACAAAGATAAACTTGAAAACGGTAATCGCAAACAGTACAGAGAAATTATAGAAGTTTTTCTGGAACTAGACCGTGCCGGTGTCGATGCTTTTTCTCGAAGATTAGGCAAAATTATTTCACTTGCAAAAAAGAGTATAAATTCTGATAATAGTTATATTGTCCCAGGAAATAGGGAACTTTCATCTTTTTTGTTTTTGTCGGCAGATTCTGGTAATAAAATTATTGAGTATGCTGAGAAAATGACCTATTTATTTATGTATAAGACAAAACCACATAAATGTTTAACTGTGGTGGCATACTTTGATGAAATAGAAACTTTTCGTCTTGATTGGGTATTTATAGAACTTCCATGGGAATATGATGGGAAATTGGAAGAGATGTGTAATCTACCAGAGTTTAGGAAGCTATGGAATCCGCAACTAATTTTGACGGGAAAAATAGAAAATCATTGATTCCATACAAAAAGAAAAGCGTGTTGATTGAAATAGTGAGAATCAATACGCTTTTACACTTCAAAATAACGCTTTTCAAATTGCACTTGGCTAAAATGTAAACGGTAAAACGCGAGTACCTATACAAAACTGGAGCAAACCTGTATGATAGTAACAGATTTGCTCCAGTTTTTATTTCACTTCATATTTATTGGATTTCCGACACTGCTCTGGCAGGTTTGGAGACCATGGGAGCAGGTCTTCCAGAAAATCTCGGTTTGTGTCGTCTTCGTGTTTCGGTATCTCAGTCAGGAGATACTCCACGTATTCATAGACTTTCAGATCGTTTGCCTTAGCAGTTTCGGTAATGCTGTAGATAATCGCGCTGGATCTGGCTCCGCGGATGGTGTCGATCAGCTTCCAGTTGTGCCTTCCGATACAAAAACCACGCAGTGTGGATTCTGTTGCATTGTTGTCCAGAGGGACTTCACCGTCTTCCAGAAATACGCGCAGATATCTTTCCTGATTCACGGAATAGGCAAAGGCTTTTCCTGTCTGGGATTTTGGCAGGACTTCACTCTGGTGTTTTTTTACCCACACAAAATAAGCGTCAACCAGGGGTTTTAGTTCCAGCTGCCTCCTGTGCTGCCGTTGTGCTGGTGTAAGCTCTGCCAGATCATTGTCCAGTTTATAGATCGCCCCGATCTGCTTTAGGGCATCATAGGCAAGCGTACCTTTACGCTCTTTTTCATCCTTTATGGCTTTCTGCGCATCTGCATATTTACGCCTCGCATGTGCCCGGCAGCCAGCAATCGTCAGGCCGGGGGGTTTTTTCTTCCAGGGAATGGTATGCCTGGTAACCGTCTGTAACACATACTCCCTGAAAATCTTTCAGAAACTCCTCTGGATGATCCTCCTTCCTGTCTTTCTGGTATTCATACAGGACGATGGCTTCCTCATAAGATTTCCCGGTGCGGTAAATCCACATATAACTCTTTGAGCCGGCAGCTCTCCCGTCTTTTGAAACTTCGACAGTGGTTTCGTCTGCCTGCAGCACATGATACTGGTATAGAAGCTTATGCAGATAGTCATACAGAACTGCAAGATAGCGGTCAGCACACTCGATCGTCCAGTTCGCCATGTTCTGGCGGTTCAGGTTCACATCGTTGCGCTTGAACTCCTGCTCCATACGGTAAAGCGGAAGGGAGTTGACATATTTTCCATTGATGATGGCAGCTTCCAGGGATGGAGTGACAATGCTTCCCCGCAGCAGATCCTTTGGACGCTGTGCCTTTACAACGGTTTCATCATCCATACCGGCATAAACCGCTACATGGTGTTCTTTTACTTCAAAAGAAGCCGGATGGAATTCCAGCCTTTTATATACTTCATCTGGAAGACGCTTATATTTTCCATCCGGAAATGCTTCTTTTAGTTCTTCTTCTGACATTTCATGTTTTATAACCGTTACAGGCATTCCTTTTAAGTCGTCTTCACGTTTCCCTTTCTGCTTCTTTTTCCTGCGGATGACAGCTTCCTCAAAATCCGGTTCTTCTGTCTGTGTGCCCGGTTCGCTGGCTGTGGCTTCCGGTTCGTTAAAAAACAGGCTCATCTGCCCGTCAATCACATTCATTTTTTCAGAATGCCGTCCGAAACGCTGTCCGCGCAGAATGGCTATCTGTTCCAGGATCAGTTCCTGGTTTTGAGTCATCCGGGCAATATTTTTCTGTAGCGAGAGTATGATCCCGATGAGTTCATCCCTGTCGGCATTATTCAGTTCATCTGCTGTATAAATAATCTTTTCCATGTCACAATTATAGCATACCGCAGCCGCTGGCTGCAATCAAACTATAAAAACAAAAGAATCATCCTATTCGTAGATGCACGTGCTATAATGCACTTATACGGTATCTGCGTACCAATCCATCGGGAACTAAATTCCCCTGCAAGCATTCATACGAAAGGATGATCCTATGAACACTATTTTAGAACAATATAAAGATAAAATCAATGGCACATTCTCCTTTTTTGACAGGATGATCATCAAAGGCCATATCCGCCAGTTCTTTTCCACTTCCGGAAAAGGATTTTTCCTCTCTGAACAAAATGTCCTGCTTAAAGATTTTTCGTCTTATGCCAATCAGGTAACTGCGGATATTGTCTCCTATGCAGAAAATATGGCTGCTTCTGATAAACGGCCTTTGATTTACCTTACATCTTCTAAAACTTCAAAGGAACAGGCAGCTTTACAGGCTCTTGAAGAACATCCGGTGGATGAGGGCCTCATCTGTATCCTCTCAGTAGTGGAATACTGCCAGACTCTGCAGCCTAAAAAACATGACAACGGGCTGCTTTCCCTTGACACAGTAAACCGCAAATGCAAATACTATTACTTCTATTTCCTTGATAAGCATTTCGGCTTCATGCATGTCAAGCTCCAGACATGGTTCCCTTTTCTTATCCAGGTCTATATCAATGGGAGGGAATTGATGAAGCATGTCTTTGAGCAAAACGGCATCTCTTACCAGATGTATGACAACTCCTTTTACGAAATCAGCGACATAAAAAAGGCACAGGAGCTTGCCGACAGGTTTGATTCCAAAAGCCTGTGCAGGCAGCTTGACCTCTTTGCACATAAAGTGAACCCTTATCTTGATACGATTGAAAAAACCTTCCGCCAGGGATACCACTGGTGTGTGGATCAATGCGAGTACGCTGCCGATGTTATGTTTAAGAGCCGGGAGGCTTTGGAGGATATTTATCCATCCCTGGCAGGCCGCGCATTCTATGACTTCAACTGTACGGATATTTTTTCTTTTCTTGGGCGTAAACTTCACCATAAGTTTCAGGGAGAGGCAGTCTCCGATTACCGTAAGCGCCCGGAAGGCTGGAGGATTAAATTCAAAATGAAGTCCAACAGTATCAAGATGTATGATAAATTCAGCTGCCTGCGGGTAGAAATGACCATTAATGACCCGAGGGAATTCAAGGTCTATAAGGATGTACACCATGAAGACGGAACTACATCCAAACGGTGGGTTCCCATGGGTAAGTCTATCGCTAACTTATACCGGTATGCTGAAATTTCCAAAGCAGCAAATAAGCGTTTTCTGGATTCCATGCAGAACATAATCCCGGCAAAAACCATTGAAAAGGAGATCAACAGTATCTGTTGTCGGAAAAAACCGGGAGGGAGAAACTACAGCGGATATAATGTCTGGTCTGCCGAGACGTTTCTTCTCTTTGAGTCCGTTTCGGATGGGAAATATCTCATCCGTGGGTTTACGAACAGGGAAATCCGCCATTCAACCAATAGGGCTAATCCCGATTCTGCCAAGGTAAAAGGAAAAACCAGCAGGGAATTTACAAAATTAAGGGCGCATGGACTGATTCGGAAAGTTCCTCATTCAAGAAGGTATCTGGTCAGCGATAAAGGACGCCGTGTAATGGGTGCGCTGATCGAAACCAAAAGAAAAATCTATCCGGAACTTGTAGCAAAATAAACATCCAGCCTGTTAATATTCTTTGAAAAACCTGCCTGACGGACAGGTAGAATACTTGTGCTTTCATACAGGTATTACTGTTTTATTTTTATGTTTTTCTAAATCAATAGCATACACAGGATATTCCTGCTCAGAATTTTTTGACTGGCTTCGTCAGGATGACGACAGCCTATACCGTCACAAAAGGCGCTTTCAAAGATATCGGATTATTTTTTGGATTTAATTAGAAAAAAGCGCAAAGCTGTTTCTGAAAGCTGCACAGGATGTTTCTGTACAGCTTTCTTCCCTGTACAGAAACGGGAAAGCGACACCGGAAAAGGGGCAGGAAATTTCTATGTTTTGCACAAAACCTGTCAGCATGCCTGTCAGCAGGTCCTTTCCGGTGTGACTTCCTGGATCCTTCTTTTCTGCTCGACGGCAAGCCCCTGCATCAGCCATGTGAACTGTTCCGGTGTGATCTCACGGGCTTCTGACGCTGTTCTTGGCCACTGAAAGCGCCCCGCTTCGAGTCTTTTATAAACAAGCACAAAGCCGTCGCCTTCCCATAAAAGTCCTTTGATGCGGTCTGTCCGCCTGCCGCAGAACAGAAAAAGGCAGCCTTTTTGAAACGGGTCCAGCGAAAAATGATCCTGTACAACTCTGGCCAGGCCGTCGATTCCAAAACGGAGATCCGTGTAGCCGTACGCCAGGTAAATCCGGCTGTATCGTTTTACATTACCAAGCATTGGCCAGTGCCTCCATAACTGAACGTCCATTAAGCCCCCAGCAGAGCTGGGGAGAATAGAGTGAGCAGTAGCGATCCCTAAAGTACCAAAAATAAAACCTCCATGTTATCATAGATTTGGGTCTAGGCAACCTAATCAACAATAGCAGGAGGTATCCATAATGGATAATCAGATTTTAGCACATACCAAGTATAATTGCACGTATCATATTGTTTTTATTCCGAAATA
>CAJUED010000100.1 GCA_910585075.1 uncultured Lachnospiraceae bacterium
TACCTCCAATCTGAATTTTTGAAATTCAGATTGGAGGGCGGGCCACGGCAACCTATACTCCATAAGAGCCTGTCCATCGGGTTTGACAGGTTACGACAAAATTCGTCCGATAGGTCATAGACCCGTCAGACGAATTGCACAGTATATTTTACTTTATCTGCATCGTATAGTATAACCTCGTGGCCGCAGTTCTCCCAGGTGGGGAACGGGCTTTTTTTGACGGTTCAAATGCTGTCGCATCGTGTCGAACGGCTATGTACTTCATGGCGGCTGCCTCCTGTCAGCCGCCGCACCTGCCAGCGTTACCGCGTCATTCTTTTGGGGGATAAAAGAACGGCGGCTTAATCTCTTAAAACCGCCGCATGGAACAAATAGACATGGTAAATCGGTCTGCCCAGCAGCGGTTTTTTTCTTTTCTGCCGCTGGGCAGACATTTCTTTTTTATTCAACTGCTTCGATAGAATTCACAATACTCATTTTGCTAATTCTTCTCAATGGAATACACGTTGCCAACAAGCAGGCGCCAATCGCAAGAACAGTTGCCTCTGCGATTGGAATAATGGGAATAGCAACCAACTGAATCGTATCTGTTGCTGCGGCCTCTACAAAAGTTGTGCAAATATATCCGACTACACTTCCGATCACTGCCGCAAATAAGCCGTAATAGGCTCCTTCCCATAAGAACACTTTGAACAAACTTCCTGTACTCATACCAATGGCGCGCTGCATACCAATTTCCGCAATACGGGTATGAATATTTGTATAGACAGTATTGATGATGTTCAGCAAACCAATCAGAGCGACAAACAAAATCAGTCCCCAGGCCAGCAATCGAATTTGCTCGAAACTCTCTGTAAGCTGGCGGTCTGTCTGCTCATAAGATATAACCGTACTGCCTGGAATCCGTTGGCATAGCTGATCTAATACTTCGTCAAATGCGCCCCGATCAGCATCTGCCGATAGGATTGGCCGCAGTTCCGCGTAAGTCTCAATCCCGGTAAGTTGGGGGTATAGACGATCACTAACCAGGACTTGAACACCGTTTGTAAATCCGTTGTTGCCTACGCTAAAATAGGTGTCATACCCATCAAGCGATAGCAATACCGGAAATTCTTTTCCAGCAACAGTAATGTGTGTGCCTGCCTCGATTTGGGTAGTGCCAATATGTTCTTCTCCAATCTGCATAGGAATTGGATTGCGTATCACACAGCCTTCTCCGGCCTTTAACTGTTCCATCTGCTCCGGCGATAGACGCTGTGCGAACTCATCCTCTATCCAGCGGTCATTCAAGCCAACGATTTGAAAGCATTCACTAACACCTAAAGTAATGCTGGTTTCTATGCCAATGGGGTGGTACTGTTCATCCAAGTGGTAAAGTGAAAACTGCTCTGCTGCCACAGCGGATACATTTTCATTTGCCTCCAGTGCGGCAAGTTCACTGGAAGAAATGCCGCCGTATTCATTTACAACCGAGTAATCACCAAGATGATCTGGCATTGCGGAAGAAGCATCCAGTAAAGAACTGAAACTTTGTAATGCGATAAAGACCGTAATGCTCATAACCAAGGACAAAATCGTAATTGCCGTGCGTCCACGGTTACGCTTTAGATTAAGCCGGGCATAAAATGCCTCGAAATTACGGATTTTCTTCGTTTTCCGATTTCTCCGTTTGATTTTGATACTTCGTCCCGCCATAGCCACAGTAGGAGATACTTTTGCGGCATATTGAGCTGCCGGGATGGCTGCTACAAACGCAAAAAATAGTGTAATGAGCGCACTTGCCAACAGGAAAATACCTTTGCCAGAGTTGCTTTCTGCAATCAGAAGATTTAATTCATCTCTGTTCTGCACCAAAAAAATTTCTGGAGAAACCAAACTGGTTGCGGCAGTCAGGATTCCTTTTGCCGACAGCGTTCCCAGCAGAAGTCCAATCGGAATACCAATCGCACAGAGCAAAAGCACTTGGCCCGTCACAAGGAAATAGAGTTGTCGTTTCTCTCCACCAATGGCTCGCAAAGTTCCATACTGCTTGATTCGCTGGACTACTGCAATTTTCAAGATATTATAGATCACCAATCCCGCCGCCAACAGCAGCAACAGTCCGACCATGATTCCCGCTACCAGCATAAGGGAGAATCCTTGGCTGGATGTATCAGACCCACCAGCATCATAGCTGATACCCAAAGCGTCCAGATAGGGGACATTATATAGAGTATCCAATTCATGGACACCCAGTGTAGAAATCAGGTCATTCACAGTCTCTTGAAACGTATTTTTATCGGTTGTCCGAATATCCACATTGTAGTAGAGATAGTTCTCCGGCAACAGCGTTGCTGCCGTTCCCTTGCCCACCACGCCGGTGATTCTGCCAGAGGTATAATTCAGATAATTGCTCTCCAGGATACCTACTAACGTAAAATCCGCAATAAAATCATAAGAGGAAGTCTCGATGCTGTGGCGGAGGGCCTTTGATAGTGAAAGTGATACTGGATCGCCCAAATCGCCCTCAAGACCAAGGGGTTGCAGCACATCCTCCGGTAACGCTATTTCCATAGGTGCTTCCGGCAACCGGCCTTCCTTTAGTCGGGAGATTGTAGGATAGATTGCGGCAACATCTTCCTGATATTCATTCAGCCCCAGGGAAAGGGACGGGTTAAGCTCCGTTGTACCCAAAGTGACATATTCTCCAACAAAAGACAATCGCGAGTCATTTTGTAAAGCCGCAACCTGTTCCTGATTCATCTGCAAAAATGTTGCATAGCAATTGCCACCCAAAGTAATGGCCTGCTGCTGGCGCATGGCAGACAGTACCCCGGCAGATTGTCCAATTACCGCCGTCATCATAGTTGAAAGGACAATGGCAATTAGAATCAGGGTAAAGGTCATCTTTTGCGCCTTGATTTCTTTGAGTGCCAATGCACGATAGGACTTCATTTCGCTGTCACCTCCGAAAGAACGCCATCCACGATTACAAACTGGCGGTCGGCCATCTGCGCCACTCGGCTGTCATGGGTAATGACAACCAGCTTTGTCCCCATCTTTTTCCAAATATTTTGCAGCAGCTCCATCACCTCACTGCCGCTTTTGCTGTCCAGATTTCCGGTCGGCTCATCCGCAAAGATAATGTCAGGCCGAGCAATCAGCGCACGGGCAATCGCCACACGCTGCTGCTGTCCGCCGGAAAGTTCGTGGGGCAAGTGAGTCAGGCGGTCATGGATGCCAAGCATCTGCGAAAGCTGCTCCAAATACGCTTCATCCGGCTGTTTCTTATCCAGAAGCAGGGGCATGATAATGTTCTCTTTTGCCGTCAAGACAGGCAAAAGATTAAATTGCTGGAAGATGAAACCGATGCGCTGGCGGCGAAAGCTGGACAGTTCCTTATCGCTGAAGCTGTAAATGTCTTTGCCGTCATAGGTCAGGGTGCCGGAGGTCGGCCTGTCCAACCCGGACAAAAGATGGAGAAGTGTGCTTTTGCCGCTGCCCGATGGCCCCATGATGGAAATAAAATCATTCACATCAATTTCCAGATTGACCTTGTCTAAAGCGACGATCCGGCTCTCACCGCTGCCATAAACTTTGGATAAATCTTTGGCTTCAATTCTCATGAAAAAGCCCTCCTTATCGTTGATAAGGAGAGCTTACAACACAAATCTCAAGAAACGCTCAAGGTTTGAAATTTATTTGAATGGACACGGTAGTAATCGCACCGGCTGGACTGTTCTCCAGCCGGAGGTTTCCTCCATGCTTTTGACACAGGAGGCTGCTGCTATACAATCCCATGCCAAAATGCTCAGAGTTTTCTTCCACTTTCCCAAAAGGTTTTGGCCCGCTTTTGATCAGTTCAGCAGGAAAGCCGGGGCCATCGTCTACAACCGAAAGGAACAGGATGTCTTTCTCTATGGCAAGAGTGATTTCTACTTTTGTTCGAGCAAAGCGCGCTGCATTTCCAATCAGATTTTCCGCCACATTCAAGAATATTCCGTGGTCAATTTGGAGCGTCCCCATGTCTGGCACAGAAAGCGCAATATCCAAAGCAGGGGCAAATAATCTGGCTGTTTCCTCCAACTCCGTCCGCAAAGTGCGGGCGGCAACTTCACTGACCCGCACAGGCATCTGCTCTATTCGCTGGATACTGCTCATAGCCTCTACATACTGTTCGATTCTTAAAGTATAGCTTTCCAGGCGGTCAATGGCCTGTTCATCCGCCGTACCGTTCCGCAGCAATTTCAAGCTGCCTTTCAAGACTGTAATAGGGTTTCGCAGATCATGGGCAAATGCGGCATTCAGCCGTTTGCGTTCCTCGGCCTGCCGCCATAACGCTTGATTTGTTTTCAAGAGTTCAAGCCGCATGGTTTCAAAGGCCGCACAAATTTGTCCAAGTTCGTCTGTTGATACTGCCGGAATGGAGAAATCGAGGTCATTTGCTCTGATATGTTCCGTACCGGCTTGCAAGAGCTTAATCGGCTTTTTCAGCTTGATACGATAGAATAAGACGGCGGCAACCCCTAAGCCGCTGACAGGGACTATAATGCAGGATAGCCATTGAAAATACGTCAGCAGGGTTATCACGCATTGTTGGGCTGTTGTCGGCTGTTCCAGAGGTATTATAACACCATCTGACCCTATTTCGATACCGCCGGGAGGATAGCCGCTTTTTATTGTGCTGCATATGAAAAACACCAATAAGACCAACAACAGAGAAAGCAGTATGCACCATACGGATAGAAAGAAAAATGACTTCTTCAAACCCATATTCTTTAGGCGTTCCATTTGTAACCACACCCCCAAACTGTTTCAATGTAGCTATGAAGTGTATGCGCCGCCAGCTTTGCCCGGATTTTCCGAATATGCTCCATAACGGTATCGCTGTTTCCGTCCCCGTCAATCCCCCATACCGCTTCATAAATCCGTTCCCGGTCAAATACCTGCCCCGTGTTCAAAGAAAGCAACTCCAATATGTCAAATTCCCGCTTGGACAGTATGACAGGTTCATTATGAATCGTCACAGTTCGGGCAGAGTAATCAACCGCAAGTTCTCCAAAGAAACGTACTATGGATTGGTTGTGCCGCCGCTGCTCCCTCCGCAAATGGGCGGTGATCCTTGCCGCCAGTTCGTCCAGGTCAACGGGCTTCACGATATAATCATCGGCCCCAGCCTGAAAGCCGTTGATCTTGTCAGTGGATTCAATACGGGCCGTCAGGAACAAAATTGGACAGGCGACGTGTTCCCGTATGGTCTGGCAGACAGTCAGGCCGTCCATGCCGGGCATGTTGATGTCCAGTAGAATTAAATCCGGCTGCATTTCCGCTTTTTGTATTGCTTCTTCTCCACTATAAGCGGTCAAGACTTCATATTGTGGAGAAAAGTAGGCTTTCATCGTGTCAACAATGCCACGTTCATCATCCGCAATCAATAGTGTTTCTTTCAGTTCTGACACCCCCTCTTTGTGTTTTGTGCTTATCTTATCAGGTAAATCTCAAGAAATTCTCAAAAAAATTGTAATAGAGCTTTGCGATTTTAATAATTTTATAAAACTGTGTAGAATAAATCAAGCCCGAAAATATAAATGATAAAGATTAGAACCTGTTCCGTATACTTTGTTTTGCAGGAAACGGTGGGGAGATCGCAATTTATCTGACGTTATCGAATAACAAGGGCCAGCCAGTGGGTAAGAAAAGACTTCCGCCGGAGCTGGTCTGTACCGCTTTACTTGACTGTGTGTGTTCGTCAAACTCCGCCTGGCTGAATTTTTCAATGCCGGTCAGCGTTCCATTCCCGGAGGTGTCGAGGTGGACAAAGTCACGGATTGTATAAATATCGATGGTTCCGTCTGCGCTTCCCAACGTGCGGATTGCCCCTTTGAATTTCCCGCTGGTCAACCCCTCACCATTGGAGGTTAGCACATCCCGGAAAAACCGAACCTTTTCCCCGTTGAAATACCACTGGTTTTCGTTGGCGTTATAGGTAACGCCAAACGCCTTTTATTTCTTTGCCATGTGCTTGATGAATGGGTATGAAGTTGTCA
>CAJUED010000101.1 GCA_910585075.1 uncultured Lachnospiraceae bacterium
CTCCCCGCACTGATATGTAATAAGGGAACCAGCCTGTCCCTGCCGGTTCCCCTTATCGTCTGTGCTTTATTGATTTTCTCCCTGTTTCCTGATTCCTCAATCCGCCAAAATTCCGATGTTTCCTATCATTATATCTAAACCAGAAATCCCCTTGCGTCTAACTTTTGTTTGACACGCTATACCAACTTGAACCAATCTTATTTTTGATCCATGCACTATCTTTTGCAAAAATAATATCCTGCTTTGTATCGACTAGCCTGCCGGATTGAAACAGGATGCTGAGTTTCATATCCGCAACATTGTTCCAGCCTTTCCCGGAAATATCTGAAATCATGTCACATATCCACTGTTTCACCTGAGCCTTATAATCACCCGGAACTTGATCCGACTGACTAACTGCTGCTTGGATCAGTTCCTTAATGTCCTTGCCTTCCTTGGTATAATAGGTACTGTTTCTTTCATCCAATTCCCGCAAATCCAAAGACGTATATCTATATACCTCTTGGAATGCCTGAAATTTCAGCTTGGAATCCGTTGAAATCTGCGTACTGTTACACCCATCCTGTGTGGAACATGTGAGAATATGTTTATACAGGTTTTTTCCATTATCCCCCTGATTAAGCGCCTGTTCTATAGGTAACTTCAACGATTCATCCACACCATCTACGGAAATCTGGTAGCTGTACGGGTCAATCGTGTAAGCACATGTGTCCGGCAACCGGGCGGGGTCAATCCCTGCATCTGAGAGGATGTTGGAAATCTGCCTGCTAACAATCTGCCGCTGAAACAATATCCTGTCATTGTCTACCACATCCCCATAGATCGGTTTCCCACGGAAAAGGGAATCCTGATAGCTTACCCCGCATATCTTACCTTCCTTATACATCCGCATCTCATTGTTGTAACCTATGCTGCGCTCCACATCTGTAAGGTCTGTCTCATAATACTGCGAGCCTTTCCCAAAATATTTTTCATAGATATACCCCTCCGGGTCAGCATGTGTCTCTGCCTCTGCCGCCAATCTGACATACTTGTCTGTCAACGCCCTCCGAAATGCCGCAGATGCACTGGTATAGGTAACCGCATTGACATCAATCTTACTTCCTGCGTTTTCCAATGCCTCCTGATTGCTCTTTGCCGCTGCATCCACATACTCCTGTAGATTGATCACACTGTCTATATCTGTATTCCGGGTTCTGCCTGACATGGCTTTCTGGGCAGTAAGCTCCTGCGCTTCACGGCTTACAGTAAACGTATCCCGGCGGTGTGTCTGCACAGTCTTATTCTGATTTACATTCTGCGGCTTTATCCCAAACATGATATCAAGCAATGTCTGATGCCGCCGAATATGGCTTTCAAGAAAAATATTCATAAATTTTCCTACTTTCCTTACCCCTTTTCTTTTAGAAAATGTTTACGTCATAGAGCATTTCATATCTGTATGTTCAGTGATGCCCGTGCAAGAGAACTGTCCGTTTTTTTCAGATTATCTTCCACAAGCTCCCTTGTGATATCCTCCAAGACACCCGAAGGTATGGCTTTACCATATGTCCATGCCGGATCAACTTCCTTAATCGCAGATACAAACGCTTGCGAATACGCCTTACGGTACTCTCCCAATGTCCAGCCTGCCGCCAACCGATCATCCTTGTCCATTTGTTTATACATATCCATATAAATTTCCGTTTTTCCTGCTCCGTCCGCCATTCCATTTTTTTCAATATAGTTATTTTTTACATATTCAAACATTTTCTCTTTACTGTTTTCAGGAATATCAATCATCCTTTTATAACTATCTCCCGTTTCATCTGTTACAAGCAGGCCTGTCAATCCTGTAGTCGGTTCAACCCACTCTCCTCTTGCATTATAGTTTTTCATCAGATTCTTAATTGCCTGAACACATGTAAACATACTGCCAGTACAGCCGTCCTTTGCCATTTGCCGGATAACGGCTTTATACTGCCTGCTGCCTGTGTCAATACCCGCAGCTTTTAATCGTGCCTGTATGCTGCTGCTGTTTAATTGCGAAAATTGAAACATACCCGGTAATGCCGAGCCTGTTCCTCCACCCATCTTTTGAACATGATAGCCAAAATTTGTTATATTTGTCATAACGCAGCCTCCGTTTTATCCACCACATTCTCTGTCAGACTTCCTTTGCTATTACATCAGCAGTTTTGTCCCGTAATCAGCCATATGATCGACACTGCCTTTGTTTTATTTATAAAACTTTTCTGAACTGATACTTATACATATCGGAATACATATTGCCGGTGTAGTGTGGTGTCAGCCGCCCCTCCAGCGCACCCATATTTACCGCAAAACCGCTGTCCAAAACAGAAAACGCCCCATTCTGAAACTGGAACTGTGACGTGAAATCGGGAATCCCCACATCGCCGCTCACCCCGATATTTCCTATGATATTTCTGAGGGCATCCCGCATCTGATCGACCTTAACATTATCCTTTGTATGGTTGATCAGGTGATCCGCCTTCTTCGGCAGCCCGCCGATCTTTCCGTCAGGCAGCATATAAAGATTCTTCAAGGAGACATCCTGTCCGGTAACGCCTTTCAGGTAACGCTTCACCTCCTGCACGTCCGTGGCATACCGGTATGCGTTGTAGGGCAGATTCCCCACGCTGTCCGCAATCCCTATGTAATACTGGTACATCTTGTCGCTATACTTTTTTCCCACCAGTTTCTGTATCTGTTCCCGGACAGTTTCCTCCTCTATCCCGTCCACGGTCACCGTTCCATCGCTTCCGATCCGTATCTGCATCCCCTCTATGTCCTCACGGGAAATGCCCATGCCTTCCAATTCTTTTACGAAATCTTCCGCAAAACCGTTTTTCAGTTCCGCTTTCTGCTGTGCCTTTTCCGTGTCTTTCAGATTGGCAAAGATCTTCACATACTCCCGCTCCGCCTCGCTTAAATCCTTACCCTCCGCCAGATCCTGCAGCAGTTCATCCACGGTGCGCCCGCCTTTGTACTTCTTTTCTTCCGGCAGGCTGTCAAACTGCTTCTGGTGAAGCTGTTCCAGTTCTTTTCTATAATTCTGCTCTGTCTCCTTTAAGACGGCATTATACTTGTCAAGATAGTCCCGCCAGTTTTCGTCTTTCCGGCTATAGGCGCTGTAAAGATTTCCATACGCTTCCCTGACGGCATCCGTCTTTTCATGCTCCTTATTTTCGCAGACATGGAAACTGATCCTATAAAAATCATTCGGGGATACTTCTTCCCCGTTTCCGTTTTCCACCTTGAGGCAATATTTGTTGGTATCCATATCCCAATTCGGAACGGACAACTTTTTCCGCCCTTCGCCGTCCCACTCCGCCTTCCCTACCTGATTGCCGTACTCGTCATACAGAGTCAGGTCGTAATCACAACCCTCCGGCATATCTATGTAGGCTTCGACGCCAAAGTAATTGCGCTGGAAATTCGGAAATGGGATGGTGAAGTTATAGAAATCCACATCCTTTTTATCGCTGAGGCTTCCTTTCAGGTTGCTGGTCTCGTCCTTGATCAGAAAATTCAGGTCAAGAAACGCGCTGCCCTTATCCTTGTCACAGACCTCATAGGTGGTGTTCGGTCTGCGGAACGTATTGTTGCTGCTGAGCGTACAGGTATCTTCCCGCAGTTCCACGTTCTTAATCCTGTTCTTACGAAATATCCCGTTCTCGTCGAAACAAGCGTCCATTTCTTTTCTTGACATAAAGAATATCGGTCTTTTACTGAAAGCCGCTCCCCATGTGGAACCTTGTTCCTTTACGTTACTGATCTCCATTGCTGATATTCCTCCATTGTTTTCAATTATTTATCACACAGCCGCCAAACACCCTATAACCTTTTCAATTTCTCCAAAAATACTGTATAAAACTCTCTTTCTTTCAAGCGCGCCTGCTGCTCCTCCATACTTATGACTTTGCTGGGTTCTAAGGGATGGTCAAAATCATATAACGCCTTCTGGGTTGCCCGTATTGCTGACTCTACGGAATTACCCAAAATATCATTACTATGCAGCAAGCCATAATAATTGGCTATAGCCTGCTGTATATACATTTGTGTTATATGTGTCCTTCCATTCTTGGTTTCACCCAGTCCGTTTACTCCGACTTCTTTTACCGTCTCCATCCAAGCATCTTTTACAGATTGTGGCGCATTCGGCCCGGCACTTTGCAACACTCGTTCCTCAAAATCTGTCTCTGACACTCCCCGGATCTGTTCCTCGTCTTTTTTCCCGCACCCGGTCACTTTATCCTGTGCTGATTTCTCCGCCACAGTTTCTATGCTGTTTTTCTCATAAACGGCCGAAACCTTTTCCTTTGTTATACTGGCCTTATAATATTGTTCGTTCGCTTCCTGCCCCATCAGCTTACGTTTCAGGGCACTTTCCTCAACAATCCCCATATATTCAGCTCTCCGCTTTCTCTTTGCCTCCTGCTCTGCTTCAAACTGCCGCTGTGCTGCTTCCGTCGGGCCGGATACTCCACCACCACTTGTTATACAGGTATGAGCGATCTCCCCTTCTTCATCCAGAACAAGTATGTAAGAACGTATTCTATTGGGTCTCTTTGTCGCCTCTTTCTCTGCAATAAATGTCTCGACTCTTTCCATTACCTGTTTTGCAAGAGTCGGATCATCCTTCATTTTTTCTTCCAGTGCAGGCGGTACAACGATTGATTTTTTCCCAAGAGTGGATACTGCCCTTGACTGTACGGATGAGTCTGTCATTTTAGGTTCCGGCCCGGTTGGCTTCCAGTCTAAAATAGATTCATCAACTTTATTACGGAAAAAATCATCATGCGGAAAATCCAGCCTTTCCCATGTACCCTGTGATATCTTATATCCATCCATTACATGATAATAGGCTCCGGGAAATCTCGTCTGCCACATATCCTTAAAACTTATTCCCGATACATCCGGCCGACCTGCAGCCTTTGCCGCCGCAAGTTCCGCAAAACCCACGCCTCCGTTTGTGCCTGCCGCCGCGTTCTTCCGGTACTGCCCTGAAAGATAATTCTCTCCCCATTTACCTGTTACGCCTAAATCCATCTTCACTTCTCCTCCCATGTGATAAATGTTCTTACCTTCTTTATCGCCGGTCTGCAAAATATTTTTCATAGATCTGGCGCGAACTGCTCCATTTTGGGCGCGAAACTTCTAACTATATCGTTAAACGGCCTACGCGGTTTTTCCATTCATCATGACGGTAAGGCTGAATTTCTTCCTGCCGCCTGTCTCGGAGATTGCGATATCAATATCACCCATATACTTCCTCGCACATCTTTGCATGTTGGATATGCCGATCCCATGCAGCCTCCTGTTTCCCTTGCTGCTGACCGGCAACCCGCTTTCTTTTTCCATGACAATGTTCCCTGCAAAATCATTCTCAACCTCTATAAAGAACAGACAGCCTCTTACAAAAGAACGTAAGCTGATCTGTTTTTCACCCTCTGCCCTGCCGCACGCTTCTATGGCATTTTCCAGCGCATTATTCAAGATCACAGCAATGTCATAAACATCTATCAGCAGGTTGCATGGATAAGCGAAATCAACCTCAAACGGTATCTGTTTCTTGCCCGCTTCCTGTCCTTTCTGGTGGATGATGATGTCCGTGATCGGATTGCCTGTCTGATAGGTAAAGTCTAACCTGCTGACCGTTTCCTCCATTTTCCCGATATAGCTTTCCAGTTCTTCCTCCACGGAATCTGCCGCGCCTTTGACAAGCAGGGAGATATTGGCTAAATGGCTTCTCATATCATGCCGGAGCCCTCTCATGTCACTATAGATATCCTGTATCTCTGCAATCTCTTTCTGCATCTGCCGGACTTGGTTTTC
>CAJUED010000102.1 GCA_910585075.1 uncultured Lachnospiraceae bacterium
GGTTAAAGACAGTTAAGATTCTGAGTGATATGATATAGCAAATAATAAATTTGTATTTCAGCTGAAAGCAATACGGAGGATAGAATATATGGAAAGGAACTCAAATGCTGTAATCAGTACAAACAAATTGTGTAAGAGCTATATGAACGGGGAAGTTCCCCAGCATGTGATCAAAAACATGGATATCCAGATATATTACAGAGATTTTACTGTTTTTATGGGGGCTTCCGGTTCTGGAAAGTCCACACTGCTCCATATCCTGTCGGGAATGGACAGGGCAAGCATGGGGGAGGTTTATTTTAAGGATACCAATTTCTCAAAATATTCAGAGAAGCAGCTGGCACAGTTCAGGAAGAAAAACTGTGGATTTGTTTTCCAGCAGGTCTGCTTAATTGGCAGTATGAGTCTCATGGACAATGTGCTTGTGAGCGGGCTGCTTGTAGAGAAGAACAAAAAGCAGGTGGCGGAGCGGGGAAGAAAATTGTTTGCAGAAGTAGGGCTTACTGAAAAGGAGTGGGGGAAATATCCTTCGCAGATTTCGGGAGGTCAGATGGGAAAGGCAGGCATCGTAAGGGCGCTGATTAACAATCCGGAAGTCGTATTTGCGGATGAACCTACGGGGGCGCTTGATTCCACTTCCGGGAAAGCTGTCCTGGATCTTCTGACAGAGTTTAACCGGAAAGGGCAGACGACTATCATGGTAACCCATGACCTGAAATCAGCATTGCGTGGAAACCGTATCCTGTATCTGCGGGACGGGAGGATAAACGGGGAATGCTCTTTAGGAGTTTATCAGGGTGAAAATGAGCCGGACTTTGAAGAAAGAAAAGAGAAGCTACTCCATTTTCTGGAAGAAATGGGGTGGTAGATATGTTTTTGCTGATAAAATCAAACTTAAAAAAGAGTGGTAAAACGTCATTTGCGTTTTTCCTTTTGCTCATGGCAACGATGCTTCTGTCCTATACCGGCAGCCAGATGACGGAGGGATTTAGGAGGCTGTATCAGGAAAAGGCAGCGGAGACGAACAGTGCTGATTTTGCGGCAGTCCTGCCCCGTGGTTTTTGTGAAAAATACGGGGAAGAGATTGAGGGCTTCCGGAAAGCAGATGAAGAAATAATTGATATGGAAATAGCGGATGCCGTGTTGCTTCGGAGTGTGGATGTTCAGGCAGGAACCGGGAAGCCGGTAAATGGGAGCTGGATGTTTAGGAACGCTGACAGGCAGGGATATCTATCTTCCCTTAAAATAGTGGAGCGTTTGGAGCAAGTGCCGGAAAATGGAATCTATGTACCTTATGTGTGCAAGACATTCTTTGGTTTTGAGATTGGTGATGTGCTTAACATTTCATCCGGGGAATGGCAGGATTCTTATATCATTGCAGGTTTTACGGAGGATGTGCTTTTTGGAAGCAGGTCAAATATTGCTTTCGATCTGCCAAAAGAAGCGTTCCTTTCTTTGGGGGAAAGGGCAGGGACAGACTGCGATGCGGTAGTAGTGATGATGAAGACGGATGGGGATGTGAGCGGGCTGGCAAACCGGTTTTCAGAATTTGTAGCCGGAAAATCTGACGGGGAAATATTTTATAATACCTCGGATATCGAATATGCCGAAGCCAGCCGGAGCAATAACTTAAGTATATATGTGGCAGTCATAAATGCAGCCTCCGTTATGGGAATCGCAGCCTGCTTTATGGTGATTGCGTTCCATATGCGAAATACCTTGGATAAGGATTTAAAGGAACTTGGGACATTGAAAGCAGTGGGTTACAGGGGCGGTCATATTGTATTGTCCTATGCGTTACAGTTCCTGTTTCTTGGATTGCTTGGCGGTATGGCTGGTGTGGGAATTTCACAGTGTATCATGCCGATGGTGATAAAGAGTATAGCAACGGATATTGGTTTTGTATGGAACGCTGTATTTTTGGGGTTTGAAGCAGGGAAGAACCTTATGGTTATTTTGCTGGTGACTGTGGCGGTAACAGTGTATCTGTCAAAAGGGATATTCAGGTTAAGACCTGTGGAGGCTATTCAGGAAAGGGAAAAAGTGGTTCCTGGCAGAAAAAGCAGGATGGACATAGAAAAAACACCTTTCCCGGTAAACCTGTCTGTTATAATTAAGATGATAAGTTTTGAGAGGGCAAGGAGCATACTGACAGGCATTGTCGTATCTGTCTTGATGTGTGTTGCTGGGTTTGCAGTAATCCTGTATGCAAGGTTGGTCAATGATAAGGGAGGGCTGCTGCAGGTAACGGGTGCGGAAGTTTATTCTGTAAATGTTCAGCCAGACAGACCGGAGGACGCAGCAGAGATAGCTAAGGAACTGGAGGGAGAGAGCGTCCGTAAGGTCATGATGGCTGTTGAGCCGGGAAGTTCAAGACTTCTGTGTGATAATAGGGTATATGCGGCGTTAGGCGTGTATAGTGATTATGAGGTATTGGAAAATCCCTCGATATATGCAGGGCGATATCCGAAACATGAAAATGAAACTGCTATTTCAGGGAATCTGGCGCAGGCGCTCGGAAAGAATATCGGTGATACTGTAGAAGTGTCCCAGCTCTTTCAGGAAGATGCAGGGGAAGGGACATTCCTGATCGTCGGCCTTACGCAAGGCACCTATACAGGAGGGATGGATATCTACCTTACTATGGAAGGGCTGAATCTGATTGATTCTGCAGCACAGTGGCAGACAGTGCATGTTTATCTGGAGGAAGGAATTGACGCAGAGGAATACTGCCGAAACCTTAAAGACTGTTTTTCAGACCGGCTTTCCTATGTGGGGGAGTTTGAACAGGTGTTTTATTCCCAGCTTGCCCCAATCATAAACAGTGTGTCTGGCGTGGTGTTCCTTATTATGGCTGTCATGTTCCTGCTCATTGTCATTATGGGGTATTTTGTAACAAATTCCATTTTATTGACACGCAAAAGGGATTTTGGGATAATGAAGGCGCTGGGGTATTCCAACGGACAGATTATATCCCAGACAGTGGTGACATTTATGCTGTATATCGCAGGGGGCAGCCTGCTGGGAAGCATCTTCCTGTATTTTGGCTCTAATGCAGTGATGGCAGGGCTTTTTCATGGAATGGGAGTTTATCGGATTTCTTTCCGTTTTCCTATAGTGTGGATTGCAGCGCTTATCCTGTGCATGGAAGCGGCAGGATGCCTGACAGCGTTTATTTCAGCATGGAAAGTCAGGAAGATTGTCCCTTGTACTCTCATAAAGGCAGAGTAGCGTGGGTAAAAGGAAGGAAGCGGATAAATTGGTATATGATTGTCTGATGATAGAAGACGAGGCACCATTGGCGGAAAACACCTGTAAATATTTGAGCCTTTCGGGGATAAAGGTGGCGGCGGTATCGGGTGTGGAGGAATATCGTGAATTTATACGGGAAAATACCGCCCGTATGATTCTGTTGGACATTAACCTGGGGGATGGGTGCGGGTACAACCTGTGCAGGCAGATACGGGAGGAGACACAGGTTCCAATCATCTTTGTAAGCTGCCAGACGGAAGAAGAAAGTATTCTGTTAGGCTTGAATGTGGGCGGCGATGATTTTATTTGCAAGCCCTATTCCCTGCCTATTCTTCTGGCGAAAGTAAAGGCTGTGTTACGGAGGTATTCTGCCGGGGATGACAGGATTATTTCTTTTGGGGAATGTCAGGTGAACATGGAAGAAGAAACTTTATTAAAAAAAGGTGAGCCTGTCCTGCTGAAAAGGATGGAGATGAAGCTATTGCTTTATCTTATCCGAAACAGGAACCGTTTGGTTGGGAAAGAGGAACTTTTTAAGGAAGTGTGGCAGGAGGCTTATGTGGGGGACGGGACACTGAATGTCCACATAAGGAAGCTGCGTGAGAAGGTTGAGGATAACCCTTCCAGCCCAGTCTATATCATTACAGAATATGGAAAAGGCTATATGTTCCGTCTGGCAAAGGAGAATTAAGTGAAGCGTTTTATTGTGATCACCGTCAGTTTATATTTGGCAGCCTGCATTTCATTGTGCTGTATTTTGGCAGCTAGACCGCAGAATAAAATAAAGAATACTGAGGCAAATGACATTATATTTACTGTCAGGGAATACTGGCCGGATGCGGAGCAGGCAGTCAGTATGATGCAGGGGTATGAAACGGACTATTTTGTAACCGATGCCGATGGCCGGCCGGTAGCTGCATCCAGACAGGGGCTGGATACGGATTATGTGTACGATTTCATCCATAAAGATTACAGCGTAGATATTCTGGTGGATGGTAAAATTCAGGGCAGGATTATCTTTATCAATAACGAAGAGGAAGATTTAAAAAGAAAAGTTGAAGTTTGGGCGATATCGTTTCTTGTTGTATTATTTTTGAAAGATGTCCTTGTGTTTTTATATTTAAAGAAGCATGTGTTCGGACCGGTGAGAAAGATGAATAATTTTGCCAGCCAGATAGCAAAAGGGAATCTGGACATTCCGGTGAGCAGAATCGACAGTTCAGCTTTTGGTGCTTTTTCAGAAAGCTTTGACATTATGAGAGAGGAACTGCTTTATGCGAGGAAGAGGGAGCAGGAGGCAGATAAGCAGCGGCGTGAAGTGATCGCTTCTATCAGCCATGATATTAAAAACCCGGTGGCTTCTATTCAGGCGATTGCCGAGTACCAGTCCCTGACGACAGATTCAGAGGAATTGCGTCAGGAATTTGAGACGATTGCCCGAAAAACGAACCAGATAAGCAGGATGATCGGCAATCTCCACACAACTATGCTAAATGAGCTTGAAAGACTTGAGATAAGAACGGAAGTAACGGAAAGTTCTGCCATAGAGGAAGCATTGCTACAGGCAGATTTCAGGAAACGGATAAAGGAGTTTGAGATACCGGAGTGTCTTGTTATGGCTGACAGGGTACGGTTTTTGCAGGTAGTGGACAATATCATCTCTAACAGTTACAAATATGCAGATACGGAGATAGAAGTCCGTTGCGGTTTTGAGGGTGAATTTCTGTGCGTCTGCATAAAAGACTTTGGGAAAGGCGTAAAAAAGGAAGAGGAAATATTCCTTACACAGAAATATTTCAGGGGACAGAATGCAAAAGAAAAGGAAGGCTCCGGAATGGGTATGTACATCGCAGAGTATCTTGTGAAAGGCATGGGTGGAAGACTGCTTTGCCAATCTGAAGAAAACGCATGGTTTGAAGTTAGGATATGGCTGGCGTTGGCTTCCTGAATTTGATTCTGTGGGTTTCGTTAAAAAATGTGTGAGTGAATTTTGAAGGAATATATTTTGTGAAAAGGAGATAGTTATGAGACTGATAAAAAATATCAAAAAACAATTTCTTGCTTTGGCTGTATTAGGTATGATTGCAATCAGCTTGAGCGGCTGCACATACGCTAATAATAAAAACTGGGACGACTTGACAGCAGGAGAAAAGGAAGAACTGCAACAAGAATTTGAAAGTATAAAGGTAGAGCTGGAAGAAGATTTCCCAAGTGATAGTGTGGAGGGCAAATTCACATCATACATTCTTGATAAAGTGGAAGAAGGTATTTCAGATTAAATAATTCCAGCGTACCAGCGGAAAAGAAAAACCAGCAGTTACAAAAAGCCGATAAAGTAGAAAAGGATATGGGAGTAAAGTCTTTCCATGTCCTTTTTGTTAAATAGTATTAGCATATTTAGAGAGCGTGTTAGCCGCTATTTATCTTTCCCGTCAATCAGAAACGCATAACTGACACCCAGCACCTCCGATAAAGCCCGCAACTCAATATCCGTGACGTACCGCTTGTTGGTTTCAATGCGGGTGATCACGTTCTTGTCCATGTCATATCCGG
>CAJUED010000103.1 GCA_910585075.1 uncultured Lachnospiraceae bacterium
ATCAAAGTATAACAGCGGCACAGGCGGCAATAAAAAAATAATGCCATAGGATTTTGGGTACTAACAGGCAAAAGTATTGAAGAATGGCTTAAAATCAAGGGTTTTTAGGCGTAGAGGGGTTCACCGGAGTGATTGGTGGGCCTCTCTTTTTTGCGTTTTTGATGCCGCTGATAGGATGGCGATAGGGGAGAAATTATACTATCACGCAAAAGTCGGCAGTTTCCGTGATAGTATCCGAGTTTTGCGTGAAAGTATAGGGGTTTCCGTGATAGTATGGAGTTTCGCCTGTTTGTAGAAAAATGCTGTTGAAATATGGGGGATATTATCGAATTTTGTAAGGGTGTCTTAGTTTCCGGCAGATACAGACACGGAAAGCCTACAAAACCCGTAAACACCGCACTTTCGGCACCACATAGCTTTCAAAGTTACATTATTTCCGTGTGCTTTTAGGGGCATTTTTACATTAGCGAGGGTGCGAACGGTTGTTCTTGGGTTCTTTTGCCTGATAGTATATACTCGTAGGAAAAAGTCGGTTATCATCACGGAAACTCGGATACTAACAGGCAAAACTCCGTACTATCACGCAAAAGTCGATACTCGCAGGCAAAATCCTTATACAAACACAGAAACTTGCTGGGAGTTTTCGTGATAATATAAGGGTTTCCGTATTCATATGTGGGTAAAGTGGTAAAAAGTGAATGGAAAAAAAGACAATATAAGAAAAAGGGCTGTTCAATGGCTCTTTTTTACTTTCCACGCCCGGAAAATAGTCGTTTCGTACCATCGGGTAAAAAATAGATAATTTTTTTGGTATAATTCAATGGATGCTATTGCTTTAGAGGAAACGGTATTCTGCCGAAGTATTAGAAAAGAATGAAACCCATCAATAGCTTGTGAGGCATATCGGCAAAGTACAGAAAATCTGAAATCCTATATGCAGCACCAGTGGAGCCTTGTGGGTGGGATGGCTGGCACGTTCAGGGAGATGGAGTAAAAGGATAGTATGTGTTATAATTGAAAAAAGTGTAGGAGGAAGGATTATGACACAGTATAAAGTTTTGATTATAGAAGATGACCTAAATGCAGCGCAATCAATCAGTAATTTTTTAAGTGCATGGGGTTTTCAATGTGAATATCTGAAAGACTTCGGGCAGGTGACAGACCAGTTTATCATGTACAAGCCGGAGATTGTTTTATTGGACATAACACTTCCGCATTATAACGGATATCATTGGTGCGAAGAAATAAGAAAGATTTCCAAGGTTCCGATTATCTTTATTTCATCCATCAACGACAATCTGAATATGATTTTAGCCATGAACATGGGTGGTGATGATTTTGTAGTAAAGCCATTTGACCTTAATTTCCTGCTTGCAAAAATCAATTCCCTGTTGCGGCGTGCCTATGATTTTCAAGGCGCAATGAATGTAGTTGCCTGCGGTGATGTGGTGTTAGACTTGGATAATGCAAAACTGCAATACAATGGGAGCGTGTTGGAATTATCACGCAATGATTTCATTATCTTGAAAGAACTTATGGCCCATAGCGGTAAAAATGTATCCCGTGATGAACTTATGCAGGCATTGTGGAATGACAATACTTTTGTTGATGATAACACTCTTACAGTCAATATAACGAGGGTACGAAACAAATTGAGGGGGATTGGTCTTGAAGATTTTATTGTCACCCGGAAAGGCATGGGCTACCAGATTGGATAAAAGGCATTTTCTGATTCAGTATCTGAAGGAAAAATATAAGGTGATTGTTGTGTTTTGCGGGCTGATTTTGTGCAATTTCTTTTTATATTTCCTTTATGATGTACGCATGGAGCCGATTTTATACACGTCATTTCTACTCATCCTGTTTGTGCTGCCTTTCGCCTTTTGGGATATGCACCGCATATACCAGAAATGTAGGCGGCTGCAAGATATCGGGCAGATGGAAAATCCGGTTATGCCTGATCTGTGGGTGGCTGAAACGCTTTTAGAACAAGACTATCAGCGAGTAATCAAAGAGGCTCTGCAGGCATGGCAGAATGAACGGACCAGGTGGCGGGAAATAAATGCAGAAAGGGATGATTATTATACTCTCTGGACGCACCAGATAAAGACACCCATTTATTCTATGGATCTGATGCTGCAGACGGGCGACACCACACCATCTAAATGGAAAGCGGAGCTGCTGCAGGTATCACGGTATGCAGATATGGCGCTCAAGTACCTGCAGTTGGAAAATCAATATTCCGATCTGTGTTTAGAACAGGTAAAGCTTCTGACTGTGGCTCAGGAAGCAGTCAGGAAACATTCTGTTATTCTGATCGCAAAGAGGCTGAAAATAGACTTGCATGATTTGGAGGCAGAAGTCCTTACAGACAGGAAATGGCTGTTGTTCATATTGGAGCAGTTGGTTTCAAATGCCGCGAAATATACGGAGCGGGGCACCATTGCAATATATCAGCCTGCCCCATTACAGATATGTGTCAGTGATACCGGAATGGGGATAGCCGCCGAGGATCTGCCGCGCCTGTTTGAAAAGGGCTATACAGGTTTTAACGGGCATATTCACCAGAAATCCACGGGTTGCGGCTTGTATATGTGCAAAAAGGTTTCGCACCTGTTAGGGCTGACTCTTTCTATTTCGTCACAGGTAAATATCGGGACAACAGTAACAATCAATCTGCCGGGGGATGATTTTGCCGCTGCAGATTGACTTTCCTTACAAGTGATGTAAGGTTCAAGCGGGAAATGTCACCTTAATCTATGGCAGACGGTTCCTGCTTTTTTTATAATCTTATGTGTAAAGCCCAAATACAGAAAGAAACATACACATGAATGATAAAAACACAACTTTACTAATGGTGGAGCACCTGCGGAAAATATACAGCTGCAGGTTTGGCGGTAGCCAGGTGGAAGCACTGAAAGATGTTTCGCTTGGCGTAGAACGGGGCGAGTTTATTGCTGTCATGGGAGAGAGCGGCTCCGGAAAGACAACGCTGCTCAACCTTTTAGCAGTGTTAGACCGTCCTACCGAGGGGAAAATCCTGCTTGACGGAAAGGACATTACCCAGATCAGGGACAGCAATATCTCACGGTTTAGGCGCGAAAATTTAGGGTTTGTCTTTCAGGATTTTAACCTGCTGGATAACTTCTCCCTGCGGGATAATATCTACCTGCCCCTTGTGCTTTCCAATACCCCGAAGGAGCAGATGGAAAGCCGGATAGAACCGTTGGCAGCGCAGCTTAAAATTTCTGATATTTTAGAAAAGTACCCGTATGAGGTATCGGGCGGCCAGAAGCAGAGGGTGGCTATTGCCCGTGCTTTGATCACTGCCCCCAAAATAGTGCTTGCTGATGAGCCTACAGGGGCATTAGACTCCCATTCTTCAGCACAGGTTATGAAGTTGTTTACGGATATACACAGAACAGGGCAGACCATCCTTGTTGTGACACATAGCGTCAAGACCGCCTGTTATGCGGGGCGGGTTCTGTTCATCCGTGACGGGAGGCTTTTTAACCAGCTATATCGTGGGGATATGGATAATGAGGCATTTCAGGAGAAGATATCTGACAACCTGAAAATCCTGTTACAGAAGGAGGGATTAGATGCGTAACTTTTATATCCGGCTTGCATTATCTAATGTTAAAAAGAATAAGCCCGTATATTACCCGTTCTTTTTGACAAATATCCTGTCCGTAATGATTTTCTTTTGTATGGCTTCCATCCAAAACCAGACAATCATTGCTACACTTCCCGGAAGCTATATATTTGTTCAGTTTCTTAAAGTGGGGGTTGTTATGACAGGAATATTTGCGGGAGTATTTCTCTTATACACAAACGGACTGCTCATACGGCAGCGAAAAAAGGAACTGGGGTTATATACAATCTTTGGCTTGGAAAAGAAGCATATTGCAAAGGTACTTATACTTGAAAGCATGTTGCTCACAACTGCCGGACTTGTGGCGGGTATTGTTTTGGGTATCGTTTTGGGAAAACTCTTTTTCCTTGTTTTGCTGAAATTGCTGCACTTAGACAGTGGGCTTACATTCCAATTTTTAACGGAAGCACTTGTGCAGACAGGTATTTGTTTTATTGTGATCGGTGTTTTCATCTTGTTTTACAACCTGTTTTCTGTTATGAAAGCGAAACCTGTCGAACTGTTGTATGCTGCCCATAAAGGGGATAATTACCATCCTTTTGTGGGGTTAAAAGCCTTTTTAGGAATTTTATGTATTGGGGGTGCATATGCGCTGATCCTTACCACTCCATCTCCTATTGATATAATCGGGCGTGTTTTTCCTATTGCATTGTTGATTTTGGTGGGAACATTGTTTTTCTTCTCATCCTGCTCTGTCGTTCTTTTGCAAGCTCTGAAAAAGAATGACAGCTACTATTATAAACCAGAGAACTTTATTTCTGTTTCCGGTCTTATTTACCGGCTGAAACAGAATGCAAAGGGGCTGTCAAATATCTGTATTTTAAGTACGGTTGTTATGGTCATTGCCACCACTACGCTGGCGCTGTATGTGGGACAGAAAGAAATGATCTCTTTCCGTTTTCCTATGGAAACAAAAATTTCTGTTTCTGACATAGCTGACGGACAGCCAGCTTTGCCGCAGTTTGTCCACAAAACAGCGGAGCAGTATGATATGGAGATAAGCCGGGAAGCTGACTACAATGTTACCTATATCAGCGGTGTTTATAAAGACAATACCATTTCTGTCTATCAGCCTGATATATACCCGCCGGATATGACCTGCGGCATTTATCTGATTACATGGGAGGATTACAGCCGCATGGAGGAAGGGGCAGAACCGCTTGAAGCGGATGAGGTTTTTGTATTTTCTTCCTCAAAGGATTTAGGAGTTTCGGAAATTAGTTTTGACAGTTTGAAGTATCGGGTAAAAGCTGAGTTATCGGAGCTTGCTATACAAAGTAAAAGCGTGCTGTCCTCTGAAACACATTATTATATTATCTGCCCGATGCAGAAAGACATAGGCAATATCCTTGCTGAACTGTCACCCGCTGAAAATAAATTCAGTCAGACATACAACATGATGTTTGATGCGGAGGGCGGGCAGGAAACTGATTTTAATGCCGCTTTACAAAATCAGTTGGGTTCAAGTTATGCCGGGGCAAAATATGAAAATGCGGAAACAAAAAGGCAGAGTGATAATTTTACCTATGGAGGTTTTCTGTTTATCGGTCTGCTGCTCAGCCTGCTGTTTATGATTTTTCTGGCTCTGGTTATTTATTATAAGCAGATCACAGAGGGGTACAGTGACAGATATAATTTTGAAGTCATGCAGAAAGTAGGGCTTGACCGGAATGAAGTGTCAGCCATAGTCCACAAAGAAATCCGGACTATGTTTTTCTTACCGCTGCTTATTGCGGTTATCCATCTGGCTGTTTCACTTTATGCAGTCGCCATGCTGATTGCCGTGTTTGGACTGACAAATGTTCTGGTGCTTCTGCTCTGTGCGGGTACAATATCCTTGTTGTTTGCCTTTATCTATATGGTAATGTATTTTAGTACCGCAAAAACCTATTGCAAAATAGTGATGCGCTGATGGAAAGGAGCAAATATGAGTTTT
>CAJUED010000104.1 GCA_910585075.1 uncultured Lachnospiraceae bacterium
TCCCGCTTCTTTTGGGGACTATTATATCACACCTTTATTGACGACACCATCTAAGTCTCAAAAATGTTCCGTTAGGATATTGAGATAAAGTTCTCACCATTTCGTCTATAACCATGAACACCTCCATTCCCGCCGCCCGGACTGCGTGACCGAGGTACGCATGGGCAACACCGGCCTCACCGTTTCCGGCTACTGAAATATTGAGATACCCATATTCTCACATCCCCAGGTGCAGATTTCCTCATAATCAGTATCCTCATATTCTGGTTCCTCACCGGGGTACAAAGCCGGAAAAATTGAAAAGCTGAAAAGCCCTATGTCCACTGGATAGTCACTCTCTAATACCTCTCGTATATCACAGCGGTACAGTCCATGGTCTGTGTGCAGATGGAAAAACATTTCCCGTACTGTAGCCATGTTTCCGTTGAACTCCTCGACATTCTCAGTCCATGTGTAAGATTCCCAAGAGGTCACCTGTCCACTCAGAAAGTCTACCAGCTCCGGGAGCTTTTCTCGCAGTTCTTTGCTATGTCTCTTTGCGGTTGTAGAAAATAGTTCAGAAATTCCATCTGTGTCTTTCGCACCTGCAAGTTGCATGAGTGTTTCCATAGAGGCCGTATCAACGGAAATATTCTGAGGTACATCTTCTACTCGATATACAATGTAAATGCCGGATGGTTTCTTGGGCGCATATTCCCAAGACAGTTCTTCGGGGTAAACTGTTATATCGGAAAACCCAGCTAAGTCCGGCTGTACTGTGTCTTTCAGCACATCACCGATGTCGCACCGATAGATCCCACTGCCTGTGCTGAACTCATAGAACGAGGCCCGTGTCATAGTGACAACGCCATCGTTACGGTCTCCCTTACCACTCCCCGATAAAAAGTCCCAGGAGGTTACATTTTCTTTGATAAAGCCTATAAATTCCTGAATCTGTTCATAAAGCCCATCTACATTTTTCCTTACGGACGGAGAAAATACTTCATAAATGTAATCTGCATCTTCAGCCTCGACCAACTCCATCAGCTTTTCCATCGTCGTTCGAGGAACATTGAAAGGCTTGTATTTCCCGTCCTCGATTAGCTCTGTATGCTCTCCCGGAAAGCGGGCTTGACAGCCGCAGAGCAGTACACAAAAAAGTATTGGAAAGACCATTTCCAACAGTCTCTCAAACTTTGGCATAAAAATTCCCCCACTGTTGTTTGCTTTTAGTCTACCATAACAGCCGCCACTTTTCCACCGTTATCCATCAAACGATTTCAAAACATCAACCTCGCTCCTGCAATCGGCGGGAGCGTTTTTCATGGAGAGCGTATGACAAACCGCCTCTGCAAGCGCATGGGGTTTATCGAGAAGCTGCTGCCCGCCACGATCCCGCTGACCGAGGAGCAGTTCAAGACCTTTGTGGAGCAGACCATCGCCACCGACCACAGCCGCCGCATACTGGACGGCTTGACCGCCCAGAACGCCGCCACAGCCCCGCACAGGGCGCGGGAACGGCGGAGAGGGGTAACACCCAGCCCGCCGCCAAAACCGCGCAGACAGCACAGGAGGGCGGCGCATAATGATTAGGACTGTTCAATCTGAATAATCTCTACAATATACTTGCTTCGTTTCATGTAACGAAACATGACCGGCCCCGCACACAAATCAACAGGTAACTTGTTGGCAGGATAAATCAATCCCATTCTGTCACTATATATTTTGAATTTGCCAATGGATTTTCCTTCGCTTATTTCAGTCAGTTCCCATTGCGCTCCCTCGCAAGCCTCAACTTTTGAACCGAATATTTGTTGCCCAAGAGCAACATGACCTGAGAAAATTTCAGTTGATTTGAATAGAATGTCCAGTGAGTATCTCCAATTCCAGACAATCCCCAAAATCAGAACACCGGGGCATACCCCAACCAAAATAAAAACATTTTCCTTGGACATATTGGGAAAGCCATGATTTACATGAAACCCAACACCAGCAATAATTGCCAAAATTAAGAACAAAAAATATGTAAGGAATAAGGTCGGCAGAAGCCGCCCCCTTGTCCTTGAAAATAGCTCTTTCCGGCTCATTGTCCTCCCCTCAATTCTATATGCCAATATTTTCACCCGTTTTATCTCAAGTGTCCTTTATGCTTATATTCTATCACAACAGCCGTCCGACCTGCGTGACCGAGGTACGCATGGGTAACACCGGCCTCATCGTTTCTGGCTGATGTCACCCGACTTTGGATTGATTTATGGTGCTTGCTATTGCGGCGGTCATTGCAGCAAGCGCCAAATGTAACAAGGCTTTTTGAACGGTACGAAAGGATTGCATTTGAAACAGTCCATACTGAACAGATACAAATATGTAGCGAATTGCCAAGCTGTCTACGATCAAATGGGACAGCAGGCCAAGGACAGTTATTTTATGTTCATCCTGCGGAGCAACATATACTAAGCGGCCACTATTCATACCTTTTCTTGCCTTGACTGCCGGTGAAATGAACAGCCAACACACAAAATCATTCCGTATTCTAAGAAATGCATTCCATCTTAATGTGTCATAGTAGGCGCTACTTTGCCTGCAAAAATAAAATGCACCAAACGAGAAAAACAGAGAACCGACAATTATTATAAATCGTTCAGCCATTGTCCGCCCCCTGCTCATAAGTGGATCTACCTTTAGTCTACCACAACAGCCGCCATTTTTTCACTATCATCCATCAAGGAATTCCAAAACATCAACCCCGGTTCTGCTAAACTGGCGGGAGAGTACTCATTATTGATTTAGGATACCAGAAAAGCGCAAGCCGTCAAATGGTTTGCCAAACGATGGACTCTTTTGTTCCGAAAGCAACCGCTCTACAATTTCGTTTGATGGGAGCGGGACCCCAAACTGTTCCATTGCCTCTTCCGCTTTATCAATATGATAGAGCGCATCCGGGTCATGTGCGCTTGTGTCAGGTGACCATTCACAGACCAAGGTATAAGCGCTGTCTAATATCGCGTTTATAACGATCATAGCATGTCCGGCCTGGGTATAGAGAGCCTGGGCTTTTTCTGTTTCTTCCGAAGCAGTGCTGTCATCGTTGTTTGTGAGAACCTCGCTCGGCAGTAGTTCTCCGATGGAATCTATCCAAGTATTGATCCAATTGTTATCGGGATCATCTGTGATCGACCACAATTTGCGCAAAAACCATTCCCAAGCCGTGAGGTCCTGTTTGTAAAATTGCAAAGTTTTTTCCAGGCAAAGGATAAGATACGCGACCCGCCCACGCCCGGAAACTTTATAAAACCGATGGGACAAAATCCGTTGTTCTTCTTGTCTTACCTTTTTGGGGCGTGTGAGTCTTATCAGCCGATACAACAGATATAGAAAACCTGCAAATCCAGCAAATACAGCAGCAATTACAATACCGCCTGTAAATCCTCTTTCTATGAGCTGTCCTATATGCCCCATGAACATCACTCCAAGCGTTGATAAAGTCCAGTTTACCACAATGAACGTGGATTTTTGCAACTATCCGCCAAAGAAATAGAGACTTCGCTCCTGCCAAAATCGGCGGGAGCGTTTTTCGTTGCAACCGCCGCCGCCGCCCAGACAGCGCCAGGAGGACGGCGCAGGCGGGAGCGCAGCGCAGGGATAACGGGCTTGCGTCCCTACCCCTGCTTTTGCTGATCGGCAAGACCGCCCTGGCGGAGTAGGCCAAGCTGACCGCCGAGAGGGAAACGCTCAACCGGCGGCAGCTTGCGGCAGGAACAGCGGGAGCAGCAGCCCCGCAGGGCGCAGGATATGGAGCGGTAATAAGCAGGGCGGCGGGGTAGTCAATACCCGTCACCGCCGCCCTGTTTTGAGTTAGCACAATAAACCAACTGCCTTATGGTCTCCCATTCCGCTCTCCAGACATTTTTGAATGTTCCTTCATTCCATCTAAAACGTGGGTCACCATTGTCGAAGATAAGATGCTCTTTGACACCCCATATGTCTGACCCCAAATAATAGGTTCCATAGTGCTTAACAGAAACCGAGTTAAACGACATTTCAAACAGTTTATTCAATTTTCGCAGCAGTGTACCTCCGTATTTGGGACAACCTCTCATATAGGTAATCATTCCTGGAACAACAACGTTTTTCATATCCACTCTGAATCCACCCAAGGTGACATCAATCGTGTTATGCGTATCCATATCAATCGCATGAAATGTTTTTGGGAGACTGTCATTATAAAATTTTTCAGAAAATAATTGCCGAAAGCGCTCAAATCGAAAGTTCTCTTTTCCGCACCAATACTGCATGGAAGTCTGTGTCTCCAACTGTTGGAAAAACATCAACACATCACTTGAAGACGCATAAAAATATATTTCAGGCTCTGGGGGAGAGCATAAAAACGGCACAGTTTTAATTTCTGGAGGAAGTGAATTACACCACATTTCCAATGTTGTAGAGTATCTCTTTTGCCCAGAAAAGGAAAAAGGCTCGTCTCCTAAAAAAACTAAATGCTCCCGTTCATGGAAAACCTCTGGACTGTATAGAATGCCATCAATTTTTTCCCATTCCCCCTGCATTGTCTTTTTAATAATTTGGAAAAGTTCTTTGTTTCTTTTTTCCGCCCTCGGCGGGCAATATAATTCATTCATAATCAGTGCGCGGTCAGGGAGTGCTTTTGTGGCGGTATTGCAAATATGCAGTTGAACTCTCTCGTTGGAATAATAATAACCGTTGGCATTTTGGACAAGATTAAGTGCTGTATCTCGGAAATGTATATCTATCCAATATTCGGAGTCAATGGCGTACCCAAAGCAATCAATTTCATCACAAGAATTGAATACATTTAACGCATCAGGACATGGAACACTAAACCCCCATATATAGCATATATCAATCTTTTGTTCTATGCTCTGAAAAAGAAACTTAATATCTGTTGGTGTTGCAAAAAAATATAATTTCACATCGTTCTCCTCAAATTGCTTGATTTTTGGAAGCAAAACAAGTGTGATTTGTCGGTTAGTTTTCTGACCCAAGTATAGCACATCTCCCCACTGAAAACAATCCCTGTTCTATGTCCGTTCCGACTATCCAGACCGTCAAGGCCGAGTAGCATTTTTTGCTCTGCAAAAAATTTCCACTCTGCCCCCTTGACCGTCTGGATTTTTGCCGTTGCCATTTCGCCGCCGAAAACGGGGAACAGGATTTGACAATCCTGCCCCCCGCTTTCGTCCGCTTCATTTTAACGGCAAAACCGTCTGCACTACTGCGGCGGCTGACGGTAGGTTTTGCGGTGGCTCTGCCCCCGCGCCCCCAGCCTCTCCCAAAGAACAGGATAAGGGCAAATGCGTAACCGGCAGGCGTGGACATTTAGGCTTGCGGCACAGCCCCCAAATCCCCATGAATACGGGCTTCCTGGGGCGCTCCAAGCCCCGGCGCGGGGCGGGGTAA
>CAJUED010000105.1:0-3202 GCA_910585075.1 uncultured Lachnospiraceae bacterium
TTTCAGAACTGCCAGATTATCTGGAGGAGAAGCCCTCTTTTGATAGGAAAGCATAAACAGGAAAGACTTTTGCGGAAATTGCAAGCCAGAAAGTGGAAGAAGCGGAAAAAGAAACGGTGCAGAAAAAAATTCCGCTAAACCATGTTATAATCAAGAGGAAATTAGTCTCATAAATTCAGTTGCAACTTGAATTTTCATAACTGCAGCGATTAGTTGACGTGGAATGGAACTAAGAGCTTTGTCCTTCTATGCTATTCAGATTTAGAAAAGATTAAAGTGACCTTGTAGCCCTTTTGTTCTTCACTCTCAATCTGCATTGTTCCCTTATGGGCGTCTACAATCTGGCGGACAAGGATCAGTCCGAGGCCGTGTCTTAAATCCAGCCTGTCATCGGTGCTTTCCATGTAATGCGGCTTTTCTTTTAGTTCTTTCAATTTTTCGACTGACAGGCCGACGCCATTATCTGATACAGACAGGCAGATGGTGTCGGCTGTGCAGTTTAAGCAAAGATCAATGCTGCAGCCTTCCGGATTGTGGCGGATGCTGTTCTGAACCAGATTCCCCACTGCCCGTGAAATCAGACGGGCGTCACAATTCAAGGTGAGAGTTTCGGCGGAAGGGGGAATATGGAGTTCAACCGGATAATTCCCGAAAAGTTCCGTGCTTAACAGTTCTGCCGTATAAGAGCGCAGCAGTTTGGACAGACGCACGGGTTCCTTATGGACAGGCTGCATATCGTATTCCAGCTGGGATACCAGATTTAAGTCCTGTACCAAATCCTTTATTTTCATGCTCTGTTGTTTTATGGTTTCTGCCTGCGCCCGGATGCTGTCATTTGCGGCGGCATTACCTGCTATCCTTCCGGAATATCCCATAATCATAGATAAGGGGGTACGGATGTCATGGGAAACACCGCTGATCCAGTTGGCACGGGCCTGGTTTTGGCGGTTTAAGATTCGGGACGCTCTGTTTATACTGTCAGCCACTTCGGACAGATCTCCGGACAGATCGAGCGATACCGGTTTTCCCTCTGAAAGTGATGTAATGGCAGAAATAATGGGTTCTGTGAGGCGTATGATTTTTTTGCGCGAAAAACAGTAGGCAAGAAACATCGCCGTCAGGTCAATGGTCAGCACCACGCAGAAAAAAACAGGAATCATCTTCACAATATCCATTGGATAGTAATTCCCGGTAATCTTGAAATAGCTTCCTTTCGGATAACCGAGTACCAGAAGGCCGTCTTCCCTGCACCTGATAAAGACAGGGTAATCGCAGAGATAGCCTTTTGTAAACGCAGCCACGTCCTGCACGGAATAGTCTGCGGGAATATCTGCGGGAAGTTCCACAGACCAGAGGCGGCCGCCGGTACTGTCAAGGAACATGGCCCATATGTCCAGGGAGCGGAGCGTGTCCGCCATTTCATCCGTGATGCCCTCCGGCCCGGAAGTAGCGTTTACATCCGCCACCATATTTTGCGGGGAAAAACCGTTGTAATCATTTAACACAATACGGTGGAATGTCCAGATAAATGCGAGCAGGTTGAAAAGTACCAGCCCAAAGATCAGGACGGAAAAAGAAACAAAATATTTTGAGATATATCTGCTAAATGATTTCATGATATCACTTCCTTGTATTCAGTTTATATCCCAGCCCCTTGATCGTGATCAGTGAAACAGGTTTTGACGGGTCGGATTCAATTTTTTCACGGATGCGGCGGATATGGGCGTTCAGGCTGTTTTCATACCCAAAAGGGTTGTCTCCCCAGAGCGCTTCGCACAGCACATCCAGAGTGACTATTTTCCCGGCGCTTCGTGCAAGGGTTTCAAGCAGGGTGTATTCCATGGCGGTAAGCGGTATGGTCTCGCCGGCTTTGTCCACCTCCGCACGCTCAAAATCGATCAGGCAGCCCTCCAGTTTTACTGCCGGGGCATCCATTTTATAGCAGCGGCGCAGGACGGAATGGACACGCAGCAGGAGTTCTTCAGGCAGGAACGGCTTTGCGATATAATCGTCTGCGCCCAGCCCCAGCCCGGCCAGCTTATCTGCGGCTTCGTCCCTGGCTGTCAGGAATATGACCGGCATATCCGAAAAATCCCGTATCTGCCGCATCAGAAAGAAACCGTCTCCGTCAGGCAACATAACATCCAGGACTGCAAGATCAGGTTTTTCGGTTCTGGTAGCATCTATTCCTTCCGATACGGAAGAAGCAGTAATAATATTTTCAAATCCGTCCTCTTTTAGGATAACAGACACCAGTTCAAGAAGCTCCGGCTCGTCATCTACCAACAGTATTTTTTTTGTAAATAAAAATGAATGATCCATAGTGTGATTACCTCCATGCATAGTATACCATATTCCGTTTGCTAAAAGTACGAATCCCCAAAAAAGTAAGGTAAAAGTAAGGACACGGGAAAGTTAAAGTCAGGTTGGGGGTGTATCATGGAATTGTTGAAAGGAGATGTCACCTATGGATTATATGATAACAACAGAACATTTGACAAAGAAGTACAAAAATTTTGTTTCCGTCAATCAGGTTTCCCTTCATATCCGCAAGGGCAGTATTTATGGCTTTCTCGGGCCGAATGGGGCGGGAAAGTCCACTACCATGAAAATGCTGCTTGGGCTGACCGCACCTACAAAGGGGAGTTTTTCCATTGACGGAAAGCATTTTCCCGAAGACCGGATGGATATTTTGAAGGAGATCGGTTCTTTTATTGAAGCCCCGTCTTTCTATGCAAACCTCACAGGCAGGGAGAATCTTGATGTGATACGCCGTATCCTGAGACTTCCGAAGGAGAGCGTGGAGGATGCGCTGGAATTAGTTGGGCTTACGGAATTTGGAGACAGGCTGGCAAAGAAATATTCTCTGGGAATGAAACAGCGTTTAGGGCTTGCTGGGGCGCTTCTTGGGAGGCCGCCTATCCTGATCCTGGATGAGCCTACCAACGGCCTTGACCCTTCCGGCATCCATGAGATCCGGGAGCTGGTGAAGTCACTGCCCGGCCTTTATGACTGCACGATTCTGATCTCATCTCACATGCTGTCAGAGATCGAGCTGATGGCTGATGATATTGGAATCCTCAACCATGGGAGGCTCCTGTTTGAGGGAAGCCTTGATGAACTCAGACAGACGGCAGTAAAAACCGGCTTTGCTGCAAACAATCTGGAGGATGTATTCCTCTCCATGGTGGATCAGGATAAT
>CAJUED010000105.1:3302-5323 GCA_910585075.1 uncultured Lachnospiraceae bacterium
GACAGAAAGCAGAGGGCAAAGTTATGAGGATGTTCCTGATTGAGCTTCGGAAAGAAAAACGGGCGGGTGCGATTCCTGTCTTGCCGGCAGTTGGTATTCTGGGAGCATTCTATGCATTTGCAAATTTTATTATTAGGAAAGATACCCTGCTGAATCTGCCGCTTCCGCCTATGGATGTTCTGCTGACACAGCTTTATGGTATGATTGTGGTTCTGAACATGTTCGGAATTGTGGTTGCCGCCTGCATGGTCTATCACATGGAATTTAAAGAGAATGCAGTTAAAAAGATGTATATGCTCCCCATAAGCGTACCGGGAATGTACCTTTGTAAGTTCCTGATTTTATCGGCAATGTTTTTTGTGGCGGTAGCATTAGAGAATCTGGCGCTTGCGTTTATTGGTATGAAAGACCTGCCGCAGGGAGCATTTGAAATGGAAACCCTGCTTCAATTTGCAGGGTATTCGTATCTTACTTCCATGCCGGTACTGTCATTTATGGTTTTGGTTTCCTCACGTTCGGAAAATATGTGGGTGCCGCTGGGGATTGGCGTAGCCGGGTTTTTGAGCAGCATGGCACTGGCAAATATAAATTTTGATCTGCTGCTGATCCATCCCTTTGTTATTATGCTGAAGCCTGCGGTTGCCATGAGTGCAGAGCCGGATATAACGGCTGCCGTCGCTGCTGCGGCTGCATCGCTGCTGTTTCTCGGCGTGGGGCTGTGGATGGCAAAGAATCTGCGTTATGAATAAGACAATGTCTGGAGGAATTTAATATGAGCTTTTTGGAACTTCTGAGAATTGAATTTACGAAAGTAAAGAGATCAAAGATGATACCGCTTATTTTTGCTGCCCCACTGTTAGTAGTTTCCTCCGGGGTTGCAAATTTAAGCCGGTATTTTACACCGGAATATACAAATGCGTGGCCTGCCATGTTCATTCAAAGCGCATTGGTCTATTCTTATTATTTGCTGCCGTTGTCCATGATCGTGGTCTGCGTGATGATTGCGGGGCGGGAAACAGGGAATAACGGTATCTTAAAGATGCTGGCCCTGCCGGTCAGCCGGTATGCGCTCTCCATGGCAAAATTCTGTGTGCTGGTATTTTATCTGTTTATGGAGATGGCCGTGTTCTTTGCGGTATTCGTGATTGCCGGGACAGTTGCTACAAAAACAATGGGCGTGACGGAAACACTGCCTGTCCTTTATCTGATGAAATGGTGCGCCGGCCTGTTTCTGACCATGCTGCCATGCCTGGGGGCTATGTGGGCAGTCACAGTCCTGTTTGAAAAGCCGCTTTTGTCTGTGGGGCTGAACCTGCTCCTTGTGATTCCCGGCGTGCTGGTTTCCAATACACCTGTCTGGATTGCCTGGCCGTACTGTTACAGCGGTTATCTGGTATCCTGTTCGCTACATGATTTTACGGCGGGAGATAACATACGGACATTTTCACTGTTCCCGTTCCTGCCGGCTGCGATATTGGTTTTGGCATTGGTACTTACGATTGCTGTAATACAATTTGGAAAAAAAGAAATGAGGTAAATCGGTCATGGAAAATAAAAAACGGAAAACTTTAAGTATGGCGGCGCTGATCGTCAGTATTCTCCCAGCGGCAACGCTTGTTCCTGTGTTCCTTAAAATCATATTGCCTGAAGGGGTGAATACAGTCTGGGCAGGTGTCAATGTTGTCAGTGCCGTGGCAGGTTTCGTCCTTTCCGGTATCTGTGTCAGGAGTGATGAAAGCCGCAGCCCTGTGAATATTGCGTCAACGCTCATCAGCGCTTTTTGGTGCCTGTTGATGATGGGCATGGTAGTTTTGGCATTATTTTTAACTTTTATGCGGTAGTGAGATTAAGGAGCATTTCAAAAGACTTATATAAGATATCGCCTTTTTTTCTCTGTTTATCTATTTGACGATAGCGGCAAGATTACATTAAGAGTGTGATAACTGTAGTATTTAATGGGAGGAAGAAAAATGTATACAGTGAAAGGTTATGTAGGAAGTGAAGAAAAACTCAGGACATAT
>CAJUED010000106.1 GCA_910585075.1 uncultured Lachnospiraceae bacterium
TTATAGCAAAAAGAATCCCGTGTTTATGCGGGTTCTGGCGTTTCGCAAACGCCTAAAACTCTGATGGACTGAAAGGAGTTGCCTATGAGAAAAACGCAACAGGATAAACCCGCTGTACCCAAGACCAGACGCCAGGACAAGCCCCGCTTCATCGTGACCCGTGAATACAGCGGCAGTCAGAGCATGAGGGCCGCTTTTGAGCAGGCCATTGAATCCCAGGCTTGCGGGCAGTTTGAATCCTGGCTTGAAAAGAGGGAGAGCGACAAAAATGCCTGTTGAAAATTTTGCCGAAACATGGTATCATGACCGTATCGTGTCCCTGTTCATTAAGGAGATCACCAATGAACAGGAAGAATAAACTTACCCCCTCTGTCACCGCTCTGTACTGCCGACTTTCCATTGAGGACGGGCGGGAAAACGAGAGCATGAGCATCAGCAATCAAAAGGCTCTGCTTCGTGACTTCGCCGAGAAAAATGGCCTGCTGAACTATGAATTTTATGTCGATGACGGTTACACAGGCCGTAATTTCAACCGTCCTTCGTTCCAGAGGATGATTGCCGACATTGAGGCCGGGAAGGTCAAATGTGTAATCACGAAAGACCTCTCACGGCTGGGCCGGAACTACATTGAAGCTGGCAGCTATATCGAAATCTTCTTCCCGCGTCACAACGTCCGCTATATCGCTGTTACTGACGGCGTGGACAGTCTGAACCGGCAGGAGATGGACATTACCCCCTTCAAAAATATCCTGAACGATATGTATAGCCGGGATATTTCCAAGAAGGTGCTGGCGGGCTGGATGGCCCGCTCCCGGCAGGGGAAGTTTTTGGGCGGGCCTACTCCCTATGGCCTCATGCGCGACCCGGCAGATCACGGCCACCTGATTATCGACCCGGAAACCGCGCCCACAGTCAAGTTGGTTTTTGACTTGGCAGCAAACGGATACGGCATGATGCGGATTGCAAAATATCTGCTGGAACGCAAGATTCCCATTACCCGCGTCAAAGGCCCGATAGAATCCGAAGTGCGCTATTATTCTTGGGGCAATTCCGTAATCAGTAAAATGCTCCGCAATCCGGTCTACAAAGGCGATCATGTGGTCTGCAAATGCCACCAGAAGGCTATTCGCTCTAACACCTACAATTTTGTTCCCCGTGACGAGTGGGAGATCATTGAGAACTGCCATGAGGCGATTGTCAGCCGGGAGCAGTGGGATAGGGTGCAAAAGCTGATTGACCGCCGTCCTACCGTTTCGGGAGAAAACAGGTGTCCATTTTATAATCTGTTTCACGGCCTTGTCTACTGTGCTACTTGCGGAAAATCCATGCAGGTGCGCTATGAGAAGGTGGGCCGGACGGATATTGACCGCAGCACCAAGAAGAAGCGGGAGCCGATTGACAGGGCATATTATATCTGCCAGACCTATAACCGGCTGGGAAAGAACGCTTGCACCAGCCATAAGATTGAGGCCCGCGACCTTTACAATCTCGTGCTGTCGGATATTATAGAGCATGGCAAAATGGCCTTGCAGGATTCCGAGGCATTCTATGGGCGATTGACCTATCGGCTGGAACAGCGGTACACCATGGACGAAGGAGCCTTGAAGAAAGAGTTGGATGCCTTGGCGAAGCGCAATCAGGAAATTGACGAGATGTTTATGAGCCTGTACGCTGATAAGACCAAGGGTATTCTGACGGAGCAGCGGTTCTTCCGCATGACTGAAACGCTGGAGCAGGAACAGGCGGACAACAAGGTACGGATGCAGGCGATCACGGACGAGTTACGAACCGCCAACGACACGGAAGATGATGTGCGCCGGTTCATCGGAGAAATCCGGGAATATGCGTCCATCACCGAATTGGACGAGGCAATCTTGAACCGGCTGATTGATAAAATCATCATTAGCGCAGTCGAAGTCATTGACAGCGAAAAGGTGCAGAAAGTCCGTATTGTTTATAACTTTGTGGGCGAAATTGCCACAATAGACGAATAGTGTTTTGCAGTGACCCCTTTCTTTTATAGAGAGGGATCACTGTGAAGTTGCATGCGGACTGCGTAGAAATCAGAAATAACCAAATTTTTAATGAAATTGGGAGTAATAATGCAAATGCAAGATTTTTTTAAAGATGCAAGATATAAAAGAGCCTATTCCACCATATCCTTTGCTTTCTTTGTTTTTTTGGTTGAGATTTCAATATATGAAATGTTGAGAAAGTTTGAGATCAAACAGTATTGGCTGCTATTACCACTTGGCATGTATATACTAGGAACCACATTTGCAAAGCATATTAAAATTGTTCGAATTGTTATGGGGGCCCTGGAAATCAGCAGCATCTTATCTTTTGTACTTTTGTGTATCGGAATACGAAACGAATACATAGCTGAATTGCTAAAAAACCATTTCGAAATAATCGCAATTATTGCTATTATAGCTCTTTTTATTAATCTATATATTAGTCGAAATTCTACGACCAAAAATGTTGACACGAAAATAGAACCTAACTCGATACAGTTATTCAATCTATTCTATTTGAATACTTCCAAGGCGCATGAAATAGCCATGCTGATAGACAATAAAATTATGAAAACTATTGAGCGCGAGCAGGTTTCGGAGGAGCTTTTAAAATACAATGCATCATCCACTTTGGGGTTAAAGGATGTAGCATCTGCTGATATAGGTTACGCTATGGAGGATAATTCTAAAAAGAGAGTCTATGAAAACTTTGACGTTAAGACAACAAAATCGATTATGCTTCGGACAATATATGAAACTGCTCAAAAAAAGGACAGTGGGACAGATTCTTTAAAAATCGGAGATTTGGTACTATTTAAAAGTATTGAATTACAGCAGCGTAACATCGAAGATACTGTAATGATTTTGAATATATTACAAGATAGCAAAATAAAAAATCAAGCGAATGATGCAATAGAAATCAATGTGAATAAAATGATGGACAAAATGTTGGATGATTTCACAATTGATTATACATTTGAATATGTGTGCAAGTCTACGGAAGAAGATTCCAGCACTTTTATCATCCAAATACCTTATAAATCCACAGATAATTTTGAAAATGGCTATCAACACAATGATTTACAGTTAGGTAGATTGAGTTTAATTGGAATTTATCGTGGTAAAATTGATTTTTCAAAACGAGAAAGCATTTCTTCTAAGTTCTTAGAAATGATTTCAGATTCCTACAATCAAGTGAATAAACGCAAAGCAAAGCCAACTGAAATGAAACTCAGCTCAAGTGGTACTACTTCCCATGATATTCAATTTGAGTTTCACCATGAGAAATTGACAGATGAAATGCACTTAATTGACGTTATTGCAATTATTCAAGAGTTGAACTTTGATAGGGATGAATGACATGAATTCAACGCTTTACATCTATGATGGAAAAAATCTTAACGGTTTAAAAAGCACTCTAAATGAATATAAATTTTTCAGTATTGCTTATCTTTTCCATATGTGCGATACTTTGCCAGAGCTTAGCGACATAATTGCAGGTACTTTTGATAAAACTGTTATCGATATAACAAATTTAATAACAGATGGGAATTACTATAGGATCTTTTCTGAACGGTATTTATATATATTGTCAGAAAACATTCCCGATCTCCATTTTTGCATAAACTATAAGGTATTTGATAAGTTTACTGAGCGATTTCCGTATTTTTTTGAAGAGACAAATACAAATTGGGATTTTCATGATTTTGAAGGTGTTGAAGAACAAGTTGAGCCCTTTGCGACATCAAATCTGAATAGTAATTCCATAATATATACTTACAACGAAATATCTGCTGCAAAGGGGCTGCATGAGGCGGGAACTCTTATTTCCCTGTCAGATTTAATTGATCAATGTGAAGGAATATCGTTTCAGTATAATCTCGGAAAGATTTCTAAAATACTTGAATCGCAACAGATAGAATATGTAGACCTTTCATCAATTGTAAGAATGCTTAGACTTAGGCCAGACCTTATTTTCCCATTCGAAATCCTTATGCATCGCATTACCTCAATTAGAAAGGTGAAATATTGTGTAGAATATGCTCGCATATCAGACGTGGATGGCATTTTCCCATTGTGCTTTTCAGAAAAAGTTCCCATTGATAGTGCGGAAGACTTAGCCGAAACAGTAAGCGAGGAACCGACCACAATAAATATCCAGAACATAACTACTCTCGCAACAGAAATCTGTGAGAAACTTAGAGGGCACGATGCTTTTAAATCAGACTTTCAACATAATTTATTAAAGTTTTCTTTTTTAAACGGAATGGGAGAAAGAAAAATACTATCCATCATGTTGTGTGGTGATTCAGGTATTGGTAAAACACAGTTTGCTAAATTTGTGTCGCAAGTAATATTTCCTGGGGAACCGCTTATTAAAATTAACTTTGGCAATTATTCCACCGAAGGGGTTTTAAATAGCTTAATTGGCTCCCCTCTGGGATATATTGGAAGTGAAGAAGGCGGCGAGTTAATCAATAAAATAGACACGTCGAAGTCTAAGGTCATTCTTATTGACGAATTTGAGAAGGCTACTCCCAGCGTGTATAATTTTTTCTATGAGTTACTTGAAGATGGTGTATTTACTGACCGCCATGGCATTGCTCATAATCTTGATGGATATTTAATTATATTTACTTCCAACATGACGGAAGCTATGTATCATGAAAAAATCCCGGATTCATTGAAATCCCGATTTGATATGGTCTACCATTTTGTTGGCCTGCCAGCAGAAGAAAAGCAACGCTATATACAGAACACAGCGATAGATTTAATTGAAAATTTGGAGAAACATTTTGGCACAAAAGTTGAAATTCATAAAATTCAAAACGAATTAAATGAGTTGTGTGAGTATGATAATTTGCGCGACATAAAAAGGAATGTAGAAGATATTGTGTTCAACAGTTTCTTGGAATGTTATAAACAGGAATAACAATTTAATCATATTTTGCTATATCCCCCTGCCTCGATAACCGAGATAGGGGGATATTTTTGTGTTATTCTGAATTTACCACTTGACAATGTTGCAGTGAACTGATGAGCCAGGATGAGATTGCGGTCATGGACGGCGGGAAATGTATCATGCAGC
>CAJUED010000107.1 GCA_910585075.1 uncultured Lachnospiraceae bacterium
GGTACCAGTGCGGCGGAATATCTGCCCGTGGCGGCAGGTATCCTGTCCTGCTTTGGGGCTGTCCTTGTGGTAGCCACAAAATGCGCCCTGCTTTTTGTTTCCACAAGAAAGATAGCGGGGAGTTATTGCAACAAGGAAAGAGGGCGGATGGGTAAGGAAGTGTTATTCTATCTGCTTCCCTCTGTGGCAGGCACGTTGGTTTCGGTGCTTGTGCGCCTGCTGCTGATCACCGTTACGGACGGCGCCCCGGTACTGTTGTATGAAAAATATCCGGTACTATACCTTATCATTCCTATGATAGCTCTCGTGCTGCTTGGAGCTATCGTGTTCAGTTTCCGTATTTATCAGAACATGGCAGCTCTGCAGGAAGAACGGGCGGAGAAGATCATACTGGAAAACCAGATCACGCAGATGCAGGGTTCAATGGTGGAAATGGAGCATCTGTATGACGGGGTACGCTCGGTCAAGCACGATATGAAGAACCACATGGCAGTCCTGCAGAACCTTATACAGAAAAAGTATAGTGGGGAAGATGAGGAAATCCGGCAGTATTTTGAGGGTATGTATCAGTCGGTGGAACAGCTTGACAGCAGGGTGCATACGGGCAATGCAGTCAGTGATGCGGTGGTGGGCAGCAAGTTCCGTTATGCGGCAAAAAAGGTAAAAGGAATTAAGCTGGATGCAAGGGGGTTCATGCTTTCAGATGCCGTTACGATAAAGGCTTATGATATGGGGATTATTCTGAACAACGGGCTGGATAATGCGATTGAAGCCTGCATGAAAATGAGGGAGAAACAGCCGTATGCAGAAGCCTATATCACGATCCGGTCTTTTCGGGCAAAGAATATGTATTTTATAGAAATTGAGAACAGCTTTGATGGTATGGCACTGTTCGACAAGGAAAGCGGCCTTCCCATATCAACAAAAGAAGATAAGGAGGTGCATGGAATAGGGCTAAAGAATATCAGAAAATGTGCAGTAAAATATGGCGGCGATATGGACTGTATTGTAAAAGGCAATAGATTCACATTGTCGGTCATGGTAAAAAGTTAATCAGCAGGAAGGAGAAGAATTATTATGAGCATTTTAGGAGTAAATGATATGTTGGCGGCATATCAGTATGCGAATAAGGCGCAGAAAAATAATGCCACAGGGAAAACCAGTTTTGCGGACACCGTAAAGCAGACTGCAGAAAATAGTTCCGCATCGCGGGAGGAGCAGTATGTGGAGTATCTGAAACAGCGATATGGCGCAAACGTGATGGTGAAAAATATCGGTAATGACCAAAGGAGTATTGACAACTTCGGCGCAAGCATAGCGGGGTATAACAATATTGTAATCGCTCCAAATATTTTAGAGAAGATGGCAAACGACCCGGAGAAAGCAGCCCATTATGAAAAAATAATCCAGAAAGGGCTCGATGACCTTCCAAGATGTAAGGCGGAAATGTCAATGAATGGATTCGAGATGTCTTCTTATGCCGTGAGTATTGATGAAAAAGGTGTGGGGTATGTATATGTGACCGGGGATCTGAAACCGGAAGTGCGGGCAAAGATTGAAGCAAAGGTGAGAGCAGAACAGGCGGCAAAACGGGCAAGACGGGTGCGGTATCAGGAGCTTGCCGAGGAAGCAGCGGCGGAGCGCAGAGAACGGACAGAGCTGCAATATCATAAACAGCTTATGGAAGATGCCCTGAAAAAAAGTGGTTTTGATACGGCTGTAAACTATCACTTCATCAGCCGGTCACAGGTGTCGGCGGCGGCAATGGCTTATGAAAGTGCGATTGGTGCATACAGCAGTAATGTGTTGGGAAATATCTGATAACTGTACTAATGTTATAAAATTTGAAGTAAAACAGGATATGCCCGGACTTACCACAAGGGGGCATGGGCGGCTCTGAATGACAGAGGAGCTGTTAATAAAATATTGATAACAATGGAGGATATAGGATGTCGGTAGCAGGAATTAACGGAACAGCAAATTACCCTGTCTATACACCGGGTAAGGCAACAGGGAAAGTATCAAATAACAACTTTAGCCAACAGATTAACCATGCAAAAGCAGGAAATGTACATACTTTTGCGGACACCGTAAAGCAGACTACGGGAAGCGATTCTGTGTCGCGGACGGAAGCATACAAAGATTATCTGAAACAAAAATATGGAAATGTGCGGTATGAAAGCATCGGGAGAGACCAGAAAAGCCTTGATCGGGCAGGAAAGAGTATGAGTGGCAATGATGTTGTAATAGCACCGAACATTTTGGAACAGATGGCAAATGACCCGGAAAAAGCAGCTTACTATGAGGGCAAGATTGATGATTTCTTTAATGCAACTCCAATGTTGAAGGCATCATTTGCGGCACGGGGGCTTGATTATCAGCCGTGTGGGGTAGTTGTACATGAGGATGGAAATGTTACCTATATCGGTGGTTGCGCAGATTCTCCAGAACGTGTGGCAGAAGTGAATGCCATCAATAAAGCAAAACGGGAGAAAGCGGCGGCACAAAGGAGGGAAAGTCTGGAACGCAGTCAGGAAGCAGCGGCGGAGCGCAGAGAACGGACAGAGCTGCAATATCATAAACAGCTTATGGAAGATGCCCTGAAAAAAAGTGGTTTTGATACGGCTGTAAACTATCACTTCATCAGCCGGTCACAGGTGTCGGCGGCGGCAATGGCTTATGAAAGTGCGATTGGTGCATACAGCAGTAATGTGTTGGGAAATATCTGATAACTGTACTAATGTTATAAAATTTGAAGTAAGGAAGATCATGCCCGGACTTACCGCAAGGGGGCATGGGCGGTTCCGAATGACAGAGGGGCTGCAGATAAGATTTTTGGAAGGAGGAAAGATGTCAATGAATGTAAACGGCATAAACAATGGCGCTTATATGACCGTTCAAAAAGGGAGAGTCCCAAAATTAAGGAATGAATCATCCAATTTTCAGAACAGCTTTAACGGAGTACATACTCTTGTAATGGGCGGCCTGTGTTCAAGGGGATTGGCCGATGGCGGCTGTGTCACAGTTTATAAGGCAGAGGGGTATAGTGCTGAAAATCCAATCATGCGGGTTGTCACCAGGGCGGCGGACGGGCAGGAGCATGAGCAGTTGATCTACCCTGCAAAGGTAGACCCGGCAAGTGCGACAAGAACGGAAATAGATGCGCTGGCGGCGTACTTGGTGGACGAGAAGAAACTGGACGGCATGGCTGCATTAAGGATAGGGGCAGGGGCGGAAAAGGGGACAGAAAGTTTTTCCACCGCTTTTGCTGAAAAGAAGAATTTCTATGCCATTGCGGAAGAAATGATGAAGATGCAGTATGAATGCCGCAATCTTGCGGGCTATGCATCGTATCAGAAAATTCTAAGCGCGTTTGATGCGTTTATGGATAAAGGCTGAAACCGGGCAGCACATTGGTATACAGATATATTCTTTACATCTTATTCCGCACAGGCGCATAATGCTTTGCCTCTGCGGTCTGCCCGGAGGCGAGGGGCGGATGTAGGTGATAAGAGAAATGAAACTTTTTTGGAGGCTGGCTCGTATTATTAGCGGATGGTAGCGAAAGGGGGTGTTTGCCATGAAGTTTGGCAGGGGAGGCTAGGTGGTATGTCTGCATGATGGGATGAACTGCTCGGACTTATCATGAGGGAGCAGAGGCGGCTCTGAACGACTGAGTGGCTGCCATTAAAATAATGGATGACAATGGAGGATTTGAAAAATGAGCGTAAATGGAATAGGACAAAATTATTATCAGAACAATGTATCAGCGAATAAGTACAACAGGAGCAGGGCCGGACAGTTCTACCCGCAGAGACAGGTGGCAGAAGAATCCGCACCTGAAAGTACAAGGCAGAATGCCAATGTGCAGGATATATACGATTCACTTAAATCAACGAATCCGTTAATGGGGCAGGATGAAAGCACCGTTTCAAATGACAGCGGCCTGACGGTATGGTATGGCGACAAGACATTGGAAGAATGGGCAGCAACGGACCCGAAATATACGGACAAAGTAACAGGTTTTTCATGGTATGTCAGGGATGGGAAACATCCTTATATGACAGGGGAGGATGCTGAGAAATTTAAGCAAATGTGTAAGGAGACGGGAGAGTCGTGGCTGAAAAAGTTTGCGGAAATGACAGGAACGATTCAGCACCTTGATGACAACACGACTGCATTTGTGGGAACAAACGGTACGGCAATCAAATCAAAGGACGGGAAGGAAATGTTTGTGGATACGTCTTTTATGACGTATGACATGATCATGAATATGTTCAGGAATCTGCCTAAAAGCGGGAATTACTTTAACAGCTCATATTGGCAGAAGAATATCCAGAAAGCCATGTTTTCTGCGGAACAATGAGGTTTTACATATTTAGATTGGTACAGTGTAGCTGGGGGCAGAAGCATATCGCCCCCAGCCACAATACTGAATAAATGGCAATAATGGAGGATTTGATAAATGAATGTAAATGGAATAGGGGCAACGGGATATCCGGCATGGCAGGGAGCAAGAAGGACACAACAGAATGCGGTTGGAAAGAGTTTTGCGGCGCAGGTGAACAATGTGGCAGACACGCCAAAAGTCTATAATATTTTTTCTGATGAAGATATGATATGGACGGGAGGGAACGGCACGGGGCTGTCCTATTATCTCAAATATGCGGAAGATTCAACAGAGGATGATCCGACAATCATTGCAAAGGGTGTTGATGAGAATGGGGATGAATTTGAAAAGACCATACATATCAACGAGGTAAATCCCAAGTCAGCGACTGTTGTGGAAATGCGTGCTTTGGAAGCACATATGGGTGTAAAAAAGCTGGGAGGCTTTACGTCCCTTCCGATGGAGGCTGGGGCTATGGGATTAAATGACAGGACGGATTTCATGGATATGTTCCAGAAGCAGATTGGCGATATGAAGCTGCTGCTCCAGAAAAAGACGGCGGCATATTA
>CAJUED010000108.1:0-277 GCA_910585075.1 uncultured Lachnospiraceae bacterium
TGCTCATTGCCTTCGCGGACATTATATCATGTCTCACCATTTAAGACAATCGAAAGAATATGAGCCAGGGGGTCGCAGGCGTTCATGATTTCTTCTACCGTGTTGTTCTGAGCGCCCAGCTCAATCAGCATACATTTTGGTTTTAAATGCAGATTGAACCGGTAGGCTTTCAGATAAATCTTCCTTGCGATTCCCGGATAATACTCATTGGCGGCCACCTGGGCCTGAAAGGAAAAAGCAAGGTTATCCTGTATATAGGGATTCTCAAGATAGGTAA
>CAJUED010000108.1:288-4771 GCA_910585075.1 uncultured Lachnospiraceae bacterium
GCTTTTACGTCCGAGGCTAAGCCCGTTGAAGAACATAAACCTTGCTGTAGGACGTCCCTGTAAATCCATCACCAGTTTTCGGTCCCCCGCCACTGCGTCACGGTGCAGGTCAATTACTACCTCAATGGTAGGGTTTTCCTCCAAAATCTGGGTTATGGCAGGCAATGATTTGTTGTAGGCATCATCCCTCTCGGTGTCATACTCCCCTATATGATGCAGCACCTTAAATCCATATTTATCCTGTAATAGGTTCGCCAGTTTCTCTCCCGCTCCAATGATTGTAGTGGAAGGATCCCCAGGTACCGAGTCCACAAAATCCTCCCTGGAATGGGTATGGTAAATTAGAATTTGCGGCCCATCCGTGTCCTTGTTTACGGATAAATCCTGATAAAGCAGTTTATTTAAATCTACATATTCCTCTTTTAAACTTGTAGAATTATCCACCGCATAAAAGTTGGAAACAATGGACTCATAATTCCATTTTTCCGACCAGTCATAGGTATATGCCGGGTATAATGCCGTTTCAAACGTCTCTGCCTGTTCCATTATCTGTTCACCGGCTTCTTCGGTGTCTGTTTCCGCCCTTGCTTCCGTTTCTCCGTTTTCCTGGTCTGTCCCTTCATTTTGCTGTCTGTTTTCCCGCTCCATCTCCTCCAACACACTGCTCTCAATATGTAGGGCGTCCTCCCCATAATCTAAATGTTCTTCCTCTATATCCTTATAATCCTCGTCCGTTCCCTCCTTGCGGCCGATAAGCTCAGCCATCAGGGCATCTTCCGGTTCCCTTTCCGTATCCTGCTCTAACAACATATAATCATACAAAAGAAACTGCCTTGCTATAAGCCGCTCCACTCCGAAAAGCGACATATCCCTTCCATTTCCATCCTCTAAGTATCTTGGAATCAGAAAATAACTTTGTTCCATCTGATGATTGAAGAAAACTGCAATTGATTCCCCAAATCCCGCCAAACCTCCACCTTCTGATTTCCTGTTTTTCAAAAAGCTGATAAGGCCGCATACCACGCAGGCTGCAAGCAGCCCGATTGTGCCCCACTTTTTAAGCATTCGTCTCCATTTATTTCTGTTCATGGCAAGCACCCCACTATGGAAATATATGCTTATCCATCATCATTCATTCCCGTGGGAAATTCATCACGCCTGAACAGCTGCATGAACGAATATAGTATGGCAAAATACGTATGGAAATCGCAATATGCCTATGCTATACTAATAGTATAATTACTATAGTAAATAGCACTTTCTTTTAAGTAGAAGGGAGGTAAAATCATATGCCACCAAATGAAAAAGAATACAACGGTTATCTATTTGACCAGCTATCTATTTTAGAAAGGCTTGAAAGGGTGGCAAGAAACGAAAACGCCGAGGCTGTCCTGAGAGAAATTGAATTTGAACGGCGGCAAATCGAAAGAAAATTGTATCAAAAGCCACCGCTTATAAGCGAATGAAAATAACCACCGCAGGTTCCTTCCGGAGCCTGCTTATTTTTTATCAAGCAATATATTCAGCCAACCCACAAGGAACCCCAGCCCAAAAAGCCAGAGTTCCCATTTTCTATCCTATCATATCAAATTTTTCAAAAGCCTTTCACAATCTTTTACAGCCTCTTATTTAAAATACGCCACGCCGGATTCAAATATCTTCAAATCCTGTTCCCCGTAAATATTTACGGCTACGCCCTCGCCCCGGCGTTCTGCGTGTCCCATCTTGCCAAAACATCTGCCGTCAGGGGATGTAATACCCTCAATGGCCGCGTAGGAGCCGTTAATATTCCACTCCTCATCCATAGACACGTTTCCGTCCAAATCCGCGTACTGAGTGGCCACCTGTCCGTTTGCAAAGAGCTTTTCAATCCACTCGTCGGAGGCTACAAAACGCCCTTCCCCATGAGAAGCCGGGATTACGTAAACCTCTCCCGGTACCGCTCCCCGAAGCCAGGGGGATTTATTGGAGACTACCTTTGTGTAAACCATCTTGGAAATGTGACGGTTTATGGTGTTAAAGGTAAGGGTAGGCGAATCTTCCTTCTGTCCCACAATCTCTCCATAGGGCAGTAAACCTAACTTAATCAGCGCCTGGAAGCCGTTACAGATACCAAGAGCAAGCCCGTCCCTTAAATTAAGGAGATTCATCACAGCTTCCTTTAAACGTTCATTTTGAAAGGCGGTTGCAAAGAATTTTGCGCTTCCATCCGGCTCGTCGCCTGCGGAAAATCCTCCTGGGAACATAATGATCTGTGCCCTGTTTATGTCCTTCTCAAAAATTTCCACAGACTCACGGATATCCTGTGCCGACTGGTTTTTAAATACTCTGGTCACCACGCTGGCGCCGGCCCGTTCAAAAGCCCTTGCGCTGTCGTACTCACAGTTTGTTCCCGGGAACACGGGTATGAATACCACAGGCTTTGCCACTTTATTTTTACAAATATAAATCTCATCTGTCCGGTAAACCTCGGACTTCACCGGCTCCGTGCCCTTTTCCGCTTTGGTGGGGAACACCTTTTCCAGACGTCCCTTCCAGGCGTTTAATGCCTCCTCCATGGAAACCTTCACAGCTCCAAAAGCAAACACCTCGTCCTCCGTAACCTTTGCAACAATTCTGAAATTAAGTCCTTCCGCCTCACCGTCTTTTTCCTTCAAAAGCGCCGCCGCATCCTCCGGCGTCATTTCCAGCACAATATCGCCCAGGCAGTTTTCAAATAAATCCATGGGCTTTAATTGACTGTCAAAGCACACCCCAAGCTTATTGCCAAAGGCCATCTTGCAGACCCCTGCCGCCAGACCCCGGGCGTCTAAAGCGTAGGCAGCTTTTACCTTACCCTGTCTCATTAATTTTGTGATCATGCGGTAGGTCTTCATAACATGCTCATAGACAGGGATATCATAGGCATCCTTATCAAACCAGAACTGAACCAGCTCATCCTGAGCCTGCTTTAACTCCGGTGTGATCATATCCTTTCCATCCGCCACATCCACCGCAAAGGATACCAGTGTGGGCGGTACATCTATATCATTGAATGTTCCCGACATACTGTCCTTACCGCCAATGGAGGGCAGGCCATATCCAATCTGGGCATCATAAGCCCCAAGTAGGGCTGCAAAAGGCTGGCTCCATCTTTCCGGTTCGGAGCTCATACGCCTGAAATATTCCTGGAAGGTAAAACGTATTTTTTCAAAAGCGCCGCCGCTGGCTACAATTCTTGCCATGGACTCGGTCACAGCATAGACAGCCCCGTGATAAGGGCTCCAGGAAGAAAGGTAAGGGTCAAAACCGTAGCTCATCATGGTAACAGTGTCCGTTTTCCCCTTTAATACAGGGAGCTTTGCCACCATGGCCTGGGTTTCCGTGAGCTGATATTTTCCCCCGTAAGGCATCAGCACACTACCTGAACCTATGGAGGAATCAAACATTTCCACAAGGCCCTTCTGGGAGCATACATTTAAATCGCTTAAGGTTTTAAGCCATGCACCTTTTACATCTTCCTTATCTAAAAGCTCCCGGACTTCCGGAATGGCCAGCTGTTTTAAATAATTGCTTTCTCTGTCAGGAACATCCACCGTTACATTGGTTTCCTGATGGGCTCCATTGGTATCAAGGAAGGCTCTGGAAATATTTACTATTTCTTTTCCTCTCCATTTCAGCACCAGCCGGGGCTCTTTCGTCACCACCGCCACCGGAATGGCCTCCAGGTTTTCTTCCGCGGCAAAATCAAGAAACTCCTGCACATGCTCCGGGCTTACCACCACGGCCATTCTCTCCTGAGATTCGGAGATTGCCAGCTCCGTGCCGTCAAGGCCCGCATATTTTTTCGGTACCTTATCAAGGTCTACCACAAGGCCGTCCGCCAGCTCTCCGATTGCAACGGAAACTCCGCCGGCGCCAAAATCATTACACTTCTTAATCAGCCTGCTGACCTCTCCTCTGCGGAAAAGCCTCTGTATCTTACGCTCTGTGGGCGCATTTCCCTTCTGCACCTCAGCGCCGCATTTTTCTATGGAATGCTCCGTATGTACCTTGGAGGAGCCTGTAGCGCCGCCACAGCCGTCCCGTCCGGTCCTTCCTCCCAGCAAAATGATGATATCCTCCGGGTCGGAATTTTCCCGGATGACATTTTTCCTGGGAGCAGCGCCCATAACAGCGCCGATTTCCATACGCTTCGCCACATAATTGGGATGATAAATCTCCTTTACATAGCCGGTTGCAAGGCCAATCTGATTGCCGTAAGAGGAATATCCGCCGGCGGCTCCCCTCACCAGCTTTTTCTGTGACAGCTTTCCTTTTAATGTATCCGACACAGGGACCGTAGGGTCTGCCGCGCCGGTAACGCGCATTGCCTGATACACATAGCCCCTTCCTGATAAGGGGTCTCTGATTGCGCCTCCAAGGCAGGTTGCCGCACCGCCGAAGGGCTCGATTTCGGTGGGATGATTGTGGGTTTCATTTTTGAAAAAGACCAGCCATTCCT
>CAJUED010000109.1 GCA_910585075.1 uncultured Lachnospiraceae bacterium
CTTGCGCATCCTCCATGGCCCAACGGTTTTCCCAGTCAAACACTATGGCAGCCTTTGCCTCCGGCATGGTTCCCGTTATCTCCTGAAGCTTGCCAAGGCTTTCCCCAACCTGGCTCACCTCTCCAAATACTCTTGTGTCCTCCCCTCCATAATGGTCAATTACCGCGCCATGGAATTTTTCACTGGAGCCCTGACTTTGCCGGAGCTGGAAATAAAGCACACTGTCCGAACCGTGGGCCACCGCCTGCATGGAAGCCGCATGGAGCATACCCGGTTTTTTCAGCTTGCTTACCGGCTGCCAGTTTGTGGCGGAAGGGCAGCTCTCCATCAGGAAAAAGGGCTCCTTCCTGAGACTCCTCATAATATCATGCTGCATTCCACAGTCTCTGGCCGTGAGGATTTCCGCCTTCTTATGCCACTGAGGATAATTGTCCCATGACACAAAATCAACCACATCCGCAAGCTTATGATAATTCAGCTCGCTAAAGTCATACATCATATTGATTGTGGTCGGTTTATCACTTCCCCCATCCCGAATGGCCTTGATTTCGTGCTTGATAAAATCCATTGTGCGCTCCGTCACAAACCTTCTCCAATCCAGATTCAGCCCATGGAGCCCCGGCTCTCCTATACCGGACGGGCTCTCTACCTGGTCAAAATCATTATACTTATGACTCCAAAAGGTGGTGGCCCATGCACGGTTTAAGTTTTCAACCGTCTCATACTTATCCCGTACCCATTTGCGAAATTCCGCCTGACATAAGGGACAGTGGCACTCCCCGTTATATTCATTGGAAATATGCCAGGCAATCACCCCCGGATGTCCGCCAAATCGTCTTGCCAGCTCCATATTCATAATCCTGGTCTTTTCCCGATATACGGGAGATGTATAGCAGTGGTTATGGCGTGTCCCATATAACATACGCCTGCGCGTATCATCCACACGCAGCACCTCCGGATACTTATCCGCCATCCACTTGGGGCGGGCCCCGGAGGGCGTTGCCAGAATCGTAGAAATTCCGTTTTCATACAGCCTGTCTATGATTTCTCCCATCCATTCAAAATGAAACTCTCCCTCCTTAGGCTCAAGCACAGACCAGGAAAAGATTCCAAGAGAAACTTCATTGATTTTTGCCTTCTTGAAATATTCAATATCCTTCTCCAGAATTTCCGGACTATCAAGCCACTGCTCCGGATTATAATCCCCTCCATGTAGTAATTTTCCAAAATTTACCTTCTTCTCCATCTTAACCCTCTCTTTTTTATCATTCTTTTGCAAATTTAAGTCTATTATTACATCAATGCCTTGCTCTTGTCCATAAAATTGCATATTTTATAAGCCTATAAATTTATACTAATTAACAGTCCGGTCAAAGCTATTCAAATTTCTAACAGTATGGTATTATGTGCTAAAAGTAAAACTCTTTTATATATGCTTAGACCTTAAGCTTATGTAAAAGTCATATGAAGGATTGCACAATAGGAGGAAACATATGAAATTCAAAATGGTTCATGAGAACTACAATGTATTTGATTTGACAAAATCCATCGCATTTTATGAAGAAGCCCTGGGGCTTAAAGAAATGCGCCGGATCGAGCCGGAGGATGGCTCTTTTATCATTGTTTTCATGGGAAATGAAAATGGAGATTTCCAATTGGAATTGACTTGGCTTCGGGATATGGAGCGTCCCTATAATCTGGGCGACTGTGAATTTCATCTGGCATTCAAGACAGATGATTACGCGGCCGCATATGAAAAGCATAAACAGATGGGATGTATCTGCTATGAAAATCCGGATATGGGCGTCTACTTTATTGCGGACCCGGATGGGTACTGGCTGGAAATCGTGCATTAAATATTTTACGGCTTCCGAAGCGGATTATTAATCAATTTGCAATCGGGCAGGGAAGATTTCTTCCCCTGCTCGCCGCACGAGCCTGATGCTGCAGCGCAACATATTTTCCCACGCAATTCTTCGTGTGCTATTTTGCGTGTGCAGCCCTATGCATAAAAAAGGAAACACTATCATTTTCTCATATACTGCTTCAGCTGGTCATAAAAATTCTCTCTGGTTCCGGCCATAATCACAATGATAACTTTATCCTCTAAGTACTCTACCGTATATGCTAACTCATAATTCGTTCTATTATAATAAATATCATACCCGTACACACCGGACAAATCACCTGTTTTAGCTTCCCCAACCGTATGATCCTGCCGAATTTTATCAACTGCTTCCTGATACAACATTTTTAACTTTTTATCTTTTAGTTTCTTGATAAATTTTGCTGCAGGCGGAAGAAAGCGTACTTCTGTCATACCTTTTCCTCCGTATCAAAAACATCTTCGTAAGTAATATAACCAGATTCCGAAGATGCAACTTTCTCTGCCTCCATAAGCATTGTTTCCATAGCCGGACGTATTTGTCCCTGTGCCTTTTTAAAATGCTCCAGTAAATCGTTTCCACTATACCCTTGGGCAATCAAATCAGCCAAAATCTGCTCTGCAAACTCCCCTCCTGTATTGTTCCTGACCGGACGAATAATCAGTTCGTTTCCACGCACGGTACATTCTGCCTCCGTGTCAAAACCCAACATGGTAAAAAATTTCTGCGGGATTGTTATCTGCCGCTTTGCAGAAATACTCAATTTTTTCATTTCCATAGGAATCCTGCCTTTCGCCACCGATACTGACATTGCTATACTCTCCTCCCCTTATTGTATACAAATCAAAGAAATAATATTCTTTGTTTCTTGGTTTCTAAGATTATTTTATTTAACTTTTCCACCTCTGTCAAGGCCTCTGAAACTTTCAACAGCGTCAATTTACACTTTACAGAATTGTATTCCCACCAAACATAGATTATAATTATGTTCATAAAGCAGGATTCAAGGAGATATGGACAATGAAATTAAAGAACATTTTGATTGTTGTTAAAGACATTGAAAAATCGAAACAATTTTATCACGATTTATTTGGCCTTAATATGATACTTGACAATGATGGAAATATGATTTTAACGGAAGGCCTTGTACTTCAGGATGAAAAAATTTGGAATCACTTTTTGAAAAAAGATATAATTCCAAAAAGTAATTCCTGTGAGCTATATTTTGAAGAACAAAACATAGAAGCATTTATTGAAAAATTGGAAAGATTATACCCTTCCGTTCAATACGTCAATCGCCTTATAACCCATAGTTGGGGACAAAAGGTAATTCGTTTTTACGATTTAGATGGCAATTTGATTGAGGTGGGAACACCTATGCAGCTACCGTAAACGCTCGTTTTATTTGTAGGTATCCAAACCGGCCAGTATTTCAAGATTCGCCTTTTCATATTCATTAAATACATCCTCGCTGAAATCTGCGCCGCTGCAGACCGGACTATACCAAATACACCCCATAAAATAATTATATAAATCTTCATTCGTAAATATATAGCCATGTCTCGCATATATTTCATTTTTTGCCAAATGAATGATCAGCATTGGCTCATCTTCAAATTCCTCTTTTGTATAGTATTTCTTATCCGTCTCAAACAGCGGCTCGATCACATTTGAAATGTCCGTTACTTCCCTGACATTTTCCCAATAATCAATCACCTCGGAATGATAGGCGCTGGCCTTGTAATATTGGATTCGCTCATTGATTGCGTTTAAAATTTCTTCCTCTGTCCATGATGAATTATAACTCGGATAAACGGCAATATGATCATCTTCCATATCTTCATCTTCTTTTTCTCTTATTAATGTAAAAGAACCATTGATGCCATAATCACTGCCACCTTCCGCATTTTTATAATTCAGTATTTCTACATATAAACTGTCACTCAAAAATTGGATATATAATGTTCCGCTGTTTCCCCATTCATCATCCGTATAATCAAAATATAATTCTGCCTGCTCTATTTTCCCGCTGATGCCTTCGATTGATGCAAACCTCTGCGTCAGCTCCTGCTGGGAAAAAAGCGTTCCTGAAAATTGATTGTCCTCCGTAATCGTACAGGTTAATTCAATTCCTCCCTCTGCAAAAATCCGTTCATGGCTTTTTCCCTCATAAGACCAAAAACCGCTGTACTCATCAAAAGAAATACCATCATTTTCATTGTCCGCATACTGTTCTTCGACCTGTATGCTGCTATCTTCCTGCTGTTCACTGTTTCTATTGGAGCACCCTGTAACTATAACAAACGATAACAAAATTATTGCGCATTTTACTTTTTTCATATGAATCGCTTTTCCCCTAATCTATACTATTCCATAGGAATCTCCTGTCTACACATTGTAGAATATCAGCATAAATTCTACGCTGCGCGGACACCATTGTCAACAATTTTGCCGCAGCCGCTCAATGATACTGACCTTTGCGATCTGCCGATACAGGAGCGCCGGTATCACAGCTGTCAGAAGAATCAGGAACGGATAGACCACCAGCATGGGCCACATGACAAACTGATAGGTAAAGAACCAGATTCCGTTAGAAATGCCCTTTACGACTACTGCCGAGAACAAAGTGCCTAAGAAAGCGGATGTGAGGATTGTCCCCATCGCATAGTACAGCCCTTCAAAAGAGAGCATACGCTTTAACTGCTTTCCGGTCATGCCGA
>CAJUED010000110.1 GCA_910585075.1 uncultured Lachnospiraceae bacterium
CGGAAGTGAACTTTCTTCCCGGATTGGCACAATTCCGTCAAAGTTGTTTTCCACTTCAAGCAATAGGAACTGCTTTCTCCTTTTTAAGGCAAGGTGTATGAACCCTTTGCCCGGTTCCAGTTTCTCACAGGCTTCTATGGCATTATCCAAAAGGTTGTTCAGGATAATCCCTAAATCGAACACCGGGATTTCCCCTCCATACCGGAAATCAGCTTCAAAACGGATTCCTGCTTTTTTTGCCCTGCGCCATTTGTCATTGATGATGACATCCGTCACTGCATTCCCCGTAACATACCTATATTCCAGTTCCTGCATTGTCTCATCCATCCTCTGGACATATTCCTCTATTTCACCATACTGTCCGGTCTCTGCAAGCCCTTTGATGTTAGCCATGTGGTTCTTCATCTCATGCCTCACTTTGCGGATACTGCCGTAAAAGTTCTCTGCCTCTTCCAGCCGTTTTTTCATGGCTTTTACCTGCTGTTCCTCCACGAAATGCTTCTGTCTTTCAGCAAGCAGTATCTGGTATCTATGCCAGAAATAAATCAGTGCAGCCTCTCCCGCAAAAATGAATACTGCTATCATTGGAACTTTCCAAAGCAGATCAGGCTTTTCATCAAACAGGATAAAAGTGTCCCTATCCGTTCTTACAATCAGCAGACCACTAATTACATTTGCGATCATACTGCCAACAAAATTCAGCACGGAAAGCAGGAGGACATCCTGCCATGCCATCACAGCCACACCTTTTATAATCCTGTGTAAAATAGCAGCCATCGCCATAAATAATACTGAATAGGAAAATACCAACCAAAACATCCCAACTGCCATGCATTGATTCATTTCCTGCTGATAGTTGCTTTGCATGATATCCAGCCCATTCATCATTACACACATTGCTTTTTCATAAATGCTTCCTGCCATCAGGTAACTCAGGCAGTGGAGGTTATAAAATCCAAGCATCACAAAGACCGCTTTGCCAATCTGTTTTTTGTAATTTACCCCACTATATCCCAATACGATGAAAGCTAAGACAGCATACCGAATCCATGCCGCGCATGGCAGGAGTCCTAATCCTATATTCGCAAAGAGAAACAGGGCTGCCGCAATGCCATCTCTTTTTCCCTTCTTCATACTGAAAACTGCTGACCACAAGCCAAGAAACATTATGGCTTGTATGGCAAACTTCCACATATCCAATATGTTATTGACCATTTCAAATCCTGACTGGCTCATAGGCTCTCCTCCGAAATGTAATCCATATATGCCTGCACAAAGCCGTCATACTTATACCTTGAAAGCAGGAGCTTATCCCCATTTGCCATCCTTACTTCTGTCTTATCGTAGCCCTCCACATGGAAAAGGTTGATCAGGTATCCCCTGTGAATGCGGTAGAACTGCCCCGCCAGTTCCTCCTCCAGATCCCCGATTTTCCCGTAATATTCCAGCTTCCCGCTTTTCAAAAACAGCACGATATTATGGTTCTGGCTTTCCATATAATAAATGTCATTCAGCGGTATGACCCTTCCCTCTCCCGCATACTGGATCACAAGTTTTTTCTTCCGCTGTTCTTCCTCCGATATGGCCTGCCCGACTGCCCGGCCAAACACCTCCGCAAACTTCTGTTCATCCACGGGCTTCACCAGATACTGAAACGCCCCTACGTCAAAAGCGTCATAGACATATTTTTCATAGCCCGTGACAAATATGATGATCGGCTGCCTGCAGGCATCCATGCCCCGGATATGCCTTGCCAGCCCCATGCCATCCAGTTCCGCGCCGGAGCCGCCCATCTCTATATCCAGAAACACCAGATCATACTCTTTCCCGTCTGCCAGATACTCGCCTGCAGAAGTATATTCTACAATGCCGCACTCCGCACCCTGTTTCTTGATGAGGGAAACAAGATAGGCCCTTATATTTTTTTCATCATCACATACTGCAATTTTTACCGTGTCCGCCACCTCCAGTCTTCAACTAACTTATCGGAAAAAATAGGGAAATTTCTAACGCGTATTACGTGAATGGTTAATCTGGCTACGTGAATCGCAGATTTTATTATTTTTGATAATATAGTCTGCCTTTTTCCGCTCTCGTATATTACCTCTAACCTCCCCAACTGCCAAGTCAATAATCCAGTGCGGGGGAAAATGACAGACCGCCGCGTATGGGATGATTTCCCATAGCGGCGGTTAGCTTTTGTAAATTATTCGGCATTAAGTTCCACCAAAACAATCTCCGGACAGTTATTGAAACGGAATGGTATCCTTAAAACACAAAGTCATTGATGGCACTTAGGACAATAATTCCAATGCCAAACAGCATAAGCAAAATCCCCGGTATTCGCAGATACCATTTATAATGATCGGGCATTTCGCTTTTCTTCATCAGCCACCAAAACGGCTTATAGAAGATAATCATAAGCAAGCCACCAATTAAACAAACAACAGCGAAAATAATTCCAAAATTAAAGCTCATATTTACTCCTTTCAATCAGCACATTACTATTTTGCAATAAACCCTTGCGGTACTGAAATACATCACTATATAAATAAGGACAAACAATAGGGAAATTGCACCCGTACAAAGCAGTAACATCCAAATATTTGTCAGTCCAAGAGTCGCAAGCAGCATACCAATCGCATAAAGTGAAACCGCTAAATGAATAATAGCAACTACCAGCGGAAAGAAAAACATCGTCCGAATTTCCTTGTGAACCACGGCAGACACTTCATTCCGGTCAAGCCCTACCTTTTGCATAACTTCAAAATTGTATCTGTCGCTATACCCCTCTGTAATCTGCTTGTAATAAATAACCAAAGTTAAAAAAATCATAAATAACAGACTTAACAGCAAACCAATAAACAAAAAGCCACCGTAGGTATAATTACTGTCTTGCTTTTCCGCTTCTACATTTTCAAATTTTACTCCGGCAAAATTAGCACCAATTTGACTTTGCAATGCGGCGGTAAAATCATCTTCACCTACACCTTCTGCGTCAAACATCATACAGTATGTCTTATGAAATCTCTTTTCAGAGGGTGACAGTTCGGCAAAGATACTGTCTATATCCACACGCGACGGACAAATAAAAAAGTAACGTGTTTCAGAAGATAATATGCTTTTGTTTTGTATAGCTAATTGTGATAATTCGCTTTTTACCCGATATTTTAAATTATTAAAATATATTTCAGAAACACCTAAATCTTTTGATGAAGAAAATACTAATATTTCATCAGCTCCAAGTTGTTCTGATCTTCCCTCCATGCGGTTATAATCTTCTAATGTAATCAGATAGATTGCGCAAGTGCTGTTTGCCGGGTCTACCTTCGGCTGATAGACGGAAAATGTATTATCATTATAAACACCGCTTATATAGGTAACATCATAATCGACTTCTTTACTTATCATCATGTTGTACTGCTCTGCGATTTGATGAACAAATTCCGGCAAAGTGCTTTGTCCGTCCGTCGCATTTTCAACTGAAATCTTTGTTTCCATTGGCAAGCGAAAAGAAAGCATTTCTCTCTGCCCTACATATAGTGACAACGTAGTAGTGGCAATAACCATGACAACGGTACTTAAAATGCAGATATTTGACAATCCTTTCGCATTTTGTTTCAGCCGATAAATAAGCCCGGAAACAGAAATAAAATTCTGTGGCTTGTAATAATATTTATCATTCCTTTTCAAAGCCTTTAGTAAAACAACAGAACTGGACGAAAAGAAAAGCATGGTTCCCGCCAAAATCAATAAAGCAATAGGAAGGACACGCCCAATAATATCAATGGGTGAGGGCGTAGTAAGTATCAGAGTATATGCGCCCCCAAGACATAAAACCCCGAAAACGGCTTTTACTGCCACAAAAGAATGGTAAGTATCGCCCTTGTGGGCGGCATACAAAAGTTCAACAGGTTTTGCTTTTATGACAGAAAACAGGTTATAAAGCAGGATCAGAATACCAATCACCACAAACCAGGCGGTTGTCTGAATAAGCGCTTCTATCCCAAGCTGAAACGCAAGCCCGCTATCTAAGTGGAGCAGCTTCAACAAAATAAGGAAAAACAGCTTTCCCAAGAAAACACCGAAAATAATACCCACAATAAGCCCGGCTGTTGTGAGCAGCAGACTTTCAAGCATAAGGACTTTTGCAATATGTTTCTTTTCCAAGCCAAAGATATTATACAGACCCAGCTCTTTTTTACGCTGCCGTATGAGCAGCCCATTTGTATATAAAAGAAAAACACCTGCAAATAAGCCCGTCATGATAACGCCCACTTTAATAAACTGAACAAAAATATAACTTCCGGGCAGTGTGGCAATGATTGTCTGGTTTTGGATTGAAGCCATAACATAGAAAATCATTACGGACAAAACATTTGTCAAAAAAAACGGATAATATACAGGCTTGTTTTTTTTAATATTTGAAACCGCAAGCCGGATATAAAAGTTACGCATATAATCCCTCCTTCTGCAAAAGGATTTTCAGATTATCGGAAATCTTTTCCTGAAAGGTTTCGTTATCCATATTCCCACGATACAGTTGATTAAAAAGCTGTCCGTCACGGATAAATAAGACACGCCCTGC
>CAJUED010000111.1 GCA_910585075.1 uncultured Lachnospiraceae bacterium
CTGTCTGGCCGTAATAGTACCATCCGGCGAATTTTCCAAAAGAGTTTTTATTGTATTCTCAGTTCTCATGACAGTCACTCCTTTTCATACACATTATATTGTATATAAATAATGTGTCATTGTCAAGTTTTATGATACATAAGCACATTAAATTTAGTAAAAATAATGTGTTATTGTCAAATCAATCTACTTTATAGTTGTTTTAATTATGCTATAACAAATCTAACCCATTTGGATAAATATAAAGAAAAGAACAAATTGACACACCAACGGCCGGGCATTGACACGGTTCTGTACTTTCCCTATATAGGAAAGCGGTCATGCTGCGAAGCGTGACCGCTGGAATGAAAATATTAAATAGAGAGATTTTTTTCAAAATCTATTTGTACCAGTTTTTTGCCATTAGGCAGTATACGTTCTAAAGTTTTGATTGTATGGTAATCAATTTTGAACATTGCTTTCTGCAATGACTGTTCTTCCATTTGATGATGCACCTGTTCCAGTCCGTCAAATGCATGAAGATAGGGGGAATCTGATACCCAGCTATCTTCCATATTGATTTGAATAATACATGAAACATACTTTGGGCTTGTCTGTACGATAGCTTTCTGAAAACAATCATATCCGATATACTCAATCAACAGATTTGCAATGACCATATCAACTTTTGGTAATTTATCCGTTTCATTTAGCAAATCAATACACAGACATTCCAAAAGACTGTTCAATTCAGAATACCTTTGAACGACTGTTTGCAGATAAAACGAGTTGATGTCAATGCCATATATTTTATCAAACCTGTCTTTTTGGATATGTTCAAGACCGTTACCACCCGCAATGCCAAGTATCATTATACTTGATACGGGATATGTATAAAATTGACCTTTCATCATTTCATTCATAATCTGCAACTGCATAACCGAATCAAGTTTCATATGATTTTCATAATCAGCTAATGAAATTTCTTTCCATGGATTTTCCATACTCTTACCTCGTCCAATGCAAATCTGTTGTTTGAACCAATTAGAGTATATCACACCCCTTTGAATTATTCTATCAATGACTTTTTGTATTTTCAGATGCTTCTTTCTCTCTGCTTTCTGTGTAGGTCATGATGGCTGTTCCCCCTTTCAATGCAAGGCAGCCTTTCATAATGGGATTACTGTTGATATAATCCAGGACTTCACTTAAACGCACTACTTTTTCCAGAGTATCCTGGATAAAATTCTGCTTATTCGCAATTTCCGACAATTCTGCCTTTGTATAATTAAACAAGCGGTTCTCCTCCTTCGCTTATCAGCTGCATAATATCTTCCGGTACGCATAAATTCCATTCTTTTGAAAATATACTCTTTTCTTCTTTCAGATCACGGTAGAGATAGCGGGAACTGTTCCCTATGTTCTTTTTACAGTAATCAAAAAATCCATCTGACAATTTCAGCTGCGGGTAAAAAGACAAAAGGTATCCTACCTTCTGCGCCAGGAACTGGTTATGGTACTTTTCGAGATAAGTGGTCAGTCTGCCCTCATCCAGTACGGTAATCATCTCCAGGCAGCGCAGCAGTTCTTCCAGCCCCCCGACCTTATCAAAATCCTTTATATTGTCAAGCACAGTCCTCTCCATGTCTGTTACACGTATCGTTTTTTGCAGTGATACCCCAAAATCCCTTTTGGTCTTCATACAATGATACCACCGCCCACCAAACTCAAATTCCCGGAACTCCCGCCCCGTAGAAACATATATATCAGAAAAAACCTGGTTTGCAAGCCCGTAAAATTCAAAAGCGGAATGATGGGAAATATAACTGTCTTCTGTTATGGATGATGCAATCTCAAAAGGAGTCGCGACAGCCTCTTTCGTTTCCAGGCTTATCGTGGCATAATAATTACGGCGTACTGACTGTAGCAGCCCCTTTTTCTTTAGAGTGTATAATATATTCCTGGCCTTGCGCTCATCCCCAAATATCTTTGCTGCGTCATCAAATGAAAAACATTTTAACTGCAGCAATTTTTCATAGTATTCAAGCAGCATAAACTCCTCCTTTTCTTTAATAATACAGCAATAATCATCTTATTTCAAGATTAACGTCCGAAAAATAAAGTATTATTTTTAACATACCTGGTTTTTCTCATTTTTCCCAAATAAATCTGCTGTATTCGTTTCCCCAGATTTGCTGGTTCTTTTTGAGAAAGTAAAAATTGGCACACCATCGGCACAACATTGGCACGGTTCTGCTCTTTCCCCGTAAAGGCATCCATGCTATACTTGGTACTTCACCTTCCGATGAAGAAACAGAAGAAATGGCCGGGGACGGAGAAGCAGGAGATCCGGAAACTCTGATGAACCATGTTTTTTTTGTTCACCAGAAATCTGGATGCTTGGTAGTCTTATACGCTACTATATAGAGATGTCTATACCATTTTTGCTTTTAAAAGGTATGCCATTACACTACTAACAAGGAGGTGACGACAATGTCTCTATCAATCAAGGATGCCCAGGTTTTCAAAAACGCACTGAAAGCTGCCAGGGCAAAAAAACGTCTGACACAGGCTACATGCGCAGAACTCCTTGGCCATTCTCTTTCCTTCCAGAAGGATTTGGAGCGCTGCCGCTGTTCCCCCAGTATCGAAGGCTTCTACCATATCTGCAGAACGCTGAATATATCTGCGGATGACTGTATCTTCTCAGACAGTCACAAAACGGACTCTACATACCATGAATTGCTGCGGCTTCTTTCTCAATGTGACGAGAAAGACCTGTCCGTATTACTTGCCACCGCCACGGCTCTGGCAGGAACTGACAGAAGCACAGAGGTAACAGAAGCTCTGTAAATGGAATTCTTATGCCACAAGGCAGAAAAAAAGCCAGCAGTACAGATAGTCTATCTGTACCGCCGGCTTTTCTTTTCTGCCCTATTATATTTGTCACAGTCAGTTCCACAAACAGAGGATTGTATCTTTCACTTTAACCGCCTATTACGGCTTAATAACAGTATAAACCCGTTGACCGATTCAAAGAAGATAGCAAATCAATTTTTAGTTTTCCTTTTGAGAAGTAATGGAGCAATAACGATTTTGATATTCCTCCGGCATCTGCGATTTTTGACATAGGGGCTTCCTTATAACCATTTTGGGAAAACGCTCATCTCTGCCGTGCGGCGTTCTCCTACCTGATTCCTTCAAGCATCTCTGAAACAAATTGATAAGACCGCTGTACTGCCTTATCATAATTTCTGTTGATTGCCTCCTGCCCGGCCTCTTTATCATTATCGGAAATGGAACGGACTGCAATAAAAGGAATCCTGTTCAGATAACAGGCATGGGCCACGGCTGCAGTTTCCATATCAATGCACAGTGCATCCGGATGAATCGGTTCCATATATCTGTCTCCTGTTGTTGCGACCCCAAAATGTATTTTCCGCCCTATCCTTCCGGCTGCTTCCTTTGCCAGTGCAGTCAATCTGTCATCTGAATAAAATACCGGCTCTTTCATCACCGGAAAATCTGTATATATCTCATTATCCGTATCATGGAATGCAGATGCGGTACATACTACCGTATCAAAGACCTGTACCTCCTTTTTCATCCCGCCTGCTATTCCTGAAAAAATAATTGCATCCACATCATATCTGTCGATTAAAAGCTGTGCCGTAATGGATGCGTTAATCTTTCCACAGCCAGAATAAACTGCCGTTGTACATACATCCTTTATTGTACCGTTATGAAACGAATGCATTGCACATTCATCCGTTTCCCTGATCTGCATAACGGACAGGTATGGGGCAAGTTCCCTGGCCGTTGCACACATAATCCCGATTTTACTTTCTTTACCCAAATCTTTATTCATAGTCTGCTCCCTAATCGCTTCCATATATGTTTCTGTTCCTTATTCCTGTCAATACCCTATATATAGTATAGTTCAGGTCATCCGGTATTGATAGCCCAGCCCTTCATTTTTCTACCCGCGGCAGTTCCAGTTCCTTTTGTTCGATTGTGTTCGACAGATACCGGAATGTTCCATCCGGGAATGGCTGGACTACAATCTGATTTGTGAAAGCGTAATCTGAATTGTAATCGATCCAGACTCCGTCCACATAAAGTGTGATTGTCCCGTCCGCACCCTGTTTGTAATCTACCACTTCCCCAAAGGGCGGAAACTGCCTCGCAAATATCATTTCATATTCATAGCTGTCCACATCAGCGCGGTAGCCGCAATGCTCCCTCAACTGTTCTACGGATACCGGAAAACAGGTCGTCATAATACGTTCATATATTTCTGCCGGTATCAACCCGCCCTCTGTCTTAAAAGGTTCATCTGTGTATATTGGATATATGTCCTCAAACATGCATGGCATTAAAATCTCTTCCACGTTGCTGGCGTCCCAGTTTGTCA
>CAJUED010000112.1:0-1280 GCA_910585075.1 uncultured Lachnospiraceae bacterium
TTCCCGTAGCCTAAGCGAGTAACAACGAGATATCTTGCGTTTCATTCCGTTTTTCGCGCTTTTTTACTGTCCTTTAATCTGGGAAGGGCTCAGACCCAGAATTCCTCTTAAGTCACTTATAAAATAACTATCTTATACATAGAAATTTATCATAAAGATGAGGTTTAATCAACAGAAAACAAACCGTTATCTCATCTATCTTGCAAAGCCGCAGAAATTATGATAATATAAAATCGGAAAGCAGGTGGTACTTATGACAACAACAGAACAGCTGGACCAACAGCATCAGGAGGATTTGCAGCGGCTGAGAGGCTTCCGCCTGCTGGACGATGATTTCTTAACCAAATGCTTTGAGGGAGACCCAAAGTATATCCAGCTTGTGCTGCAGATTGTATTGGAGATGCCCGATCTCGTGGTTTCGGATGTACGCACACAGGTATTTCTGGAGAACCTGCTCAACCGCTCTGTACGGCTGGATATTCTGGCCACCGACAGCACCGGACGAAAGATAAACGTGGAAATCCAGCGGGCCGACAAGGGCGCGGGCCGAAAACGGGCAAGATATAACAGCAGCATGATGGATGCCAACCTCCTGCGCAAGGGCGAGGACTTTGACAAGCTGCCTGAAACCTATGTGGTTTTCATCACTGAGCATGATGTGCTCGGCGACGGTCGGTCGCTTTACAAAATTGAGAGGTATATCTCTGGCAGCAGCAAAAAATTTGAGGATGGTTCGCATATACTGTATGTAAACGGCGAATACCGGGACGAGACCCCCATTGGGAGGCTGATGCACGATTTTTCCTGCACCAACCCGGAAAATATGTACTATGACGAGCTGGCGAAACGTGTCAGATTTTTCAAAGAGAGCAAGGAAGGGGTTGCGATTATGTGTAAGGCCATGGAGGACATGAGAAACGAGTCCATAAAAGCGGGAATAAAAGAGGGCAGAAAGGAAGGCAGAAAAGAGGAAAAAAAGCAAACCGTCCTCCGGATGCTTGAGCTTGGAAAGTACGCCCTGGAGGAGGTCGCAACAATTTCTGGCCTTCCTCTGGACGAAGTAAAAAAGCTCCAAACCAAACAAAACCTATGAGTTGTTATACCAATTTTTGAGGCGGGAATCTGTCGATCAGGTTCCCGCCTTTTTGCTTTGATGATATATCATAAAAACGAGCCGGTTTTCAAGCAGCAGAATAACCCGCTCGTCTTTTTTAATATTCATTCGCGGGTTTCAGAATATGTACCATCTCATATTCCCCCTTTACCTCTGGATATGTTTC
>CAJUED010000112.1:1290-4317 GCA_910585075.1 uncultured Lachnospiraceae bacterium
ACCAGGGTAGCATTTTTATCTACCCTGGTTTCCCTTATATTATGAAAACTTTGAATGCCTGTCTCGCTAGATGCTTACTCTTAATCTGGATCGGGCATCTGTCCGTCTCTGCAATAATCTTCAGTGGCTCTCCCACAGCTTGAATGTGTAACAAAGCAATCATGAAGACCATTCTCTACACCAAATAGTGGGTTAATTTTTCCACAAGCCTCACATTTGTATCCCTTATAGTTTGCTTGATAATACTTTTTGGTGCAGGTTTTGGTTAGATTGTATTTGTGTGTTGAACTGCCATCATAAATCGGAGTTTTATCGCAGACGAGCACCGCATAGCCCATTACACAATACTTACACACAACATAGGGCGATGAGGATTCCTCTCCTCCGTTGGGTACGTCATGTGCGCTAACAGGAAACGAAGAATTGATTAACGCAATAATCATCATCACAGGAATCCAGAATTTTCTCCATGTTCTTTATTTCATTGTTTTGTATCCTTTCTTTCAAGTTTTTCCTCATATGCACTTAGTAATTCGCTAACGTCAGTCCATTCATTATAAAGTAAGTTTAAACTTAAAGAATAAGAAGTACGGCCAATACTTGTTAAATCAATAATACCACACGCGAGGACAGTATAATAACCTTCGCTCTCACGAATCCATCGGTTATCTGTAACCGTCATCGTACCCTCTTGCCATGGCTTATCCTCTGTGTAGCTTATGTCTGGTTCCCCGTACAGCTCTATAAGTTTGCTTATCAACCTCTCCATTTCTTCTGGATGGTCCACGTCGAAATCCATTCCTATTGTCATAGTACATAAAGTATCTTCCATAAAGGTGTAGTCTGTCTTTACCTTTTTCCCCAGAACCGTAAACGGAGTTTCCTCTGGGAAAAAATACAGCAGGGCCGCATTATCTTTTCCATACACCGGGGCTGGCCCTGTCTCCTCTATGCCCTCTCCCAAAGAAAAACCCAGAATTTCCTCTACCTCTTGGAGAGAAGCGCCGGGACACAATCCTGGAAAAGAGAATTGGCCGTCTTTTTCTAATTTGGATAAATCCAAATCGGAACTAGAAGACCTACAGCCCGCCATTGTTGCTAAAAGAAACACGGTAATGAAAAATTTGCATATTCCTTTCTTCCCCATAATTTTCTTCCTTTCATATTAAATTTTTTGCGCTGTTAGATTTTTAAGAATTAAGTAGGTTTTTGTCGACACTATCTTATACATAGAAATATATCATAAAAGTGAGGTTTAGTCAATAGAAAGCAAGCCGGTTCTCAAACAGGAGAGAAACCGGCTCATCTTTTTTAATACTCATCCGCAGGCTTTAGAATATGGACCATCTCATATTCTCCCTTTTCCTCCGGAATGGTGTATTTTAGAATACAGCTTTTACTGAAATAATCAGGATGATGGAACATGAAAATATACTCCCCCGCTCTGGGGTACTGGAAGAAAAATTTCCCCTCTTTGTTGGTCACACCCAGGTTGAGCCATACCCCTGATTCTATCTCAACATCGTTAAAGTCATAAAGCAGCCTGAGCCCCTCCACCGGCTTCCCCGACTGGTCCTGGATGGTAATGGTCAGGCAGTTGTCTGACGGGGTATTTTCGGTAACGGGATAGACGTCAATAACGCAGGAGGCTTCCTCTGCGCGGCCCAGCTCCGCTATCGTGTATTCCAGACTGACCGGCCCCAGGCCCAGGCCATAGCCGGGGTCAACGCGGTCCTGGTTCCTGTCGAAATCCAGCTGAAAGTAATATTCCCCTACCTTCTGGGGGTAAAAGACAATCTTCCCGTTTGCGTCTGTCTTGCCCAAAGAGTATTCCGGGGCGGTAAGGTTGTACATACAGGTTACTTCCTGATACGCCGCCGGAACCCCGTTGGAATCCACAAAGGTAATGGTTAAAGCGGAAACCGGCTGGACAGGCTGCTGGGCAGACACAGCGGGCGGCGGGGCGGTACTGCTGGAGGGCGTGGGCTCCGGTTCTTTCACCGGCGGCAGGGAAGAGGATGGTTCCGGCTGGGAGGATTCAGCCTCCGAGGAAGAGGAACTCTCCGAAGCTTCCGACGATGACGCGCTTTCCGATGAGGTCTCCGGTTGGGAGGAGCTTTCAATCACTTCTATTTGGGGGATGTCCTGGGAGGATTCAGAGGAGGGGGTATCCAGGGAACGGGTACACCCCGCCAGAACGGCCAGGGAGAGGAGAAGGGAGAAAACGACTGTTCTTTTCATTTGGCAACACCTTTTTCTATAGTATCAATACTGAAACATAGTCACGCTGAGGATTCCCAAAACCAGCAGATGGAACGGATAAAAGAGGTAGAAGGGATATTTAATATTCGGCCCTTTTCGACCGGTATAGCACAGCGCTAAAACAGCGGCCAGCACAATGCCGGATGTTTCCCAATCCAGTAAAGATGCTTGCCCATATACCACACAACCCCAAACGATAATAAAAACGCTTTGCGCCCATCTATACTTTTGGAGGAGATAAAGAGCCAAAATCAGGATAAATCCCCGTATGCCGTAGTCACATCTCAGGGCTCCTATCGCGGTGATCATGGGGGCGGCCAGCAGCAGGAGCTTCCAGGGGTAATACGGGGGGATGGCCCGCTTCTGCTTTCGACGCTGAATATAGTCTGAAAGCTTTTCCCAAAAGAAGCAAAGATAAAAACCAAACGCCAGCGTATAAAAAATGCTGAACTTCTGCGAATGCAGTATGATTCCACCTATTTTAAGTTCCTCTACTGCCATAGGAATCATAGCCAGGCAGAGAAACAGAAAGTTTTTCCCCTTCCAATCCTTTTCAGGCCAGACAATCCAACAGGCCAGACAGGAGATGATAAACAGGAAATGGGGCAGGAAAAATTCCATAGAAAGCGCGGAGTAAAAGAGAATGGTTCTTCTTCCTGGTGCCAATATTGATAGATTTTCCATAAAAAGGACATAAGGAGTTTGGGAGATAAAGGCGAACAAAGCCAGCCGTCCAAGGTAGTCTTTTCGGCTTTTGGTATGGGA
>CAJUED010000113.1 GCA_910585075.1 uncultured Lachnospiraceae bacterium
TTTCCTCCCTCCGCATAAGCAGCAGAGCCTCGGCCACCTCGTCCGATACCTCAATCATTGTGTCCGTGACAAAAAGCGGGTAATAATATTTTTTCAGGTTGATTGTCTGCATAGGCCGTACCTCATTCCTTCTGCTGGCGGCTGTAAAACTCACGCATACATTTCAGGCCACGGTGTACGGAACGGTTTACCACACTTCTGTCAACGCCTTCCTCTTTGGCAATCCGGGTAAAATCTAATCCCCTGATGTAATAGCCCTTAACACGTCTTGCCTGCATGGGAGTGATAATGGAGAGCGCCTCGTCCAGCATGGCAAGCAGCTTTTCATGGGCGGCCTGTTCCTCTTTCATCAGGATAATTTCTTCCGCTGACGGGCTGTGTTCCAGTGCGTACTTCTCCGTCCGGTCAAAAGCGTCCAAGGAGTAAAATGCCTTGTGGTAACGTGTCCGATGGTCATAGTTGTACATCTCCCGGACAGACTGCACCATGACCTCGGCCACTTCGTCTGATACCTCCACAAACACGTCCCCAGTGTAGTAGGGATAACAGTACCTTAGATTGATTGTTTTCATGGCTGACCTCCTAAAATGCGGAGAGGACAGGCAGCGGTTTCCTGCTTGTCCTCCCCGAAAATGTGATAGGGAAAAAGTTCCCTTCACTGGTTAGCCCGAAATCGGTCAATCGTAGGGTCTGTATCAGAAAAATTTTTTGATTTTCTTCCGTACCGCCTCAATGCTGTCCTGTATGGCAGCTTTGGAGCAGCGGCAAAGCCCGGCAATCTCGGCATAGCTCAAACCCTCCAGTGCGTAGAGCAGAAACCGGCGGCGCTGCGCCTCGGTGCAGAACGCAAGGGCGGCCTTAATCTCCAGCATGGTTTCTTTCCTGCACACCCACTGTTCCGGTGTCTGGTAGTAGCAGGAGCGCCCTTCGGTGAGGACTATGTACTCGTCAAATTCCCGGCTGTCCCAGTGCCTCCGCTTCTCATGGGCAAGGTTTTCTTCCTTGTGGTCGGCTCTGTCCAGGTACTCGTATACTTCGACTGTGACCTCCACAGACAGGGCTTGTCCGCCTGTGTTAATGGTAACTTCCATCTTCCTTTCCTCCGTTCAGATTTTTTTGCAAAGATTCCTGAACGGAGTGGGGTGGGGAACGGCAGTCCATTGACTGTTTGAATCGGAAATAGAAAAAGGCACACAGACAGATAAGGTAATCTGCAAGTATGCCTTTAAAATAAATCCTTATGGTGAACTGTAATTCACTTACAATCCCGTAGTGGTTTTCAGCTAAACACTGAAATTCATACCGAATATATCAATTTTTAAAATTGTCCTATCTTTCAAATCACATCTCCCTGGAAAGATATGTATTTTGGTTCATATAACTGCGGAACCGTGTTGAGTTCAAATGAGATAAAGTGTATTGTAAAATACTTATGAGGTGAACCGCCATGCAAGAAATTTCTTATCCATTGGGGGATGCCATTAAAAGGGCACGGGGAGAACTGAGCCTGACGCAAAGTCAGGTAGCTGAAAAAAGCGGCATTGACGCACGTACCGTAATGAACATAGAGAACTACAAGGGAAATCCTAAAATGGAAGTCCTATATCCTTTGGTTCGTGCGCTCAAACTGGATTCCAGAGAGATTTTCAATCCTGAAATGAAAAGGGAAAGCCCCGCAATCCGCCAGCTTCGATTTATGATTGAGGAATGCAGCGAACAAGAGTCTGCCGCCCTTATCCCAATCATTGAATCTGTTTTATCTGTACTAAGGGCAAAAGGTGCCATTGAAATTGAATCTGATACATAACATGAAAGAGAGCCTGCGTCCCCATACCAAAGGAAGCAGGCTCTCCGCATTATGCGTCTGGCTCTTTGCTTAACGTCATTTTTAGCTGTACTACATTGATTTTGATTTCTTTCCTGCATTTCGGGCAGAAAAGCGGAAAGTTCAAAAGCACCGTGTCCCCATACACCTTCGTCCTTGTTTTACCTCCACAAGCCGGACAGTGAATCCATAAGGATTTATTTTTCATTACATCACACTTTCTTGATACCAATTCCTACTCTGCGGCTTGCGTCTGGTTTTAGAAATCAGCATACCTTACCCATTTATGACAGTTCCTATTTTTCCGGTGTTCCTGATTGCAAAGCCATACGGGATTCTTCAGCGGACAGTTTTTTATGAAGATTCAAAGCCATAAAAACAGTGATAATGGCGGCCAGAACATCAGCAATCGGCTGGGAGTAAATGACACCGTTTAATCCTAAAACCCCTGGCAGAAACCAGATAACCGGCACAAAGCAGATTCCCTGTCGGCAAGCGCCAAGAAAGCAGCCCTCCTTCGCCTTTCCCATTACAAGAAATAAGAAGGAGTACACGGTATAAAATCCAAAAAGGATAAATGACAGACCATTTGCCCGTATCGCTGCCGCACCAATCTGAATCATTTCGGTATCTCCTTTTGTAAACAATGCCATAATCTGTGACGGGAATATAGCGGCTATCAATCCAAAAACCACACAAAATATGGTTGACCACAGAACAGAGGTTTTAATCGCTTCATATAAGCGACTAAATTTTTTTGCTCCGTAGCTGAATCCGGCGATTGGCTGAAATCCTTTCAAGAAACCGAAAACAATCAAGGTTCCCATAGACATAATTTTTGTAAGCGGCCCCATGGCAGCAAGGGCAGAGCCGCCATATTCTTTTGCTCCATTGTTTATCATGCTGATTGACATACTGGTCAGAACCTGAAAGAGCAATGTAGGAATCCCTATTTTCAAAATTTCAGACATTATTTCCTTTGAAAAACAGCAGTCTTTCATGCGAAAATGGAATATGCTCTTTTTCCGGAAGATATAGCACAGGTAAACCACCGTGGAAATCACCTGAGAAATAGCCGTGGCAATGGCTGCGCCGGCAACTCCAAGATTCAGGACGTAGATAAAAATGGGGTCTAATATCACGTTCAGGACAGCGCCGGCCATTAACGCACACATGGCCGTCTTTGCGGCTCCCTCACTGGACACGATATTATTCATTGTGACATTGAAAACATTAAAAATGGAAAACGTGATGTAAATGCTGGTATAGGTAATCGCATAAGGCATAACGCTTTCCAATGCGCCTATCTGATTTAATATTGGTTTCAGAAATATGACGGAGCCTATAATAACAATCGCTCCAATCAATATACTGCTGTATAAAGCTGTACTGGCTACCTTATCAGCAGTATCTTTATCCCCTCGCCCCAACAGCCTGGAAAGATATGCCGCCGCTCCGTTCCCGAAAAGCAACCCCAGGCCGACAACAATCTGCCCCAAAGGAAAAGCTACTGTAACCGCCCCCATCTGATCCGTACCTAATCCACCGACAAAGTAGGTATCTGCCAGATTATAAAGTGCATTAATCAGCATACCTATCATGGTTGGCAGTCCCAATGCCAAAAGAGCCTTTGGTATTGGCACAGCCCCCAGTAGTTCCATTTTCTTGCTTTGCTCGTTCATGTCGTTTCCTCCTTTCGCTTGACTAATGCTATTGTTTATACTACTATAAATTATAATAGTTGCACAACAGAGAATATATTACTATAATTTATAGTATCTGTCAAGTATCAAAGGAGAACGAATATGGCCACAATCGACCTAATTGTACTGGGAATTTTAAAAAGGGAATCTTTAAGCGCCTACGATATTCAAAAACTGGTTGAGTACCGTAACATATCCAAATGGGTAAAAATCAGCACTCCCTCAATTTATAAAAAAGTCCTTCAACTGGAAGAAAAAGGATTCATCAAAAGCCGTATTGAGAAAGAGGGAAAAATGCCGGAAAAAGCTGTCTATTCACTAACCCGGCAGGGAGAGCAGGAATTTGAAAAACTTATGCTGGAAATTGCCGCAAAGTCCATCAATATCTATCTGGATTTTAATGCTGTGATTGTAAACCTGGACAGCCTCTCACAAGAAAAACAGAATGTATGTCTGGAAAATATTGAGAACAACATCAAGCAATTAAAATCCTATCTGGAAGAGAACTTTCTTGCGAAAGAAAATATACCGGACGTTCCTGAAAACGGAATGGCAGTTCTGCAGCAGCAGCTTATTCTTGCCAAGTCAATCGAAACATGGATTTCTTCTCTGAAGAAAAATGACAGTAATTCTGACCTGGACAATATAGAAACATGATTCTGTCAGCACCAGACAAAGAGAGGCGGAAGGATACCTTTCTTCTGCCTCTCTTTGTTGTTCCCTGTTTAGTTGTAAATCAGTTCATGCAGAATGATTTCCTCTGCCTGCGCCTTACAGTTATTAGCC
>CAJUED010000114.1 GCA_910585075.1 uncultured Lachnospiraceae bacterium
AGTCCCTCCGCATCCTGTCTTGCCTGCTCTGCATTTGCACCGTGGATCATGTTCCAGTAGCGGGAAGATACCACAGGCATTTCCTGAATGGTAAAATATTTATTTAGCTGGTCAAATGTCACCGTTGTACCGGCCCTGCGTGCGGAAACGACTGCCGCTGCAGGTTTCATGTAAAACGCCTTATTCCCGTTTCCACGCAGTTCAGAGTAGAACAGCCGGTCCATAAAAGCTGTCATATTTCCGGTTGCGCCTGCATAGTGGACAGGGCTTCCAAACACAAATCCGTCCGCCTTATATGCCTTTTCCCGGAAACGGTTTACTGTGTCGTCAAAAACACAGCAGCCCTTTTCCCCACATTTCAGACAGGCAATACATCCCCCTATGGGTTTATTGCCAATCCAGAAAATTTCCGTCTCAATACCCTCTTTATTCAAGGTATCTGCCACCTCGCAAAGCGCCGTATAAGTACAGCCTTCCTTATGGGGACTGCCATTTGCTAAAAGTACCTTCATTGCTTCTCCTCCTATCATTTTTATATCTTTCTGTTTTGGGGCTGATAATTCAGGCGTAGCCCCCCGTCCCCTATCTGCTCTGTTTCCCTTAATAGGAACTCTACCGGTTCGCCTTCCGTAAAGGACTGAATCTGTGTAAATAAAGATGCCGTACCGCAGCCGCCATCCGTTACCGGCGCCAAAAACAGGCTGAGTTCATCGACCATACCAGCCTGAAGAAAACTCCAGTTCACGATACCTCCCCCACAGATCAGCAGCTTTTCGATGTGAAAAAGTTGATACAGCTTTTTCATTGCCGCCTCACAGTCCAGTTCCTTTTCACCTGCAATAATATAGGAAACTCCTGTTTTCCGCAGACAGGCTTTATAAGCCGTCGGAGTGGAAGCCGTCAAAACCTCTATCACATGAGCCGGCGCTCTCCCTTTATTGCAAAATATCCCCGATTCCCATCCGATTTCACCGTCCACATCCACTGAAACAAAATACAGGTCTGCCCTGTCATCCGCCACAAAATCCCCTTCCGGCACTTCCTCCGTTTTTTCCAATACAGGCTTTCGGAAACCGGTAAATTCCTTTGTTGTAGTGGTTCCATACAGTAACGCTCTCGCATTCATCTCTGTCCGGTATCTCCCATACTCTGCACCAAGGACTCCTGCTGCTTCCGTCCCCATAAACGGCCCTGTTATCTTTCCGTCTAAGGAACTTAAAATATGGCAGATTACATACGGTCTTTCCATTCAGCTTTTTCCTCCTCAGATACCTTTCCCAAGTTTTTCCGCCTCATTTTTATTCGTTGCCATTCCCGCATATTCAAAACCATAGAGCTTTGCAAAACGGTTCATGGTATACTCGCCCGCCTCCAGCATCCATTTTTCAGGAGCTGCGCCTTGAAACAGAAAATATAATTTTCTCCCCGAAAACACGCCATTTTCCACTAAACCATAAAAACGGTCAAGCACATTGCGCACGGAGCCGCAGATATTGTGCCAGTACAGCGGCGAACCGACCACGACCACTTCCGCTTCTTTCATCTTTGCGATAACCTCCACAAGTTGGTCGTCCTCAAACGTCTGTCCATAGCTCCCAATCCGGTAATCTGTCAGGTTTAAGGTTTCATACTCTTTCCCTGCCAAAAGCGCTTCCGCCAGTGCAGCCGTGTTTCCTTTCTTATTCGGGCTTCCGTTAATAAATAAAATTTTCATCCTGTATTCCTCCATTTTCTTTATACAAGATTTGAATTACTATAACCTGCAATGGACGAGCGCCTACTTTTCCTCTGCCCACAGCCAGATCAAACCGTTATAAATATATTGCAGGGCAGCATTCCCATCATGTGCGTTGCCTTTCTGTACCCTGTATGCCAGATTCCCCGCTCTTTCATTATCCGCATCAACAAAAATACCGCCAGGCGCATTTATCATTGCCTGAATCTGATTGGTAAATGCCGCATAAGCAAAGTCCTCCGTGCCGGACATGGCATAAATAAAGAAATCCTCAGAGCCATATCCCGCTTCCGTCACCAGCAGCTCCATATACGCCCCGTCAGAGGTCAGATTGCCGCTGGACGGCAGAAAATACCGAAAATAGTCCATGCAGTATTGGAACGTATGCCATGTAGTGACCGAACCCATGGAAAATCCGGCAAAAGCACGGTGGCTGCGGCTTTCCGTCAGTTCCTGCCAAGAAGTCCCCTCTGCGTAGGTACGATACTTTCCCTCCACAGCCGGAATCAGGTCATTCATCAGTTCGTTGTGATAATTGTCCGTCAGCCGCAGCGCCAGACCATAATCCGCACTGTCCTTCGGACTCGTATTGTTATAGGTCGGGCATACCACGATTACCGGCGTCATTCTCCCGTCCTGTATGGCATGGTCGAGTACATTTTTCAATTCATGCGGATTTTCCGGCGTGCCAAGATATGTCTCCTCATTGCTCCATCCTCCGTGCATCAGGTAAAGCACATTGTATTGCTGTTCTCCCGAATAGCCATATGGCAGATATACATATGCCGTTTTTGTGAGCTGAGTGGTCTGAGCTTCATAACTCATGGATTCCCATGTCTGGTATTCTAATCGCTCCACTGTCCCCTGCTCTGATGCCGCTCCAAAATATTCCTCTGGTATCTGCTCCAGTTCTTCCGGTATTTGCCCCGAACCCGTCTGTTTATTCATAGGGACCACGTCCTCCTCTGATCCTGTAGTTTCTTCCTTTACAGTATCCGCATTTTCTGTCTCTGCTGAAATAACTGTGCTGTCTCTGTATTCTGTTTCTGTCTGCCTCCCGGAACATGCCGTACACAATACGGCCAATGTCAGTGCCAGTATCCGGCTCATCCTGCGTTTCATGCGAATTACCCCCTGCTAATATCCTAATCCTCCGAGCCAGTCCGCCACATCACCGGCAGCTCCTGCCACATCTCTTTCGCTGACGGTAAAACCGTCTGTGATCACTTCCGCATCCGGCTCCAGATCCTGAATGGTTTCAATGGTCCCCGAAAAGCGGCTTCCGTTATGCACATTAAAAGGAATGATCGTTTTCCCCGAAAAATCATATTCATCAAAAAAACTGTATAGAGCCTGCGGCATGTCATACCACCATGTAGGGTATCCGACAAAAATAACATCATAATCGTCCGGATTTTCTATATGGCTCGTCAGCTCCGGCCGCGCGTCTTCCTCCTGTTCTTCTGCAGCATAATCTATTAACGCACCGCCGTCTCCGGGATAATCCACGGATGTCTGTATGGAGAAAAGCGTCCCGCCCGTCTGCGTCTGAATCATATCTGCCACTGCCCGAAGACGGCCTTTTGCCTTCCCGTCCACTGTTGTCACGCTTGCGGAGGAAACCACATCCACATCACTGTTCTCACCTGCGGTAAAATAGGCAATCAGGATGTTACTGCCATCTGTATCTGCTGTTTCCATTTGTGTTCTGTCTTCAACGGACATATTATCTTCCTGATTTCCTACACCGTTTTGTTCTGCTTCATCTGATGCCGGAGGCTCGCTTCTGTTTCCTGCAGGCGGCTCTGTGCTTCCACATCCTGCTGTATGTACCGCAAGAACCACACCCATAAAATATACTCCCCATTTTTTCCTGTTCTTCATTGTCAACACTCCTTAATGATCACTCCTTCGGAATATCCGAACTTCATTTTGCATCACTTTCTTTTATTATAGAAAAATCGAGGCCTCATAAGAAGTCTCGATTTGTTTATCAGTTTATACCTTAAACTTATAACTGATTTATAATGTTCCCGTCAGTTTTTCACAGCTTCTCTCATCTGCTTTCGCCAGATATTCCTAACTGACTCTTTCTGCCGAACGTTACCAGTAGAGTCTGATCTCCTTGGAATCAGCCTTCTGTTTCATATACTTCCTGAATCATTGGAAATGTACTCCATGCTTTCGGCCAGCCACAGTAAAATGCAAGCTGTGTCACGATTTCGACCGCTTCCGCTTTTGTAATCCCATGTTCCTTTC
>CAJUED010000115.1 GCA_910585075.1 uncultured Lachnospiraceae bacterium
AAATCGCCATTATCAGCGGATTATCCGCATTGTGCATAGCCGTCCTTGCAGGCGCATACTTCCTGACAAGGGAGTCGGAAAGGGATTTTACTCCCGCTTCCACAGAGAGCGCCAATGTGACGGATACCTGGGAGGAAAATTCCAACACAGATACACCCCTCCCTTCTGCCACTCCTGAGAGCACGCAGACGACGGGCACGCCTTCCGACAATACTCAGGCAGTGGTTTCCGAGGATGAAACGGGTACAACCTCCAGTCTTTCCGACAGTAGCACCAAGGATGAGGCTGGTCAGGAAAAGCCGGATACGCCTCCCGAAACAAATGATGACCTTACTGATCCCGACAATCAACCGGAATATGAATCCTCCGTACCGCAACCCACTAAAGAACCGACGCCCTCCCCTCAGCCAAGCGCGCCTGCAGGCGGAGACAATACAGATGACAGCCACCTCGGTCAGGTTTACGATCCGGTATTCGGATGGGTAACGCCAAGCGACGTACAACAGGACAATATCGACAGCGATGGTGACATCAACAAGCAGATCGGCACGATGGGCGGCAATTAAATGAATATTATCAGGCAGGAAAGGCATGGAAACCCCATGTGATTATTCTAAAGCTTGGGAGCCACTAATTTAAAGCTTGAGAGCCACCCGAATCCAGTGTATTTAAAAGCTTGAGAGCCACCACTATATATTGTGGTCAGCCAAATATATTGCTTAATATAAGATTCCTCTTTTAAGATGTGTTTATGAAAAGTACTTATACTTTTCAAATACACTTTAAAGGAGGTTTTCTATGTTTAAGAAAACAAAAGTAAGACAGATCCTTGAACTTCTCCACAAGGATCTAAGCGCCAGAGAGATTTCTAAAACTTTAAATGTCTCTCGTAATTCTGTTGCATTTGTGAAAGAATCTTATGACAAATGCGACAAAGACTGGGATGAAATATGTCTGATGAATGATGATGAGATCTATCAGCTTTTTTATCCCCATACCTTCAGGCCAAGGAACAGATTTGCTCCTGTAGACTATTCGTATGTCCACAGCGAATTGAAAAAGGTCGGGGTTACAGAAATGCTGCTATGGGAGGAATATTGTGAAAAGTGTAATGCACAAGGGGTTCCCCACTGCTGTTATGCTACCTTCGCAAATGGCTATAAACGCTTCATAGCTGATAAAAATTATACCAGTCATATTGAACACAAACCGGGAGTAACTCTGGAGGTTGACTGGTCAGGCCCTACAATGAGCTACATGGATCCTGACAAACAGGAACAGCAAACGGCATATCTGTTTGTTGCGACTTTCCCGTACAGCCAGTATACCTATGTAGAGGCTGCCACTTCTATGAACCAGTCAGACTGGCTGTCATGCAATGTCCATATGCTGGAATTCTTTGGCGGGACACCGGTAAGGATTGTGTGTGATAACCTAAAAACAGGCGTGATCAAACATCCGAAACATGGAGAGGTCGTGCTGAATGATTCCTATTTATCTTTTGCAGAACACTACCAGGTTGCAATTATGCCGGCACAGGTAAAGAAACCCAAACAGAAAGCAAGTGTCGAGGGCGCGGTGGGAAAAATTGCAAGAAAGATCATCGGTATGCTCAGAAATGAAACTTTTCATTCTATAGACGGGCTTAATTCGGCAATCAGAAAAGTGCTTGACCGGCTAAATGACAAACCCTTCCAAAAGAGAAACGGCAGTAGAAAAGCAATTTATGAGCTGGAAGAAAAACCATATCTGAGAACCCTGCCAATGCTTCCATTTGAGATCTGTGAGTGGTCATATAATCACAAAGTAGGTCCGAATTCCCACATATGGTTTCACAAGGGACAATACTCTGTTCCAAGTAGTTACATAAACAAATACGTTGATGTACAGTATAACAGCTCTCTTGTTTCTATCTACGCCTCACATAAATTGATAGCTGAGCATAAACGTATTCCCAGAGGCATCCGGAATGCGAAAAGAACAGAGATGTCCCATCTTCCATATCCAATATACACTCCGGATACAATGGAATCAACGCTGAATAAGGCAGAGGCTATCGGCAACAGTACAAGGACCGTGATAGGCAGGCTGTATGACAATGCAAAAGTAAAAGAACAGGCTCTTGTAGATGCAAGGACTGTATTGGATATCGTCGGTGTATATGATAAAGACACCCTCGAAACGGCCTGCAGCCTGGCTCTTAAAGACTTTTATCTGATTACCTATAACACGCTTATGCCTTATGTGAAAAAGGCTGCAAAAAACAGAAAAAAGGATCTTACAAATAAGAACATAAAAGCTCAGAAGCAAGGAATCATAAGAGGTGCGGATTATTATAGAAAGGATGGGAATTTATGAATACAGAGATAAAAAAGCAATTGTCAGTATTAGAACTGAGTGATTTAGTGGCTGTGATTGAGGCTCAGGAGAAAGAAGTATCTTTTGTCGACCTGAATTATAATGAGAGACTGGAACACCTGCTCTCGGCTTTGATCACAGAACGGCAGAACAGACTGATTGCCAGGCTGACAAAGAATGCGGATTTAAAGTATCCCAATGCAAGCCTTGAAACTTTAGACTGCGATGCACGGGATATCAGCAGGGAAAGGATCGCCAATCTTGCAACTATGGGATTCGTAGGAGCTGCAACAAACCTGCTCATTACAGGCCCAACAGGGGCTGGGAAAACATATCTTGCATGTGTCCTGGGCGTAGAAGCGTGTAAACAGACTCTTCGGACATGTTATATCAGAATGCCGGATATGCTGGGACATTTTCAAGCTCACAAAGATAACCTCAGAGAGCAGGTACGATACCGGAAGAAACTGGGAAACTATAAAGTGCTGATCATAGATGAATGGCTGAATTATAAGATCAATGAGAAAGAATCAAAATTCATATATGAGTTAGTAGAACAGCGTTGTGGAAATAATCCGACGATCTTTGTCGGGCAGTACGAAGTCTGTGACTGGCATGAACGGTTAGGCGGCGGAACCCAGGCCGATTCTATTATGGACAGGATCATACATAACTCTTATTCCATACCGACTACCGATAATAACCTTAGAAAGCTGTATGATTCCCAAAAAGCCAGAAAACTTATGGAGTCGTTAAACGCATAAACACGCAGGTTTATTTTTGTATGTGGCAGACGATAAGCCAACCATTAACAGGAAACGTTGGTGATTCCCCAGATGCTGCAACATTTATTATATTTTATCAGGAGGTTTTTAATGAAGATAAAGTTAGACAAACCGATCATTCCCAAGGATATTCAACAAAAAATACTAAATCTACAAGCATTGCTTGGTCAGGCGGACAATTTGAGGGATGAAATCCTGACATGGTATACAGCTGAACTGAAATCTTACGATTACAGGGCTGATGCAGAGCAGGAATTATTTGATCCGGGAACAGGAACCACTGTTGAAGGGATCTCAGAGCTTGCCATCATGGAGGCACTTTCCGAACTTCAGATCTTCAATGAAGTAAGAAAGAAAAATATAAGGTGAAATTTATTTGTCGTTAAACTGAAGCTGTCTTTTTAAGCTTTGTCCAAGTTTTATGAACAAAGCTTGTCTCGTCGATTCGATCAATAGACAAAAAGAGGGTGGATCCGGTCATCAAAGGTTCTGCCCTCTTTTGTTCCCAAAAGGATATGCTGGTAAAATAAGATTTCTCGGAATTTCATATCATCATAATTGGCTATAGGTCTGCTTTTGCTATTTCTCAATCATATTTAGGAACATTTCTAAATTACTCTGGATAATTCACGGTACTTTGACTACAACTATATCTTGTATCTATAGGCGGCTCCCAAGCATTAAAATAAGAACAGATTTCAGGTGGCTCTCAAGCTTTAAATTAGTGGCTCCCAAGTTTTAGAATAATCACTTTCGCGTTTCCCCACCAACCCAAAACGCAAAAGGAGGTTTTGCC
>CAJUED010000116.1 GCA_910585075.1 uncultured Lachnospiraceae bacterium
ATTTTAATTATATCTCATTAGCCACTTCTGTTACAACTTTAGTATAGCATTTCAGGGTAAGGAATTTAAGCATCTGGTCGAAATCATTGCCCTGCCCGAAAACATCCGGCTGGCCTACCGCAATATCAAGGCAAATCATGGGAGTAAAACCGCTGGCACAGATGGCAGAACTATCAAAGATCTGGAACGGCTGTCTGATGAAAAGCTGGTTGCATTGGTTCAGCGAAAGCTGGACTGGTATCAACCGCAAAGTGTTCGCCGTGTAGAAATCCCAAAAGGAAACGACCCGGCAAAGGTGCGCCCGCTGGGGATACCTACCATATTAGACCGGCTGATTCAACAATGCGTACTACAAATCCTGGAGCCAATTTGCGAAGCGAAGTTTCATGAACACAGCTATGGCTTTCGGCCAAACCGCTGTCAGGAACACGCTATCGCTCTGGTTTATAAAAATATCCAAGTTTCACACTGTTATTTTGTTGTGGACATCGACATCAAAGGATTCTTTGATAATGTGAGCCACGGGAAACTGCTTAAACAGATGTGGACGCTGGGTATCCGGGACAAGAAGCTATTGAGCATCGTATCAGCTATGTTGAAAGCGGAGGTCGCAGAGATTGGGTTCCCAGAAAAGGGAACGCCGCAGGGCGGCATTATTTCCCCGCTTCTCTCCAATATCGTGCTGAACGAGCTGGATTGGTGGGTAGCCAGCCAATGGGAGGAATTTCCTACACGGAAAAAGTATGCCACGGGGACCAACTATAACGGGAGTGCGAACAAGGGCAACAAATATAAAATGCTCCGGGACTATACTACTCTAAAAGAGGTCACCTGTGTGCGTTATGCCGATGATTTTAAGCTGTTCACGAAGAACTACCAGCAAGCAAAGAAACTGTTCTATGCGGTACAGGACTGGCTGAAAGGCCGATTGGGATTGGACATAAGCCCTGAAAAGTCCAAAATCGTGAATTTGCGAAAGCAATACTCGGAATTTCTCGGTTTGCGCATCAAAGCGGCGAATCACGGCAGTAAGCAGAAGCCGAACTATGTGGTGGAAAGCCATATAAAAGAAAAATCTATTGAGAAAATTTCGGAATGTATGAAAAGGCTTATACATGATATCGAATTTCCTGGACCTGGAAAACGAGCAGAACACGCGGCGGTAGCCCGATTCAACGCTTATGTATTCAGCGCCCACAATTACTACGACATGGCAACTATGGTATGCCATGACCTGCATCCACTGGCCTTTTCTGTCCACAAGAGCCTGAAAGCGAGACTTCGGAAACGACTGAAAACTGCAAAGCAAGCAAGAAAGAAAAAATTGCGATACCCCATTCCTGATTTTATCAAAGAGCGCTATGGCGACAGTGACCAGCTTCGATTTGTGAGAGGATACGCGCTGATACCTATTGGCTATGTAAAGCATAGAAATCCCATGATGAAACGGCGTGTTATCAACAGTTATACCACGGAAGGCCGCGAGGCTATTCACAAAAAGCTGGGCCGGAATATTGATACCAATATTATGCACTACCTTATGCGAAACCCCATCCCGTACCGGTCTGCTGCCTATAACGATAACCGCCTCTCCTTGTACTGCGCTCAATTTGGGAAGTGTGCGATAACCGGCGAAAAACTTGAAATTGGAAATATTCACTGCCACCACAAACTGCCCAAACACCTCGGTGGCTCAGATGAATATAAGAATCTGGTTATTGTCAGTGAAAGCGTTCACCGGCTGATTCATGCCACAAATCCCGAAATAATCAGGAAATACCTTCAAAAGTTGAACTTAGACGCTAAGCAGTTACGAAAACTCAACAAGCTCAGGAGTCTTGCAAATGTTGAGAGTTGTTTGAAATTTGACGCAATCTAACCTTGATGGCAAGCCGGATGAGGTGAAAGTCTCATGTCCGGTTTTGAGCGGGGGAAAATCCAGAGATAACATCAAAGGATTACCTATCGCTATTTCTGCTGAAAGGCGAGCTGGCGAGTTGGAGCGTAGAGATTTGGAAACGGTTCAGAAAATGGGGCGGGATTCCCACCGGCATCACGCAGAACAGCAAGGACCTTCTGGCAAGCCCGGAAATCTCCAATATCCTGGAAAACTCGGACTTCATCTATATGCTCAATCAGGCGGCGGGAGATCGGAAAATCCTGGCCAAGCAGCTCAACATCAGCCCCCACCAGCTCTCCTACGTCACCCACTCCGGCGAGGGCGAGGGGCTGCTGTTCTATGGCAACGTGATTCTACCCTTTGTGGACCGTTTCCCGAAGGATACCGAGCTGTATCGCATTATGACGACGAAGCCGCAGGAAATTTCTGGATGAACGTAGGAGGTAATTGCATATGGATTTTTTGAAAGACCATGAAGCAGTTCAACAGATGCTCTGTTTAATGAGAGAAAACGGAAAAGGCGAAGAAGCAGAGGAATTTTTGTGGCTGATTGAATGTGTAGACAATATGGAACAGCAGTACAGCTCGGTACTGGCAGAGTTGCAGGAGATCAGGAAACAGTTGGAGCAGACCCAAGTCCCGGAGCAGGCATCTATGAAGGACCAGGTGCTTGATGCGCTCCAGGCTGTGCAGGAAAAGTTGGAGCAGGCCCGCAATCAGCTCGCTGCTGTAAAGGACAAGATCATTTCTTGGACAAAAAATACTTTAGAGGATGTCAAGCGGTTAGGTATCACCGCCTTGGACACAGCGATTTCCACCCTGGGCGTTCAAACCATGCTGAAATCTATGGAGGATAAAACCTTTGATTCGATGCAGGACATCCAGGCGTCTATTAGAAAAGTGGAAACCATTGGAGAGGAACTGCGAAGCGCAGGCGCTCATTTGAAAAACGCCGGACATACTGCCATAGGCAGGGAGACCCAACAGGTGGATGGCGGTCAGGTAGGGCGGTTTGAGACCGCTGTTCTGTCCCCAATGCGTGCAATCCATTCCGTGCTTGCCGACATGAACCGCATAATCTATTCGGCGGAAGATGCTGTGGATGAATTAGAGGAAGCAGCGGAGCAGTGTCGTGGAAAACATGAGAAACCCTCTGTTCGCCAACAGTTGGAGCAGAAAAAAGTGGAAAATGCTACTATTTCTACCCCTAAACCTGGCAAGAAATTGAAAGGGACAGAACGGTGAGCCAGCCTAAAAATCCCCGTCTCCAGTTCACCGACGCCGAGCGCGGAGACCCTCGGCTGAAGGAACATATTCGCCGCGCGGACAAGGCGGCAGATCAGGCGGATGCGGCGCGGAAGAAAATTCCAAAGCAGAAAAAGCCGGTCAAGCAGCGCACTGTGGACCCGGCCACCGGCAAAGCCAAGACCCGCCTGCGGTTTGAGGAAGTGGACAAGCCCGCGCCGGTCTCCAAGCTGACCCACGCCGTTCAAGCTGCCCCGGTCCATGCGGCGGCGGGTACGGTCCATCGGAAGATCAGCGAGACAGAGCATGATAACGTGGGCGTGGAGAGCGCCCACCGGCTGGAAGAATCCGCCGAGGGCGGGGCGCGTCTGGCGGCGCACTCTTGCCGTTCCCAAAAGCTGCGCCCCTACCGGGAGGCGGCAAAAGCGGAACGAAAATTGGAACAGGCCAATGTGAATGTGCTGTATCAAAAGCATATCCGGCAAAATCCCCAGCTTGCCAGTAACCCAGTCTCCCGTTGGCAGCAGAAACGAGCCATCAGGAAACAGTACGCCGCCGCCAAACGTGCGGGGCAGTCTGCCGGTTCCACGGTCAAAACTGCGGAGAACGTGGCAAAGGCCGCAAAAAAGGCGGCAGAGGAAACGAAAAAGACCGCAGGCTTTATCTGGCGGCACAAAAAGGGCTTTCTCATTGTGATCGGCCTGTTTCTGGTGGTGGACAGCGAGTTTTTCACCCGCGATCTGCTTTACAGCAAAGACACTCATAAGC
>CAJUED010000117.1 GCA_910585075.1 uncultured Lachnospiraceae bacterium
TATAGATATCCTGTATCTCTGCAATCTCTTTCTGCATCTGCCGGACTTGGTTTTCCAGCAGGGCACGTTTCCCTGTCTCCTCATGGTACTGTATCTGTTTCTGAAACAATACGACACTGGCGATGATGTCAGAAAACATCAAGGCACCGATAACCAGCAACCAAAATCGGGTCGGCGGAACTGCCTCATAGATAACAACCCCCATCCCATTGCTTAGCGTGCTGATGATCAGTCTTATGATAACTGAGATACACAGCGCAGCAATACATGGTAAGAGTAGAAAAACGTTCTCATGTGTCTGTAACGGATACTCCTTTTTTACATATTTCCTGCTTATAAAAAACAGATATCCAGTTAATAGCAGGGCATGGAATAATACACATAAGGCTATCATCACAGCATTGCAAATTGTGATCACGGCCACAGCTTTTTCTCCCGTATATAAGATCCCCTCTGCAAGCAGATGACCTAAGATCTTATTACCCCATCCGTTTACAACAATGTCAAACGTAATGAACATATATTTCGCCGTCTCTGTTCCTGCCATGAAACTAAATGTAATAAATAGTTGTTTTTGCATCTCTTTTTGGAAGAAAAACGACTGCATGAACAGCAGGATACAGATATTTAAGATGATCCCGGCAGCTTTACCCACCGGAAATCTGTCGGCTCCTATGATAAATACCAGAATCTGGATCAGGAAATAAACGGCAGACCAGATCACCGGCATTCCCCTTTTTTCATACTTTTCCTTCAGAAACCCCTGTGTATAGACAATGCTCAATATACTGTCGATCAGGTACATGAAAATCGGAAGCAACAGATTAAACATTGACAATCCCTCCATTTTTGATATACCGCATATAGTTTTTAATGAAATCAGAATATTTCGTTCTTGCAAGGAGCAGGTTATCCCCATTTATGACCTGTATGTTATCCGCACTGTAAGCAGATATCTTCTCCATGTTTACAAGATAGCATCTGTGGCAGCGGTAAAAGGTACTGCCCAGCCTGTTTTCCAACTCTTCCATTTTCCCGTAGACTTCCAGCGTTTTGTCCGTTGTATGGATAATGACTTTTTTGTTGCGGCTCTCGATATAGTAAATATTCTTTAGCAGTAATCGCTGCTGCGCGCCAAGGCTTTTCACCATGATGTACTTCTTTTCCTGTTCGCAAAAAACAGACGCCGCTTTCCATGCACGGGCAAAAACCTCTGCAAATTTATCCTTATCCAAAGGCTTTACCAGATAGTGGAATGCATTGACGTCAAAGGCTTCTCCCATGTATTCCCGATACCCTGTCACAAAGATAATAATGCCCCTTCTCCTGCCGGTTTCTTCCTGTTCCCGGATATGTCTTGCCAGCTCCATGCCGGACACGGCATCCATTTCAATATCAAGAAAATAAATGTCGAAGTCCGCTCCAGCACAGATCAGTTCTTCCCCCGACTGATACTCTGTGATATCCGCATCCGTCACCTGCCTTTGTATCAGACGAATCAGTTCTTCCCTGATCGGCCGGTCATCATCACAAACCGCTATCTTCATCAATCTTTTCTTCCTTTCAAAATCTAAAAGATTTTTATACCACCTGATGTCCTTTCCACGCTTTTCGAGTAAAAGGAATACAAATAAGGGTAACTGCTACATATAGCAGCATTCGTACAGTGACTACATCAAAAGTCAGTCCGCCAATAGGATAACCGAAATATCCATAAAAATCATCTGAAAATACAGTCTGCACTGCTCTATATGGCAATAGTACGACAATCCTGTTCCAGATGCCGTTTGTCTCGCTGACACCTAAAAACATAGGCAGCATGAAAGCAAATACAATGATCACCAGAACAGGAACTGCCGATCTCATTTTGGCTGACAAAAGAAGGGTAAAGGAGACCATGCCCGCCAAGATAAGATACAGTGTCCCAACAGCAGTCACTGCCGCCCCTGCCAGCGACAGATCATAAGGTGAGATTGTATTTAGCACTTGAACAGGCAGTTCCCAGCCATCCATACCAAATCCGGCAAGCAAGATCCCGCATCCCACCAACAGGAATAGCGTAAACAGAAAAAAGCTATAGGCAAATGCCGCTAAAATCTTAGCGGTAAGTAACTTTGACTTCCCATACCGGGAAGACAATATAATGCTGTCTGCACCAGACTGATATTCTCCGGAAAAGGTTCCTGACACACAGATACAGATGCCGATCATGCCTATTACAAACAATTCCAGACAGCTAAATAGCATTTCCCATCCTGTATGATAACCATATTCATATGGTATCGTGACCGCAGAAATCCGATCCAGCCAAAATGCTTTCTCACTGTCCGAAAAATTCCAATCCTCATATGTCTGATTCAGCAGTGTGCTTATTTTTTCATCACGGGCACTGTAAAAATCTATGCCGTTCTCCAAATCCATATTTACGACCGCGGAAAAAGAAGAATCGTAAGCACAGGGGGCAATATAATTCCCGTTAATCAGTTTCCAGTAATCTGAATAGGGAAAGATATATTTGAAATATGCACGATCCGTCAATGTTTTTTTAGTCGTGTCTTTAGAAACATTATCGGGATCATGAAACAGGGCCTGATACGCCGCAATGTCAGCACATATCTTCTCATCTGTCAGTCCGCCTGCACGAGTATTTACAAATTCTCTGTTCATAGCGATCGCAGCAGTGCCGGTCAACTGCTTTCCATCCGTGTCAAGTACAATGAACTGATAGACCGGAAGATAAAACAATATCCCGACTAATAACAGGCAAACGGCTATGACACCAATATTCATGCGCTTCTTCAAAAGTTTTTTTAATTCAAGAATCCATAATCGTTTCATTTCATCCTCTCCCTGCTTCCTCGTCCTGAAAATGATACAGATAGAGATCATCCAGTGTCGGGGGAACATTGACAGCCCCGTTGATCGGCTGTGTGTCACTGACAATACGAAGTAATACTTCGTTTTCCGACTCATGGTGCAGGTTCACTACAAGGAAACGCCTGTCTGCTTCGTCAATCCGGGATGGATGCACTCTGCAGTTCCAAACCTTTCCGTCCATGCTGTGGATTGCGCTGTCAACCCCGCAGTTCAGGAACAAGTCGCCCTTTTTTATCATCAGGATATCATCTGCAATGGAATCAATATCTGAAACGATATGCGTTGACAGGATAACGATCTTATCCTTAGCCAGTTCTGCAATCAAATTCCGGAACCTCATACGCTCTTTGGGATCAAGCCCTGCCGTTGGTTCATCCAAGACAAGAATGTGCGGGTCATTGATGACCGCCTGTGCGATCCCAAGCCGCTGCTTCATCCCGCCTGAATAGGTACGGATCTTCTTCCCGGCCACATCAGACAGATGAACGGTTTCCAAAAGCTCCGGTACTTTCCGCTTTGTCCGTGCAGTGTCAAGTCCCTTGACTGCCGCAATGAAATCTAAATACTCCTTTGCCGTAAAGTCCGGATAATACCCAAAATCCTGCGGCAGATAACCAAGATAACTGCGGTAGGTTTCGCCCAACTGTTCAATTTCATTTCCATCATAGAGGATTCTGCCGGATGTAGGTTTCAGGATATTGCAGACCATACGCATGAGCGTCGTCTTTCCGGCGCCATTCGCCCCAAGAAGTCCGTAGACACCCGGCTGCAAGGTAACAGAAATATCATTTACTGCTACTTTTGAACCAAAACGTTTACACAGCCTTTCCATAGATAGTTCCATACAACAATGATCTCCTTCTAATATCTTAGAAATAAAAGCACATACCCTCATCATATATTATATCGGCATTGACGTATTACCAACTAGCGACAGGGTGCCAGTTGCTTCATTTTGGGTGTGAAATCTGCT
>CAJUED010000118.1 GCA_910585075.1 uncultured Lachnospiraceae bacterium
ATACAAAGCAGATGGCAACGGAGATAAAAAACCTTGTCAACGATATGTATGCAAAGGACTTTTCCGTAAAAGCAAAGCAGCATTTAAAGCAGAGACGGCAGGAAGGTTCCTATGTGGGAGGACCGCCGCCCTACGGCTACAAAGCCGGATGGGATAAGAAGATACGGAAGCTGGCGCCGGATGAAAATACGGCAGGGATTGTAAAACATATTTTCAGTCTGTTTATTGAGACAGGCAGTTATACGGCGGTGGCGGATGACCTGAACAGGAAAAAATGCAACCCGCCGTCTGTGTATAAGAAAACCGGAAAAGTTTTTTTTGACCCGGAACAGGGAGAATACAAAGGCTGGGATAAAGGCGCTGTAGAGCGTATCGTGAAAAGTGAGACATACACCGGGAAGCTGGTGCAGGGTAAGTCATCCATTACGGCAAGGGACGAGAAGAACCGCATTCACAAAGCGGAGGAAGAATGGGTAGTCAAAGAAAACACCCATGAGCCGGTCATTGATACGGCGCTGTTTGCGGAAGCGGCAGAAGTGAGGGAAAGGCTCCATGAAAGGACGGGGACCCATGCCCATCCGACAGAAGGATGCCCGATAGGGGAGAACATTTTTGACAATGTGCTTTACTGCGGCGTGTGTGGCAGGAAAATGACACGGAACAGTTATGTGAAAACCTATGCGGACGGCAGGAAGGCAAGACTGGACGGGTATTTTTGCTTAAACGGAGGGCAGACAAAGGTGGAGGGCTGTCCCGCATCAAACCGCATTTCAAAGGCGGAACTGGTGGATATTCTGTTACCGCTCCTTAGAATGGAGTTTTCCGTGTATTTAGGAAAACCAAAACAGTATATGGAGATCGTGAAAGAGCAGCTTGGGACAGCCGGGACAGTGATTGATACAAAAATCAGAAAAGCAGAAAGGGAGATTGTCTCGGCAAAGGAGGCGGAACGGACAAAATATGTGGAATACCGTGAGGGCATTATCCCCCAGGGCGAGTATGTTGCTTATAAGATGCGGCAGGAGGGGAGGCTTAATGACTTAAACCGGCAGAAGGAGGAACTGGAAGCAGACAGGAAGAACCTGGATGCTGTATCAGGGAAATACCTTGCGGCGGCCCGTGCCCTGCTCCGTTTAAAAAGCGGCAGGGAACTGACAAAGGAAGTGGTGGAATCCCTGATCCGGAAGATTTATGTCTATCCTGGGAAGCGGATAGAAGTGGAGTTTGCCTATACAAATGCACTGCTGGAGGGGGTGCTTACAAATGGATAAACTTGCAATTTATCTGCGGCTTTCCCTGGAAGATGCGGACGATAAAGACGAGAGCAACAGTATGAGCAGCCAGAGGGCTATGCTTCACGCTTACATACGCGGTAACGGTGAATTGAGGGATAAAGAGATTTCCGAGTTTTGTGATGACGGCTATTCCGGCACAAGCATGGAAAGGCCGGGGATGCAGAGGCTTCTAAAAGAGATCAGGGACAATAAGATAGGATGTGTGCTTGTCAAGGATATGTCCCGTTTCTCAAGGGACTATATCGAGCTTGGAACCTATATGAACCAGATATTCCCATTCATGGGGGTGCGGTTTATTGCGGTAAATGACCATTATGACAGCCGTGACCATGCAGGAAGCACTACCCCGATTGACACGGCTTTCCAGACACTTTTGTATGATTTATACAGCAAAGATATATCCGTAAAGGTCAAAACTTCGGTTGAAAATAAATGCGCCAATGGGGAATATGTTTTCGGACAGGTTCCCTTTGGGTATGAGAAAAGCACGGAAATAAAAAATGCGGTTGTGGTGAATGAGAAGGAAGCGGAGATTGTGCGCAGCATCTTTGCCCTCGCCCTTGACGGGAACAGCAGCACACAGATCGCAAGGATTCTCAATGAAAAGGGGATACCGACCAAAACACAGATGCGCCATCCTGAGAGGGCAGAAAAAAGCGGCAGGGTGCAGGCATGGGATAACGTTTCTGTCCGGGCTGTCCTGAATAACCGCTTTTACTTAGGTGAGATGGCCTATGGGAAGTCGAAGCGGAAATATGTGGGCAGTAAAGGCGGTATTGCTGTGCCGGCGGAGGATTGGAAAGTGATACCAGACCACCATGAGCCGCTTGTTTCGGCGGAAGATTACGAAAAGGTGTGCCTGTTCCGTAAAGGAGCAGACACTGCCAGAAAAGGGGAGAAAAACCCCCTTGTGGGAAAACTGTTCTGCGGCGGGTGCGGTTATTCCATGACGTATAAACCCATACGGGGGAAGAATAAATACCGCAGGTTTGAGTGCCGGAAACATGCTGTTTTGCAGATAACGGAGTGCTGTACCTATTTTTCCGCCGACTTATTGGAGGAAGCTGTGCTGACTATGTTGAACAGGGAACTGATGGTACGCGGGGATGCCGCAAAGGAGAACCAGAGTCTTGTTTCTTTCCAGAAGTCTTGTATGGCAAGGCTGGAAAAGAAGATAGCAGAGTGCCGGGGCAGGAAAAAGCAGCTCCAGGCAGAGGCGGATGCCCTGTATGAAAGCTATGCGTTTGGTTCGGTTCAGGCCATATCCTACAGACAGAAGGCGGACGGTATAAAAGAGCAGATCGCTTCCTTATCAGCAGAGGAAGAAAAGCATGGGAAAGAACTGGAACAGCTTCAGGAAGAATACCGCAGGACAGAGGAAGATATGAAGCAGGTCATACGGTATTCCCATTTAGAAGTGCTGACACAGGAAGTGGTTGATATATTTATTAAGAAAATATACGTTTTCAGAGACAAAAGAGTTGAAATTGTGTGGAACTTCCGTGAAAATGGAAAGGAGACAGAATGAAAGCAGTAATATACATGAGGGTGGGCAATCCGGATCAGGTGGCAGTCCAGCATCGGAAAGAGAAACTGCCGGGGCAGATTCAGGGTACGGTTGGAGGCAATTTAAAGAGGGATGGCTTTGTTGGTAATAATATTCCCAGCCTGCAAGAATTTTTACAGGAAATCAGGGGATATGACAGACACAACAACTTGACACTAATTCACCGTCAATTTTGCCCTAACTTAGCATTAGCGAACCATACGCCCCACGAAGTTATGCGGGTTTCAGCGATTTTCGCGTGGGAAAAGTGAAAAAAGTTTGTGACATTAACTTGACATACGCGGGGTATGGGTCGATTTGTGTCGAAAATAGTCTGCCGAGGTAGATAGAAGGGGGATTTTGAGATAATAAGCACTTTATTATGTGGTACATTGTGTCGAATAAAGTGCTTATTATGTGTTAATTTAGGATAAATCGAATGAAATGAACATATGAGATATGAAAAATGCAAATTGTATTTCAAATATAGTTGTGAATACAGCATGATAATGATATGATGTAAATAAGAAATACGGAGGATTGTTTATGGGAAATATATATGATGGAGCGTTTCGGACAATTTTAAATGATTGCAGACAGATGATTATTCCGGTAATCAATGAGATTTTCAAGGAAGACTATACAGGGAATGAAAAGATAGAGTTTCATCCTAATGAGCATTTTATGGACCAACAGGATGCGGCAGACCAAGAAAGAATAACAGATACGAATTTCATAATATATGGGAAGAAAAAGAAGAAATATCATCTGGAATGTGAGAGCAGTCTGCCGGATGGGCGGATGACAATCAGATTGTTTGAATATGATGCTCAGATCGCTTTAGATGAAGGTGAAGTCATCAATGAAATATTGACAGTGACATTTCCCAATACAGCAGTCCTATATCTAAGGAATTATAAAAAGACACCTGATAAAATGCGGT
>CAJUED010000119.1:0-1518 GCA_910585075.1 uncultured Lachnospiraceae bacterium
CCCCTCTTCCTGTGCATAGATGTCACCATGGTCTCAAAGTTCGGAAAGAAATTTAAGGATGTGTCAAAATGGTTAGACCATGCGGCGCATAATGCTTCCAATTACCTCAACGGGCACTGCTTTGTCAGCCTTATGCTGTGCATGCCGGTAGGGGGCCGGGACAAAATCTCTTACCTCGCCGTCCCGCTTGGGTACCGTATGTGACAGAAGAAAGAATCAAAGCTGGAGCTGGTCTCAGCCATGGCACGCCGGCAAAACATGGCCGCCGTCTGTCAATAGACAGCGGCTTTACCCTTTCCGCCGAAAAGGTGGGCGATTATTATACGGGTTACCGCCGTGTGCTGACAAATATCTTCGGAGCACGGGAAGTCATGGCCTATGTAACCTGCACCGGGAAGGAAAATGGTACAAGAAGGCTGTTTTTCAGCACTATTTTCCCCGCACAGTTGCAGATCTTTTGTGTATGGCAGGAGAAAGCGCCGCTTAACCGGACGGGAAGCGGGTGGATGGCGTATATCCCCTTGTTCCTGTATTCGTTCCGGTGGAATATAGAAGTAAGTTACTGTGAGCGGAAATCCTTCTGGTCGTTATGCGCATACATGATCCGCAGCCGGAAAGGGGTGGAAATGCTGGTGAACCTTATCAATATCAGCTGCTGTGCCATGAAACTGCTTCCTTATATGGAAGAAACCTTGTCACAGTACAGGGATGGCAGTGTACAGGAGTTCAGGTTTGCCCTTAGCGAGCGGATAAAAACGGCAGATATTTTATGTAAACTTGGTGCAGAACATCGAAAGCCACATAAAATCAAAGATTGTTATTAAAGCATTGGAACATCTATGTTTGAGAGAAGTGGCTTAACCCAAAAGCTGTAAAGTGGTGTACTATTTAATATCCTGACCGATTCCTCATCCGTCGATCCGTCATCCACGATAATAATTCCTGCCGGCGGTATGGTCTGGCCGCATAAGGATTGAACAGCTTCAAGTATCATGGATCCCTGATTAAAGCTTGTGATAACCGCTTCCACAGGTTCCGTCCTGGATTTTCCCATCGTTCTCTTGCTCCAAATCCATGAACTGCTTAAAAAGTATTTCAGCTTATTAACAAGATTCCTGAACCTGTATTGTTTTACCGTCATAACTGGCTGAATCCCCTTTCTCAATATTAAAATTGACTTTTAATATTGAGAAAGTTAAAATAAAATAAAATTTTGGTTTAATAAAGGAATTTGCAATATGAAGAAACACGGAAAGAAAGGTATGGACAAGGCGATCCTTCACCAATATTTCTTCACGTATTTTATTGTGCTGTTTATTCCGCTTTTGCTTTGCTGCAACTATTATGTCAGGATACTCTCTGTAATAAGCGAGGATGACATCCGGGCGAAAAAGACGGAATTACTGCATAGTGCGGAACTGGTGGATGACTTTATAGAAGAGCTTACCTATCTGGCGGATATGCTGGTAGGATTGCCGGATGTCAATATTTTTCGTTTTAAGGAGAATGTTCTGGAAT
>CAJUED010000119.1:1528-3742 GCA_910585075.1 uncultured Lachnospiraceae bacterium
TCAGTTTTCTTGCCATATTCCATGTCCTACAGTAGACATTTCTAAATTATCCAACTTTTTCAGTTTTTCTCGCCATATTTCACATCCTAAAGTTTGCATTTTTCCTCTTTTTTGACAGGAGCCAGGTGGTCATCAATGACCAGATTGCCTATGACTACGAGGACTTTTATGATTTGTATCTGCGGCGGGATGCGGACGGAAGCTACGGCGCATGGAAAACCTATCTCTCCGATGAAATGGAAAAAGGCGTAAATGCAATGGAACCGTATTGGTATAAGGGCGAGGGCGGCTTGGAACTCCTGGCTTATTCACGCCCGTTACCCAACAATGGGTACAGCGCCAGCAGCGGCGTGGTACGGATTTTTTTTAAAAGATCCGTACTGGAAGATTTGATGTCTGCGGCAGGCGAAGCCAAATTACAATATATTCTGGACAGCTTCGGAAATGTGATTTATTACACTAATGCGGATATTTTTGAGGAAGAGAAGCTAACCATAGAGGATTTTATCCAAAAGGTGGAAAATACCCGGCAGAAAGAGATTGAAGAGGACAAGGGACAGGAACACAAGGTCATAGCCGGTATGTGGGAAGGGCCGGTTAAGCTGGCCGGCAGGAATTATGTTGCACTGCGCTACAGCGCTCCCTCCGGTTACAGCTATTGTACGTTGCTGCCGGAGACGCAGCTGAATGCGAGGAAGATGGCGAACATGCTGACCGTGACCATCTTTATTCTTCTGGCGGCCGCAGTAGGACTTTTTCTGTGCTGGCATATGTCCGTCAGGTCCGCCACACCTCTGAATCAGCTTATGAAACAAGCCTCAAGGCTCACGGAGCGGGATCAGGAACACAACTCCGTTTTCGTGAAGCTCAGTGATATATTTCAATATCTTGCAGGTGTCAATTCCGATCTGGTGGAGATGATGGAGGAGCAGAAACCATACATACGCAACGCCTTCGTAAACCGTCTGCTGTTCGGCAACCCCCTCTCCCGCGAGGAGGAGGACTTGCTGGCCAACCGCATGGATTTTGACCGGAATGGTATGGTTTTCTGTGTATTAATTTTCAGAATCATCACTCTCGACAGTGTGGAGGAGAAAAGTGTGGACCTGCTGAGCACCTGTCTTCTTTCCCTGATGGAGATGATTAAGAAAGAGTTTCCGGGAAGCCTGTACGCCGCTACCGGGGAGGATCAGGTATCGCTGATTATGAGAGTTCCCCACAAAAACAGGGATTCTATTGAATCGCTTGTGGAGGAAAAGCTTTTGCGAATCCGGGAGGAGCTTCCGGCAAATATTGCCGAGAGAATATTTGTCTACGGAGGCAACGTGGTGGAGGAAATGGAGGATGTCTACGAGTCCTATCACAACGCCGCTTTCGCATTCATGAATGAAAAGGAACGGACAGAGAGTCAGGTCATCTGGTTTCGGAAGAATAATAAGAAGATGGTTGCGGTATTCCCGTATTTTGAGTTATCGGTGAAATTGACCAGACTCGTTACGTCGGGGGACGAGCAGGGGCTCCATGATGCCCTGAAGGAAATCATGACACAATACATCCTCGAGAGCAATCTTCCCGCCTGGCTGCAGCAGATTCTTCTGAATGAACTGCAGGCAATTCTGTTTCATATTCTTGTCAGACTGGAACTGGAGGAGCAGGAGTACCAGAAATATTTCAGCGAGCTTGAAAAGGAGCACAGAATTCCTCTGATCGAGCAGATTACCAGCACACTCGGGTTGTATCGTTCCCTCTGTGCTCTTGTAAATGAAAAGAAGACAAAGGAGGCCGGGAAAATGATGCCGGCGATTTTGGCATTCTTAGATGCCAACTACGGGGATCCCGATCTGTCCCTGACAATGGTCGCAGATACGTTTCGGATTAGCGTGCCTTATCTTTCCTCTCTTTTCAAAGCTTCTGCCGGAGTCAATTTCTCCAATTATGTGGAGGATGTCAGGATTGAAAAGGCAAAGGGATTTTTGAAAAACACGTCCATGTCCGTGGGGGAGATCGCCGTGGCAACAGGCTATAGCTCCACCAACTCCTTCAGCAGGGCATTCCGGAGGGTGACGGGCGACAGTGCGTCGGAATACCGGAAGAATCAGGAATGTACATAAGTGAAATAATGAATACAGCGTGATAAAAAATGAATATTGCGGTAAAACTCAGGTTCAGGGACCGGGCAGTGCTGACTGCCCGGTCTTTTGCCGTCAGTGCGGA
>CAJUED010000120.1 GCA_910585075.1 uncultured Lachnospiraceae bacterium
CCAAAATCCATAAAACCGCCTCCTATTCTGCAGAAATCTGTGTCGCAAAAGGTATGGTATCCGACCTGCGATATCGCAAAAGAGATTTTGAACCTTTTGCGACAGGAAAATGCCTGAAAGAGCATAGTGAATTTCATATCTCCAAAGGTATACCTTTTGCGACACATCATTCTATACGCAGAGAATGTCAAAATGGCAACAGTTTCCTGCCATTTTTAAATCTGGAATTTCCGTATGCAGTTCAGCAGGGTTGCCGAAAGCTCCTGATACAGATCCTCCTCAAACCGGTTCTGCTCCATGGCGTTTTTTATCAGAAGCGGACGGTACATCCGGAAGATCTCCTCCTGAGCGTTCTTATCCCCTGATTTCGCCTGCTCCAGTAATTTCTCAAAACTCATCCTTTCCATTCAACTCCTTTCTCAATTTTCTGAGCACATAGTAATATGCCATCTCAGCCTGTTTCGGCTCCATCTGGAACTTCTCCCCCAGTTCCGCAAAGGTAAGTTCTCCATATACCCTTGCGAACAGGAGTACCCTGTCGCGGTCTTTCAGACGGCTTATGGCTTTGGCCAGACGGTCGCTCTCCAGCAGAGCCAGCAGTTCTCCAAACCTCTGCCAGTCCTGAAAAATAAAATCCGTATGTTCTCCTACATAGGTGCGGTATTGCTCCTCAAAGTCTGTATATTTCCGATCAAGCAGCTCTTCCTGGGCAAATTCCCTGCCCTGCAACCGGTATTTCCGCTCCCAGTATTTTTTCCGCGTATTCCCTACAGCAGCTACCAGATAGGCGGTAAAGCGGTTCTGTACGGAATCTGTATGTTTTTCTTTCATCCTTTCGTCCTCCAGTCTTTTTTGCATTTTGTTCAAACGCACGACTGGCGGACCTCTGATAAAATAAGCACTGGCGGATCCGCTTATAATAAAGCAAAAAGAACGATTATCCCAATCACATCCTGGATAACCGTTCTTTTCCCATACTTTTTGTCTATCCTCCAAAAAGTAGTTTGTTGCACTACTATTCTGAGTGCTTTCTACCCACCGAAAACCTATGTTTTTTTTAACGATATTCCTCTGTCATAGCCCCGCTTATTACGATTCTTCACTGCAGACCATGTACCTCTCCCATGGCCGCAAAAAGGCACCCAAACAAAACCCTGATGAACCATGTTTTTTTTGTTCACCAGATGTCTGGGTGCTTAGTAGTCTGATACTCTACTTTTCAGAGTGTTCATACCATTTTTACTTTTATAAGGTGTGGCACTACACTACTTATAGGAGGTGACCACAATGTCTCTATCTATCAATGATGCCCAGATTTTCGGTGCTGCTCTGAAGAAAGCCAGGAAGAAAAAGCATCTGACCCAGGCACAGTGTGCAGAACTGCTTGACCATTCGGTGTCTTTCCAAAAAGATTTAGAGCGCTGCCGCTGTTCTCCCAGTATTGAAAATTTCTACCATATCTGCAGAACACTGGATATTTCTGCGGATGATTGTATTTTCCAGGACCACCATGACAGGACCGGCTCTACATACCAGGAGCTTTTAAGGCTGCTTCCGCGCTGTGATGAAAAAGCCTTGTCTGTTTTGATAGCCACTGCTTCTGCACTGGCAGATAACACTACCCCTCTCAATACGGAGATCGGAAAGACATAGTATGTTGAAAAAGAAAAGCCAGCAGTTCAGACTGGTATCTGCGCCGCTGGCTTTTTGTATTATGCCTATTAGTTGTTGTGCTATAAGTTTCAGCCAAGTGGTACCTATATCTATAATTCTCCTTTTTACCTGTTTTTTAGGCTGTTTTTACTTCTTATGGGTTATCTATAGTCATACATCAAGTCCTTGCGTCATAATAAATAGCTTTTAATGCTACATAGGGTATGATTTATCTAAATTATTTTTCTAAATAACACCGTAATATTCTCCACCAAACCTCATATCTAATTAACTAAATCTTATTTTTAATATTCAACCATTCATAAAATAATCTACATCTTTATCTAATAAATCAAAAAACTCATTGAGAGAATCTGCAATTTTGCGTCTTGCGGAAAGATAATAAACAGCCCCATCAGACAGCCCAATGTACAGCAGACTGTCCTCTTCCCCAAACAGGCAAAAGGCCAGCAGTTTATTCTCATCCATATTATTCCATGCGTTTTCCCGATACATGATAAAGTCGTCCGGCTCCCCTTCGTCCTCCGGTTCAAAATACAGATTGAGAAGTTCTTCCGGAGAAAGAACCCTGTAAATCCCTTTCTTTTGTTTGAACCCGAACCATAGGAATCCAAATCCAACCTCTTTATAGAACCTTTTCAAGTCATCCGGAACTTCTTCTGACAGCTGATACTTGATTTCTGCAAAAACATCTTCCAGCTCGTCTGCATCAGTCCTGACAAAATAGTATTTATCGTTTCGGCATTCGGCTGTTTCGCTCCAGTCACTATGTATGTATTCTTTCAACTCCTCTATTTTCACTGTTGTTCTTCTCCCTTCTTAATGTGTTCCTGATACGTTTTGGCATAATCTCCATTCCTTATTATGAAAGAGTCCGCTTTTCATCACAGTCCGCAAAATGACCAGTGCCCTTTCTGGCACCACTGGGCATTATCAATCATCCACTTATCATCGATCAGACGCATCAAATAGCGATAATAAAAAATATCCTGTTCCGCATAAAGCCAGAATTTGCTTTTTGTGACCCGTTCTCCGGCAATCAGATGATGATCTGTATAAGTCCCTCCACTTCTCCAGGAAAGATTCACGGGGCGCCAGCCGGGACGGGGAGACCAGCTCACTCTTCTGGCAAACAGCGCATCAATCTCCGCCTGATCACCGCGTCCTTTTTGTTCTGCCATCTGCTCCCAGCGGTTCATATCGTTAAAGAACTCCCGCAGCGCATGAATGGGAGCCTGTAATTCTGGATTGTCCAATGAAATTCGATTTTTCATGGTTTTATAGGTACGGGCATCTTCATATGACTTGCGCTCTGCCTTTGTAAACAACCCCGCCAGTCCCTCGTCATCATGCTTGTCTGTATCGCTGATATACAGCTTATCCCTCCAGGAAACCGCCAGCAGTCCTTCAAAGGTAATATGATGGCAGGCAGCTATATAGATATTTTCCAGTTTTTTAATCTGTGCGGCCTGGGCCAGTCCCTCGTTGTCCAGAGCTGTCCGCTGTAAGAAAAGATCTTTTAAGGGAAGGTCTTTCAACAGTTCCAGTCCGTGTCCGGTAATCTGTCTGCCCCGCATCAGGGCCAGCATATTCAGCTTGGGAATCCTTGCCAAAACAGGAAAACACTGGTCGCCAAAGGTTGCATCATCCAA
>CAJUED010000121.1:0-2398 GCA_910585075.1 uncultured Lachnospiraceae bacterium
GGATGGATGCGGCGAAAGAAGTAAATGCGAATGGCATGGGAATCCGGGGCAACGGGATGATGAGCCACATATCGCAGATGATGGTGCAGCGGCTTAATAAACAGCTTAAAGGTGAAACGGAGAATTTTGACATTCTTGGAAGCACGGTGGAATCTGCGATCAAGGCAGCGAAAGAGGCGCTGTACGATTTGGAGCATCCAAGAGTATATACGCCCAGAAGCATAGAGGTTCAGCAGGCCCGCATCAAAGAAGGAGAATTTTATAGAGCATTTTTGGAGAAGCTGGAGCAGTTATAGGACGCAAATTGCCCATAAGCCACAGCGCGATAAGGCATGGCAGGCATCTCCGGCGTTCCGGCAGATTGGGGAATCGGGGAGCAGGAGGAGAACGGAAAAAGAATGGAGGATATTTAAGAATGAGTGTTAGTGGAATCGGAAGCGGTGCGGCAAAGGAATATTCCGCCTTATATTATAGTAATCAGGTGGCTGCATCCCGGCACGGGGCAGGGGAAGTAAAAGCACCTGCAAAGGCTGACAATGTGGTGAAAACACGCCAAAGGGAGCAGGACGTTCCGGTCTATGCGGAGCGGGCATCCCAAAGCAGCAGCCTGCCACAGCAGGACAGCGCAACAACATTTCCCATGCCATCTGTCATTGCGAAATATGAAAAATATACGAAGGCCATTGATGAGCATTACGCAAAGGTAAATGAAGAAAATAGAAAATTTGATAATCCGTCAAAGCATATATGGGATAAATACTATAACACAAAATCCCCTTATTATGTGAAGGGGCTGACACAGAGGGAGCGTGAGATATGTGCGGAATCCGAAAGGCGTGTCCTGAACGGGCTTCCGGCGGCAGTGAACAGCTATGACCCGGTGATACAGAAGAACTTTGGCGGGATCATGAGCGATGCGGAATGGAATGATGAGGTGCGGCGCGGCATGAATGATTCCATCAACCGGCTTTTTGCGGAAAACGGCATTGACATACCGGAAGGGGCAGACCTGCGCCTGCGGGTTGACCCGTATGAGTACAAAATCCATGCAGGCGGTGTGGACGAGGCGCTGGCAAGGCAGATAGAGGAAGTCCTGAACAGGGGAAACAATGGAAGATACCTGTATGAGCATCTGCGCTGGTGCAATCCGGCGAATAACGGGATTGAGCAGCCCAGGCAGTATTTATATGACACGGCATACCAGGAGAAGGCGGTCATGTGGCATTTTGTAAATGACATGACAGGGCTGGATATGAGGGAACTGGAAAACAGGGACGGGGTAATCTATACGCCGGATGGACGGAACCTATGGGATGTAGTAACAGAGCAGTATAATGAAAAGCGGGCAAATTGTGAGATGGATGTCCTGCCTATGGAATCCTTGTATAAAGATTATCAGGTATTTGTGAAAGAGGGATGGGATAAGGAAGAGGGGCGCGGGCTTACCATCGGCTATAAAAATGGCAGCCTTTATGACATTGATACGGAATACGGATACGGGCCGGGCCAGAGGGAATGGCTGGAGGATAGCAGGAACCGGCACAGCCAATATTGGGGAAATTACCGTAAAGAGCGGGAGGAGGCCCTGCACAGGGAGAAAGCGGAGCCGACAGCCTTTGAGAAATGGCTGGACGGGCAGATGGCATATACGGAGGAAGTCCTTTCAGAGCTGGGGAACAGGACATATGGGAAGAGTGGGACACTGCTGTCCCAGTCGAATCTGAAAGCGATGCAGCAGCTATTGGATTATGCAGTCAGTAATGGGCGTGTTGTACCTCTTACGAAAGAAGTATTGCGCCTTCCGGGCAGGGGGACGTTGCGGGGCGGCCTTGATATAAAGGCATAGAAGGAAATGAAGCTGCGGCTGCATATCCCTAATAAGCCACAGCCCGACAAGGCAGGGCAGGTATCCTCGGCATTCCGGCAGATTAGTGAATAAAATTGTAATAAGAGAGGTATTTGGGATGTTAAAAAAGCTGAACCAAATTACAAATATAACAATCGGTTCTTTTGTAGGAGTTTTCATTGGATGTGGAATATATGTATTTTGGGATTATAAAAAACACCCTGATTTATATGCTATGCAATCAGCACCGTGGTACACAAGTATTTTTGTTTATGGAATAGTTATGCTTATTTTTGTGACGGTGGCGGTTATTGCGAAGCTGATCATCCGAAAAAAGATGAAAGAGGGAATAAATTCAACGGACGCATATAGCCAATAAGCCACAGTCCAACAAGGCAGGGCAGGCATCTTCCGGCGTTCTGGCAGATTGAGGAATCGGGGAGCAAGAATGCGATAAACATAAAGGAATGATAGGATGAAAAGAATTTTTTTATTTGCCTTATTCATTTTTCTTCTTGCAAATTTAGGGAAACGCTGATTAAAGCGTTTCCC
>CAJUED010000121.1:2408-2765 GCA_910585075.1 uncultured Lachnospiraceae bacterium
TTAGTAGCTTGTGGAAGGCAAGAGGATGATCCTGTTCCACCCTCATTTGATTCAGGGGCAGTTGCCAAGGATGCCGATGGCGAGGAAGGCGTGCGGGAACTGATGGATAATACCGCCCAATTCAACAATTCATTTACCGTGGAGGGGAAGCCCGTTATACAGGATATGAGCGTGGCCGTAGATTTTGGAGTGGTATACCCCAATCTGGAATCAGTTTACAACACGGCGGCGAATGTTGTAGCGGGAGAGGTTATGGATGTCCGGTATACGGATGATGAGGCTGCGCCCAGGACAATATACACATTTGCCGTTTCTGAAACATTAAAAGGGGATATAGCGGAAAACAGCCTTATAAGC
>CAJUED010000121.1:2775-3278 GCA_910585075.1 uncultured Lachnospiraceae bacterium
TTAGTGAATCAAATGGCTATGTAAGGATGGCTACGGTTGTTGAAGTATATGGCGTGATTCCGTATGAGGGCATTACTGATGATGAAATAGAAAACGGGGTAGTGCTACAATCGTTGGGAGGTGCCCAACTTCCGGAGGCAGGAGACCAATGCGTGGTCTTTTTGGGGGAACAGAAATAGGAGGGCAGGATTGCGGGAGCATATGCGGTTATCGGTAACTTTATGGGGAAATATGTTTTAGACCAGGATACCAATCTGTATTTGAGGTTTTGCCCAAGTGAAAAACCGGATTTATATACTGTTTATGACCCTGTCACAAAGGTTGCCATACAGGAAGAACCAATGTCTCTACCCGCGATAAGGGAAGAAATTTTAAGTTACCAATAATCTTTTGGTGAGACATGTATCTGGCAGATAGGGGAATCGGAGAGCAGGGAGATGAGACTTAAATGGATATAACAGGAATAGCAAAAAGCCATCATGCGGACATCCCAAAGGCATCAT
>CAJUED010000122.1 GCA_910585075.1 uncultured Lachnospiraceae bacterium
GCCTAAATAGAAGTCAATAAAAGCCAAGTCTGCCCAGCGGCAGAAAAGAAAAAACCGCTGCTGGGCAGGCCAATTCCTCATGTCCAAACGCTCTTTCCAGCGGCGGTTTTGATTCAAAGCCGCCGTTTTTATATCCATTGGCGGCACATAGGAGGATGCCGCCATGCGACTATGGAGAAATAGGCACTTGCCAAAAAAAGTCTAACCACCGCAGCGGCACACTCCACCCAGGTTTGCGAAAATAGTCGTTTTTTGACAGCACATAATGTTGTACCAAGTGCCCGAACAGTCTTGCATTGTCCGGGCGCTTTTCTATATCCAAGCCACCGGCCCCGCTGCCGCTCCCCGCCCCTCCTATCTGAATTTTCTAAAAATTCAGATAGGAGGAAACGGCCATGTCATACAATCATGGCAAAGAAGAACGCAAATGGCAGCGTTGGAAACTGGCTGAAGAAAAGGTGCTGCGGGCCTGCGGCATGGATGAAAGCACGATTGAACAGCTTCGCCTTTGGGACAGGGCTATGTTCAATTCGGACAGGCGCTTTTATGAAAAGTTGCAGGACACAGGTACATATCTTGATAGCATTGCCGGGAGCAAAACATCAACCGAGATTTATACGGTGGAAGATTTGCTGAATGATATTGAAAATGCGGAACTGCTCAAAACCCTGCTGACAGTGGACAAGCTCACCTTGCAAATCTCTGTGCTGAAAATGAATGGATACTCGACCAATGAGATTGCTGTGCTTGTCCATCTGTCCACGGACGCCATTTATAAGCGGATAGCTGTACTGAAAAAGAAATTGAAGAAATTTCAAGGGTAACTCCAAAATCGCACGTCCCCACGGGCTGCTGGGTGAGAGGTCAAGTCCTCTCACCCAGCTTTTTCGTAGGAGGACGAGCGAATGACGTTCATGGATAAGGTCTATACGCTTCGGACGGAAGTCCGTGGCGATGGGAAAACGGCGTATTTCATCAGCTTTGCGGATGGGCAAGGCGAGTTTTACGATTTGGAGGTATCCGAGCCATTTTTTGTGGAATTTCGTCAAATGGAGCGCAAAAACCGCAATCTGCAACAATCTGACTGGCGGCATCAGGAAGCGTCAGATTTGTGGGATGAAACGCTCTATAATCGGGCGTTCAAAGTACCCAAAAGCGTTGAGGAATTGATTTTTGACGCAGAACAGCGGGAACTACTCAATAAGGCTATTGCTGCGCTCCCGAAAATCCAGCGGCGGCGTTTTTTGCTCTACCATGAATATAACTTCAACTATCGCCAGATTAGTGAGATGGAGCATTGCAGGCCGCAATCAATCAGGCACTCGGTCATACGGGCCAGGGAGAAAATAAAAGCCGAGATAGAAAAATACCGGGCTGGACAGTAACAGACTGCCCCGCATCTTTGGACATAGGGCAGTCTGCTAAATGTTCTCTACAGGGTTCTTAATGTCAGGCGTAAATCAACTCGTTATAGATAACTTCCTCTGCCCGGTTTCGGGCGCTGTTCATTTGCCTGACCCATTCCATCTGATCCTCAGCTTTGAGCTGTTCCGTAATTCCTTCCCGCTTTTCCAGTCGCTTGACCAACTGGAAAAACATAGCCTTTGCTTGAGCATCCACTTTAGACAGGTGGCTGTCCAGCTTGCCGCTGAGAAGTAGGGCGGTATAGATAGGCTCTCTTTGCGTTTTCAGGTAGTGTTTCCGTCGCTGACCCCAGATACCAACAGAAATGCTTTCAGGTGGGAGTAGATTAGGTAGAAAATAATCGCCCTCTCGATGATAGGTTCCGCCCATAAGCTCAAATAATGATATTTCCATGATATAGTCCTCCGATATGTTGAAAATTCCTGCAATTCAATCACATTCGGCTGATTCCACAAAAGTTTTGGGAGGAACTTCCTTACGAAGTTCCTCCCAATGGGGCGGTTTACATTTCGTATCAGGAGGCATAGCAGCCGGTATTCCGCGTTTGTCAGTTCCAAATTTTTACCATTCAGCAATACCCGACTGCCTAAGAGATCGACCGTTATATCTCCACATTCGATAACTGTTGTGTTGTTTGCGTTTGATACACCTGCTCTCCGAAGCAGCGCACGGATGCGGGAACATAACTCCCCTAATCTGAATGGCTTTGTAATGTAATCATCGCCTCCGCTGTCCAGACCACGGATAATGTTCACTTCTTCGTCAGAGGCAGTTAAAAAAATAATAGGGACTTGTTGGCCCTGTCTGCGTACTGCCTCACAAACGTCAAAACCTGTTCCATCAGGTAAAGTGACATCCAGAATGAGCAGATCGTACTTTCCAATATTCTCGATGCTGTTGATCGCTTCGGAAACAGTGCGAACAATTTCGGCCTCAAATCCGTTTTTCTTCAAAGAATATTGCAAACCGTCTACAAGGCTTATGTCATCTTCCAGCAACAAAATTTTACTCATAATGTAGTCCCTTTCCACGTTTTGTTCTGCCATCAATAGGTTTCTTGGCATCTTTGGGTATCAGCCAGATTGTTGCTATTTTTATAGCGCCAGGAATACGCCCATCAGCACAATAGTAGTTTATCCATCGTGGGGTTACACCCCATTGTTCGCTTGCTTCTTTCAATGTCATATAGTCCATATTGCACCTCCGATATTTGTATTTTACTTCTTTTGCTCGAATAAAACAAGCAACAAAATATAAACAATTTCAATCTGGAACTTATCCGAGGGGAGAGCGCTCAGCGTTAACGTGTCAACCATAAATAGCAGCTAATGCTTGGAAAGGTATCTGCCCATCATCGAAGCTGCTATTGACGGTGCAATCAAAATGGAAGAATAGAGGCTGTTTTGTGAAAGCAAAGCGGCTTTTTCGGCTTTGGCATTTTTACTCAGCGCAAGTATCAGGCGTAATATACTCTTATAACGTAGGCAAGCAATGAGCCGGAATATCCTTTTCGGATTTCCGGCTCGCTTGTTGGGATTTCCCCAAGCCCCAGGCCGTCCGCCTGCGCGTCCGACCGAACACGCCTTTCGGCGTGGCTTTGCGCTGCCTACGGTCGCTTCCTCCTGCACATCCGCTCAGGAGAGAGACGGCGTATTTTGCGTTGTTGGGAGGTTTCCGAGATTGGCAGAAAAATTTATTCTCCTGAATCTTTCGTTGCTCCATTCTGTGTAATGATAAGCTGCCCCTGCTGCGCTGGCCTGGGTGGTCTGCCCAGTTCCACTACCAGAATGTTGATTTCATGTTCCATGCAAAAGTCCTCCTTTGGTTT
>CAJUED010000123.1 GCA_910585075.1 uncultured Lachnospiraceae bacterium
CAGCAAAGAACACTGCCTAAGATGTATTAAGTTTCACACAAGAAAAACGCAAAAACCGCGTTTTTCGGAAGGATTTGAGCCGCTGGAAGCGGCAGGAGGAAAAAACATGAAAAAACATACGTTCAAAAGGCTTTTCGGATACCTGAAGGCATATCGGCTGCGGTTCTTTTTTGTACTGCTGTTTGCCTGCATCAGTACTGTCTTTACGGTGATGGCCCCGTTCGTTATCGGCAAAGTCACAACGACACTGTTTGACAGTATCAGAGACGGCGTGTTCTATTGGGAGACCATACTATGGCTGCTTGCGGCGCTGGTAGCCTTATATCTGGTATCGCAGTTCTTCTCATTTCTGCAGGGATTTCATATGGCGAAGATCACATCGGATGTGATGCGTGAAATACGCAGTGATATTGACGGAAAAATGCACCGGTTAAAACTGAATTATTATGATACGCATACCCACGGTGATATTCTCAGTGTGATCACAAATGATGTGGATACGATTAATAATACCGTCAGTCAGAATCTTACCTCTATTGTCACGCAGGTGATCACAGCTGTGGGAATCCTGTTGATGATGCTGGCAATCAGCCCGAAGCTGACGCTGATCCCGGTAGTGATGGTGCCCCTTTCTTTGCTCAGTGCGGCGGGGGTTATGAAATCCGGCGGAAAGCATTATGGGAGGCAGCAGGAACTGCTTGGACAGTTAAACGGGTATATTGAAGAAATGTATAACGGGCAGCAGGTAGTCCAGGCTTTTGGCTATCAGGACAGGGCCGGAGAACAGTTCCGCACCCTGAACGAAGAACTGAAAAACAGCTCCTACAAGGCAGAGACAACTGCGGGGGCCGTCAGCCCAATCACCACACTGGTCAATGATATGGGATATGTGGTCTGTGCTGCCATGGGATGCATCAGTGCCATCGGGGGACTTATCACAGTGGGAAATGTACAGGCCATGCTGGAATACACAAGACGTTTTGCGGAACCTTTTTCATCGCTGGCCGGTATGGCGGGCAGCTTTGGGGCGGCAAAGGCCGCAGGAGACCGTATCTTTGCCCTGCTGGATGCGCAGGAGGAAGTGCCCGAAGTGGAAAAGGCTATTATTCCAAAAGACCGTTCCGGCAGCGTGACTTTCCAAAATGTCCGGTTTGGATATACACCTGAGCGCATGTTGATGAATGATGTGAATCTGGAAGTAAAACCCGGACAGAAAGTTGCCATTGTAGGACCTACCGGCGCGGGTAAAACGACCCTGATCAATCTGCTGATGCGGTTTTATGAGATCAACAGCGGGGTTATTACGGTGGACGGCGTCAATATCTGCGACATGTCAAGGGAGGAGCTGCGGGACCGGTTTGGTATGGTTTTGCAGGATACATGGCTTTTTGAAGGGACGATTGCCGATAATTTGGGATATGCGGAAGAAAATATGGACAGGGATAAGATAGTTGCATCGGCTAAGTCCGCCTGTGCTCATGCTTTTATTAAAACCCTTCCCGGCGGATATGATATGGAACTGGCAAAAGGAGCGGAAAATATTTCTCAGGGGGAACGGCAGCTCCTTACCATTGCCCGTGCAATCGCATCTGACCCGGAAATCATGATCTTGGACGAGGCTACCAGCAATGTGGATACCCATACGGAGGTCCTGATCCAGCGGGCCATGGCGCAGCTTATGAAAGGACGCACCAGTTTTGTTATTGCACACCGCCTTTCCACCATCCGTGATGCGGATATGATTCTGTACATGGAAGACGGGGATATTAAAGAAGTGGGGAATCATGATGAATTGATGGGGAAGAAGGGGAAATATGCCGCCCTTTATAACAGTCAGTTTGCGTGAATATAATCCATATGAATATATCCATACCATGGTCAGGCGGAGCAAGAGGTGTTTCTGACAGCTATCCTGAAAATGCAAAGACGGCATTTGCAGGGGCAAAGAAACCGGAATGAAATAATTTGGAGCATAAGCTGTTCAAGTCTATTTTTAGATAGTATAATAAAAAATATCAGGTATGGCTTAGCTTACCTGCCGGGAAGATGCGTCATATTTGATGCAATAAGCCGCCCTGACGAATGGGGCGGTATTTGATAAAAGGGAGATATACTTATGACAAAAAAAGAACGCGTATGGCGGGCAATCCGGGGCGAAGATGTGGATCATGTTCCGGTAGGATTCAGTCTTCATTTTGAAAAAGACAGGGCGGCGGGAGAAGCCGGTGTTAAATCCCATCTGGAATTCTTTCAGGAAACGGATACCGATATTATTAAGATCATGAACGAAAATCTGGTTCCGGCGGCAGGGGAAATTAAAGTGCCGGAGGATTGGAACAAGATCCCGGTCCATTCCCTTAAGGATGATTTTATGCAGCGACAGATTGAGATGGTGGAAAAGATTATGGAGAAGGCGGACCCGGAGGCATTTGCAATCGGGACGCTTCACGGAGTCTGCGCATCTTCTATTCATCCCATAGAGGCCAGATATGGATATGAGAAAACCCGTGAGCTACTCTGTGCCCATATCAGGGAAAACAAAACGCCGCTCATAGAGGCTTTTAAAAGAATTACCGACGGCATGTGCCAGCTGGCGGTAAAGTATAAGGAGCTGGGGCTTGAGGGAATTTATTATGCGGCGCTGGGCGGAGAGATACGTTACTTTACGGACGAAGAATTTAAGGAGTATATCGAGCCTTTTGATAAACAGATCCTTCGGGCTTCAAAGGAAGCAGGCGGGGTGAACTTTTTACACATGTGTAAAGATGACCTGAATATGAAGCGTTATGAGAGCTATAACGACCTGGCGGATGTGGTAAATTGGGGCGTATATGAGACGGATTTCAGTCTGGAAGAAGGACAGCGCATGTTCCCGGGAACTACTGTGATGGGCGGGCTGGCAAACAGAAGCGGTGTGCTGGTAGATGGAACATTGGATGAGCTGCGGTCAGCAGTCAGGGAGCTCATTCATTCTTACGGAAAGAAGGGATTTATTCTGGGGGCGGATTGTACACTTCCTACCGAAATCCCGTATGCAAGAATCAAAGCGGTGGTGGAAGCGGCCAGGGATATATAAAGGTAAATATATCATGTCAGCAGGAAATCAAGGGCGAA
>CAJUED010000124.1 GCA_910585075.1 uncultured Lachnospiraceae bacterium
CAAATGGCTGAAATAAAGGCTTTTTTGTGCAAAATATATAAGAAAGTATAGAGAGTAATAGAAACAATAAAATAAAAAACAAAAAGAAAGGATATGCACAGGAGTGTGCAAAAAGGGTAAATAATTATGACAAAGAATAGGATGAAAAAAGCAGCGATAACAATGATGTGTGTAGCATTGGCGGCAGGCTTGCTGGCTGGATGCTCCGGCAGAAATGAAGAAAATGCAGATGTTTCCGTACAGTCAGACCCGGAGGTAAATATAGATATGGCAGAGACGGAAACCACGACTGGCTCGGAAAATGTAGAGGCAGGATACACTGCAGGAGCAGCAACGGAGCTGGAAGTTCATTTTGGTGATGATGGGGAACCATTTACCATGCATCTTGAGGATAATGAGACGGCACAGGCGATTGCCCGCCATGTAGGAACTTCAGACTGGAGGCTTCCGGTATATGACCGTGATGATAATGTAGATTATTCTGTCATGGAATACTATGATATACCCAGCAGATATGAAATTCCCTCCGAACCGGAAACAGTAACAGAAGCAAAAGCCGGGGATGTATTTTATTCTGATCCGAACCGTATTGTTTTATTCTACCATGATGCGGAGATTTCTACAGAGTATACAAAAGTTGGGACATTTGATGCTACGGATGATTTTATAGAAGCCGTAGAAAATAATCCGGTATTAGAGGGATGGGGCAATAAGATTGTCCTTATTTCTCAGCCATAAAATAAAAATGGTATCTTGTATAGAATAAATTAGAAAGGAAAATTTAAATGGTGTGGATGCTATTGTTGTAGCAGGGACCAGCGGGAATATCTCACAGAAATGGAAGAAGAAAACCAAAAGCTATTAAAACAGGCAATGAAAAGTTACGGGATTCTATAAAATCAATTATAAAGGGCAGCGGATAACTATTAAAATGGTTGTTGGTTGCCTTCTTATTATGTAAATAGCTGAAAGTATAGGTTGAGAAATCATCGCATAAAAAGCTGATGCAGGAAAAAGGTGCTTATTTCGGAGGAGATGTGCCATATGGATATATGAGGGCAAGTGGCGAGGGAGAGGCTTACATTCCTGATCCGGAAGCAACACAGATTGTCAGGGATATTTTTCATTATGCGGCAGGGGGAGATACAACGCTTCAGATTGCCGGAAAGCTGAATGCGGAATCAATCCCCACGCCGGGGGTATACAAGAACCGGAAGATTAATGCTAACTATGAACTGAAAAACGGAAAGAGTAACCTGTGGGATGCTTCGCAGGTCAGTGTTATCATCCGGAACGAGGTTTATATAGGGACTTTATTGGGCACAAGTTATCTACGGTAGGGCCATGGAAGCGGAGAGCAAAAGGGAGCTGGAGATTCTGGAGCAGCAGATGGCAGAAACTGCACTTGTGACAGAAGCATTGGAAGAAAAGATGGGAATAATGGCAGTGCTGGATGCAGAAGGACTGACAAAGGAGCTGGTGGATGAATTGATCGAAAGGATAGAAGTGTATGGAAAAGATAGGGTAGAGATTAAGTGGAAGTTTAATGTAATGTCGTAAATTGTATTTTTTGAAAAAAGTTGAAATATTTTTTAGTCCTAACTTGACACCAGCTTATCGGCAACAGTACGGGAGTGTGAATCCAGCGGGGATTATTGGGCCAGCGATTGTGGCTACAGCGGTGAGTACGGGAGTGGCAGTGGTGTATTGTAAGGTGAAGGATAGAAGGCGGAGGGCGTGAAGAACTTTCGCCTTCTATCTGTGTCTTCAGCCGAAGAAAGATTTTTTCTGGGGTGAGCCTCACAAAGGTATGAACTACAAATTAAAATCCGTGCTGAAAAAAGGAATGACATTTGACTGCGAATATGATTTTGGCTCCACTACGGAACTTATGATCACGGTAACAAATTATAGAACAGGAGTTGGCCGGAAAGAGAAATTAGTAATTTTATCAAGAAATAACCCGATAGAATTTTTGTGTGATGAATGCGGAAAGAAGCCAGCCGTATACATATGTGCGGAATGTCTTTATGAGGGCAACGGATGGCTGTGTGAAGATTGTGCCAAAACTCACAAGTGCGGAGAAGAAATGCTTTTACCAGTTTGTAATTCACCGCGGATGGGCGTTTGCGGTTATTGCGGTAACCATGCTGTTAGAACAGCCGGCAGAGGAACACAAGGAAGATGGAAAATCATCGAATGCGCCCAAAGCTGGGATATTACAAGCAAAATTGTCACTTATAATGCAGGGCGCATAGCGATGAAGGGGTATCTTAGTGTGACGGCAAATCGGTCGTTGTGGAAGAAATTTTTTTGCTTTTAATGAGGCTGTTTCAAGTTTTGTGTAAACTCAAAAAACTGATATAAGATATAT
>CAJUED010000125.1 GCA_910585075.1 uncultured Lachnospiraceae bacterium
ATTGAAATGGGGGAAGATTGATTTGGAATTAGGAAAATCTAAAGAAGACTACTTAAAAACAATTTTTGTACTGCAGAGAAAACTTGAGAATGTCCATTCGGTTAATGTTGCCGAATATATGGGGGTTTCCAAAGCAAGTGTTTGTGTAGCAATAAAACAGCTAAGAGAGCAAGGGTTTCTGATAAAACGCCCGGATTCCAGTTTGTGTCTTACTGAGAAAGGAGTATTAGTAGCACAAAAAGTATATGAACGGTATGATTTTTTTCTTACAGTTTTTGCTAATGCTGGCATATCTAAGGAAACTGCAGTTAAGGATGCCTGCCGGTTGGAACACGATATAAGTGAAGAAAGTTTTAGGAAACTTAAGTATGCATTGATGTAGGCAAATAAGTGAAACCAACAGTTCTTAAAATAATGTTCTGTTGGTTTTGCTTTAAATATATCTGGCATTCAGTGATAGTTTTATAAAGGATTAGAAGTTGATAGAGGGAGTTAAGTGATATGATAAAATTACTCGTTATTTCTTTGGAAGAACCAGAACAGGAAATATATGATAAAATAATAGAGATTGTAAATGGAGCGCATATTAGCATTGATGAAACAATAGAGGGAAAGCAGGGGAAGATAAAAAATGGCGAATTGATTATCCTGCCAGATCAGCATAAAGTTCTAAAAGAAAACCATGAGGTAAGTCTGACTAATATTGAATTCCGTATTTTGTATGTGCTGGCACTCCATCAGGGCATAACGCTTACTAAAGAAAAGATTTACAATTATGTCTGGAATGGGGAATATCTCCGGGATGACAGCAATATCACTTCCCATGTCCGCCGTCTCCGGAAAAAAATTGAGGATGATCCAAGCCGGCCAGAATACATCCAGACTGTACGTGGGATTGGATATAAAATGAATCGTATAAAAAACAAATAGGCAGTGTTCTAAGCAAAAGGCTTGGAACACTACCTGTTTCTTTTTGGAGCATAGATTTGAATTCGGGATGGTGTAATATCTGCGGATATGTTAATAATGATAATAAGGTTTGAAGGAGGACATGGATATGCAGAATAAAATATGGGAACAGGTCGGGCAGTTCTTAAACCGGCTACGCTGTGAGAATGTAGCAAGGGATACTGCAGTAGAGGTGCCAGGATATAAGGAAGCCCAGGAAGAAGTGGAAGGGCTTCGTGAAAAATGCGAGGCAGTGATGCAGCAGCTCCCACAGGAACAGCGGCAGTTACTTTTGGAGTGGATGGCGGAACTGGAAGATATGAATTCACTGGAAGGACAGAAAGCATACTGCCAGGGATATGTGGACTGCATCCTCCTGTTAAGCGGTATGGGGCTTTTGCGGCAGGATTTGTCCACGGAAGAATTTATGAAACGGATAAGACAGTAAAAGAGGCTCATTTTTGCACGGGGATCCCGCTGCAGGAATGAGCCTTTAAAATGCAGGGAAAAAGTGACGGAAACACCGCCTGGACACCGCATTCATCTGTTACTCTGGTTCTGAGGGTTTTTCATTTACGGACAGCAGCGCCTCTGTGGTGGCAAGGATGACTTTGAGCTGTCCTTCGTCACAGCGGGTCAGCAGACGCCCAATCTTCTGGTATGTATCGTCAGCCTGGTTCTGGTTGGGGTAGATCACGGTGTCTGCTGACAGGTTGAAGTAACGGATGACCTTTTCAAAGACCTCGTAGCTTGGGCTGTTGCGGAAACGTTCAAGGTCTTTCAGGTACGAAAGGGAAATATCAAGTTTTTCAGCTAATTCAGCCTGGGTAAGCTTTTTGTCCATCCGTGCATTTTTCAGCACCATGCCGAACTGTTTTGGATGAAGAGCCATAGTTTCACCTCCTAAAAGTATGATAGTGCCACACCATGCAAATGTAAAAATGGCGTGGCAATACTATTTTAGTACGGTGAAACCATACTTATTAAAGAGAAGGAGTGTTTTATAATGGACAGGGGAGCAGTGATGCGGTCAAAAAAATCCAGGTGACATCCGCAGATATCTGCGCCATCAAGGGTATGGCTGTACCATACTCTCATAGAGGAAATCCGTATACAGGGAAAAGACACAGAAGCAGTTCCATCTGCAGGAGTATCTTTTCCCTGTTTTTTGTTATGGATAAAAGGGCCAGGTGCCGTTCGCCTACTGTGTGGCAGGTGTTCGGATAGAAGAAATAGCATTGTGGGATACAGTCAGAGATTTTGAGGCTTCGGTAGAAAGAGTGGGCGGGTCAGCGGTTAGGGAGAGTGGGATG
>CAJUED010000126.1 GCA_910585075.1 uncultured Lachnospiraceae bacterium
AAGCCAGAAATTTAAAGGTTTTCAGCTGGTTTGGAGTGTGGGAAGTTTGAGTAAAGTATTATGTCAAAGATTACGAACAGGCATTGTTTATATTATGACAAAGAGAAATTTATGCATTGGGAACGCTTTTCCGAAAAGGAATGTCCCCTCCCATGATTCAACAGGAGCATAGTATTGCTTTGGTTGATGCCGTCCATGATTTTACCTGTCCAAAGACCGGGAAAGGGTATATATTTTTCCCATAAGGAAGCTGTAAAAAAGAGAATTTGAGGAGGAAAACAGAATGAAATCTATCTGCGGAATTGATTGTACGAACTGTGAATTATGCAGCACTTGTAACGGATGTGCAGCAACAGAAGGGCAGCCTTTTGGGGCGGAATGCCTTGTTGCACAGTGCTGAAAAAAGGGAAAACATCGTTAAGCGAATTAAAAGAAAAGCTGATTGTGGCCTTCACTACGCTGCAGATTCCAGATATGGAAGAAGTAACAGAGCTGAATGCGCTGAAAGGTTCCTTTGCGAACATTGAATATACCCTTCCAAACGGCCAGACCGTAAAGTTTTGGGATGATAACAGGATTTATTTAGGGAATCAGCTTCATAAAAAGGACAGCGACAGATGTTATGGAATTATCGCTGATGAGAAATATCTCATGGTATCTGAGTACAGCGGCTATGGAACTGATGCGTAAATAATTGCATTCAAACGTTGGAATAAAATAGAGAAAAGCGGAATGATTGAAAGAGTATAATAATTTAGCCATTCCCTTTTTGCTCTCTCGATATTACACACTCGCCGATTTGATTCGGCGCCAGAGGGGCAGTCTGCAAGCCATACAATATTTGTGGCAGGAAGTCATGCAAACAAACTTTGAAGCCCAAACACAATATGGTGCTCCAATCATATTTATCGAGGGAAGATATGACAACCATGTATCCTCTGCTCTTGCGAAGGAATACTTCGACCGGATTGAAACAGAAAAACAGGTTTAATAAGCTAATTTGCAATTTGCTTACATAACAAATAATAATTTAGTGCGTCTTAATGCTATCAGGTAAAGGCGACAAATCGTTAAGTTGAGATGGAGATGAAGAACTAATATGACAGATATTTACGACTTGGTGCCAAATAATAAATTTGATAGTTCCAATATAGAGAGGCTAAAACACCTCACTGACAATGAGATTGAGCCGATATTACCCTCTCTTTTGGAGTGGATACAGGACTGTAATTGGCCTGTTGCTGGTGATATTTTGCCGGTGCTGGCTTTACACCAATCAGCTCTGACCCCCTTAATTCATAGAATTTTAAGTCCACATGAAAAAGACGAAATATGGAAGTATTGGATTATTACCTGTCTGGCACCTCTTTTTTCTGATAAGAGCATAAATTGTATTCTCTCAGATATACAAAGGATTGCAAAAAAACCTACACAGGGCGAATTAAGAGAAGAAGTACAAGAAGCTGCTGTTACCTTTTTGCAGAATAGGCTATCAAAAACAAGTCGATAACTTTCAGTTTATCGGTAATTTATGCAGAACAAGAAATTGAAATCTTGTACAGATGGGGATTATGCAGATGAATTGGATTTTCCGCTGCCGGAAGGTTTTCACTTTGTAAACCCCCAGGACATTGACAGGACAAACGTGGGCAAATGCTGTTTTAAAGGTTTTGACCATGAGCAGTGTGAAGGTCCGTGGAATCATCAGTATGAGCAGCACAATTATATACTGAGCACCGCGCCGCACGCAACGCCGGAACTGGATGTGGTTATTGCAGATGAGTCGGGAGAATATGCCTGCTATGCAGGGATGTGGTGGACACCTGAAAATCGCCTGGCATACATGGAACC